>NZ_JBQFVZ010000002.1:0-610027 GCF_056540025.1 Ruegeria sp. AP12
TACCCCAGCTTCTGCAACTGAACCGCAGACTCAGGCGTCATCGCAACCCGATTCTCACCCTCATATATCTCTCTTGGTGTGCCTATTTTCACTGGCAATCTCCCGTGGTTCCAAGGCCGAGCAGGTCCTCGGTATTGATTGTTAAGAAAACGTGTATCTCGCGCAATTTTATTTCGCAAGCGCAGCATTTGTTACGTTGTGTCATTGCCGCCCCCTCCTAAACCCAGCGCCGTGTCTTGCGTTCGTAACGGGCGAAATCGGCGCGAAAGGTGCGGCGCAGCCGGTCTTCTTCGGGCAGGATGAAGCGCCGCTCCAACACCCAGACAAAGATCGGGACAAGAGCAAGCGACACGACCGCGTCGAACCGCAGGATCAGCCCCGCCAGAATAAGAACGTCGCCCAGATAGATCGGGTTGCGGCTGCGCTTGTAGATGCCGGACTGCACCATCGCGCTGGGTGTTCCATGGGGGATGACGGTGGTCTGATGCCGCCGAAACTCGACAACGGCCAGGACCGCCAGAAGGATGCCGCCGCCGATCAGCACTCCGCTGATCAGATCGGTCAGCCCCCCGTCAAGCGACAGACCAAAGCTGAGGAACCGCGCCTGCAGCCAGGCCAGCAGGACAAAACCCGCAAGCCAAACAGGGGGAACATCAATCCAGCGCATTGCAATCCTCGAAGATTGACGCCACGTAAGGGCACGTGTCGTTTCTGGGCGCTGTCCTATCGTTTTCAGACCAAAATAGCAAAACCCCAGTATGTCGCATCAATGGACAGGGCGGCGGGGATCGTTTACGCCCAAGGTAACCCGCGACTTTGAAACGATAAAGTGAGCTGCCATGACTGATTTCGCCGCAACCAAGGCCATGTTCACGCTGCCCGATGGCATGGTGTATCTGGACGGGAACTCTTTGGGGCCTGTACCCAAAGGGGCGGCGGACCGGGTTCAGGCCATGATGTCCGATGAATGGGGCCAGATGCTGATCACGGGCTGGAACAAGGCCGGGTGGATGGGGATGCCGGTGGGTCTGGGCGACCGGATCGGGCGGCTGCTCGGTGCCGAGCCCGGCAGCGTTGTTGTCGGCGACACGCTATCGATCAAGGTCTATCAGGCCGTTGCCTCGGCTTTGGAACTGAACCCGGACCGCCGGGTTGTGCTGTCAGACAATGGCAACTTCCCGTCCGATCTGTATATGGCCGAAGGGCTGTTGCGATCGCTCGGCGCGGAATACGAGCTGCGCGTGGTTGACCCCGAACAGGTGGCCGAGGCGCTGACGGACGAGGTTGCCGTTCTGATGCTGACCGAGGTCGACTATCGCACCGGGCGGATGCATGACATGAAGGCGCTGACAGAACAGGCCCATGCCAAAGGCGTGGTGACAGTTTGGGATCTGGCGCATTCGGCAGGTGCGATCCCGGTGGATCTGGCCGGGTGCAATGCCGATTTCGCCGTGGGTTGCACGTATAAATATCTCAACGGCGGACCGGGTGCGCCCGCCTTTATCTACGTCGCGCCGCGCCTTTCAGACCAGGTGCGCCCGGCCTTGTCCGGCTGGTTGGGGCACGAGGCTCCGTTTGCCTTTGATCTGGATTATCGCCCCGGTACCGGGATCGAACGGATGCGGGTCGGGACTCCGCCGGTTATTCAGATGACCGCATTGTCAGCAGCGATGGACATTTGGGACTTGGCTGAGATGGACGATGTGCGCGCCAAGTCCATCGAACTGACCGAACGTTTCATTGCCCGCGTCGAGGCCACCTGCCCCGATCTGGAACTTGCCAGTCCGCGTGATCCGGCCCAGCGCGGCAGCCAGATTTCATTCCGGTTCTCCGACGGTTATGCCGCGATGCAAGCGCTTATTGCCCGTGGCGTGATCGGTGATTTCCGGGCCCCGGACATCATGCGCTTTGGGTTCACTCCGCTTTATATCGATGAAGGGGACGTGGATCGGGCCGTCGAAATTCTGGCAGATATCATGAGCAACCGGCTTTGGGACCGGCCCGAATACAAGATCCGCCAGCGGGTTACCTGACCTCCAACCCGGCCCCGATCAATGCCGCCAACTGGGCAATGCGCCGTTCAAAATCCTGGGCACTGGATGAGGTCAGCTTGATGCCCTTCAGGCTTGCTGTAATGGTCGTGGCCGTCTCATGCGGCGCGGCGAAGATTTGCGCACGGCCTTCGGCTTGCATCCTGGTCAGCCACGCAGCGAAAAGATCGGTCAGATCGGCTTCACCCTGTTCGACTATGTCGGTCGACATGGATTTGGTCGTATCCAGCATTTCGACCCCGTGGGGCGAGGCCAGAATAGCCGCCATACCATCCATTTGTGCCCTGACAGCTGACGCAAGAATATCCGAAACCGATCCTTCGACCGCCAGAGCCTTGGCCACGGCGGCAATCTTCTCTGCGTAATGCAGTTGCGTCAGCTCGCGAACAATCGCCTCTTTGTTCTTGTAGTGCAAATAGACAGCAGGGCGGGACATTCCAGCGCCGCGCGCTATGTCATCCATCGAGGTCTTGCGGAAGCCATAGCTGGAAAACGCCTGAAACGCCGAGTCCAGGATGGCCTTTTGCCGTCTGTCTTCACTTGAATCCTTCATTTCCGAAGCTCTGACAGTTTTCGTCTATTTTGTCAATTGACACACTGACACTTTTCACCAATTATGTCAGAAACTGCCACAGCGAGCGAGAGGTGTGCCATGGCGACCACCCTGAAAATCAACGGAACAGCGCATCAGGTTGACCTGCCTGATGACGTCCCCCTGCTTTGGGTTTTGCGGGACGAGGTCGGATTGACCGGCACCAAATTCGGCTGCGGCGTCGCTGCCTGCGGGGCCTGCACGGTTCATATCGATGGCGAGGCTGTTCGATCCTGTCAGGTCGCCCTGTCGGATGTCTGGGGCGATGTGACCACGATCGAAGGCGTCGGCAGCCCCGCGGCGATGTCGGCGATCCAGCAGGCTTGGGTTGACCATCAGGTGGCGCAATGCGGCTACTGCCAGTCCGGGCAGATCATGCAGGCGGCGGCTTTGCTGGCCGAAAACCCCTCGCCCACGGACACTGACATTGACGAGGCGATGCAGGGCAACCTGTGCCGCTGTGGCACTTACCCCCGCATCCGCGCAGCGATCCACGACGCTGCTGGCAAGTTGAAGGAGGCGTAAGTTATGGGCAAAGTTGGAAAAATCCTGCGCCGCACCTTCCTGATCGGGTCTGCCGCTATTGTTGGCGGCGTGGCCTTTGGGGCCTATTACGTCACCCGGCCCGCCGCCAACCCGCTGAAACCCGGCGACGGCGAGGCCGCGCTGAACCCGTTCATCCTGATCGACCAGAACGGCGTGACGCTGTTTGCCCCCCGCGCCGAGATGGGACAGGGCGTACAAACCACCTGGGCCGCGTTGATTGCCGAGGAACTGGACGTCGATCTGGACCAGATCACCGTTCTGCACGGCCCCGCAGCGGCGGCCTATTACAACTCGGCCCTGATTGGTGAAGGTCTGCCCAACAAGGGCTACGATATCTCGAATTTCCAGCACAATCTGGGCGAGGCTCTGGGCGTTCTGGGCAGAACACTCAGCCTGCAGGTCACCGGCGGTTCGACCTCGATGAAGGACGGGTTCGAACGGATGCGGCAGGCCGGGGCATCGGCGCGTGAGACGCTGAAACGGGCTGCGGCGGATCGTCTGGGCGTTGATCCCTCGCAACTGCAAACCGCCTCGGGCCATGTGATCGCGCCGAATGGCGACAAGATTTCCTATACCGAGCTTGCGATGGACGCCGCTGGTTTGGAACCGGTCGAGGTGTCCCTGCGCGATCCGTCCGAATGGCGTTATCTGGGTCAGACCCAGCCACGTCTGGATATGGTGGAAAAGGCCACCGGCACCGCTGAATTCGGCGTCGATGTGCGCCTGCCCGGCATGAAATTCGCCGCCGTTCGTATGAACCCCAAACTGGGCGGAGCGATGAACGGCTTTGATGACAGCACCGCAAAATCCATGCCCGGCGTCGAACAGATCGTCGATCTGGGCACCGGCGTTGCGGTCATTGCCAACAACACCTGGCTCGCCAATCAGGCGGTCGAGGCCATCGAGGTCGACTGGGGCGACGCCTCTTACCCACCCGACACCGATGGCATTTTCGCCAAGATCGCCGAGGCCTTTGACGACTCGCCGAACTCGACCATGCGCGACGACGGCGATGTCAGCGTCACCCCCGAAGGCGCAACCGAGATCACGGCGGAATACCAGCTGCCCTACCTTGCCCACGCGACGATGGAGCCGATGAACGCCACTGCGCTTTACACCGGAGACGCGCTGGAACTGTGGTGCGGCAACCAGGCCCCGACCCTGATCCAGTTCCGCGTCGCCAACACCGCCGGGCTGGAGACCGAACAGGTGCAGATTCACACCACCTATCTGGGCGGCGGTTTCGGTCGGCGCGGAGAGCTGGACTTTGGTGAGATCGCCACCAAGGTTGCCATGGCCATGCCCGGAACCCCGGTGCAAACCACCTGGAGCCGCGAAGAAGACATGCGCCACGACTATTTCCGCCCCGGTGCCATCGCCCGGATACGGGGCGCGGTTCTGGACGGCAAGGCAGTTCTGATCGACGGTCAGGTGGCGGCACAATCCTGCACGCAACAGGCGGTTCAGCGCTATACCGGCATGCCAGGCGCAGGCCCCGACAAGGTTCTGGTCGAAGGGTTCTTTAACCAGCCCTATGCGGTCCCGAACTATCGCGTGAGCGGCCATATCGCCGATCTGGATGTCCCCGTGGGCTTCTGGCGCTCGGTCGGGAACAGCCATAACGGGTTTTTCCATGAAACCTTCATGGACGAACTGGCCCACGCCGCTGGCCGCGATCCGCTGGAATTCCGGCTGGAGTTGATGAAGGGTGAACATGCACCCTCGGCCGGTTGCCTGGAAGCAGTGAAAGAAATGTCCGGCTGGACGGGTCAAACACCCAACGGCGTCGGGCGCGGCGTGGCCTTCACCTACAGCTTCGGAACACCTGTAGCTCAGGTCATCGAAGTGGTCGACAAAGACGGCACCATCCGCATCAACAAGGCGTGGATCGCGTGCGACATGGGGCTGGCGCTGGACCCGGAAAACGTCAAGGCCCAGATGTTTGGCGGCATGATGTATGGCCTGTCGGCGGCCTGTTACGGCGAGATCACCTTTGCCGAAGGCGAGGTCGAGCAGTACAACTTCCCCGACTACGACGCGATCCGCATGCACACAGCCCCGCAGGTCGAGGTGCGCGTGCTGGAAACCAACCGTCATATGGGCGGCGCGGGCGAGCCCGGCACGCCGCCTTCAATGCCAGCACTGGGCAACGCACTGTTCGACCTGACCGGCGAACGCGCCCGCACCCTGCCGTTGATGAAGCAGTTCAATCTGCTGATCTGAGCGAACACCCCGGCCCTGTCCGTGCAGGGCCGGGGATCAATCTGCATTCGACACAGTCAGAAATTGACCGACAGGAAGATGGATGCCTCGGTCGCATCCAAATCATCCTCGAACAGACCCAGATATCCCAGTGTCGCTTCCAGGAAAACGGCCTCGCTAGCACGTCCCCGTACGCCGATACGCGTAGCCCATGTCACATCTGACTGCGATGTTGCGCTGACCCCAATTTCGTCCCGCTCGAACCAGTAGGTTGCGCTGAGCGACGCAAACGGAGATACAACGGACCGCGACGTGACAAACGGCCTGCTCACCTCCAACTCCGGCGTCAGGGCACTGTATCTGACTTTGGCAACCTCGCCGATTATGTTGGTAGGCTGGCCCAGAACCGTGCCGGTCAGGTCGTACTCTTCGGCGCTGTAATTGTAGTAGTCAAAGGCGATAGACGGTCTGATCAGGTACCGCCCGGCCTCGTATTGGCCAATAGCTTCCAGATTGGCGCGCCATCGCGTGCGGTCGAAATCGCCGCTCAGCTCAAGCACACCGACATCCGTTGAAAACTTACCAAACGTTGCCAAGCCATTGAGGACCCATCGGTCTGACATGCGCCAGGCGAAATAGGGACCGGCCGCGAATCCTTGGGTGTCCTGCGTGAACTGACCCTCAAAACCTTCGACATCAATACTTTCCATCTCGACCTGAAAGCCAATCACCAGATCTTCTCGTACCAGCCGATCGATACCAGCAGCGAAATACCTGTCATTGACATCAACCTCATTGACGCCGCGCGTATCCTCGATTTCCGTGTAGGAGAAATCCGTCCAGACGTTCCATGGCGATGGCAGCGCAAGATCCCGGCCTTCCGTCAATGGCGGCCCGGCAACAATAGGAACAACTTGAGGGTCACATAGCGCGGGATCCAGCTTGCCTGTCGCCGCGTTTACACATTCCGCTCGGGCAACGCCGGTTCCACCACCAGACGAGCCGGGCTGTGTACGCGGCACAACGACCGCTGTCGACCCACCTCCGGGAAACCCGCCAGATCCTCCAGAACTCCCCGCGAAACCACCCGTTCCGCCGCTGCTGCCAGTGCCGCCGCTGCTGCTGCCAGTGCCGCCGCTGCTGCTGCCACCGGTGCCGCCGCCGCTGCCACCGGTTCCACCACTGCTACTGCCGCCGCCAAAACCGCCGCTTCCGCCGCCAAAGCCGCCACCGCTGCTTCCGCCACCGAAGCCACCACTGCCGCCACCGGTTCCACCACTGCTACCACCGGAACCGCCGCTACCGTTCCCTCCACCGGACCCGCCGTTGCTGCCACCAGAGCTACTGCCACCACCGGGCAAGCTCCAATTTCTTTGTTGGTTTTGGGTGTCGATCAAACAATCGCGACCGTTTGGGGCTCCGCCTACCTCGAACAGCCGATGCACGCCGCCGTTTCCGTTCGACACAAAAGGTGAAAAACTCAGATGAACGCCACTGCGTGACCTGCTCCATGTATCGACCGTTGTGTTGCGCTGCGCGGCTTCAAGACGGAATTTTCCTTGCCCTGTCGCGGATAGCCAAACGGATGACGCCGAGTTCGGGGTGCGACCGATATAAAGTAACTCACCCAAAGAACCGCATTGCTGCGCCGCTACATCAGCGGCAATACCAAAAGTCGCAAAACACGCGGCCATAAAGAGACCAGAGTACCGCCGCATCCGCTTTAAAGGTCGTCGCATATCAGGCCCCAAAGTTGCGTTTCGGGCAAACGGCCCAAGGCAAAGCACGATGGCCCAAGCCTCTCAAACGCAAACACGGCCAAGCAAGCCAAATTGGCTACAATAAAATCTAAATTTGAGAATGTGGCGGATATGCAAACGCCCGATACGTATCAGGCCGATTTCTGAAAGGCACCTGTTTTGTGGCCGCAACTCCATAAATGCACAGCCGCCCCAAAGGCTTCGAACAATGGGCGGGACACCGGGTCGTTGACCGCATCCCATTCCGGATGCCACTGTACCGACAACGTAAAGCCCGGCGCATCCTTGATATACATCGCTTCTGGCGTCCCATCCGGCGCGTGACCATCGATCACAACCCGCTGGCCGACGGTCTTGATCCCCTGTCCGTGCAACGTATTGGTCATCACCTCGGAAGCACCAAACAGGTCGTGGAAAACGCCACCTTCGGTCAGCGTCACCACATGGCGCAAGGCGAATTTCTCCTCCAGCGTACCGTCCGGCGGCATCCGGTGGTTCATCCGGCCCGGCAAGTCCCGGATCTCGGGGTACAGCGTACCGCCCATGGCCACGTTGACCTCCTGAAACCCGCGGCAAATGCCCAAGAAAGGCTGACCACGCTCCACACAGGCGCGCACCAGCGGCAAGGTGATCGCATCCCGCGCCCGGTCGAAATCGCCATGGGCATCGGTTGCAGGCTCGCCATATTCCTCGGGGTGCACATTGGGGCGACCACCGGTCAGCAGAAACCCGTCGCAGGTCTCAAGCAGCTCATCGACCGAGACAAACCGCGGATCCGCCGGGATCAGCAGTGGCAAACAGTCCGAGACATTGGCCACCGCATCCGAATTCATCGTCCCGCCCGCATGGGTCGGGTATTGATCATTCATCAGGTAAGAATTGCCAATGATGCCTACGACGGGCCGCGCCATTCCAATGTCCTTGCTGTTGCACTGATTGGAATGGACGCTAACGGCAGACTTGGGAACGTGCAACAGAACACGCCCTGCATGACAGCGCAACGCAATGTTCAACTGCGCACAAGCGTAAACCTGCGACCGGTTGATCAGATCTCCCCGGTCAACCCGGCGGCCTCGATCCCGGCCATGCCCGCCACGGCGTCGTTGTCCGAGGTATCGCCGGTCACGCCAACCGCGCCAATCACAGCGCCCTTCTTGTCCCGCAACAGAATGCCGCCCGGCACAGGAATGACCTGACCACCATAGGCGCCGTTCACCGAGGCCATGAAATAGGCCTGCGCCTCGGCCCGTTGCATCTGCGCCGTCCCCGCCATGCCCAGCATGACAGAACCATAGGCCTTGCCCTGCGCAATCGCGAACCGACCGGGGGCCGCGCCATCCTCGCGCTCAAACGCAATGACATGACCGCCCGCGTCCAGAACCACAACGGACAGAGGCTTCAGCTCCATCTCATGCCCCTTTTCCAGAGCCTTACGAATGATGGTGCGCGCCTTGCGCAAGGAAATGCCCATACCTGATCCCTTTCATCTGGCCAAAAATATCTTCGGGGGAGTGCGAGGGGGCAGACAGCCCCCTCGTTCCCGCCATTGCCGCCTAGCCCCGGCTGGCTTTGAATTCCAACCGCCGCGCATGCAGAACCGGCTCGGTATAGCCCGAAGGCTGAATGCGGCCCTTGAAAACCAGATCGCAAGCGGCCTGGAAAGCAATACCGTCGAAGCCGGGTGCCATAGGTACATAGGCCGCATCGTCCGCGTTCTGGCGATCCACCACTGCAGCCATCTTCCGCATCGCCGCCATGACCTGTTCTTCGCTCACCACGTCGTGGTGCAACCAGTTGGCCAGTGCCTGAGACGAAATCCGACAGGTCGCCCGGTCCTCCATCAGGCCGATATCGTTGATATCCGGCACTTTCGAACAGCCCACGCCCTGATCGACCCAGCGTACTACATAGCCAAGAATGCCCTGCGCGTTGTTCTCGATCTCGCGGTTGATCTCATCCGCGCTCAGGTTGCGCCCACCCAGCAGCGGGATGGTCAGCAGATCCTCCAGCGTGCCACGGGGTCCACCACCGGCCAGTTCGTCCTGACGGTCCAGGACACTGACTTTATGATAATGCGTCGCGTGCAGGGTCGCGGCAGTTGGTGACGGCACCCAGGCGCAGGTGGCACCGGATTGCGGATGGCCGATCTTGGCCTCCAGCATGTCTCCCATCCGGTCAGGCATCGCCCACATGCCTTTGCCGATCTGTGCCTTGCCTTTCAGGCCGCAGGCCAAGCCGATATCGACATTGCGATCCTCGTAAGACGCAATCCATGGCGTGTTCTTGATGTCGCCTTTCGGCAGCATCGGGCCGGCCTCCATCGAGGTGTGGATCTCATCCCCCGTCCGATCAAGGAACCCGGTATTGATGAACGCCACCCGCGATTTCGCAGCCCGAATACACTCGCCAAGGTTCACCGACGTGCGGCGTTCCTCATCCATGATGCCCAGCTTCACGGTATTGCGCGGCAGGCCCAGAATGTCTTCGACCATGTCGAAAATCTCGACCGAGAAAGCCACTTCTTCCGGCCCGTGCATCTTGGGTTTGACCACATAGACCGACCCGGCGACCGAGTTCCCGCCCTCGCGCTTGAGGTCATGCATCGCGATCAGAGTGGTACAAAGCGCATCCATCAGCCCTTCGCCGATCTCGCTCCCTTCACCGTCCAGTACCGCGGGGTTGGTCATCAGGTGGCCCACATTGCGCACCAGCATCAGCGAGCGGCCCTTCAGCGTTGCCTGCTCTCCCCCAGCGGTGGTGTAACCCACGTCATCCGCCAATTTGCGGGTAAAGGTCTTGCCGCCCTTTGTGACCTCTTCGGTCAGGTCGCCCTTCATCAGACCCAGCCAGTTGCTATAGGCCACCACCTTGTCCGCGGCATCGACACAGGCGACCGAGTCCTCGCAGTCCATAATCGTGGACAACGCAGATTCCAGACGCATATCCGCGATCCCGGCAGGGTCCGTCGCCCCGATATTGCTGGTTGGATCGATCATGATCTGAATGTGCAGGCCGTTGTTCTTCAGCAGCACAAATTCGGGCGCATCCGCAGCGCCTCCAAAGCCCACAAAGCCCGCCGGGTTGGCCAGAGCGGGCACCAGCGTACCGCCCGCGACGCGCAGGCCGGTAACATCTGCCCACGACCCTTCGGCCAGTGGCACGGCATCATCCAGAAACGATTTGGCCCAGGCGATCACGCGGGCGCCGCGCTCGGTATCGTACCCGCCACCTTCGGGCAGATCGCCCATCGCGTCGGTGCCGTACAGCGCATCATACAGGCTTCCCCAGCGCGCATTGGCGGCGTTCAGCGCAAAGCGAGCGTTGGTGATCGGCACCACCAGCTGCGGGCCGGGGGTCAGCGCGATCTCGGGGTCGACACTGGTGGTTTCGATCTGAAACGCCGCGCCGTCTTCGACCAGATAGCCGATCTCGCGCAGGAAGGTCTGATAGGCGGCGGCGTCATGATCCTGACCCATATTCGCCAGATGCCAGCCATCGATGCGGCCCTGAATCTCATTGCGTTTGGCCAGCAGCGCCTTGTTCCTTGGCCCCAACTCTTCGACCATTCGGGACAGGCCGGACCAGAATGTTTCCGGCGACACGCCCGTTCCCGGCAGCGCCTGACCTTCGATAAAACCGGTCAGTTCTGCGGAAATCTGCAGGCCGCTCCGGGTTTCTCTGCTGCTCATCTACCACGTCTCCCGCTTTTGTACGCCACTGTATGCCGTTCTCAATTAGGACGGATGTTTCCGATAGGCAACTCTTCTTGGGAAATTCATCCACCAAACCCACCACACACACCAGAGCAAACCAAAACCCGAGAACCGGATGGCCGACGCCACCCTGCTTGCAGCCCGGCGGCGCACCCCCTAACGTCGCGCCCGAAGCAATCGATACGAGGCCCCGATGCGCGACGCTGCCCCAACCACGATCTATCTGAAAGACTACACGCCCTTCGGCTATCTGGTGGATAATGTGCATCTGACCTTTGATCTGGCCGATCACGCCACCCGCGTCACCTCGCGCATTGCGTTCCGGCCGAACCCCGAGGCCACAGACCGCACGTTTTTCCTGCATGGCGAGGATCTGACCCTGATCCGCGCCGCCATTGACGGTGTCGATGTCACGCCCGAAATCACCGACAAGGGCCTGACTGCCACTGCCCCGGATGCCCCGTTCATCTGGGAGGCTGTCGTCGAGATCGACCCCGGCAACAACACCGCGCTTGAGGGGCTGTATATGTCGAACGGCATGTACTGCACCCAATGCGAGGCCGAGGGGTTTCGCAAAATCACCTATTACCCCGACCGCCCCGATGTGATGTCCACCTTCACCGTGCGCATCAATGGCGACCTGCCTGTGCTGCTGTCCAACGGCAACCCCACCGGCCATGGCGAGGGCTGGGCCGAATGGACCGATCCGTGGCCCAAGCCCGCATACCTGTTCGCGCTGGTCGCAGGTGACCTGATCGCCCACTCTGACCGTTTCACCACCATGTCGGGCCGCGAAGTCGATCTGAACCTCTGGGTCCGCCCCGGCGACGAGGGCAAATGCGCCTTCGGCATGGACGCCCTGAAAAAGTCGATGAAATGGGACGAGGACGTCTATGGCCGCGAATACGATCTGGATGTGTTCAACATCGTCGCCGTGGACGATTTCAACATGGGTGCGATGGAGAACAAGGGACTGAACATCTTCAACTCCTCGGCCGTTCTGGCCAGCCCGGAAACCTCGACCGATGTGAATTTCGAACGGATCGAGGCGATCATCGCGCATGAGTATTTCCACAACTGGACCGGCAACCGCATCACCTGCCGCGACTGGTTCCAGCTGTGTCTGAAAGAGGGGCTGACCGTCTTCCGCGATGCACAGTTCACGTCCGACATGCGTTCGGCCCCGGTAAAGCGCATCCATGACGCCATCGATCTGCGTGCACGGCAATTCCCCGAGGATAACGGGCCACTGTCGCATCCGGTGAGACCAGAAAGCTTTCAGGAAATCAACAACTTCTACACCGCGACCGTCTATGAAAAGGGGGCCGAGGTGATCGGCATGCTGAAACGACTTGTCGGGGATGAAGCCTACGCAAAGGCGCTGGGCCTGTATTTCGACCGCCATGACGGGCAGGCCTGCACCATCGAGGATTGGATCAAGGTGTTCGAGGACACAACAGGCCGCGATCTGACCCAATTCAAGCGCTGGTACAGCCAATCCGGAACGCCTCGGGTATCGGTTGCCGAACATTGGGAAGATGGCGCCTATACCCTGACGTTGCGCCAGCGCACCGAACCCACGCCGGGTCAGGACACCAAAGAACCGAAGGTGATCCCCGTCGCCGTGGGCCTGCTTGGCCCCAATGGCGATGAGGTCCGCGCAACCGAGGTGCTAGAACTGACCGAGGCCGAGCAGAGTTTTACCTTCACCGGTCTGGCGGCCAAACCCGTGCCCTCGATCCTGCGCGATTTCTCGGCCCCGGTGATCTTGGAACAAGATCACTCGAATGCCGAACGGGCGTTTCTGCTGGCCCATGATACCGACCCGTTCAACCGCTGGCAGGCGGGGCGCGCGCTGGCCGAGGATACGTTGCTGCGGATGATCTCGGATGAGGCGGTGCCGGATGCCGATTACCTGGATGGTTTGCTGGCGGTATTACGCGATGGCGATCTGGACCCGGCCTACCGCGCGTTGATGCTGGGCCTGCCCACGCAATCCGAACTGGCGGCGGCTTTGTATGAACGGGGCGAAACGCCCGACCCGATGGCAATCTGGACAGCGACCGAGACCCTGCGGCAGGCCACGGCACAGCATCTGCAAGACCTGCTGCCCCGCCTGCACAGCGAGGCTTTGGTGGACGCGCCCTACAAGCCGGATGCGGAACAATCCGGCAAGCGCGCGCTGGGAGGTGCGGCTTTGGCCCTAACCACGCGGTTGGACGGCGGCGCGATGGCGGCGGAGGCCTATTCCAAATCGGACAACATGACCCTGCAACTCTCGGCCCTGTCCTGCCTGTTGCGCGCCCGCAAGGGCGAGGCCGAACTGGCCGCGTTCTATGATCAGTGGCAGCATGACCGTCTGGTGATCGACAAATGGTTCGGGCTGCAGATTGCGATGGCCGCGCCCGAGGCAACGCCAAAAACCGCCCAAACGCTAACACAGCACGCTGATTTCAATTGGAAAAACCCCAACCGCTTCCGCGCCGTGATGGGCGGGCTGGCGATGAACCATGCCGGGTTTCATCAGGCCGATGGCGCAGGGTATCGCTTGCTGGCCGATTGGCTCATTCGCCTGGACCCGGTGAATCCACAGACCACCGCGCGCATGTGTTCGGCATTCCAGACATGGAGGCGATACGACGCAGACCGTCAGGACCTGATCCGCGCGCAACTGACCCGCATTTCCGAGACACCAGACCTGTCACGCGACACGACCGAGATGGTGTCGCGCATTCTGGGCGCATGACGACCTACACGTTCACGCGGCACAACCGGAACCCGCGTACGATCCTGATTCTGATCGGCGTCTATGCCGCTTTGCTGTCCCTGATCATCCTGTTCGACGCGGTGTGGTGGATCGTCGGGTTGCTGTCCCTTGCGACCTTGCCCGCCATCTGGGACGTCGTTCAGGACAGCAGCGCCGGCGTTCAACTGGATCAGGATCATCTGCGCTGGTTTTCAGGCAAAAGACAGGGCGAAATGGCCTTGGATGAAATCCAATACATCCGCTTTGACACGCGCTGGGATTTCTCGGTCCGCGTCTCACTGGTTCTGCACTCGGACAAAAAGGTCCGCCTGCCGGATGAGTCGATTCCACCGCATCGCGCATTCGAAACCGTGCTGGAACAGGCCGGTTTTCGCGTCAAACGCCACCATTTTACCGTTTTCTGAAACGATCCGTGCAACAATGCAAGATTGCGCAGAATTCATAAAAGGTAACGAGCATTTAACTTGAAATAGCCGCAGTTTCCGGCCAATTTTGAGTCGTACGTTACCAGTTTTTAAGTTTTCGAGTTCCACCATGTTCCGGTTTGCACGGGCGCTTTCTGCCCGATTGACAGCTTCCAAACCCCAAACCGCGTCTGATTTCAGCGCAACGTCCGCCTTGGCTGCGGCCTTGCCCGAGCAGGGTCAGCTGAATATTCCCGTGGCCAAATTGGGCCCCGAGGACATGGTCGGGCGCGAAACGATTGAGCGTGGCCGCCATCTGGCGCGTCAGGATCGCTGGGCTGAACTGTCCAAGGAAATGCGTGCCGCTGACGACGCGTGCAAGGCGGCCCCGGACGGGATGCCAATCGCCGATCTTTTGGCCTTTGGCGCGCGTTCCGATGTGGTGCTGGCGGCAGAACATGCCCTGTCCGACGGCAAACCGATTTCGGATTACGACCTTCTGGGTGGCATTTCAGATCTGGAATCCGAATTGCGCGACAATCCCGACGACCCGATGATCGCTCTGGTCGTGGCGCTGGCCCATATCGACATCGCATGGGCGTGGCGCGGAAACGCGGCGGATGCGACCCTACCGCCGCTGCATCGATCGCGCTGTGCGGCGCATTTCGACCGGGCGGCGCAAATCTTGCCGGATTGCAAAGCCGCCGCCCCCAACAGCCCGCTGATCGCGGCTGCGGCATGTGCCTTGCTGGCCGGTCAACGCAAGGCGACGGCGCGGGTTGCAGATGAATATGAACGCCTGATCACCCTGGACCCGAATAATCAGCGCCACATGCGCGCGATGGGCAGCCACCTGCTGCCCCGTTGGTTCGGAAGTTACGAGGAGCTGGAAATTCAGGCCCTGCGCAACGCTGCCCGCACCCATAAGACATGGGGCGCAGGTGGTTATACCTGGGTTCAGTTCGACGCCATCGCGCTGGATGAAGAGGCCTGCGCGCGGTTGGATGTCGAGTATTTCCTGGAAGGTCTGCGGGATATCCTGCAACGGCGACCCGATCAGCAGATGGTCAACATGCTGTCCGCCTATTGCGCAATCACGCTGCAAAACGGGCTGGGCCTGAACGAACAAGCCGATCTGGTGCGCAGCCAGATGCGCGAAGCTGCAAACTGGCTGATCCGCGATCACCTGACCGAGCTTCACCCGCTGATCTGGGCCCATGCGGCGGCCGGATTTAACAACTCGGTCCGCATCAACTCACCCGAGCGGTTTGCCGCGCGCGGACAGCGCGATGCTTTGCGAGCGATTGGCGATTTCTTCCGGGATGAGCTGGGCAGCGGCAAGGATGTGACCTTCACTCCGACCGGCCTGCGGTTTTCGCAGCACTGAATCGCGCCTTCCCCCTTGCCCCTTTGGCGCGCCGGGCATAATACGCTGGTCTAGATTTCTGCGGATATGAGGCGCGCCATGCTCGACCTGACATACGATATGCCCAAAGTCAAAACCATTGCCGGGGCCAAGCACGATTGGGAACTGGTGATCGGGATGGAGGTGCACGCTCAGGTCTCGTCCAATGCCAAGCTGTTTTCTGGCGCATCGACCCAATTCGGGGCCGAGCCGAACGCAAACGTGGCCTTTGTGGACGCGGCGATGCCGGGGATGCTGCCGGTGATCAACGAGTTCTGCGTGGAACAGGCCGTGCGCACCGGGTTGGGCCTGAAGGCGGATATCAATCTGAAATCGGCGTTCGACCGTAAGAACTATTTCTACCCCGACCTGCCGCAGGGCTATCAGATCTCCCAGCTGTACCACCCCATCGTGGGCGAAGGTGAAGTGCTAGTTGAGATGGGCGACGGCACCGCGCGTATGGTCCGCATCGAGCGTATCCATATGGAGCAGGACGCGGGCAAATCGATCCACGACATGGACCCGCATATGTCCTTTGTGGACCTGAACCGCACCGGCGTTTGTCTGATGGAGATCGTGTCGCGCCCCGATATTCGTGGCCCTGAAGAGGCCGCCGCTTATATCGCAAAGCTGCGCCAGATCATGCGTTATCTGGGCACCTGCGACGGCAACATGCAGAACGGCAACCTGCGGGCGGACGTGAACGTCTCGATCTGTTTGCCGGGTGCGTATGAGAAGTATCAGGAAACGCAGGATTTCTCGCATCTGGGCACGCGTTGCGAGATCAAGAACATGAACTCGATGCGCTTTATCCAGCAGGCAATTGAGGTCGAAGCCCGCCGTCAGATTGCCATCGTTGAAGGCGGCGGCACGGTTGATCAGGAAACCCGCCTGTACGACCCGGACAAGGGTGAGACGCGGTCGATGCGGTCCAAGGAAGAAGCGCATGATTACCGCTATTTCCCTGACCCAGATCTGCTGCCGCTGGAGATTGAACAGGCGTGGGTAGACGACATCGCCGCCAAGCTGCCCGAACTTCCTGACGACAAAAAAGCGCGCTTTATCAGCGAATTTGGCCTGACCGATTATGACGCATCCGTTCTGACCGCCGAGGTCGAAAGCGCCGCCTATTTCGAAGAGGTCGCACAGGGCCGCAACGGCAAACTGGCCGCCAACTGGGTCATCAACGAGCTGTTCGGCCGGTTGAAGAAAGAAGATCACGAGATCACCGACTCGCCGGTTTCTCCTGCACAGTTGGGCGGGATCATCGACCTGATCGCCTCGGACGCCATTTCCGGCAAGATCGCCAAGGATCTGTTCGAAATCGTCTATACCGAAGGCGGCGACCCGGCGCAGATCGTCGAAGAACGCGGCATGAAGCAGGTGACGGACACCGGCGCCATCGAGGCTGCCTTGGACGAGATCATCGCCGCCAACCCGGCGCAAGTCGAAAAGGCCAAGGTGAACCCGAAACTGGCGGGCTGGTTTGTTGGTCAGGTGATGAAAGCCACCGGCGGAAAGGCCAACCCCAAGGCCGTGAACGAACTGGTGGCCAAAAAGCTGGGATCGTAAGCCCCCGCTCACCCGGATAGAACGGAGTCAGGCCATCGGCTTGACTCCGTTTTCATTTGCGCCCTTTCTTCGGCAGAGATGACGGAAGGTGCCATGCAGAATAGATTTGATCAGGAACTCGAGGACCGTCTGGTCCGCTACGCGGCCATCGACAGCCAAAGCGATGAGACCTCGGCCACCACCCCCAGCACCGACATTCAGTTCGACATGCTGAACCTGCTGCGTGACGAGCTAAGGGCAATCGGCGCGCAGGATGTCGAACTGACCGGCGACAGCGTGGTTGTGGCGACCATCCCCGGCACCGCGCCCGGCCCGACCATCGGCTTTCTGGCCCATGTCGACACCGCCCCCCAGTTCAACGCCACCGGAGTCAAACCGCGTGTGATCAAGGGGTATAACGGCGGCGACATCTCCTTTCCCGATGATCCCGATCTGGTGCTGTCACCTGCGGAACATCCTTATCTGGCGGAAAAGATCGGTCATGACCTGATCACCGCATCCGGCACCACGCTGCTGGGCGGCGACGACAAGGCGGGCGTGTCGATCCTGATGACAATGGCGCGGCATCTTATTGAAAACCCTGACATCCCCCACGGCCCGATCCGCATCGCCTTCACCCCCGACGAGGAAATCGGCCGTGGTGTGACCCCGCAACTGCCCAAAGATCTGGGGGCCGATTTCGCCTATACGCTGGACGGTCAGGAAGTGGGCGAGATCGAATACGAAAGCTTCTCGGCCGACCGCGCGGTGATTAAAATTACCGGCGTCTCGATCCATCCCGGACTGGCGAAGGACAAGATGGTCAATGCCGCCCACCTCGCCGCCAAGATCGTGCAGACCTTGCCGCAGGCGACCATGACCCCGGAAACCACTGATGGGCGTGATGGTTTCATCCATATCACCGATATGAATGGCGGCTCATCCGAGATGGAGCTCAAACTGATCCTGCGCGATTTCGAGATGGAGGGGCTTGAGGCGCAACGGCAGATCGTGCGTCAGGTCTGCGACGCCGTGCAGGCCACCGAACCGCGTGCGACCATCACCTGCGACATCAGCCATCAATACCGCAACATGCGCTATTGGCTGGAAAACGACATGACGCCCGTCGATCTGGCCCGCGAAGCCTGTCAGGAGCTTGGCATCGAACCACTGTCCGTTCCCATTCGGGGCGGCACGGATGGGTCCCGTCTAACCGAGTTCGGAACCCCCTGCCCCAACCTGTTCACCGGGATGCAATGCATTCACGGACCGCTGGAATGGATTTCGGTACAGGACATGGCACAGGCAACCGAACTGTGCCTGTCGGTTGTGGCCAAGGCGGCGCAGAAAACCGGCTGAATGACGCCATTTTCGCAACCTCCCTTTCGCCCATGGACTGGCGTGCTAAGTTGGCCGCAACAGGCATTAGGAAACAATTGATGCAGCGCTACGAATACAAGGTGATCCCCGCCCCGCAAAAAGGCACCAAGGCCAAGGGCGTCAAAACGGTCGAGGGGCGCTTTGCGGCCTCGGTTGAGCAGGTTTTGAACCAAATGGCGCAGGACGGGTGGGAATACCAGCGGGCGGAACTGCTGCCTAGCGAGGAACGCTCGGGCCTGACCAAATCGACCACGAACTGGCGCAATGTTCTGGTGTTCCGGCGGATGATCGCGGCGGCTGTTGTGCCCACCCCGTCCCCGACCGAAACACCCGAAGGCGTGCCGCTTGCGCAACCTGTTCCGGGGCCGGAGGCCGTGCAAGCGCCCGAGCCCATCGCCGAAGAAGCAGACGAACCGCCCCTGACGCTGAAACACAGCGATGATGCGGCAAAAGAGCCGGACAAAGCCTAAGCCCTGCCGACTGTACCCAACCGCTAAGACGTGACTTCCGCGATCAGGTCATCCCAGACCGAAAACACAAGGTCCGGCGCCAGCCGGTGGCGGATGTCAGTGTGATTGGCCGCCATTTCCGTGCGCATGTGCGGATCCTGTATCAGCTGCAAAGCAGACGCGGCCAGCGCATCGACATCTCCGGTCGGCACCAAAAAACCATTTCGACCGTGATCAATAAGATCGGATGGGCCATAGTCGCAATCGAAGGACACAATGGGGATACCACTGACCGCCGCCTCGGCGACAACATTGTGAAACCCTTCAAAGCGGGACGTCGCCAAAACGATCTCACTGTTTTTTGCCCAAAGACCGACCTCGGGCGTATTGCCCGGCAAATTCACAACGCCCTCAAGCCCCAGATCCCGACGCAGCGTTTCCAATGCGCCGCGTTCGGGGCCCTCTCCGTATATTGTCAGAGTCGTTTCGGGGCTGTGCGCGTGAATACGTTGCATGGCTTGCAAAAGCATATCGAAGCCCTTTTGGGGCACCAGCCGTCCGATCGAAACCAATTGACTCGCGGGTCCGGTCTTTGTCGGGGCAACGACATCAAAGGGCGTAATCGGGTTCGGAATAACAATGCCGCGCTTGCGCAGTGTCGGTGGCAAATCCGCCAGACCTTTCTGTGTCAAAGCGACCACTTTGGCAGCCCGCATCCCCAACACGGCCTTGAGCTTCAACCACAAGGGATGGGCATTTTGCCGTTTTGGGTTGTTGCGCTCGCAAATGATGACTGGAATGCGCTTGTCCAGCGTCGCCAGCAAGGTCAGCACGTTGACCTTGGTCAGAAATGAGATCACCAGATCTGGCTTGAATTGGCGCACTGTTTTTCGGATGTGCATCAAGCGCCTGAGCTGCCCCGACTTCCCGGTCAGCGCGCTGATTTCAACATCGGGGTGATTTTCGAAGTACGGCCCCTGCTCGGGCATGCTGAAGGCCGTCACATGCACCTTCAGCCCACGCCGGGCGAAATGCCCCGACAACATTGAGATGACTTTTTCCGCCCCACCCGGCCCAAATCCGGCCTGTACAAATAGTACTCGCACCAAAACACCCTAAAACAAATCAGCAGGCTTCGTGACGCTAAACCACGCCAGATGTTCGTACAACAAATCGTTTGTTAAATTAAAATTAAGACGAAAAACGGCGCTCTAATTGGTCCCTGGCCTGTTTCTATAACTCTCGCCAAAGTCATAGCCTGAACAATCGCTCTGCAAGTCCGGAATCCCATGCGAATTAGAAACGCAATTTTGACGGCGACCGCTGGAAAACGGCCCAAGCGATTCTGTGATTTGCTTGGAACAGGGTCAGACGTCGATATCCAGCGCCAAAGCATGGATCCGGGGCACAATATCCCCCAACGCCTTGTGCACCGCGCGATGGCGGGCGACGCGGGACTGCCCCTCGAATGCAGAGGCTCGGATGCGGACGTTGAAATGGCTCTCGCCTCCGTCCTGATACCCCGCATGCCCACGATGGCTTTCGCTGTCATCGACAACCTCAAGCTCGCGCGGATCGAATGCGGCTTGCAGGCGGGTTCGGATTTCGTCGGTCACGCTCATTTTTATGCTCAGCGGCAAAAATTTTGCCGCGCCCCTCTTCTACTTTCGGCTGCTTAGACTAAACTGCTGCCTCCGAGTCGAAAAGATGCGTTCGTGAGGATCACAGCATGGCGAAGTCAGACCCCTTCGGATTTGATATGTCCGTTTCCAGCGCCAAGAAAAAGAACCCGCGCGGGCGTCGGGGTATGTCGGGCGCGTCTGAGACCTCGGTGCGGATCTGCGACCACCCGGGATGTGAAGAACCCGGCAAGTACCGCGCGCCCAAAGCACCGGATGTATTGGATGATTTCTACTGGTTCTGCCAGCAGCATGTGCGCGAATATAACCAGAAATGGAACTTCTTCGACGGCACGACCGAGGCCGAGCTGAACGCGCAGCGTTCGAAAGACAAGGTTTGGGAACGTGAAACCAAACCCATGGGCGATCCCGAAGCCCGTGCCTGGGCCCGCCTGGGCATCGAAGACCCCCATCAGGTGTTGGGTTCGAACAGCACCCAGAACAAGGGCCGCACCTCAGGCGGAGGAGGCCGTCGCCTGCCGCCCACCGAGCGTCGTGCAATCGAGATTCTGGAAGCCAATGACAGCTGGTCCAAAGCCGAGGTCCGCAAGGCCTACAAGAAGCTGATCAAGGTACTGCACCCGGACATGAACGGCGGCGACCGCTCGCAAGAGGAACAGCTGCAAGAGGTCGTCTGGGCCTGGGATCAGATCAAGGATAGCCGGAACTTCAAGTGACGTCTGGCCCAAGCCTCGCTTGTTAATAGGGTTGTGGGATCATCAGATACGCCTGATTTGAAGATCGAATTGCACGGGCTGGAATCCCCCACCCCATGCAATAGGTCTTGCCAAGCACAATCAGAATTTACCGTTGTCGTGGGCCATTTCGTTTGGGATGGGCGAAACGACGTCCCAGTGTTCGACGATTTTGCCATTCTCGACGTGCCAAAGATCAAAAAACGCCCACGGCTCGCCACCCATGACGGCATCCGACGCCACGAAGACAAAGTTCCCCTCGGCAACAACAATCTGCGGTTCGAACTTGGTGATGACCATCCCTTGCGCCGCAAATGCCTCGACCGCTGCCATTAGGCCATCCAAGCCATCCGCGATGTTCGGATTGTGCTGACGATAAACGGCAGGGTCCATGTAATCGGTGACTTTCTCGGGGGCATTTCCGGCAAGGACATCCCGCACGAAGCCGACGACAAGCTGTTTGTTTTCAGCCGTTTTCCCATGATCGGCCAACTCGACCGGCCCATCTGTCATTGAGCGTCCCGACGCCGTGGTCTCAGGCGGGGCTTGCAAGTTGTCCCAGTGTTCAGCAACCAGCCCGTCTTCGACCCTGAACACATCGAAGGCAACAAGGGTCGGGGCGCCAAAAGCATCGGCGTTTTCAAAAGTGTTGTGCAAGACGACATAATCCCCCTCGGCAATGACGCGGTGGGTTGTGACGGTCATGCCTGAGGCTTCGATTGCCGGAATAACGCTCAGCAATGCGTCGGCCCCGGTTGGAATTGAAGGATTGTGTTGAATGTAGTCCGGGGCCAGCAGATCTTTGGCCGCTTGCGGGTCATGTTCAACAAAGGCTGCTGTAAACAGAGCCATAACCAGTTCCTTAGGTGTCATCGTGCGTCCTTTCGATTCGCGTTATGGCAATAGCTGGTATCAAAAATGCACTACGTTTCAATTACGCACTAAAATGAAACAAGGTATGTTTTAGGATACCTGGTCTGGTCCAATGGCGCTTGAATCGCCGAACATCGGTATGGTAATCGACGCTGGTATTCAATTTGCACCGAGGCGAAAATGCTACCCATAGGCGTTGAAAGCAAAGCCGAAGCATCGAACTGCCCCATTCGCTCCGTTCTGTCGAATGTTACGGGCAAGTGGCGCATGATCATCATCTTGTCGCTTGAGGATGAACCGAAAAGGTTTGGAGAGATCAAGCGCTGCATCGGCGATGTGACACAGCGGGTTCTCACCGAAAACCTGCGGGGGCTTCAGCGCGATGGGTATTTGACACGGACCGTTGATCCTGGTCCTCCGGTCGCTGTGTCTTACGAACTGACCCCGTTGGGTCGTAGCCTTCTGGAGCATCTGAAACCGTTGGTCTTCTGGTCCAGCACGCGACAGGAGCAGGTCAAGGCTGCGCGGCTGGAATATGAAAAAGCGCATCAGGACTGAGCGGTTCTGGCCGATCACCGGCGCTAGTAAATTGCAACTCTGACGCCTGCATGCGGTGGCCCCACAGCCCTCAAACGTGACGTCCAATACGAACCTGATCGTTCAGAGCATCTCGTCGTCCTCAACCTGTTACAAACCCTTGTTACGGCCTGTCCCGTGGGCCGCGTACTCTGCCCATATCCGATTTGACGCGAACAGCGAGTTTGGACTGCGATATGGACAACCTGATCTATACCGTACACGAGGTCTCACTAGTGCTGGCCCTCGGTTCGGCCCTGATGCTGAGCCTGTATCTTGCCCTGAACCTGCGCTTGCCGCGTTTGGGTCTGTGGCCCAGCGCCAGCGGGTGGCGGCATCACGCGGCGTTCGGGCTGTTTCGGCTGTTTTGTGGCGCCACCGTCGTGTTCGCCTTGTCCGAGGTTTGGGTGAACGGCTGGGGCCATTGGGTGCGTTACGCCATCGGCGTGCCGATCATGGTTCTGTCATTCGGTATTACTCTGCGCGGGTACAGGTTTCTGGGGCTCGACAATACCTACTGCGAAAGCGACGGGCTAGTGACAGGCGGCATGTATGCCTATTCGCGCAACCCGCAATATGTCGCCTCAGTGCTGGCAACGGTGGGTCTGGGGATCTCCAGCGGATCGTGGCTGACCCTAGCCTTGGCCGTCATTCTGTTCCTGATCTACTTTCTGTTCGTTCTGAACGAGGAAAGATGGCTGCTTCAAGGCTATGGCCGCGCCTTTCAGGACTACATGCGCCAAACGCCACGATTTGTTGATGAGCGCAGCCTGATCAGATTGCGCAAAGCGATCCTGCACTAATCGTTTCAGACCAACCGATAAGGCCAGTTGAAAAGAAACATCCGGTCAGCTTCTTCAAGTGGCGGCTTTCCCTTGCCCTTGCCTGCAATATGTTGCACCACACACGGGTTCAAACCCGGCAATACGGGTCAAAGGATAAGGACAAGGCGCATGGCTGACGGATCGATCGACATCAACGCAAAACCAACCGAAGAGATCTCGGTCCGTGAAGTGTTTGGCATTGACAGCGACATGGCGGTCAAGGGCTTCGCCGAGGCCAGCGACCGGGTGCCTGCCATTGATCACACCTACAAGTTCGACCCGGAGACGACGCTGGCGATTCTGGCAGGCTTTGCCCATAACCGCCGGGTGATGATCCAGGGCTATCACGGCACCGGGAAATCGACCCATATCGAACAGGTCGCCGCCCGTCTGAACTGGCCCGCCGTGCGTGTGAACCTGGACAGCCACATCAGCCGGATCGACCTGATCGGTAAAGACGCGATCAAGCTGCGCGACGGCAAGCAGGTGACTGAATTTCACGAAGGCATCCTGCCTTGGGCGCTGCGCAACCCGGTCGCCATCGTTTTCGACGAATACGACGCAGGCCGCGCCGACGTGATGTTCGTGATCCAGCGTGTTCTGGAGCATGACGGCAAGCTGACCCTGCTGGACCAGAACGAGATCATTACGCCGAACCCGAACTTCCGCCTGTTCGCCACCGCCAACACTGTTGGTCTTGGCGACACCACGGGCCTTTATCACGGCACGCAGCAGATCAACCAAGCGCAGATGGACCGCTGGTCACTGGTCTCGACCCTGAACTACCTGAGCCACGACGCCGAAACGATGATCGTTCTGTCGAAGGCCCCGCATTACAACACCGAGAAGGGCCGCAAGACCGTCAGCCAGATGGTCACAGTCGCCGACCTGACCCGGACCGCGTTCATGAATGGCGATCTGTCCACCGTCATGAGCCCACGGACCGTGATCAACTGGGCCCAGAACGCCGAGATTTTCCGTAATGTCGGCTATGCCTTCCGTCTGTCTTTCCTGAACAAATGCGACGAGTTGGAGCGTCAGACCGTGGCCGAGTTCTATCAGCGTTGCTTTGATGAGGAACTGCCGGAAAGCGCGGCGAGCGCGAGCTTGGGGTAAGCACCCGAATTGCGCCCGTTTCGGGCGCAATGCCTCCGGCGGGGATGTTTTTGGCCAGATGAAGGCGGATCCGTTAGTCTTCTCCGCGTTTGGCAGGTCACTTTGATGAGGGCTTAGGACATGGCACAGAAGAACGACAACCCTGCTGATCCGTTCAAGAAGGCCCTGGCCGAGGCCACCAAGGTCATGGCCGATGATCCCGAACTGTCGGTGACCTATACAGTCGATCCCTCGGGCATGTCGGGTGAGTCGATGCGGCTGCCTCAGGTGTCGCGCCGGATGACTCGAGAAGAGGTGTTGCTGGCGCGCGGCACGGCGGATGCCTTGGCGTTGCAACGCAAATACCATGATGACGCGACCCATGCGCGCTATGCGCCTCCGGGCGACATGGCGCGGGATCTTTATGAAGCGATGGAGGTCGCGCGGTGCGAGGCGATGGGTGCGCGGGATATGCCCGGCACGGCGTCGAACATCGACGTAAAGATTGGCCACGAAGCGCTGCGGCGCGGGTATGATCAATGCAAGCAACCGGCCGAAGCGCCCCTGTCGGTGGCGGCAGGCTATCTGATCCGGCATCTGGCCACCGGGCGCGATCTGCCGCCTGCAGCGGAAAACGTCATGAACCTGTGGCGCGGGTTTATCGAGGAACAGGCGGGCGGCACGCTGGAAAACCTCGACGATATTCTCTCGGATCAGGCCGAGTTTGCCAAATTCACCCGTCAGGTGATCAAGGATCTGGGCTATGGCGACCAGCTGGGCGATGACCCGGATGAGCTGGATGACGAGCAGGAAGATCAGGCCGAGGACGACGCGGACGAACAGCCCGATCCCGACAGCACCGGGCAGGATGATCAGGACGAGCAAGACGCCGACGCCACGCCCGAGCAAACGCAGGAAGAACAGCAAGATCAGTCTCAGGCACAGGTCTCGATGGATGAGACGGCCGAAGATGAGATGGGCGATGAGGCCGAGATGCCGGACGGCGAGGCCCCACTGGAACCGCCTGCCCCGCCCCCCGCGTCCGAGGCTGACCCGGATTACAAGGTCTACCTGAACACGCATGACGAAGAGATCGCCGCCGAGGATCTGGCCGAACCGGCCGAGCTTGAACGGCTGCGCGCCTATCTCGATCAGCAGCTGGACCAGTTGAAAGGGGCTGTCAGCCGTCTGGCCAACAAGCTGCAACGCCGTTTGCAGGCGCAACAGAACCGGTCGTGGGAGTTTGACCGCGAGGAAGGCATTCTGGATGCCGGGCGTCTGGCGCGTGTCGTGGCAAACCCGACCACACCGCTGAGCTTCAAGGTCGAGAAAGACACCGAGTTCCGCGATACCGTGGTGACCCTGCTGCTGGATAACTCAGGCTCAATGCGCGGGCGTCCGATCTCGATCGCCGCCGTCTGTGCTGATGTTCTGGCAAGGACGCTGGAGCGCTGCAATGTGAAGGTCGAGATTCTGGGCTTTACCACGCGCGCGTGGAAAGGCGGTCAGGCGCGTGAGGCATGGCTGAACGATGGCCGCCCGCAACAGCCCGGGCGTCTGAACGATCTGCGCCATATCATCTACAAAGGGGCCGATGCGCCCTGGCGGCGCGCTCGGGCCAATCTGGGTCTGATGATGAAAGAGGGGTTGCTTAAGGAAAACATCGACGGTGAGGCGCTGGAATGGGCCCATCGCCGCATGCTGGCGCGGCGAGAACAGCGCAAGATCCTGATGGTGATTTCGGACGGCGCTCCGGTCGATGATTCAACGCTGAGCGTGAACCCGGCAAATTATCTGGAAAAACACCTGCGCGATGTAATCGCCATGGTCGAAAAACGCAAGATGGTCGAATTGCTAGCTATCGGGATCGGCCACGACGTGACCCGGTATTATGATCGGGCCGTCACGATCACCGATGTCGAGCAGTTGGCTGGCGCGATGACCGAACAACTGGCGGCGCTGTTTGACAGCGATCCACGCGCCCGCGCCCGTGTGATGGGAATGAAAAAGGCCAGCTAAGGCTGGCCTTGCCTCCGGCGGCTGTATTTTAGACAAGAAGAAGAGGCGGCGTTTCAAGCCGTCCTTCGGTTTGAGGGAGGGAATGATGTTTCAGTCTTTTGAAGTTACGGCGCGTCCGGAACAGGGGCCGCCGCGCTTGGCTGCATTGCGGGCCGAGATGGAGCAAGAGGGGCTGGACGGGTTTCTGATCCCGCGCGCAGATGCGCACCAGGGGGAATATGTGGCCCCACGGGAAGAGCGGCTGGGCTGGTTGACCGGGTTTACCGGCTCGGCCGGGTTCTGCGCTGCGCTGCGCGATGTGGCCGGTGTGTTTGTCGATGGGCGGTATCGGACGCAGGTCAAGGCGCAGGTTGCCGAGGTCTACACTCCGGTCCCCTGGCCGGATGTCAGCCTGAGCACCTGGTTGAAAGAGCAGTTGCCGCAGGGCGGCAAGGTCGGGTTTGACCCCTGGCTGCACGCGGCCGGTCAGGTCTCGGCCGTGGCGAAAGAGCTTGCGGGTAGCGATATTGAACTGGTGCGCAGTGACAATCTGGTAGACCGGATCTGGGCGGATCAGCCTGCCCCGCCAATGAACCCTGTGGCAGCCCATCCGATTGAATTTGCCGGGGAAACCGCCGAAAGCAAGATCGCGCGACTGGCGGAGGGTTTGAATACGTCCGGGCGCGCGGCGGCGCTGATCACCTTGCCGGATTCGATCATGTGGCTGCTGAATATTCGCGGCTCGGATATCGCCTATAACCCTGTGGCGCATGGGTTCGCGATTTTGCACGCCTCTGGGCAGGTTGATCTGTTCATGGCCGCCGGAAAGCTGGACGGTGTACGCGAGCATTTGGGGGATCAGGTCTCGGTCCGGGACCCTGCGGCGTTTCTGGATGCTGTCGGTCGGTTGGAAGGACGCGTTCAGGTGGATCCGAACACGGTACCTCAGATCGTTGCAGACGCTTTGGGGGACAAGATGGTTGACGGCGGCGATCCCTGCGCCGTGCCGAAAGCCTGTAAAAACCCGGCTGAAATCGCAGGCAGCGCCGAGGCGCATTTGCGTGATGCGGTTGCGGTGATCGAAACCTTATGCTGGTTGGATGGACAAGGCCCCGGTACCGTCTCTGAAACCCAGGTCGTGACGCGGCTGGAAGAGAGCCGGCGTAAAGACAATGCGTTGCAGGACATTTCGTTCGACACAATCGCGGGAACCGGCCCCCATGGAGCGATCATGCATTACCGGGTGACCGAGGCGACCGATAGCAGGTTGGAAAATGGCCATCTGCTGGTGCTGGACAGTGGCGGGCAATATCTGGACGGGACCACCGATATCACCCGAACCATTGGGATAGGTGAGGTCGGAGAGATCGAGAAAGCCTGCTTCACCCGCGTTCTGAAGGGCATGATCAATCTGTCGATGCTGCGCTGGCCGGTCGGGCTGTCTGGACGTGACATTGAATGCATCGCCCGGGTGCCGCTGTGGCAGGCGGGACAGGATTTCAATCACGGGGTCGGTCACGGTGTCGGCGCTTACCTAAGCGTGCACGAAGGCCCGCAGCGCCTGTCGCGGATCAGCCACGTGCCATTGGAACCCGGCATGATCCTGTCGAACGAGCCCGGATATTACCGCGAAGGCGCGTTTGGTATCCGCATCGAAAATCTTGTCGTGGTCGAAGAAGCCCCCAACCTACCTGACGGCGATGATGAACGCGCCATGCTGCAATGGCGAACGCTGACTTACGTGCCGATTGACCGGCGCCTGATCTTGGTAGATATGCTTACCTCCACCGAACGCGCCTGGCTGAACAGCTATCATCAGGCCGTTGCAGAAAAGATCCGGCCAAGGCTGGGCCCTGAGGCTCAACTGTGGTTGGATGCCGCAACAGCGCCGATTTGACATCGGACTGTTACATGGAACGGGCAGAGGAGAGGCCCGAAAAAGGCGAGGAAAAGACGAAATATGACTGAGATCACAATCGAGAAGGCGGACGGAAAGTGGAGCGTTCGCTCGGGCGGTGCGGTTCTGGGCGAAAGCAGCAATGCTCTGGTACTGCTGGAAGGCGATCTGGATCCAGTGGTCTATTTTCCTCGCGCGGATATCGCGATGGCGTTTCTGGATCAGACGGACAAGGTTACGCATTGCCCGCATAAGGGCGACGCGACGCATTATTCGATCGTGAACAAGTCATCGGTGACAGAAAACGCCGCCTGGAGCTATGAAAACCCGATCCCTGCCATGGCCGAGATCAAGGGTTATCTGGCGTTTTATCCGGCGGAGTCAGTGAAGGTTGAACAGATTTAAACCTGTTTGGCTCACCTGTATTTGCCCTGGGCTGCGGCGCGGATCAGACATAGCCCTTGCGCACCAGCGTGCGGTAGCTTGATCGCATCTCGCCCCGGTCGATGTAACATCCCCGCAGATAGCGTTCTCCGCTTGTGGCAGAATACGCCTCGCGGCCATGAACGATCCGGTGGTTGTCGAAGACAAAGCACTCTCCGGCCTGCATGCGAAAGCGGTTGAGGTATTTGGGGCTGTTGATTGCCCGCAGGAACTTGCTGAAAGCCGGGTAATAGGCATCCAGAACGTCCTGGGGCAAATCAAACACATCCGCCATATGCTGCGAGATGGTCACGCCTGACACGGTGCCATTGGTATCCAGTTCGATCACGTGCTGATGCGCGCGCCAGTCGAAATCTTCGTGGTCATAGAAAAACGGCACTTGATGCTGGACCAGTAGATCAAAGTCTTCGGGATGTTCGGCGCGGAAGTCTTCGGCCACGGCGGCCCCGTCGACAAACAGGCTGTAGCCCCCATCCACGCTGTTTCTGCGGCAATGCAGAAACTGAACACCGGGCGCCATTTCTTCTGACGGTGTGTCGGTATGCATCTCCAGCGCATTGGCCGTGAACGCAAGATTGACGGGGTCTATGTGGACCTTCACATCAAAATACTCACCAGCGACCGAGGGCCGGACCAGCCCGAGGCAATTGGCGAGCTTGGTCAAGGACTCGTCGCTGTCCTCCATATCCGTGATGACGGCGACGCCTTCTTCAAGCAAGGCACGGGCCCAGGCCGCGCGGGTTGGCATGTCGTGGATCACGTCATGTTGGCTGAACCGTGGAAAGCTGTCGCTGTGCCCGGACCGCCAAAGCTTTCTGGGAAGCACCGCCGGATCATCCCGCCCGCCGCGTGTCTGAAATTCCATCAGCCAGTCGATTGAATACCGGCTTTGGTGGTCTTCACCCAGCCAATCGATGATCAGATCATTGTCCTCAACCTCGGCCGATCTGGCCTGCGGGGCTTGAGTCAGCGAAGTAATGTCAAACGTGCGCTCACGCAGTTCGGGGTCAAAGGACGAGGTGCAATTGTCCCGCAGCCAATAATAGTTGAAATAGACGTCCTGCCCACCGGTGTGGAGAACGAGCCCCTGATCTTTCAGAGCAACCGCACCATTTGTGTTCGACATCGCTGGCCCCTGGCAAATGAAACAACCGCATGTGTTAATCCCGTTTCCGGGGTTCTGTAGCGACCATGACGAGGTTCGAAATTCTACGCAAAGCCAATTTCAAATTCGCGTATCCTGCTCACGCGACTGTGGTGTGCATGTGAAGCGTGTGGCGTGCACACTGAGTGTGGATGCGAACAGGAGGGTGCCATGTCTGTTTCACGTCGCAGATTTGCCGGGTTGATCGGGGTCGGAGCGTTAGTGCCGGGGTCGGTATGGGCGCAAAGCGATCCGGTGCTGGAGGCCATACGCAGCACGCTGTATTCCGGTCGTACCGATTTTGAAGCACAGATGGCTTACCTGATACGGCGAGGAAACCCGGATGTGGTTCCGGCCCTGATCACCGCGATGCGGTTTTCTGACCGGCGGCGGGACGAGATTTCCGAAGTGATTGAAACCCTCTCGGGCCAGAAATACGGCACTGACTGGTTTGACTGGATGCTCTGGCAGGAACGGAACCCGCAACTGGTCCCCCATCCGTCGCTCATCCCGTTCAAACGCGAAGTTCTGTTGGGGATCGATCAGAATTTCGATCTGTTCCTGCGGCCCGAATACCTGACGCGCGACAGGATGAAAATCCGGCTGGAAGAGATCGCATGGGGCGGCGTTTACAAGGATGGCATTCCCTCATTGGACAATCCGACGCTGATCTCGGCCTCGGATGCCAGTTACCTCAGGGACGATGATCTGGTCTTTGGCGTCTCGATCAACGGCGACACGCGCGCCTATCCGCTGCGGATCATGGGCTGGCACGAGATGTTTAACGAGGTGATCGGCGGGGTCCCTGTCGCCCTGGCCTATTGCACCCTATGCGGGTCCGGTATTTTGTTCGAAACGCAGGTCGCGGGTCGGCGCAAGCCCTTTGTGTTTGGCTCGTCAGGGTTCCTTTACCGTTCGAACAAGCTGATGTTTGACCGCGAGACGCATTCGCTGTGGAACCAATATACCGGCAAGCCCGTCGTCGGCCCACTGGTTGACAGCGGGATAGAACTGAAACAGCGGCCGGTTGTCATCACCACCTGGGATAGCTGGAAAACCTCGCACCCTGACACGCGGGCCTTGTCGTTGAACACCGGGCATCGACGGAACTATGGCTCGGGCGTGGTGTATCGCGAGTATTTTGCCTCACCCGAACTGATGTTCCCGGCGCAGGTGGATCAGTCACAGCACCGGCAAAAGGACTATGTGTTTGCGATCCGTCAGTTTGGCGCGGCACGGGCCTGGCCATTGGATGCGTTCAGCCGAACCCGCGTGATCAACGATGCGATTGCGAACCGGCCTTTGGTCCTGATCGGCAACCCGGATCGGCGCACCGTACGCGCCTATGAACGTGCCGGGCACAGGTTCAAGGCTGCGGATGGCGGTCTGGTGGATGAAGCAGGCCGAAAGTGGACCTTGACCGAAGAAATGCTGATCGGCCCGGATGGCACCCAATTGCCACGGGTGGCCGGGCATATCTCGTACTGGTTTGCCTGGGACAACTATCTGGGCGACGCCGCGAGCGTGTATCGAGGCTAGGAATGCTCCTCGGCCGCTGTGGCCGCAAGCGCGCGGTTATACGCCTTCAGCGCATCGACGTGATACAAGGCACCAACCGGGGTTTCGGTCCCGTCGCCTTCCAGGATAATCACCGGGATGCATGGAATGTCGTCCCGATCGAAATAGGGCATTGCAGCCTCCAACGTGGCGCTGGCTTTGACACACAGGCCCTGCTCGATCAGCGCGTGCGCCTCGTCGGCGGTGATCGAGCGCGCGTCGCCAATTGGCCGCATCACCGCCCCGGCCCGCAGCATGGCCAGCAGATAGGCCTGCGGCCCGGCGGCCAGATGCACATTGCGACGTTCAAGCTGGGTCAGGAAGAACGACCTATCCACCAGACGCGAGGCCAGCGCTGTGGACATCGACACCGACACCATCACGGCCAGACCGATCTGCCAGTCTCCGGTCAATTCAAACACGATCAATGTGGTCGAGATCGGCGCACCAAGAACGGCCGCCGCAACCGCCCCCATCCCCGCAAAGGCATAGAGCGTGTGGGTTCCCGACACGTCGGGCAACAAACCGGTGGCAATCAGACCAAAGGCCAGCCCCGTCAGCGCCCCGATCATCAACGCGGGTGAGAATACCCCGCCCCCCATGCGCCCGCCCATTGTGATGGCAACCGCAACGGTCTTGACCACGGCAAACAGGATGGCCGTCGTCAGCACCAGATCGCCGGTCAGGGCGCGGGTCGTCGTCTCGTACCCCACACCGATGATATGCGGGAACCAGATCGCCAGCAGGCCCAGCATCGCACCGGACACAGCCGGGCGCAGCCAACCGGGCAGAGACAGGCGGTTCTGGATGTGGTTGCCAATATCCTCGGCAAAGAAGATCGAGCGCATCAGCAGCAAGGCGACGAACCCGCAGATCAGCCCGAGGATCAGAAAGGCGGGCAGTTCCACGTAGAATTGCAGCGATCCGGGCGTATCCAGCGTAAATTCGGTGACATCGCCATATTCCAGACGGTTGATCACCGTCCCCGCGACCGAGGCGATGACAATCGGCGCAAAGGCGTGCACGGCGAAGTGGCGCAACACCACCTCAAGCGCAAACAGCGCCCCGGCGATGGGCGCGTTGAAGCTGGCTGAAACGGCGGCGGCGACCGCGCACCCCAGCAGATCCCGCCCGGTGATCCCGTCGGCATGGATGCGGTTGCTGACCCAGGTCGAGATGACACCGGCCATATGTACCACCGGCCCCTCCCGACCGGTTGAGCCGCCCGAACTCAGCGTGATCAGCGAGGCGAAGAACGAGGCGATACCAGCCTTGGTTTCTACCCGGCCATCGCTGACGGCGGCCCCTTCGATCACGTCCGCGACAGACCGCACGCGGCCATCATCGGTGAACTTGTTCAGGATGATACCGACGATCAGACCGCCAATGATCGGGATGATCAACACCATGAACCACGGCAGCATCTCTGCATGGCTGTGCAGCAGCAGAATATCCTCGGTGTCGTAGAGATACGCCTGCAGCGCGCGGATCGCCTTGCGGAACCCCAGCGCCATGAACCCGGCGGCGATCCCGATGGCCAGCGCAATGAACCAGAACTGAATCTGGCTGGGCCCACGCCGCCGCATCACCCGCCACGCATCCTTGATCGCGGCCATGGCCTGATTGAGCTGGTTGCGCAGAACGGTGCGGGTTGACTGGGTCATTGGCCCTCGGGGATCAATACATACCCCTTAGTAAGCCACGGGGCGGCCATATAAAAGTGCGATAGCGACGGTGGAGGCACCAGGAAACGCCACAAGCGGCGTCAGGCGTCCAGCAAGGCGCGGGCGGCAGCGCGCGCTTCGTCGGTGATCGTGTCGCCCGACACCATTCGGGCGATCTCATCCACGCGATCACCTTCGGCCAAGGGCACAACTGTCGAAAGGGTCTGACCCGCGTCTACCTGCTTCTGCACCCGCCAGTGATGCGCAGCCCGCGCGGCCACTTGGGGTGAGTGTGTGACGACCAGCACCTGCCCGCCTTGCGCAAGGGCTGCCAGTCGGCGCCCAACCGCATCGGCAGTGGCACCGCCGACGCCCCGGTCAATCTCGTCAAAGATCATCGTTCGGGCACTGTCATCACCGGACAGGCAAACCTTGAGCGCCAGCAGAAACCGGCTGAGCTCACCACCCGAGGCGATCTTGTTCAGCGGCCCCGACGGTGCGCCGGGGTTGGTGGCAACCGTGAAGGCCACCGCATCGGTGCCTTCGGGGCCGGGATCGGCTGGCGATATTTCTGTCTGAAACACCGCCCGTTCCATTTTCAGCGACGCAAGCTCGGCCATGACCGCCGCATCCAACTGCCCGGCGGCCTTTTGGCGGGCCGTGCTGAGCCTGGCCGCAGCCGTATCATATGCGGCTTGCGCAGCGTCGACAGCGGCCCGACGCTCGGCCAGATCAGCGTCACCGGCATCCAACTGACCCAGACGATCCCGCAGAGTATCTGCAAACGCGCCCAGATCATCCGGTGCCACGTCATGCTTGCGGGCCAGCGCGCGGATCGCGAACAGGCGTTCTTCGGCGGCTTCCAGTTCCGCCGGATTGAAATCCAGCGCCTGAAGGCAGGCGTTCACACCGTCCTGCGCCTCACCCAATTCGATCAGGGCACGCCCCAGCGCAGCGATGGGGTCTTCCAACTGCCCGCCTGCATTGTCGGACACACCTTCCAGCCAGCGCATCGCATCCGACATCGCGCCTTCGGCACCTTCACCGCCCAACAGGTCAAATGCGCGGGCGACGTCATCGCGGATCCGCTCGGCCCCCTGCATCATGCGGCGGCGCGCATCCAGATCGGCATCCTCACCCGGTTGCGGGTCCAGCTTGTCCAACTCGGCCACGGAATGACGCAGAAATTCCTCTTCAGCGCGCATCGCGGCCAGCGCGGCCTCGGTCTCGGCCAATGCCTTGCGGCTGCGCGACATCTCGGACCACGCACGGCGTACCAATGCCAACTGTTCCGAGACCTGAGCGTAGTCATCCAGCAAAACCCGGTGGCCGCGCGGGTTCAGCAATCCGCGATCATCATGCTGGCCGTGCAACTCGATCAGCGTTTCGGACAGCGCCCGCAGCACCTCGCCCGAGCAACGACGGTCATTGACCCAGGCGGTCTTGCGGCCCTCGGCGGTATTAACACGGCGCAGGATCAACTCCTCTCCGCCCGGCAAACCGGCCTCGGCCAGAACCGCATGGGCCGGATGGTCGTCGGGCAGCTCAAACTCGGCTACAACTTCACCCTGCGCTGCACCCTGCCGAACCAGTTCGGCCCGACCGCGCCAACCCAGAACGAACCCCAGCGAATCCAAAAGGATCGACTTACCCGCCCCGGTCTCACCCGTCAGCGCGTTCAGACCCGGCTGGAACGTCAGTTCCAACCGGTCGATGATCAGCATGTCACGGATATCTAAGGCGCGCAGCATCGGGTGTTAGCATCCCCAGACCGTCACCAGCTTACAACCACTGACCCTTGATCGTCTGGCGATAGATCTGGCTGAGCCAGTTGTTGCCACGGCTCTTCAGATCCAGCCCGCGCGAAGTCAACAGCTTGTAGGCATCGTCATACCATTCCGAGGACTGGTAGTTGTACCCAAGGATCGCGCCTGCGGTCTGCGCCTCATCAAACAGACCCAAGGACAGATAGGCCTCGACCAAACGATACAGCGCTTCGGCTGTGTGCGACGTGGTCTGGAAATCCTCGACCACGACACGGAAGCGGTTGATGGCCGCGATATAGTGATCCTGACGCAGGTAATAGCGCCCGATCTCCATTTCCTTGCCCGCCAGATGGTCAAAGGCCAGATCGAACTTCAACACTGCCGAGGTGGCATACTCGCTGTCGGGGTAAACCTCGATCACCGTGCGCAGCGCTTGCAGGGCCTGAAAGGTCAGGCCCTGGTCGCGGCCAACTTCGTCGATCTGGTCATAATAGCTGAGCGCCAGCAGATACTGCGCATAGGCCGCATCTTCGTCGGTCGGATAAAAGTCGATATAGCGCTGCGCGGCGGCGCGGCTTTCTTCGTAATTCTTGTCGGCATGGAATGAAAACGCCTGCATGATCAGCGCGCGTTTGGCCCAATCCGAATAGGGGTACAGCCGTTCGACTTCCGAGAAATACCAAGCCGCGTCGTCCGAGCGATTCTGCGACAGCTCATATTCGCCACGCGTATAAATCTGCTCGGGCGTGAAGCCTTCAAGGTTCTGTTCGCGGTCAGCGCCCCTGTTACCACATGCTGTCAAAACTGCTGCCAGAAGAATCGCGCCCGCGAACCTGACTGCCGCTTTGCTGCCAACCATACCGCCCATCCTTGTCATCATACTCAACGAGGTTTGCCCCGAATTGAGCCATGGTCTAGCATAGATATTTCCGGTGCAAAACGCCTTATGCGCGCTCTGTCGCAAATGTCGTCAGAGTTGATTGAATCAGGCGACCGCCGGAATTTCATCCAGAACAAGGCCCTGGCCCGGCAGACGGGCTGCCTGTTCAGGTGTGCACAGGATCGGACGCACGGCGCCGGGTGTCTCGAACAGCTTGCGCAGCAGGGTGTTGGTCATCGAATGACCCGACTTGTCACCGGTGAAATGACCCAGGATCGGACCACCCGCCAGATAAAGATCGCCCAACGCATCCAGCATCTTGTGGCGAACGGCTTCGTCCGCATAGCGCAGGCCACCCGGGGTCAGAACCTCGTCACCCTGCACCACAACCGCGTTTTCCAGCGTACCACCCAGGGCCAGACCGTTTTCGCGCATGGCTTCCACGTCGATACGGCGGCAGAAGGTGCGGCAATCGCTCAGCTCGCGCACGAAGGATCCGTTGCGCATATCCAGCGTTTTGGTCTGATTGCCGATAGCGGCATCTTCAAAGTCGATATGGAAATCGATGATCAGCCCATCCGCCGGAGCGATAGATGCGCTGGCCCCCTCGCGCGATGCGGTGACGGGTTTCAGCACTTCATAAGCCAGAACCGGGCTGGCCTGACGGCGCACGCCCTTGGCCATGATGCCCCGGACAAAGTCGATGGACGACCCGTCCATGATCGGCACTTCGGGCCCGTCAATCTCGATCAGCGCGTTGTGCACGCCGCAACCCGCCAGCGCCGCCATGATATGTTCGACGGTCGACACCGACACGCCTGCATCATTGATCAGTCGGGTGCACAGCGGCGTACGTTCGACAATGTCATAGATGGCAGGGATCAAAGCGTTGCCCAGCTCGATATCCGTCCGTTTGAACCAGATGCCATGACCTGCTGCTGCCGGTTTCAGAACCATGACAACAGGCTGACCGCCGTGCAGTCCGACGCCTTTGAACGTGACCGGAGATTTGAGCGTATGTTGCAAAATGGGCCTCAGCGAGTGGTTTCCAGCCTCGGACGGCTGTGTTGGACACCCAGTTAAGGAAGCGGGCGGTCAGGCTCAACTCACTCTTTGCAACTGAATGAAACATCAATGTAACAGATCGGCAAAACCCTGCTTATCTGCTCATAAATCCTTAACAAATATAGAAAAAGGGCCGCCTGATGGCGACCCTTGACGCTCATTTTGTTACCGCGATCAGTTGGCTTGACGGCGCAGGAAAGCCGGAATTTCGATCCGCTCCTGGTCGGGATCCGCTTCTTCATGCGCAGGTGCCGTGGCGTCAGCCTGCCGCATCGCGGGCTGCTGACGGACCGGCTGCGCGGGTGTATCCGCGGCGTGACCGGTCATCCGATCGATCAGTCGGTTAAAGCCAAAGCGGGGGCGCTCTTCGGCTTCAGCTTGCGGCTGCGGCGCGGGTTCCGGCGACCGTGTTGCGGTCAGACGCTGCGCTGCCGAGGGGACATTCTGCACCGCCGCCTGCAAGCGCTGCAGCGCTTCGGGCGAAGGCGTTCCCGCCGCGTGTGGATGCGCGGCGTAGGCGTCCGGCGCCTGCTCAACAGGTTCCGGCTGCGGTTCGAACTCAGCGACACGCGGTTGGTAGGCGGGTGGCGGAAGGCCATCATCGTCCTGTTCGTCACGCGGCTGGAATTGCGCGGGCTCTTCGGTTGCCTCAAACAGCGAGGGTTCGCGGTTTTCCGGCATCTGAGGCGCGGCCTCGGCCACTTCTGCCGCGGCAGATGCTTCTTCACGCACAGGTTCTTCGGCCGAAACAGTGCGGGTCAGCGGCTCGGACATCGAACGGCGCGCAACCGGCACATCGCTGGTTTTTTCCGTGGCATCGATCCCGGTTGCCACGACCGAAACGCGCATTCCGCCTTCCATCGCGGTGTCGAGGGTCGAACCGACGATGATATTGGCCTCGGGGTCCACTTCCTCGCGAATGCGGTTGGCGGCCTCGTCCAGTTCGAACAGTGTCAGGTCGTGCGAGCCTGTGATGTTGATCAACACGCCCTTCGCGCCTTTGAGGCTGATTTCGTCCAGCAGCGGGTTGGCGATGGCCTTTTCGGCGGCCTGAATGGCGCGATCTTCGCCGGTCGCCTCGCCCGTGCCCATCATCGCCTTGCCCATCTCGTCCATCACGGCGCGCACGTCCGCGAAGTCGAGGTTGATCAGACCCGGACGCACCATCAGATCGGTCACGCCCTTGACGCCCTGATACAGAACGTCATCGGCCATCGAGAACGCCTCGGTGAACGTGGTCTTTTCATTGGCCAGACGGAACAGGTTCTGGTTCGGGATGATGATCAGCGTGTCAACGACCTGTTGCAGCGCTTCAACGCCGTCTTCGGCCTGACGCATCCGCTTGGCACCTTCGAACTGGAAGGGTTTGGTGACAACGCCAACGGTCAGCACACCCAGTTCCCGCGCGGCCTGCGCGATGATCGGCGCGGCCCCGGTACCGGTGCCCCCGCCCATACCGGCGGTGATGAAACACATATGGGCACCTGCCAGATGATCGACGATCTGTTCGATGCTTTCTTCGGCGGCGGCGGCCCCAACCGTCGGACGGGCCCCTGCCCCCAGACCTTCGGTGACCTTCACACCCAGTTGCACCCGCGCCGAAGACTGGCTTTGCTGCAACGCCTGCGCGTCGGTGTTGGCGACGACAAAATCGACGCCGTCCAACTGTTTTTCAATCATGTTGTTGACCGCGTTGCCGCCTGCGCCGCCAACGCCAAATACTGTAATCCGAGGCTTCAGTTCGTCGTGCCCGGGCATCGAAAGATTCAATGTCATGCTCTGTCCGCCTGTATTTTTGTTCCGCCAAAGCGGTGTTTTTCTTACCTATCCTTGTTCGATTCTATCCTTGTGATGCGCAAAGGTCACGTCAAAAATCGCGCAAATCCACAAAATATGGAGGAAATAAGGCATCAAACGGCGGCATTTCGCACCTGCCGCCAAATCTTGCGGAGCGGCCTAAAGATGCCACAAGACAGCCGAAAACCGCGCCGTGGCGATTGATTTGCACACGGACGGAAATCCCGGTTTTGGTAGGGCGGAAAACTGCTCAATGTCCTGCCGCCGGGCCTCTGACGGGCCTTGTGGATATCTTTAGGGATAAATCCCGCAGCCGCAACCGGTTTCTTTAGCTGATCGGGGCACTTGGACAGTCCAAGCCGTTTTCGGTGATGCTGCGAACCTCTTGAATTTCGCCGTTTGTCAATGACGCCAGCCGGACCATCAGGCGGTCTTCGTGCAGAAACGGCCACCAGCAAACCGGAATGCCATCCGGGTCATTGTCATACAAAAAACAGATCTGGCCGTTGGGCGTGGTGATCTGCCCGTAGACGCAGCCCCTCCCTGCTTCCCGCCAGACCGAGGTTCTGTGGTTCAGGAATTCCTCCGTTCCGACCAGATCGCCGCTGCGGATCTCATAGAACATAACGGTTTTGCCGATAACGGAGTCCAGAAAAACCTCGGGCGTGATCAGGGTTTGGGCCGGGGCGAGACCCGGCCATAACGCCAGAATGGCGCCAACAAAGGTTTTACCAATTGTCACGGAACCACCGCACGGCGCGCTTGAACGGGCGCGCGGCATAGGTGTCGACCGGAATTTCGAAATCCCACCATTCGTCCTGCGGATGTGCCGCAAACAGGCTGAGACCCACGGCCGAAGAAAAGCCCGGCCCTGTCGCCGATTGCGGCAGGCCGTGAACGCGCAGCGGACGGCCCAGGCGGACCCTTTGACCCAAAATGCGCGTCGCCAAACCGTCCAGCCCCATGATCTGGCTGCCGCCGCCCGTCAGAACGATCTGCTGGCTGGGCATGTGTTCGAACCCGGCGGCATCCAGCCGCACGCGGACCTCTTCCAGAATTTCCTCGACCCGAGGCCGCATGATACCGATCAGCTCAGCCCGGCTGACGGTCCGGCGATCATGCTCCCAATCGCCGGTATCGCCGCCGATATCGATCAGGTCGCGATCATCGGCCCCGGTGGCATGGACGCCGCCGTTAAAGGTCTTGATCCGCTCGGCCACCGCCGTCGGCACGCCAAGCCCCATCGAGATGTCCTGCGTCACGTGATCGCCGCCCATGCGCACGCAGTCGGCATAGATCATGTGTTTCTTCATGAAGATCGAGACGCTGGTCGTGCCACCGCCCATGTCGATACAGGCGGCACCCAATTCCTGCTCGTCCTCGACCAGCGCCGAGATGCCCGACACATAGGCCGAATTCGCGATCCCCGCCAGTTCCAGATCGCAGCGTTTGATACAGCGCACGATGTTCTGGATCGCAACCGCATCGACGGTCAGCATATGCATATCCACGGCAAGGCTTTGGCCCAGTTGCCCGCGCGGATCGATCAGGCCCGAGCGGTTATCCAGCGCAAAATTCACCGGCTGGGCATGCAGCACCTCGCGCCCTGCCCCGTAATCCGGCACGTCGCAAGCGTTGAGCACTCGGCCCACCTCGGCCTCGGTCACAAGCTGGCCTTCCAGATCAACTTGCGCGTCCAGACCGTAAGAGCGCGGGTTCGCGCCCGAGAAACAGGCGATCACGTGATCGACACGAATGTCGGCCATCTTCTGCGCCGCCTGCAGGGCGGTGCGAATGGCGCGCTCAGTTTCCTGCATCGCGGTGACTTCACCGAACTGCACCCCGCGCGAGCGTGTGGTCGCCGCGCCAATCACACGGAACCCGGTCTGCCCGGCCATCGACCCGATGGTGTTGTCTTCGCTCAGCCGACCGGTCCCGTCAAAGCGCAGCACGAGGCATGCGATCTTGGAACTGCCCACATCCAGAATGGCGATAACGCCCCGTTGCATCGCTTGTCTGCGCATCTGCCGCATGGCGCGCTGGGACTGATAAAGATCGGTCATCATGGTTGCTACTGCCCGTTACTCGCGTTCACTTTTGTATTCCACCAGTCTTCGCTGGCGGCTTTGGTCATTCTTATGGTTGGCCGGTTCCCAAGGCGCATGTCGACCACGGCCACATCACGCTCCAGCAGGTCCTGCACCTCGTTCACCGCCAGTACCCGCTCAAGCGCGCGCACCGGGCGCTCGGTCGGCAACATGATGCGCTGGCCGCGATCCAGCACCAGATCCCAGCGGCGCTCACCCACGCGCACCAAGCCCCGGACACGAGTGCCAAGGCTGCGCGAGGTCTGGAAAATCTCAAGCGCCTCGGCCACATGCGCATCCGCACCTTCGCCCGCAATCAAGGGCAGGCCCGCATGATCCTTGCGCGAGGCCGCCTGATCCACGTGCACACCGGTCTCATCCAACAGCTCAACGCCGTCACGGGTGCGCCAGACGATCACGGGCTGCCGTTCGACCACATCGACCTGAAGGATGCCTCCGGGCCGGATTCGCACGGTCGCGGATTTCACCGGGTCCAGCCCGGTGATCGTGTCGCGCATCTGTTCGACATCCAGATCCCAGGAACTGATCGGGAAATCCAACGGCACCACTTCGCGAATATCGTCGGCCAGACCGGCCCCCGCGCCGTCAATGGCCATCAGGTTGACCATGAATTCCGGGCGCTCCTGAATCGAGGTGCGGATGTCGGCGATATAGGTGCTGACAGCCTCGCGCCGATCTTCCGACGCAAAATACAGACCGATCGCAGCAGCCACCGCGCAAATCGGCAGGCCCAGCTTGACGCCCAGTCGAATGCCCGGTGTCAGCATCCACCGCTGGAACCGATAGCTGAGCCGCGACGGCGCAGGGTCCGCCCGGCGCGCTGTGCGGTTGAACAGCTTTACTCCGCTCAAGCGCAGAACGGGCTGAGTGTCATGGGTTTCCGTATCCGCAGATTCGAAATCGGCATCCGGACCGGCCAGGGCCTTGGTCCGATGAATCACCGGTGCGCGGGTGGCTGTCAGCGGTCGCATGAGGCGTCCTCCACCATCCACACACAAAGCTGGCCGAATGTCATGCCCAGGTGCTGTCCCTGCTCGGGCACCAGCGAAGTCGGCGTCATGCCCGGCTGAGTATTGGTCTCCAGCAGGAACAAGCCGTCGCGCCCCTTGCTGTCGTCCCAGCGGAAATCGGTCCGGCTGACGCCTTTGCAGCCCAGCACATTGTGGGCGCGCAACGCGTAGTCCATGCACAGATCGAATATCTCGGACGGTATCTCGGCAGGCAACACATGCCACGAGCCGCCGGGCTTGTATTTGGCGTCATAGTCATACCAGCCGCCATCGGTCATGATCTCGGTCACGGTCAGGGCGCGGTCGCCCATCACCGTCACGGTCAACTCGCGCCCGGCCACGTATTGCTCGACCATCACCTGATCGGGCATGTCCTCGGACAGCTGCGGCGGTCCGTTCGCGTTTTCATGCACGATGTAGATGCCGACGCTGGACCCTTCGTTGTTGGGCTTGGCCACGTAGGGCGGTGCCATGACATGATCGGCCATCACATCTGACTTGGCGGCAATCACGCTTTCTGCGATGGGCAGCCCGGCCACCCGAAACGCCTCTTTGCTGCGCTGCTTGTCCATCGCCAGGGCCGAGGCCAGCACGCCCGAATGCGTATAGGGAATGCGCATCCATTCCAGCAGGCCCTGCACACAGCCATCCTCACCCCAGCGGCCATGCAGAGCGTTGAATACAACATCCGGTTTGATGTCCAATAGGCGCGCATAGAGGTCAGGACCCGCGTCCAGCTCGACCACTTCAATGCCTTCTCCCACAAGGGCGGCTGCGCATTCGCGCCCGCTGCTGAGTGACACCTCGCGTTCCGCCGAGGGGCCGCCCATCAATACCGCCACTTTGGGGTTTGTCCTGCTCGACAGTCCCACTTTGTGCGCCTCAATGTCCCCGGACCTTATGTCGTGGTCCGTACTGCGTTATGCCTTTGATCCGTCGCCTTAATTTGCCTGTTATGGTCTGACGGTTGGGGCTTTATTCTGTCAGCGGATCACCGACCCGCATGATTTCCCACTCTAGCGTGATGCCGCTTGTTTCGTAAACCTTTTTTCGCACCTCTTCGCCCAGCCCTTCGAGGTCGGCAGCGGTGGCGTCACCGGTATTGATCAGGAAATTCGAGTGCTTCGGGCTCATCTGCGCACCGCCCTTGGTGGCCCCGCGCATCCCCGCATCATCGATCACCTTCCACGCCTTGAGGTCATGGACATCATCTTCCCGCCCCGTCGAGGAAAAACCCGCCGGGTTGCGGAAGGTCGATCCGGCGCTGCGATCCTTGGTCGGCTGAGTTTCATCCCGCTTTTTCAGCTGCGCTTCCATGCGGGCATGCAGGTCTTCCGGATTGCCCGAGGGGCCTTCGAACGTCGCCGAAACCAGCACCGCACCTTCGGGCAGATCGGTCTGGCGGTATCGGAAGTTCAGATCCTCAGGGGTCAGGTCCACGACCTCGCCCTGCCGCGTGACGATGGTGGCTTTGCGCAGAACATCCGCTGTGTAACTGCCATAGCAGCCCGCGTTCATCCGCACCGCGCCACCGATTGATCCGGGAATTGTGCGCAGAAAAGTCAGGTCAACCCCCGCATCCGCCGCCTTCCGCGCCACATGCGCATCCAGCGCCGCCGCGCCTGCAGTGACGGTGTTACCCTCGACCGAGATACCATTGAACCCGCGCCCCAGCCGGATCACCACGGCACGCAAACCACCATCGCGCACGATCAGGTTAGACCCGACGCCCATCGGAAAAACAGGAGTATCTGCGGGCAGATCGCGCAGAAAGCCCCGCAAGTCTTCCAGATCGGCAGGTTGAAACAGATAGTCCGCCGGCCCTCCGACACGGAGCCATGTCAGGTCGTTGAGGCTGCGATTTTGGGACAGCCTGCCGCGTGTTGATGGAAGAATGCTCATGGCCGCTAGATCGCGGATTTAGGCGTCCAAGGCAAGACGTATAAGGGATACGTTTCTCAGACCCGCCGACGCAGCCACCGCCCCAGATAAATCACTGGCCACCGAAGCACGGACATCCCCATTCCCAGCACCAGCAAGCCAATCCAGGGGCCATGCTCGAACGTGACATACCCAACGATTGGGATGCCAACCGCGATCAGGATGTAGGCGCGGGTCCAGTGGTTGTCCTTGCTGGGGATCATCGCCAGCACGTTGGCGGCCACACCCCAAGCAGCGGCGAGAGCAATCGACCAGCTCATTCCGTGACCTCCCGGCCCGTCCATTTGCGCCAGTAAAAGCGGATGGGATTGCGGAACATCGACACGAACCCGGCAAAGGCCGCAACCGACCAGAACCAGCCGTGATCATAACCCAGCCACAGGATCAGGACCGGCGCGCAGATCAGCAGCAAGATACCCGGAGGGAATTGCAGCCGCATCGGCAACAGCGCCACGATAGTCGCGCAGATCACCCAAAGTGCGGCAAAGATCATCGAATAGTCCATTCGCCCCCTCCACGGGTACGCGGTATCAGTGAATACTCTATCACACTTTCAGGTTGTGCGGCAAATGAGGATGAACGTCAAACTGCTTGTTTTCTTTGCAATCTCTCAGGCAGCCCGTTGGCCCACGCGCTGATCGTACCGGCCCCGAGGCAGACGACCATATCGCCCGGACGAGCCTGTTCCCGAACGAGACGTTCCAGATCATCCTCGCTTAGGATCGCGCGCGCATGGCGGTGGCCGTGACGGATCAGACCTTCGACCAGATCGTCACGGGACGCGCCTTCGATTGGGTCCTCTCCGGCAGCAAACACTTCGGCAATGGCGACGACGTCGGCATCGTTAAAGCAGGTGCAGAAATCGTCGAACAGGTTGGACAGGCGGGAATAGCGGTGCGGCTGGTGGACAGCGATCACACGGCCTTCGGTCGCCTGACGCGCGGCTTTCAACACAGCAGCGATTTCGACCGGATGGTGGCCGTAATCGTCGATGATGGTGACTCCATCGACCTCGCCGACCTTGGTGAAGCGACGGTTCACACCGCCGAAATTGGCCAGTGCCTCTCGGATTTCCGCGGCCTTCATGCCCAGATGGCGGGCGACGGCCACCGCAGACAGCGCGTTTGAAACGTTGTGGTCGCCCGGCATCGGCAGGGTGCAGCCCTCGATCACTTTGTCTTCGTATTGCAAGTGGATGTCGAAATGCGCGACGCCGCCCTTGTAGGTCAGGTTCTCGGCCCGCACATCCGCCTGCGCGTTAAAGCCATAGGTGCGCACGCGGCGGTCGGTGATACGGCCCACCAGAGCCTGCACCTCGGCATGATCGGTGCAGCAGACAGCCAGACCGTAGAAGGGCAGGTTCGAGACGAACTCATAGAACCCATCGCGCAACGTGTCGAAATCGCCCCAATGCTCCATATGCTCGGGGTCGATATTGGTGACGATGGCGATGGTTGCAGGCAGGCGGTTGAATGAGCCATCGGATTCGTCGGCCTCGACCACCATCCATTCGCCCTGCCCCATTCGCGCGTTCGAGCCATAGGCGTGAATGATGCCGCCATTGATCACGGTGGGGTCGAAATCACCCGCGACCATCAGCTCGGCCATCATCGTGGTCGTGGTGGTTTTGCCATGGGTTCCGGCAATCGCGATATTTGACCGCAAGCGCATCAGTTCGGCCAGCATATCCGCCCGGCGGACAACAGGCAGGCCTTGGGCGCGCGCCTCATCCAGTTCCGGGTTGCCCGGTTTAATCGCGGTCGACGTGACAACCACTGCAGCGTTCTTGAGGTTCTCGGCCTTTTGCCCCACGAAAATCTCGGCTCCCAGCGAGGCCAGACGGTCGGTGATTTTCGACGCCTTCAGATCCGATCCCTGAACCCTGTACCCAAGGTTCAGCAACACCTCGGCAATGCCGGACATCCCGATCCCGCCGATCCCGACGAAATGGATCGGCCCTACGTCCTGCGGCAGTTTGGTTGCTGGGGTCATGTGGTCTCCTTCTGCGCCAGTTGCTCGACCTGGGCAACCAGACGCTCGGTGGCGTCCGGTGCCCCGACCGACAAGGCGGCGTGGGCCATTTTCTGTGCGGCTTCGGGGTTTGTCAGAACCGTGGTCATTTGCTCGGTCAACGCGGCCGCGTCAAGAGCATTTTCAGGGATCATGATCGCCCCGCCTGCCTGTACCAGCCCACGGGCATTGGCGGTCTGGTGATCGCCAGCGGCGGCAGCAAACGGGATCAGGATCGAAGGCCGCCCGATGACCGAGATATCGGCCACGCTGGACGCACCCGAGCGGCTGATCACCAGCTGCGCATCCGACATACGGCGGGGCACATCGTCAAAGAACGGTTGAACATCGGCGCGGATGCCATGGTCGGCGTAGAAGGCGGTGACGCGGTCGCCATCCTCGTCCCGCGCCTGATGCGAGACGCGGATGTAGGATCGAAGGAATTCGGGCAATGCAGCGATCGCTCCGGGCACGACATCGCTGAGGATGCGCGCGCCCTGCGATCCGCCCATCACCAAAACCGACATCGGGTATTCGCCCGGCGGGATATAGGGAGCGGCTGCCCGATCCAGAACGGCCGCGCGCACCGGGTTGCCGGTGTGGATGCCTCGCGCGCCCTCCGGCAGATCGGTGGGCCAGACACCGCAGGCCACCTGAGCGACGCGGGTGGCAAACAGTTGGTTCACACGTCCAAGAACGCCGTTCTGTTCGTGGATCATGCGCGGGATTTTCAGCAGTGTCGCCGCACCCAGCGCCGGGATCGAGGGATACCCCCCGAAGCCCACGACCACTTCCGGTTTGTCGCGCATCATCTGAAAGGCCATGCTGGCGACGCCGCCAGCAATCTTTGGCCCGACCAGCGCCTTGGCAGCGAGACCCCCACGCGCGAAAGTGGCCGAGGATGCCTCGACAATCTCAACGCCTTCGGGGAAGGCACCGGTATAGCGCGCGCCGCGCGGATCGGTGGACAGGCGCACGCGCCAGCCCTTGTGCAGCATCGCCTCGGCCAGCGCTTGCGCCGGGAACATGTGGCCCCCGGTGCCGCCCGCCGCAATCAGAAGGTAGGGTTTGCTCATCAACCTCGTCCGCGCAGAATATCGCCAAGCTCGCCCTGTGGGCGGGTGCGGGTGAAGGCCAGTAACATGCCGATGGCGATGCCGCCTGCGATCAGGGACGAACCACCATAGCTGACAAAGGGCAGCGTCATGCCCTTGGCAGGCAGCAGGCGCACCGCAACACCCATATTGATCATCGCTTGAACGCCGAACATGCAGGCCAGACCGGTGCCCGCCAGTCGGATGAACATGTCCCGTTCGCGCATCAGCCGCAAAAGCGAGCGTACAACGATCAGCGAATAGAGCGCGATGATGATCAGCACCAGGATCAGGCCGTATTCCTCGGCCGCCACAGCGATGATGAAATCCGTATGCGCATCGGGCAGAGACCACTTCACCTGCCCCTCACCCACGCCAACACCAAACAGACCGCCTTCACGGATGGCGTTGGTGGCATAGCCAAGTTGGGTGGTCGGATCGACCTCTTGATTCAGAAACCCGTCGATGCGGCGCGCAAAGTGGTCCGAGTTGGAATAGGCGAACATACCGCCCAGCACGACCACGCCCGCCATGCCAACCAGCAGCAGCATGGGCGCCCCGGCCACGAAATACATCACGCCCCAGCCGAACAGGATCAGACACGCCTGCCCGAAATCGGGCTGCATCACCAGCATCCCGACAATCGCCATGCACAGTGCAAAAGACCACAACCGCCCCGGAGGGCCGTTGATCTGCTGCGAGGCCGCCAGCAACCATGCGGCCACAACCACAAATCCGGGCTTCAGAAATTCAGAAGGCTGCAACGAGGCGAAGCCCAGCGAATACCACCGCACCGCCCCTTTGCCAAAATCGGTACCAAAGATCGGCAGGAAGGCCAGCGCGACGAACGCCCCCAGAAAGCCCAGAACCGCCAGACGGCGCACAAGGGTCGGAGACATCATCGACGTCAGCAGCATCGCAATCAGCGCCAGCCCGCCGAACAACACCTGCCGTTCGACATAGTGAAACGGATCAAACCCGTTGCGCCCGGCCAGCGGCGGCGATGAGGCCAACCCCAGCAACAGCCCGATGACAAACAGGATCAGAACGCAGGACATCGTCCAGCGATCAATCGTACGCCACCACTTTGGTAGAATCGGTTCCCCGCGCTGGTCCTGGACCGCGCCATACACCATCTCAGTCATGAGATACCGCCACTTACTGCCTCACTCGTGTCCCGTTTTCGGGATCTGGGTGAGAGTCTACAGGGATTTTGGAGATTGGGCTAGGGAAATGAGGGCTAGTGGCTGAAATAGAAGCGCTGTTGATCTCAAACGAGCGAAACACGGGTTAACACGCAAATCGCTACTACGAAAAAGAGGAACACGATCGACTTCAGCGACCAAATAGAGCAATGATTACCCGAGAGCGGGAGCCACTAGCATCCTATGTCCACACGATAAACCACCCGATCCCCCCAATAGGTGACTTGGGTCCGGTTTGAAATCAAGAGTTCGAACCAGGTGGATGACTCCAACATGATCTCAGGTGTTTCCCAAGCGAAGCCTGAAAGTCGATAGCCGGAACTGTTTTCCTCTTTCACCTCGATCGGCCATCGTTCAGTAGTCTGCCCGTAGCTCACTTGGACCCATTCGGGTTCGGAACGAAGAAGATAAAGACGATACGAGCCTCCCGGAAAGCTGAGCGTCCAATCCGAAACATTTAGATTCAGCACCTGTGTCTCTGGAATACGATTCCATTTATTCATTTAGCGACAAGACTCAGTTAACCGCTTTATCGCCAGCTTCATGCGCAGACATCGATTTTGTCAATGGATACAAAATCTGACGATACAAAACGACGTTTCTTACAAACCGACCAAGGCACCAGTACTGGTGGCACCGCAACTATTGCCATTTGTCGGAAACCCAGCCATCCCCCATCCATGACCTACGACACGATCATCCTCGGGGCCGGTGCTGCCGGTATGATGTGCGCGACCCATTGCGGCGGGCGCGTAATGGTGATCGACCATGCAAAAGCCCCCGGCGAGAAAATCCGCATTTCGGGCGGCGGGCGCTGCAATTTCACCAACATCTATGCGGGACCAGCAAATTTCCTGTCCCAGAACCCGCATTTCTGCAAATCCGCCCTGGCGCGCTATTCTCAGTGGGATTTCGTCGATCTTGTCGGACGCCACAATATCGCGTGGCACGAGAAAACGCTGGGGCAGCTATTCTGCGACGGGTCCTCGAAACAGATCATCCAGATGCTGCTGACCGAGATGGAGCGTGCCGGGGCCGAACTGTGGGTGCGAACTGAACTCAGGGACCTGCGCAGGACCGAGGCCGGGTTTGCGCTTGAGGTCGACCGCGAAGGTCAGCGCCTCAGCCTTACTTGCAGCAACCTCGTGCTGGCCACAGGCGGTAAATCGATCCCCAAGATGGGGGCGACCGGGCTGGCCTATGACATCGCGCAGCAATTCGGGCTGCGGATCACCGAAACACGTGCCGCTTTGGTCCCGTTCACCTTCTCGGACGGGAAATTCAAAGACCTCTCGGGCGTCTCGCTGCCAGCACGCTTGTCAAACAACCGTACTAGCTTTGACGAGGCGCTGCTGTTCACTCATCGCGGCCTCAGCGGTCCGTCGGTGCTGCAACTGTCGTCCTATTGGCGCGAGGGTGAGGTGATCCGCGTCAACCTGATCCCCGATCTGCCTCTGTTCGACCTGCTGCGGGATCAACGCCAAAACGGCGGGCGCAAGGCGCTGACCACAGAATTGGCCCGCCACCTGCCCGCGCGGCTGGTGGATTACCTCAGCCAGCATATCCCGATGCAGGGCAATCTGGCCGACCAGTCCGACGCCGCATTGAAAGACCTGATCGCCGCCCTGTCCGAGTGGCATCTGACCCCTTCAGGCACAGAAGGTTATCGCACCGCCGAGGTCACTCTGGGCGGGATCGACACAGACGACCTGTCGTCAAAAACGATGGAGGCCAGGGAGATCCCCGGCCTCTATGCGATTGGTGAAGCGGTGGATGTCACCGGCTGGCTGGGCGGATACAACTTTCAATGGGCGTGGTCCTCGGGGCATGCCGCCGGAACCGCCATTGCAAGCCGTCAGCACCCTTAGCCGACGACGTTATACCCGCGCCCGCGCATGCAGTTGCGCACGATGACTTCCTGGTTCTGGTTGTTCTGCAACGCGCTTGCGCCCGCGCCCAGCAACGCCCCTGCGACAGCCGTACGGCCAAGGTCGCTGGCGCTGTCATCAATGATCGCCTTCGCACCCGCCGCACCCGCAGCACCAATGGCCGCCGCACCTGCCGTTCGGCCATCAACAGTTGGCTGCGTCCGTGCCAGAGCCTGACACTGCGCCAGATCCGCATTGTAATTCGGGCCAATATTGCCGTCGATGATCGGCGTATAGTTGGCACCCGAGCTTGCACAGGCCCCAATCAGCAGCACCGCTGGCAAGGCCATCAATTTCTTTCGGTTGGACATATCCGTAACCTCGTTTTCTAACGTCCCGCTAAGGCAAGACCAAATCCGGTGGGGCGTCAAGCCGATAGCGACCCAGAGCAGATGAACCGGCGGTCGATTGCAACCGCGTTATTCAGCCAGCCTTTGCCGCACATTGTCGGCAAAATCCTCACCGCGTTGTTCAAAGTTATCATATTGGTCGAAACTTGCAGCAGCGGGCGCAAGTAACACAGTTTCACCTGCCTCGGCATCCGCCATCGCCTGCTCGACCGCTGCGACCATGGTCGTGCACACTTGCGCATCCACGTTCAGTTGCATGGCGAAACCTGCCGCCTCGCGCCCGATCACATAGGCCTTCAGCACATCGCTTGCAGCATCGTTCAGCGCGTCCAGCCCACCCTCTTTCTCCAACCCGCCGCAGATCCAGCGAATCCGCTTGAACGCGCCCAGCGCCTTCACCGCGCTGTCGACATTGGTGGCCTTGGAATCGTTCACATAAGTCACGCCCCCGGCTTCGGCGATGATCTGGCTGCGATGGGGCAGGCCCGGATAGCTGTGCAGAGCGTCCTCGATCACCCGAGGCGCCAACCCCAGCGAACGGCAGGCCGCATAGGCCGCGCAGGCGTTCTGGTGGTTATGCGTCCCCGGCAGGCCCTTGATCGCCCGCAGATCGATCGAACCCGCCTGCCGCCCTTTGCGGTATTCCGACAAGAACCCCTTGCGGGCAAAAACCTGCCAGCCCGGACCGGTCAGCTTGCGCTCGACCGATATGCGGATCACCCGATCATCCGCTGGCCCCTCGGCCATCTGCCCAGCCAGAAACGCGCCCTCGGCCTCATCCACGCCAATGACGGCGCGATCCGGGCCGCCCTCGGCAAACAACCGTCTTTTGGCAGCAAAATAGCCCCCCATACCGCCGTGACGGTCCAGGTGATCCGGTGAAAGGTTAGTAAATACTGCCACATCCGGCGTCAGAGAGCGGGCGAGTTCCGTCTGATAGCTGCTAAGCTCCAGCACCACGACCGAGCCATCGCCCCCCGGATCAATATCCAGCACCCCGCGCCCGATATTTCCGGCCAATTGCGCATCGCGCCCAGCCTCGGTCAGAATGTGATGGATCAGCGCCGCCGTGGTCGATTTTCCGTTCGACCCGGTCACCGCGATTACGCGCGGCGGGGTGTCATAATTGTTCCATTCCGGCCCGGCAAAGGAACGGAAGAACAGCCCGATATCATTATCGACCGGAACGCCCGCGTCCAAAGCCGCCGCGACAACCGGATTGGGCGTCGGATACAAATGCGGAATGCCCGGAGACACGATCAACGCCGCAATACCCTCAAACGCCCCATTCCGAAGCAGATCGGTACACACAAACCCCTCGGCCTGAGCCCTCTCCCGCGCATCCGGATTGTCATCCCAACACACCGGCTGTGCCCCCCCCGCACGCAACGCCCGCGCGGCGGCCAACCCCGACCGGCCCAGCCCCAGAACCGCAACTTTCTGTTCTGAAAACCCTTTGACCGGGATCATTTGCACGCTCCGTCTTTGTATTTGATGGCGGGGACCACCCTGTACCGATGGCTGTCAGGAATGCAAGCGGGGCTAGTCGTGCTTTCTGGATAGAAAATGCTCCAAGTTCTTGCGAGCCGTCATCGTGTTTGGGTGGTCAAACCCTAAGGTTTTCTTGAGAATCTCCAACGCCTCACGATAGAGAGCTTCGGCCTCTTCATTGCGGCCCGTTGCTTCTATTAACTGAGCTAGGTTGTTTAAATCAATCGCATAGGAAGGATGTTCGACACCTAGAGCTTTGCGGTCAATTTCTATCGCCTCCCTATACAATTCCTCGGCCTCGCCATTTCTCCCCTGTGCCGCGACTACCAAAGCGAGATTGTTAAAGCGGGTAGCATAATCTGGATGCGCTGAGCCAATCGTCGCTTCTCCGATTTCCAACGCTTCACGATACGCCCGTTCAGCTTCTTCGTAACGCTCCTGCTCTAGAAGCAAACTCGCTAAGTTTGTGATGCGAATAGCGTAGTGCGGATGTGATCGACCAATCGTCGCCTCATCAATTTTCAACGCCTCGCGGAATAGCTTCTCAGCCTCACTATCCTGCCCTCGCTTACCAAGCGAAAGGGCGAGGTTATTCAGGCAATTTGCATAGTCTGGATGGAACTCGCCGAATGTTGATTTAGCAATCTCCAATGCCTCACGCATCAGTTCTTCTGCCTCGTCATTTTTTCCGCGCGCGCGGAGCGTGATCGCATGCTCATTTAATGCGCTTGCAAGGTTCTCTTGGACCAATTCCGCGCGCGCTACATTCAACAGTTTTTGACCGTAGTGAAACGCCAAGTCTAATTCTCCCGCGCGCCAAGTGAATTCACGGGCTTTGAACAAAGTGTCGAATGTCATATTTAAGTTCGCCGCTCTCACATAATGTGCTGCGGCATCAGCCCAGCGCACTTCGGCCTCGGCAATCTCACCTCGTCCAAACGCCGCGCGTGCGGCCTCTTGAATCTCCAAGTTACGCCGTTCTTCGATCTCGGCGAAAAGGTCATCCGCAACAGAGTAGTCGCCTTTTTCCAAAGCGGCGCGCGCCTCTGATAGCCGATCCCCGCCGATCTCATTGCCTGATCGTTCCAACAGCGCCTCAAGTTCGGCATTACGTTTTTGCAGTTCGGCCAGACCTTCTTCCGGGTGTGAGATTTGCTTTTCCAACTCGGCGATCCGCGCCCGCAGTTGATCTTTCTCGGCGTCTTGCGCAGCGGTAAGTTCCTCTTCAAGGTCCGCCTTGAGTTCACGTCGAAGTCGGATGAACTCTGGCACCGTCAACGCTGGCCTGTCCGCTGCTTTCAACGGTGCAAGCGCTGACTTGGTTTCCTCATCCAGTTTTACAGTTTGAGTGCCACCAAAGAGCTTCCGAAACGGCTTAAACACTGTTTCGATGATTGCGAGAGCCGCCGCAGCTCCACCCAGAGGAACTCCATATTGAGAAAAAAACGTGAGAAGCCAATCCAACGCCGCACCAATCCAAGAAATGTTGGAACAGCATACGCGTTAGAGACGCAATTTGAAGGAGCACTTCTCCTTGTCTTGGGGCCGAACGTAAGAAACGTTAGTCTTTACCGAACCTTCAACGTCGCCAGACCAATCATCGCCAGGATCAGCGAGATGATCCAGAAGCGGATCACAATGGTCGGCTCGGCCCAGCCCTTTTTCTCATAGTGGTGATGGATCGGGGCCATCAGGAAGACGCGTTTGCCGGTGCGTTTGAAGTAGAGGACCTGGATGATCACGCTCAGCGCTTCGACCACGAACAAGCCTCCGACCACGGCCAGAACCAGCTCGTGTTTCGTGGCCACGGCGATGGCACCCAGCGCGCCGCCCAGCGCCAGTGACCCGGTGTCGCCCATGAACACAGCCGCAGGCGGCGCGTTGTACCACAGGAAGCCAAGCCCCGCGCCGAAGAGGGCCGAGGTGAAGATGAAGATCTCACCGGTGCCGGGCACGTAGTGCACGTCCAGATACTCGGTAAAGTCGACCCGGCCCACGGCGTAGGCGATGATCCCCAGGGTCGAGGCCGCGATCATCGCGGGCATGATGGCCAGACCATCCAGACCATCGGTCAGGTTCACCGCATTTGCGGCCCCCACGATAACGACAATAGCGAACGGGATATAGAAGATGCCCAGATTGACCAGAGTGTCCTTGAACACCGGCACGGCCAGCTGGTTTTGCAGGATTTCAGGATGATGCAAAGTGGCCCAGAGCGAGGCCAGAACGGCGATGATAACGCCCAGCGCAAGCCGCATCCGGCCCGAAACACCCTTAGTATTCTGCTTTGAAACCTTCGCGTAATCGTCGGCAAAGCCGATGGCCGCGTAGGCCAGTGTCACGAACAGCACCATCCAGACATAGGGATTGTCCCACCGCGCCCAGACAAGCGTCGATGTCACCAGCGCGCCGACGATCAGCAACCCGCCCATGGTCGGTGTTCCGGCCTTGGAAAAATGCGCCTCTGGCCCGTCATCGCGGATAGGCTGGCCTTTGCCCTGCTTCCTGCGCAGCACGTTGATCAGCGGCTTGCCGAAGATGAAGCCAAAGATCAGCGCGGTCATGAAGGCGCCGCCTGCGCGGAAGGTAATGTAGCGGAAGAGGTTCCAGAAATCCCCTCCGTCCGACAAGGCGGTCAACCAATACAGCATTACAAAACCCTTCTCACACGAGGCTCATGGGTGCGTTCACCCGTTAAGCGCGCCCCCTTGCCCCATTTTGCGCAGACCGTCAACAATCCGCGCCAGAGCCATGCTCAGCGAGCCCTTGGCCAGCACAGTATCGCCGGTTTTGATCAGATCAGGCAGGTGCACGGCCATCTCGGTGCTGGTTTCAAACCACAGTCCGCGCTTGTTGGCTGGCAGGGCCTGATGCAGAGCCTGCATAAGCGGACCGATGCAATGCACTTGGTCCACACGCGCCATCGCATCGACCTGGGCCATGGCTGCGTGCATGGCCTGTTCCTGCGGCCCCAGTTCTTTCATGTCACCCAGAAAGGCGATGCGGCGCGCGCCTTGCGATGCAGCAAGCACATCCAAGGCGGCCTCCATCGAGGTGGGGTTGGCGTTGTAGCTGTCGTCCAGCAGTTCGATCTGTCCGCCAGCGGCCAGCGGCAAGGTCTCGCGCACGCCGCGCCCCTTGACCGGCGACCATTGTCGCAGACCGGCGATGGCCTGATCCAGATCGACGCCCAGTTCGACGCAAGCGGCCAGAGCGCCCAATGCGTTCATCGCAAAATGCGTACCGGCGGATTGGACGTCGAAGGTGAACTGCGTGTCACCAACCGCGGCTTGGGCCTGAACCGAATCCGGCCCGGCAGTCACATCCGCCAGCTTGTAATCTGCGGCCTGACGGCCAAATTCAACGATCCCTGCACCGTGATCTTGCGCCGTGTGACGCAGAATTTCGGCGTGTTCTATATCGGCGTTCACGATGGCTGCGCCGCCGGGTTCCAGCCCCTCGAAAATAGCCGCCTTTTCGTGGGCGATCCCTGCAACCGACTCAAACGCCTCAAGATGAACCGCAGCCACGGTTGTCACCAGCGCCACATTCGGGCGGGCCTGGCGGGCCAGCGGAGCAATCTCGCCGGGGTGGTTCATGCCGATCTCGATCACCGCAAACTCGGTGTCCTGCGGCATCCGTGCCAGTGTCAGCGGCACGCCCCAATGATTGTTGTAGCTGGCGACGCTGGCATGGGTTTTGCCCTGAGTTTCAAGAATGGTTGCCAGCATTTCCTTGGTCGAAGTTTTGCCGACGCTACCTGTTACCCCGACCACGCGCGCATCTGTCCGCGCGCGCGCGGCCTGCCCGAGCGCCTCGAGCCCGGCTTGCACATCCTCGACGATCAACAGCGGCGCATCCTCGGACACACCCTCGGGGATATGGGAAACCAGCGCCGCCCCTGCACCTTTCTCAAGCGCCTGAGCCACGAAATCATGCCCGTCACGTGCAGCCTTCAGCGCAACAAACAGATCGCCCGGCTGCAACGTTCTTGTGTCAATCGACACGCCATTTGCCTGCCAATCCGTGGTTGCCCGCCCGCCGGTGGCCTCGGCAGCCTCTGCCGCTGTCCAGAGTGTCATGCGACCCTCCCGTCGAGAGCGGCCACGGAAATGCTCGCCTGCTCGACATCGTCGAAGGGCAGAACCTGATCGCCGACGATCTGGCCGGTTTCATGCCCCTTGCCGGCGATCAGCAACGCGTCGCCCGGCTGCAAGGCGTCGATACCGCGAAGGATGGCCTCGGCCCGGTCGCCTACCTCGGTCGCACCCGGTGCGCCGTCCATGACAGCGGCGCGGATGGTGGCCGGATCTTCGCTACGCGGGTTGTCATCGGTGACGAATACGGTATCCGCATGGTTCGTTGCTGCCTTGCCCATCAGCGGACGTTTGGTGGCATCGCGATCTCCACCTGCGCCAACAATGGCGATCAGACGGCCCATCACGTGCGGGCGTAGCGCCTTTAACGCCGTGGCAACGGCGTCAGGCGTATGGGCATAGTCCACAAACACCGCCGCGCCGTTGTCACGGGTGGCCGCCAGTTGCATGCGCCCCCGAACCGTTGTCAGGTGCGGCAGGGTTTCGAACACCCGCTCGGGCTCATCCCCGGCGGCGATGACCAATCCACAGGCGAGCAGGATGTTTTCGGCCTGAAACCCTCCGATCAGGTTCAGGCGGGTCTGGAAAGTCTTGCCTTGCCAGGAAAACCGCAAATCCTGCCCGGTCGAGTCAAAGCGTTGGTTCATTAGGCAAAGATCGGCCTCGCCCAATCCGACTGTCAGCACCGACTGCCCCCGCGCCTCGGCAATCTTGCGCACGCGGGCTCCCTTTGGGTCGCTGAGGTTGATCACTGCGGTCCCATCATGAGGCAGAACCCGGTCAAACAGCCCCATCTTGGCTGCAAAATAGGCCTCGAATGTTTCGTGGTAGTCCAGATGATCCTGCGTGAAGTTCGAAAATCCGGCGGCGGTTAGCTGTACGCCATCCAGCCTGCGCTGCTCTAGCCCATGCGAAGACGCCTCCATCGCCGCGTGGGTCACGCCATTCTCGGCGGCCTCGGACAGACAGCGATGCAGGGTGATCGGTTCGGGCGTGGTGTGGGCCAGCGGAGCAGTCCAAGCGCCCTCGACACCGGTGGTGCCCAGATTGACGGCGGCATGGCCAAGCTCGGTCCAGATCTGGCGCACAAAGCTGGCAACCGAAGTTTTACCGTTGGTGCCGGTGACCGCCACGATGGTTTGCGGCTGCTGTCCAAACCACAGCGCCGCTGATCCGGCCAGCGCCTGACGCGGGTCTTCGACCACGATCAGGGCGGCGTCGGAAGCGGCCAGTTCGGCTGTCGCGATCCGTGCGCCTTCGGCGTCGGTCAGAACGGCAGCGGCCCCCATGCGCAGGGCAAATTGGATGAACTCGCCGCCGTGGACACGGGTGCCGGGAAGGGCCGCAAACAAGTAGCCGTCTTTGACCTCGCGGCTGTCAACGGCCAGCCCGGTGATATCCGGATTTGCGCCACCGCGTGCGGTCAGGGCCAGTTGGCTGAGTTTCTTTGTCGTTGCGCCCATGACCCACCTGTTCTCTGGCACCCTAATTCGAGGTCAGGGTTATAGCAGCGCCCGCCTCAGGCTCAAGCCGAGGACGCAGGCCCAGCAAAGGGGCAACCCGCCCGATCAGCTCAGCCGCAACCGGGACAGCCGTCCAGCCTGCGGTGCGGCGCTTTTCGCCATAGGCCACGATTGACGGTTCATCCAGCGTGACGATCAGCACGTATTTCGGATCATAGGCCGGAAAGATGGTGGCAAAGGTCGCGATGACCTTGTCATCGTAATACCCACCACGCGGCTTGGGTTTATCCGCCGTTCCCGTTTTGCCCGCAACGTCATAACCTTTGACATCGCCAAAGCTGGCGGTGCCGTCGGTCACCACTTTGCGCAGCATCTTCTGCGCCTGCGACGCGGCGCTGTCCGACAAGACGCGCGGACCGTATTGCGGGCCGTTTTTCTTCAGGATCGTCGGGCTGACATAGTGCCCGCCATTGGCAATCGCCGCATATCCCGCCGCCAGATGCATCGGGCTGGTCGACAGGCCATGGCCATAGGAAATGGTCACCGTGCTCAGTTCACCCCATTTCTTGGGCTTCAGCGGCGCGCCCCCGGCGGCCTCGACAATCTCGAACGGTGTGGGTTCAAACATGCCCAGAGTCTGCAGAAACTCCTGCTGTCGTTTGGAACCGATCTGCAAGGCCAACCGCCCGGTTCCCCGATTTGAGCTATGGACGATCACATCCGCGACGCTGATCTTGCCATAATTTTTGCCGTTGAACTCACCAATCGGGAAGCGACCGATTTTCATCGGCCCCGAGGTGTCGATAATGGTCTCGGAGTTCACCAGCCCAAGCTGCACGGCCTGCGCGGCAGTAAAGATCTTGAAGACCGAGCCCAGCTCGTACACGCCCTGCACATAGCGGTTGAACAGTGGGCTGTCAGACGGATCAAAGCCCGAGGTCGGCGGGCGCGGGCGATCATTGGGATCGAAGGACGGCAGCGACGCCGCCGAGACCACCTCACCCGTATGCGCATTCATCAGAACGGCCGAAGCCCCCTTGGCGTTCATGATCTTCATGCCGCCATACAGCACCTGCTCGACCGCGGCCTGAATGGTCAGGTCCAGCGACAGTTGCAGCGGCTTGTTGCCGTTGGCCGGATCGCGCAGATAATCATCGAATTTCTTCTCGACACCAGCAACGCCGATCACTTCGGCAGCACTCACCCCCTCGCGACCAAAACCTGACCCGCCCAGAATATGCGCGGCGAGTTTACCGTTCGGGTACAGCCGCATCTCACGCGGACCAAACAGGATGCCGGGATCGCCGATGTCGTGAACAGCCTGTTTCTGCTCGGGCGAGATGCGCTTCTTGATCCACAGAAACTTGCGGTTGCCGGTGAAGTCCTTGACCAGACGCTCTTTGTCCAAATCGGGGAAAATCGCCACCAACTGATCCGCCGCAGCAATCGGATCGATCATCAGGGGTGGTTGGGCGTAGACCGAATAGGTGTCCAGATTGGTCGCAAGAATCCGACCCTCACGATCCACAATATTGGCGCGCTGCATGGCAATCGCCGCCCCCGGCGCGCTGGCCAGCGGCTCTTGCGCCTCGGACGTCGCCAACATCCCCATCCGGAACCCAACAACCGAGAAGGCACAGAAAAAGAACAGGCCCAGCACCAGCAGGCGCCCCTCGGCCCTGGCGCGGGCGCGATCTTTCATCTGTTCATGGCGCTGACGGATGTTCTCGCGTTCGATGACCTTCGGATTTTCCCCACGCGCACGGGCATCCAGAACACGGGCCAAAGGGCGGAGCGGTGTACGTGTCATGGAATCTGCACCTCGCCCAATGCCTGCAAGTCAGTAATCGCCTGCAATTCAATCGGATCCACGATGGGCAGATCGGGGTCTTCGGCATAAGCAATCTGATCGGCACGCCCAAACTGCTCGGCCCGCAGGGGCAGCAGACCCAGACGTTCGAAATTTAGATCCGCCAGTTCGCGCAACCGGTCAGGACGGTTCAGATAGGCCCATTCGGCGTTCAGAACCGCCAGACGCACCTGCGCCATGCCGATCTCACGCCGCAATTTCTGCGTTTCTTTCAACACTTGCTGGGTGCGGTAATTCTCTTGATACGCCCAAAGCGCCAATCCAAACACGGACAGAGCGGTCAACACATACAAAACACTCTTCATCTTGCCCTTCCCCCCAATTGCGGCATCCCGATTGCGCGGGCGTCAATTTCCCCCGCCGGAGCCTCGGTTCGCACCGCAACACGCAGTTTGGCCGACCGCGCGCGCGGATTTTCCTGCAATTCCTGATCATCCGGGCCCACGGCCTTGCGGGTTTTCAAAGTGAATTGCGGCAATTCCTGTTCCATTTCGGGCGCATAGCGGTTCGCCCGGCCTGTTTTGCCCGCGCGGGACTGAAAGAACCGTTTGACCATGCGGTCTTCGATGGAATGGAAGGTGACAACAGCCAGTTGCCCGCCCGGCTTCAACGCCCGTTCGGCGGCCATGAGGCCCTGAAACAGTTCTTCGTATTCCGCGTTCACCGCGATCCGCAGCCCCTGAAAGCTGCGCGTCGCTGGATGCGATTGCCCCGGCTTCGGGCGCGGCAAGCAGGATTCGATGATCTCTGTCAGACGCAGGGTTGTGGTTATCGGCTCCTCGGCCCGCGCTTTGACAATTGCCTTGGCAATCCGACGGCTGGCGCGTTCTTCACCGTAGTGAAACAGAATATCGGCCAGTTGCGCCTCGGTCGCTTCGTTCACCAGATCAGCGGCGCTTTCACCCTCCTGGCTCATGCGCATGTCCAGCGGCCCGTCCTTCATGAAGGAAAACCCACGCTCGGCCTGATCCAACTGCATGGACGACACCCCGAGGTCCAGCACAACGCCATCCAGACCTTCGGCATATTCGTCCATCCGGGAAAACACGCCGGGTTGCATCACCAGCCGGTCACCATATTCGGCTGCCCAACCCGCCGCCATCTCAAAGGCCAGCGGATCGCGGTCCACGCCGATGACCTTGTCAGCCCCAGCCCCCAACAAGCCACGCGTATACCCGCCCGCGCCGAAGGTTCCGTCCAACCACACGCCTGAAACCGGCGCCACCGCACCCAGCAACGGGCGCAACAGAACAGGGATATGAGGTTTATCGGAAGGGGTGTCAGCGCCGGGCATGCCGTCACGCGTCCCCGATGCCATCGAGATAGACCATCGGGTCGAAATCGCCTGGCAGATCGTCCATCCACTCTTCGGCCTTGGCCAGTTCCTCGACCTCGTAGGTCTCAGGCTTCCAGATCTGGAAGGTGTCACCGGCAGCGATAAAGAACGCCTCATTTGCAAGGTCGATCTTGCTGCGCAGCTTTGCCGGCAGCACCAGCCGCCCGGTTTCGTCCACATTGGTCGGGAAGGATTGACCGTGGAACATGCGCTGCAACATCTTGCGCTCCATCGAGCCGCGCGGCAGCGCATCGATCTTGGCATCAACCTCGTCGATCGCCTGCATCGTATAGCATTCAAGATATTTGCGGCGGTGATCGCCATAGACAATCACAAGCTCAGGATTGTCACCGGGCTGCCAGTTGGGATCGGACGCTTCAAGCACACGGCGAAACGAGGCCGGGATCGAGACCCTGCCCTTCGTGTCCACCTTATGGTGGCTTTCACCTCTAAACCTGCGCGCCAAGACGACTGTCCCTTTCGCTTGCGCCCCACCTCAAATTCACGCCCCCCCCGGATGAAAAACGGCGGGTTGATCTGCTGCCACTGATCAACCCGCCGCATTGACCCGCTTTGCGGGATGTCCAGCTGCACGCGCCACCTGGGGGGATGTCTGCTCGCCCGCGCGCCGGATCTCTTGATAGATGAAAGCGAGATGCCTGTATGAAACCTGATTATTATTGGTTGGGGTCGTTTTGTGCCCCTGCTGCCTCGTCCTCATCGGATAAATAAGGGATGACATGGGAAATCATGGAAATCAACTGGAAAATTTGGTCACTGCGTTCGTCAAGCTGCGATGCGACCATCATATCACTATGATTCACAGGCGTATATACACTGCATATAGACAAGCCGGGCATCCATGTACCCATATGTTCCAATTTCTATAAGCGGAAGAGACTTCCCACGATTTCCCAACTTTTTTCAGAATTACCCCGGCTTTCCGGAAATATCGCCCAAAAACCGTGACACCAATCCCGAATCAATGACCTCAAAATCCACGGCAGTCTTGCTTGGACTATCAATCCACAGAACATCCCATGAATTCCAAAGTGGGGGCCGTCACAGTCCCAAACAGGCTGGCGCTGCTGAAATCTTGGGCTTTTACAACGCACAAATTTTCCAAGTTAGCGCTCAAACATATGGCGAATGCTTGCGGTAACTTTTTTCCGCTTCGCAAACCACAAGCAAAGGCGTGTCCAAAACCCATATTTATAAGGGGAATCTACAGGTGCCCGCTCAACATTCTGATATCTATGCATTTGCTGCATAGCAGCATTGACGTCGCCCGGTATTGTGCAATCGCAGCATTTGCCTATTTTCAGTCTCAAGCAAGCGCCGGACGACACCGGCACAGACACACGAGACCGAGTAAAGCACATGGCTGTTGCAGCAAATTCCACCGCGCTGAATGGCGCACACACAAGCGGGCTGAGCGCGCTGATCGAAGCCGCCAAAACCCGCTTTGCCCGTCACCGCATGTACCGCCAGACGGTCAACGAACTGTCTGGCCTGTCCAACCGCGAGCTTGCCGATCTGGGCCTGCACCGCTCGATGATCCGCCGCGTAGCGATGCAGGCGGCTGACGACTACACCGCGCGCTAAGCGCACCGAAATACCCGAGATCAGACCCTTCCTCCTCCCTTTAGGGTCTGTAATCAGCGGCAGCGTCTCTCCTCCTCCCTGACGCTGCCGCACCTTATACCGGCCCTGAACGCCGGAAACTGATACATCGGGGCTCTCCTCCTCCCTGCCCTGATGTTGAAAGCGCGCGGCGACGTCCTTCTCCTCCCTGACGTCGCCGCGTCGTACCCATACCGGGCTCAAACCCGGGTGCTGATACATCAGGGCTCTCCTCCTCCCTGCTCTGATGTTTCAAAGAGCGGCGGTTCCCCCTCCTCCTCCCTGGGAACCGCCGCTTTTCATTTGCGCACAGCAAAAAAGGGCGCGAACGCCCCTGCTTCTTCTGTTCAAAAATACCTCGGAGCGCGAGGCAGAGCCTCGCAAAAGATCAAAACGGCACGTCGTCCTTGGCAGACAGGAACCGAGAGACAACTTTCTTGGTCCCGGCCTTGTCGAAATCCACCTCGACCTTGTCGCCCTCGATGCCCACCACACCGCCATACCCGAATTTCTGATGAAAGACCCTTTCACCCAGGGTGAAACTGGCCACGGCGGTTGCATCGATCACCGTATTGCGGCTCTCACGCGGTTGCGACATGCCATACTGCCCCTGCCGCGCCTGCATCCGCTTCCAGCCCGGCGAATTGTAGACATTCGCCTCCGCCGCACGGGTTTCGATGCCTGCCGTGGTTTGACCACCGCCATACAGCCCCGGAGGCGTCAGCACCTCCACATGATCCTCGGGCAATTCGTCGATGAACCGCGACGGCATCGAGTTCTGCCACTGCCCGAACACCCGCCGATTGGCCGCAAAAGAAATCATACAAACCTCTTCCGCACGAGTGATGCCCACGTATGCCAAGCGACGTTCTTCTTCGAGGCCTTTGATCCCCGATTCGTCCATAGAACGCTGTGATGGGAACAACCCATCCTCCCACCCCGGCAGGAACACGGCGGGAAACTCCAGCCCTTTGGCCGCGTGCAGCGTCATGATGGAAACCTTGGCCCCATCCGAATCCTGCTCGTTATCCATGACCAGGCTGACATGTTCCAGAAACCCTTGCAGGTTCTCGAAATTGTCCAACTGGTTGACGAGTTCTTTGAGGTTCTCCAGCCGTCCCGGCGCTTCGGGTGTTTTGTCGTTCTGCCAGTGACCGGTATAGCCGGACTCGTCCAAAACAATCTGCGCCAGTTCGATATGCGTATGCTCGGGCGCGCCATAGCGGATCGGCGACACGCCATCGTCGATAACCGAGTCATCATCGACCTCAATCCGAGGGCCCCGCGTCATCGCATTCCAGCGCGCCAGACCATCGATCAGTTCACGCAGCGCCTTCCCGCCTTTGCCCTTGATCAGCCCGTTATCAACGGCAATCCGCGCACCATCGACTAGAGACACCCCGTGTTCCCGCGCCGTCATCTGAATCGTCTGCTGCGCCTTGTCACCGAGGCCTCGTTTGGGCGTGTTCACAATCCGCTCAAACGCCAGATCATCCTCGGGGCTGACCACCAGCCGGAAATAGGCCATGGCATCGCGAATCTCCATCCGTTCATAGAACCGAGGGCCGCCGATCACCTTGTAGGGCAGACCAATGGTCAGAAATCGATCCTCAAACGCCCGCATCTGATGCGAGGCGCGGACCAGAATAGCAATCTCATCGAGGTTCATCGGCCGCACGCCGCGCGTGCCGCCCTGCATCGCGTCGATTTCCTCGCCGATCCAGCGCGCCTCTTCCTCGCCATCCCAATGGCCGATCAGACGAACCTTTTCGCCTTCTTCCCGGTCGGTCCATAGCTCTTTGCCTAAGCGACTTTCATTGCCTCGAATGACATTCGACGCAGCCGCCAGAATATGCGGGGTCGAGCGGTAGTTCTGTTCCAGCCGCACCACATAAGCACCGGGAAAATCCTTCTCGAACCGCAGGATGTTGCCCACTTCGGCCCCGCGCCAGCCATAGATCGACTGATCGTCATCGCCGACGCAGCAGATATTCTTGTGCCCTCCGGCCAAAAGACGCAGCCACAGGTATTGGGCGACGTTGGTATCTTGATACTCGTCCACAAGGATGTATCGGAACCAGCGCTGGTATTGCTCCAACACGTCCGCGTGGGTCTGGAAAATCGTGACCATATGCAGCAGCAGGTCACCAAAATCCACCGCGTTCAACTCCCGCAGTCGGGTCTGGTACTGCGCGTAAAGCTCGATGCCTTTGTGGTTAAAGGCCCCGGCGTCTGCAGAGGGCACCTTATCTGGCGTCAGGGCGCGGTTTTTCCAATCGTCGATGATTCCGGCCAGCATCCGCGCGGGCCAGCGTTTATCGTCGATATTGGCGGCCTGTACCAACTGCTTGAGCAGGCGCAGTTGGTCGTCGCTGTCCAGAATGGTGAAGTTCGATTTCAGATCGACCAGTTCGGCATGCCGCCGCAGCAGCTTGACACAGATGGCGTGGAAAGTGCCCAACCAGGGCATGCCCTCGGCTGGTTGCCCAAGCAGCCGCCCCACACGCTCTTTCATCTCGCGTGCGGCTTTATTGGTGAAAGTTACTGCCAGAATCTCATTTGGACGCGCTTTCCCGGTGGTCAGCAAATGCGCAATCCGGGTCGTCAGGGCCTTGGTTTTCCCCGTCCCCGCGCCCGCCAGCATCAGCACGGGCCCGTCCAACCGTTCAACCGCTTCGCGCTGGGCCGGGTTCAGGTCATCCAGATACGGCGCTGGTCGCGCGGCCATGGCTCTTTGCGACAGCGATGCGCCCTCGAAGGCGTCCATTTCGTCAAAACTGCTCATGGCTCCAAACTACGCCGGATGCGTGCCAAGGGAAAGAGTTTGTTCACGGCTTGTTCACACGCGCTTTCAACTTTCTTGACGCGCACTGAACAGGCGGCGTAACGCGCGCTTCGAACGGCTCATTTTGATCGGCCAAGGCGCGTCGAAGGACCTGCACCGCCCCAAACCCTTGCCGAATCGCCGTGCAGGTCGGATCAATCCGCATGGATTTGCACAGCATGTATCCCGGAATCCCGGATCTGAAACGCCGCGCCCGGCGCAGGTTGCCGCATTTTGTCTGGGAATATGTAGACAGCGGCACCGGAACGGAAACCACTTTGCACCGTAACCGGCAGGCGCTGGACGATGTGCGACTGTACCCTTCGATCCTGCATGGAGAGTTAACGTTCGACACACAGGTCGAGCTTTTGGGGCAGACCTGCGCCTTGCCTTTTGGAATCGCTCCGATCGGGATGTGCGGCCTGATCTGGCCGAATGCCGAAGCACTGCTGGCGCGCGCAGCCGCGCAGGCCGGTCTGCCCTTCACCCTGTCGACCGTCGCCAGCCAGTCGCCCGAGGATATGGCCCCGCATCTGGGTGAAAACGCGTGGTTTCAACTCTACCCGCCCAAAGACCCCGAGATTCGCAGCGATGTGCTGGCCCGCGCACGTAACGCCGGGTTCAAGACTCTGGTTCTGACCGCCGATGTGCCGGTTGCGTCGCGGCGCGAACGACAAACGCGCTCGGGCCTGACGCAGCCGCCGCGTCTGACGCCGCGATTGCTGGCTCAGGTTGCGATGCGCCCGGCCTGGGCCATGGGCATGTGGCGACACGGAACGCCCAGGATGCGGACCCTGGACAAGTATATCGATGGCCAGCAGACCCTGCCCCCAACCGCCCATATCGGGTACCTGCTGCGCACCTCGCCCGACATGGATTACGTCAAATGGCTGCGCGATCATTGGGACGGGCCGTTTGTCGTGAAAGGCGTATTGCGCCGCGAAGATGCGGAACGGCTTGAGAAAACAGGCATTGATGCGCTTTGGGTCTCGAACCACGGCGGACGCCAGTTTGACGCTGCACCGGCCAGCATCGACGTGCTGCCCGAGATTCGCGCCGCCTGCGCCCTGCCGCTGATTTTCGACAGCGGCGTCGAGGGTGGTTTGGACATACTGCGCGCCATGGCCAAAGGCGCGGATTTTGTCATGTTGGGGCGGGCGTTTCTGTACGGGTTTGCGGCCCTTGGCGCGCAGGGTCCGACCCATGTGATCGACATTCTGCGGCAGGATTTGCTGGCCAATATGGGTCAAATGGGCATCGCTTCGCTGGATCAGGTGCCGCGGGGTCAACTCTGCGATTGATGCTGCGCCGCAGCAACGCTAAAGAGAAACCGCCATAAGGCGGCGTTTGCGAGCGATAACATGCCGGTTCTACCCAGAACGACTGATATACGTGCGCGTATTGTCCGCCTATTAAACGGCCACACCTAAATGACCGGGACCTAAAATGACCGACTTCAACAAGATCCTGATCGCCAACCGCGGCGAAATCGCTATCCGCGTCATGCGCGCAGCCAATGAGATGGGCAAACGCACCGTCGCCGTCTTTGCCGAAGAAGACAAGCTGGGCCTGCACCGTTTCAAAGCGGATGAGGCATATCGCATTGGCGAAGGCATGGGACCGGTCGCGGCCTATCTGTCGATTGACGAGATCATCCGGGTGGCCAAGGAATGCGGCGCGGATGCGATCCATCCCGGCTATGGACTGCTGTCCGAGAACCCAAGCTTTGTGGATGCCTGTGTTCAGAACGGCATCACCTTTATCGGCCCCAAGGCCGAGACGATGCGCGCCCTGGGCGACAAGGCCAGCGCGCGGCGCGTGGCGATTGAGGCAGGTGTTCCGGTCATCCCCGCGACCGAGGTTCTAGGCGATGACATGGATGCGATCCGGGCTGAGGCCAAAGAGATCGGCTATCCGCTGATGCTCAAGGCCAGCTGGGGCGGCGGCGGGCGCGGGATGCGTCCGATCGAGTCCGAGGATGAGCTGGAAGAAAAGGTGCTGGAAGGTCGGCGTGAGGCCGAGGCCGCATTCGGCAATGGCGAGGGCTATCTGGAAAAGATGATCACCCGCGCCCGCCACGTTGAGGTGCAGATCCTTGGCGACAAGCATGGTGAAATCTATCACCTCTATGAGCGCGACTGCTCGGTCCAGCGTCGGAATCAGAAAGTCGTCGAACGTGCCCCTGCCCCGTATCTGTCCGAAGAACAACGCGCAGAAATCTGCGAACTCGGCCGCAAGATCTGCGCCCATGTGAACTATGAATGCGCAGGTACTGTCGAGTTTCTGATGGATATGGAAACCGGCAAGTTCTACTTCATCGAGGTGAACCCCCGCGTGCAGGTGGAACACACCGTCACCGAGGAAGTCACCGGCATCGACATCGTGCAGGCCCAGATTCTGATCGCCGAGGGGAAAACGCTGGCCGAAGCCACCGGTGCTGCCAGCCAGGCCGATGTGCGCCTGAATGGCCACGCGCTGCAAACCCGGATCACCACCGAGGACCCGCAGAACAACTTCATTCCCGATTATGGCCGCATCACCGCCTATCGCTCGGCCACTGGTATGGGCATCCGTCTGGATGGCGGCACGGCTTATGCGGGCGGGGTGATTACACGCTATTACGACTCGCTTCTGACCAAGGTCACCGCGAAAGCGCCGACGCCGGAGGCTGCGATTGCCCGAATGGACCGCGCCCTGCGCGAGTTCCGTATTCGCGGCGTAAGCACCAATATCGACTTTGTCATCAACCTGCTAAAGCACCCGACATTCCTGTCGAATGAATACACCACCAAGTTCATCGACACGACGCCGGACCTGTTCCAGTTCAAGCGCCGCCGCGACCGGGGCACCAAGGTTCTGACCTACATCGCGGATATCACCGTGAACGGGCATCCCGAAACCAAAGACCGCCCGGAACCGCGCACTGATCTGAAAGAGGCCAAGGCCCCGGCCGCTAAGGCCGAACCGCAGATGGGCACCCGCAACCTGCTGGAACAGAAAGGCCCGCAGGCGGTTGCCGACTGGATGAAGGCGCAGCGGCAGTTGCTGATCACCGACACCACCATGCGGGACGGGCACCAGTCGCTGCTGGCGACCCGGATGCGCTCGATCGACATGATCAAGGTTGCCCCGACCTATGCGGCCAACCTGCCGCAATTGTTCTCGGTGGAATGCTGGGGCGGTGCGACTTTCGATGTGGCCTACCGCTTCCTGCAGGAATGCCCGTGGCAGCGCTTGCGCGATCTGCGCGAGGCGATGCCGAACCTGATGACTCAGATGCTGCTGCGCGGCGCAAACGGGGTTGGCTATACCAACTACCCCGACAACGTCGTGCAGGAATTTGTGCGTCAGGCATCGAAGAACATCGACGTCTTCCGCGTGTTCGACTCGCTGAACTGGGTCGAGAATATGCGCGTTGCGATGGATGCGGTTGTTGAGAGCGGCAAGATCTGTGAAGGCACAGTTTGCTATACCGGCGACATTCTGGACCCGGACCGCGCCAAGTATGACCTGAAATACTATGTCGGTATGGCGAAAGAGCTTCGCGATGCTGGGGCGCATGTGCTGGGCCTCAAGGATATGGCGGGCCTGCTGAAACCGGCCTCGGCCAAGATCCTGATCCGCGCGCTGAAGGAAGAGGTCGGCTTGCCGATCCACTTCCACACGCACGACACCGCCGGTATCGCCAGCGCAACCATTCTGGCGGCCTCCGAGGCGGGCGTGGATGCGGTGGATTGCGCGATGGACAGCTTCAGCGGCAACACCTCGCAGGCAACGCTAGGCACCGTGGTTGAAGCCCTGCGTCATACCGAGCGGGACACCGGGCTGGACATCAAGGCCATCCGTGAGATCAGCGACTATTTCGAAGCAGTCCGCGGCCAGTACGCGGCGTTCGAATCCAGTCTGCAGGCCCCGGCCTCTGAGGTTTACCTGCACGAGATGCCGGGCGGTCAGTTCACCAACCTCAAGGCGCAGGCCCGCAGCCTCGGCCTTGAAGAGCGCTGGCACGAGGTCGCTCAGACCTACGCCGATGTGAACCAGATGTTCGGCGATATCGTGAAGGTGACGCCTTCGTCCAAGGTGGTGGGCGACATGGCGCTGATGATGGTCAGCCAGAACATGACCCGGGAACAGGTCGAAGACCCGTCGACGGATGTGGCCTTCCCCGACTCGGTGGTGGACATGATGCGCGGCAATCTGGGCCAGCCTCCGGGCGGGTTCCCCGAGTCGATCATCAAGAAGGTGCTGAAGGACGAAACGCCCAACACCGAACGCCCAGGCAAGGGGGTCGAAGCGGTCGATCTGGAAGCCACCCGTTCCGATCTGTCCAAACAGCTTGAGGGCATGGAGGTCGATGACGAAGACCTGAATGGATACCTGATGTATCCCAAGGTCTTTCTGGACTACATGGGCCGCCACCGGGTTTACGGCCCGGTCCGCACCCTGCCCACGCGCACCTTCTTCTATGGCATGGAACCGGGCGAAGAGATCACTGCGGAAATCGACCCCGGCAAGACGCTGGAAATCCGCTGTCAGGCCATTGGCGACACTGATGAAAAGGGCGAGGTCAAAGTGTTCTTTGAACTCAACGGCCAGCCCCGCGTGATCCGGGTACCGAACCGCATGGTGACATCGACCACGCAGGCCCGTCCGAAGGCCGAAGCCGGCAATCCCAACCATGTCGGCGCGCCGATGCCGGGTGTCGTGGCAACCGTAGCTGTGACAGCCGGGCAAGAGGTCAAGGAAGGCGACATGCTGCTGACCATCGAGGCGATGAAGATGGAAACCGGCATCCACGCCGAACGCGACGCAGTTGTCAAAGCGGTCCATGTTCAGCCCGGCGGTCAGATTGACGCCAAGGACCTGCTGGTTGAACTTGAGTAACTGACATTCAAGCAATCGACGAAAAAAGGCGCGCCACCGGCGCGCCTTTGTTTTTGCAAGGTACAACCGTCACGGGTCGGTTTTCCGGCCTTACCCCATTACCTCAGGGCTCAACTGCCCCCACAACTGCCGCCAATCGTCAGGTCACCTCGGGTCCAACAGGACTATCGTGGCAGTTTCCGCACGCATTCGACCGACATGCCGCATCTACACAAAACTGTGACTGGCCGAACTGAACCGATCTGTTTAGTCCGCGTGGCTGTAAAGCCGCCCGGACGACCCGGCGGTTGCAAAACGGCCCGAGGAGAAACAGGACCAATGCTATCGATCACCCCGCTTTATGCGGCCCCCATCGCCATTCTGTATGTTGTACTCAGCCTTCTCGTCGTCCGGTATCGCCGCTCGGGCCAGGTCTCGTTCGGGGATGGCGGGAAGGAAGAAGTGCTCAAGGCGATGCGCACGCAGGAGAACTGCCTGGAATACGCCCCCTTTACCCTGCTGTTGCTGGCGATGATCGAAATTCAGGGGGCCGAAGGCTGGCTGATCCACGCATTTGGCGCCGCCCTTCTGGTCGGACGCCTGATGCACGCCTATGGTTTCGGCCGCACGCCTCAGATTCAGCCGCTGCGGATGTACGGGATGATCCTGACCTATATCGCCCTTTTGGGTACGGCCATCACCAGCTTCGTTCTGGCCATCTGATGGACCCCGGCGGCGCAAAAGAAAATTTCGATTGCGCCGCATTTTCCACTTGCAGCCCCGCGTGGGAATTTATACATCCCTCCTCACTCAACGGCGCGGGCGTAGCTCAGGGGTAGAGCATAACCTTGCCAAGGTTAGGGTCGGGCGTTCGAATCGCCTCGCCCGCTCCATTGAGAGGTCTTCGGACCTACACATATGTATCTGATGCGGGCGTAGCTCAGGGGTAGAGCATAACCTTGCCAAGGTTAGGGTCGGGCGTTCGAATCGCCTCGCCCGCTCCAGATACCAAAACCTTCAGAAAGCCTTGAATGTCATCGTGGTCAGTGACCGTTCGATGTTTGGGATGACCAGCAGGTTTTCATTGATGAAATGGCCCACGTCCTCGGTTTCCGGGATATAGAGCTTCAGCAGCAGGTCATATTCGCCGCTTGTCGAATAGAGTTCGGAATGGATTTCGCGCAGCGCGATTTCCTCGGCCACACTGTAGGTGGTGCCGGGTTTGCAGCGAATCTGGATGAAAACGCAAGTGGACATGGCGTCGGTCCTTCAATTGACTTGCCGGCAGGCTGGCACGGGGCCGGGCCGGGTGCAATCCCCTGCAACAGTTTGCGGCGAATGCCACACATGGTCTGGATCAACCCGCCCCACCCCGTCTATAAGCTCCCTCGAAGCAAAAGGAATTCGCCCATGCGCACCGCATCGATCAGCCGCAAGACCGCTGAGACCGAGATTTCGGTTCAGGTCAATCTGGACGGCACCGGCCAGTATGACAATCAGACCGGCGTTGGCTTCTTCGACCACATGCTGGACCAGCTGGCGCGCCATTCGCTGATCGACATGACCATCCGGGCCCAGGGTGATTATCACATCGACGATCACCACACGGTCGAGGATACCGGCATCGCGCTGGGACAGGCTTTGACGCAGGCGTTGGGCGACAAGAAGGGCATCCGTCGCTATGGTGAGTGTCATTTGCCGATGGATGACGCGCAGGTACGCTGTGCGCTGGACCTGTCGGGGCGTCCGTTCCTGATCTGGAATGTCGATCTGCCAACGCCCAAGATCGGCAATTTCGACACCGAACTGGTGCGCGAGTTCTTTCAGGCGCTGGCCACTCATGGCGGTATCACGCTGCATATAGATCAGCTGCACGGTTTCAACAGCCACCACATCGCCGAGGCGGCGTTCAAGGCTGTCGCGCGCGCATTGCGGCTGGCGGTTGAGACCGACCCGCGCAAGGCGGATGCGATTCCATCCACCAAAGGCGCTTTGTAGGCGGTCGTAAGGGGCGCTGCCCCTCTTGGCCTGCGGCCAATTCACCCCGCCGTATTTGGAACAAGAAGAAGAACAGGTCCGTATCATGCTGACTGCGATCATTGATTATGAGTCGGGCAATCTGCACTCGGCCGAGAAGGCGTTTCAGCGCATGGCGCGTGAGGTGGACGCGGGTGAGGTTGTCGTCACCTCGGACGCGGATGTCGTGGCGCGCGCGGATCGGCTGGTGCTGCCAGGCGACGGGGCCTTCCCGGCCTGCGCCGCCGAGCTACGCGGGCACAAGGGCATCTATGACGCTATGGTCGAGGCGGTCGAACAAAAGGGCCGCCCGTTTCTGGGCATCTGCGTGGGAATGCAATTGATGGCCTCGAAGGGGCACGAATACACAGAAACCGACGGGCTGGGCTGGGTTGGCGGCGATGTTGTTCGAATCGAGCCGTCAGATCGCGCATTGAAAGTGCCGCATATGGGCTGGAACGATCTGGTTCTGGAAAGCGACCACCCGGTGTTCGATGGGGTGCGTTCAGGCGATCATGCCTATTTCGTTCACTCCTACCACTTCCGGGTCAGCAATCCGGCGCAGCGGCTGGCCTATGTGGGCTATGGGCAAGAGGTCACGGCCGTGATTGGCCGCGACACAATGGTTGGGATGCAGTTCCATCCTGAGAAAAGTCAGGATGTGGGCCTGCGCATGATCGGGAATTTCCTGACCTGGGCCCCCTGAGCAATTACTGAACGCGCGTCCAGGTCTGCCCGCGACAGACCAGACCACCAGCAACGCAGCCTTTGACGGTCAGTTGATTCTGGCTGTCCAGAGTCATCTTCGAGTTATAGGTCTTGTCGCGGTCTGGGGCCCAGATCTTGCCATTGTCATAGCTCCCGTCACCTTCAGGGACCATGTCCCAAATGATTTGCTTGCCCAGATTCTCGTATTCCAAGTTTTGATTGCCGCTGCCATCAAATGCACTGTCAATGGTTCCGCAGACGGCGCTGCCGCATTCCGAAATGGATACGTGCAGGTAACCGCCTTCATCACCTGCTTGGGTTTTCCAGATGCCATCGACCGGATCGGCAAAAGCACCGGTGGCCAGTGCTACAAAACCGGCGGCAAGAGTGAGTTTCTTCATAATCAACCTCCCTGATTTGCGGGCAGTCTGACCCGAGGCGTGCGTGTGGGCAAGAATGACCCAGCGTCGCGTTGCATCCCCTGCCCCGCCTGTGCGATATGCCGCGCGTGTAACACTTAGATAGGGCCGCCCGACATGATCCTCTACCCCGCCATCGACCTGAAAGACGGCAACGCCGTTCGCCTGCTGCGCGGAGAAATGGACAAAGCCACCGTGTTCAACGAGGACCCGGCAGCCCAAGCCCGCGCTTTTGTCGAGGCCGGGTGCGAATGGCTGCATCTGGTCGACCTGAACGGGGCATTTGCGGGCGAGCCGGTCAATGCCGCCCCGGTCGAGGCGATTCTGAAAGCCTGCGACGTGCCCGCGCAGCTGGGCGGTGGTATCCGCGACATGGCAACCATCGAGACCTGGATCGACAAAGGGCTGGCGCGCGTCATCCTGGGCACTGTCGCGGTTGAAAACCCTGATCTGGTGCGCAATGCGGCCAAAGCATTCCCGGGCAAGGTCGCCGTGGGCATCGATGCGCGCAACGGTATGGTAGCGACCAAAGGCTGGGCTGAGGAAACCGACGTGCAGGTCACCGACCTTGCGCGCAGTTTCGAGGACGCAGGCGTTGCCGCGATCATCTACACCGACATCAACCGCGACGGCGCGATGCAGGGTCCGAATATCGAGGCGACGGCGGCTCTGGCGCAGGCTGTGTCGATCCCGGTAATTGCCTCGGGCGGTGTCAGTTCACTGGACGACCTGATCGCCCTGCGCGATTGCGGCGTTGAGTTGAACGGCGCGATTTCGGGTCGCGCGCTTTATGATGGCGCGATTGACCTGGCCGAGGCCATTCGCGCCCTGAATTAACCTCTACTGCGCGGCAGCCGAGGTCAGTTTGTTCAACGCACCGCGCATCTTTTCGATCACGGGCGAGTTTTCGACATCATCAAGCTCGTCCATGGTCTCTTTCGGGTCTTCATAGGCCAGCCAGACCTGCCCGTTTTCGTCTTCATAGGCCTGCACTTTCAGCGGCAGGAACAGACCTGCGCGCGGATCAATTTGCATCGCTGGCGTGCCCAGTGCGGGGTTGCCAAAGATCAGAACCTGATTGGGCGGGATGGGTGTGCCAACCTTCTCGGCCCCTGCCGCGTGGTCGATCCGGGCAAAGACCGTTGCGCCTGCATTGCCCACTGCAGCCTCAAGCGCGTCCAGCGCCTCGGCCACGGATTTGTCGGTTTCCACCTTGATGATATCGTCTGCCATTGCGGCGACTGCTCCTGCAAAAATGAACGTGGTCGTCAAAAAGAGGTTTCGCATCTCATTGATCTCCTGCTGAATTTGGGAACAGTTTTCACAGCTTTGAGAGGGGTGGCAATCACAAGTCTGGCATCGGCGGGGCTTTGCCGGTAGAGGTGCGCTCAACAAAGGACGACCCATGCTGAAAACCCGTATCATTCCTTGTCTGGATGTTGCCGATGGCCGCGTGGTCAAAGGTGTGAATTTTGTGGGCCTGCGCGATGCGGGCGACCCGGTGGAATCGGCCAAGGCCTATGACGCCGCGGGTGCTGATGAGATCTGTTTTCTGGACATCCACGCCACGCATGAGAACCGGGGCACCATGTTCGACGTGGTGCAGCGCACAGCAGAGCAGTGTTTCGTGCCCCTGACCGTGGGCGGCGGCGTGCGCACCAAGGACGACGTGCGGGCCCTGTTGCTGGCGGGGGCGGATAAGGTCAGCTTCAACTCGGCTGCTGTAGCGAACCCGGACGTAATCGCCGAGGCTGCGGATCAGTTTGGCAGCCAGTGCATCGTCTGCGCGATCGACGCCAAGACCGTCAGTCCCGGCAAGTGGGAGATTTTCACCCATGGCGGCCGCAAACCCACCGGCATAGACGCGGTGGAATTTGCTAAGACCGTTGTGGCCAAGGGTGCGGGTGAGATTCTGCTGACCTCGATGGATCGTGACGGCACCAAGGCGGGGTTCAACCTGCCTTTGACTCGCGCGATCTCGGACGCGGTGGATGTTCCGGTGATCGCAAGCGGGGGCGTCGGCAATTTGGACCATCTGGTCGAGGGCGTGACCGAAGGCGGCGCAAGTGCCGTTCTGGCGGCATCCATCTTCCATTTCGGCGAATATACCATTCGCGAGGCCAAGGAACACATGGCCGCTGCGGGCATTCCGATGAGGCTGACATGAGCATTCTGAACGATCTGGCCACCACCATTGAGGCCCGCAAAACCGCCGATCCGGACTCCAGCTGGACCGCCAAGCTGCTCGCCAAAGGCCCCGAGAAATGCGCGGAGAAATTCGGGGAAGAGGCCGTTGAAGCCATCATCGAAGCCGTCAAGAATGACAAGGCGGGGCTGACCTCCGAGGCGGCGGATGTGCTGTATCACCTGCTGGTCATGCTGGCGGCGCGGGACGTGGCACTAGACGATGTGCTGGCCGAACTGGCACGGCGTCAGGGCCTCAGCGGTATTGCCGAAAAGGCCGCGCGCCCCAAGGGGTAAGCTGCGGGGTTTCAGAACGACCGCCCCGGCCCTATGATCGGACTGTGCGGTCTTTAACCCTGAGGGCATGAGAATGATCAGAGCTTTGGCCTTTGTTCTGGCCCTCGTGATACTGGGGGCCTGTGCCTCCCCGCCGCCGTCGACCGGCGACGAAGTCCAGCGTCTGGCCACCGAAATTCGCGAATTGGGCCCCGGCATCGATCCCGAAGAGGCCGACCGCGCCGCCCGGATCGCCTATGCCTATACCGCGCAACTGGTGCAGGAATACCAGATCACAGACCCGCCCCTGATCCACAATGCAAAGGTCAACAGGGGGCTGCGCCCGCGCGGGTTGTGCTGGCATTGGGCCGAGGATGTCGAACGACGTCTGAAGCAGGAACAGTTCCAGACACTGACCCTGCATCGCGCCATCGCCAATGCGGACAATCCGTTCCGAATCGACCACAGCACCGCCATCATCAGCCGCGCCGGAGACCCTATGGACCAAGGCATCGTGCTGGACCCGTGGCGCTATGGCGGCGTGCTGTACTGGTCCCCCCTGTCCGAGGACACAAGATACGATTGGGTGCCACGCAATGTGGTTCTGGAAAAGCGTCGCCAGACGCAGGTGGCCCGGCTGAGGCCCTACCCGGCTGAATAAGCTAAAGCTTGGATGAGATGATGCCGGTGCTGAATCCACCCATGCGCAACTCGCCAAACAGGCGCTGATATTCGATCTTCGGGCAACGGTTCATCACCACCTCAACGCCGCGCGCCTGCGCTTTGGCAGCGGCCTCGGCGTGTTCGACGCCGATCTGCATCCAGACGGTCTGCAGATCGGGGAAGACCTCCAACGCCTCATCCACAATCGGCGGAACGGCTTCGGACCGTCGGAAGATATCCACCATATCGACGGGCTCGGAAATCTCGGCCAAGCTGCCGCGCACTGTCTGACCAAACAGGTCCTTGCCCGCGTGGCCCGGATTGACAGGGATCACGGTATACCCCTTCAGCGACAGGTAGCGCGCCACGTAATAGCTGGGCCGCACAGGATTCATCGAAACGCCGACAACAGCAACACGTTTGGTGCACTGCAGGATACCTTTCAGATGATCATCGGAATAGTCAGGCATAGCGGCATCCTAAGCACAGACCGCAAAAAGAAAAAAGCGCCCAAGAAGCCTTGGGCGCCAGTTGTTGGAACGAGGGACAGTGAAATGACCCGCGGCAGTTCCGTTCCGCGGTCACTGTGACATTTAAGCATGATCCGGATGAAAAAAAGAGGGGGCCTTCTTTTTTGTGATGACTTTTCACAAAAAGCGGAAACCGACCTATTCCTCGTACAAAACCACCGGCCAGTTCTGTTCGGCCATCTGGATGTATTCCGACCTGTCCTGCTGCCAGATCTGCTCGATTTCCGGCGAATGCGTCAGGTACAGTCGGCCATCTACCACCTGCCACGCCATCGGGTCGGTGCTTTTCAGCACACCCTTGGCCATCGCGTAGGAACAATACCCACCGAATTGCGGCGCATAGGCGCGCGGATTGCTTTCAAAACGCTCGCGGTTTTCCTGCGACGCGAAATGCCATTCGGCCCCTTTCCACATCACGGCAATCGTCGGCTGACCCTGAATCGGAACGTCGCTGTCAAAATAAGACACGGGATCGTACCCCGCCATCGCGGCCCCTTCGGTCGCGAAATAGACAGGTTTATCCTGCGCCTGAACGGCAGGCGCCAAGGCCAAAGCAAATATTGCACCAAAGATGGAGCGACGACAAAGCATCACGGAACCCACAACTGAGAATCGAGAGTATCAAAGTGCAATTTTTTGACGCTTCGGGAACCCCTGTTGACGCGGTTGTGAACGCCTGTGCTGCCTGGGTTGCAGTTTAGTCGAAAATATCCTCGATCACGTCCCAGGCTTCGTCCAGCACCCGATACAACACGCTTTTCTTCTTTTTTTTCTTGCGTGCCTTGGGCGGGGCAACATGGCTGATTGCGGTGCGTTCCTGCCTGGGCTTTGCCACTTTGCGCTTTGGCAGCTTCTTCAGGTCATGCAACGGCGCGCCGCAATTGGAACAGCTCAACTCGTGCCGGTTCTTACCGGTCAGAATCAGCGCAGCCCGGGTCCCGCAGTAACAGCAGGTGGCGATTTTGGATGGTCCGGAAATGACGCTCTCCTGTTCAATGGTGACGTGAGGCATATAAGGCGATTGCCGCCGCATTTGAGACGTTCAGGGACCCGAACCCGCCGGATGCGTCAATTTTCACCAGCTGATCAACCGTTTCCTTGGTCTTTTGCCGCAATCCCGGCCCTTCGGCGCCCAGCACCAGGGCCACGGGCCGGTCGCGCTGATCGCCCAGGGCGGTTTCGATCGTCTCTTGCGCCTCACCGTCCAGCCCAAGCACCAGAAAGCCCATTTCCTGCAATTCGGTGATCGTGTAGGCCAGATTACGCACCCGAAGATAGGGCTGACGTTCCAACGCGCCGCTGGCCGTTTTCGCCAGCGCCCCGGTTTCAGGGGCCGAATGGTGCCGCGTTCCGATCACGGCGCTTGCGCCCAGAACCTCGGCCGAGCGCAGAATCGCCCCCACGTTATGCGGGTCGGTCACCCGGTCCAGCAGGATCACGCGCGGGTGTTCGCGCCCGATGCAGTTTTCAGCCAGACCGCCCCAATCCAGCGGCTTGACCTCAAGCGCCGCGCCCTGATGGACCGAGCCTGCATCGATAGGTGCCGTGAACTTGCGCGGATCGACCATCTCGGCTTCGATCCCTGCAAACTCAATGGCTTCGGCCAGCTTGTCGCGGGCATTTCGGGTCACGATCAGGCGCAGTTTTTGGCGTTTGGGGTTCATCAAAGCGTCCCGCACGGCGTGCAGGCCGAACAACCAAACGGTCTCTGCAGCGGCGGCTTTTCGCGCCTGTTCCTTTTCGACGACCCACTTGGGTTTTTTCATTTTGGGGGCCTCCGGGCCGGGAATTCGGTTTCCTGCGTCAAAGCGGAATTTTCCTGTTGACGCTCCTTTGGTGCGCTAGTAATCACGCCTCCACGTCAGGTGCAACGCCTGACAGTGGGCGACAGGCCGCAAGGTGTGGCAGGGGACTGTAACTCCCTCGCGGAGACGCACGCCTGGTTCGATTCCAGGGTCGCCCACCACTTCTCCATATACATGAAATCAAGGCAATGGGCGGTTATCACTTGCGCCTGGCAGGCCTTTTCGCCTGCGGACCTCCGTTCGGACCCGCCACCCCAAAAACCACGCTTTTTATGCCACGAAGCTCTTTTGCCCCTCGAAACCGACCCGTCCGATAACAACAACGTTCTAGAACGTGCTCTTGTCGAATCAAGGTGTTTCATGTTCTGTCGCCCGCGATGGTTCCCGACCGCTTTCTGCGGACGGGACAAAAGGGAATACGGTGCGGCCCCATGGCCAATTCCGTGACTGCCCCCGCAACTGTAGGCGGCGAGCGACCCGAGATCGTCCACTGGGCATTTGCCTGGGAAGGATCGGGACAGCGTTGACCCGCAAGTCAGGAGACCTGCCATCCGAATTTGAATGAACCTGGGCGGGGTGTCCCAGAGGGAGATGACAATGTTTCAAACGGCCTGTGCCGTCCAAAACCTTGCACTCGCTTTGCCCTCGACCTCGCGAAGGAGGCGATGCTTTTGTCATTGCAAACAAATGAATTTCCACCCTGCAACCCGCATCGGGTGACCGTCGCCCCGGTGACCTGCAACACCCCTGTTTGCGCGCACGCCATTGGGGTAACCCGATGACGCGGCACATTACCCATGACGACTCGGGTGCACGAGGGCGCTGCCTAACCGAATTCAGCGTTGTGGCGCTGATTGCTGGCGCTTCGGCCGTGTCGGCTGTGTTGTGTCTTGCGATTTACGTGGTGCTGTGATGACGGCTGTCTTGCAACTCCGCGATCTGACGCTTGGATACCCTGATCTGACGCTGTTCCGTCGCCTGTCCATGGATATTGAAGCCGGCACAACTCTGGCCGTTCTGGGGGCCAATGGGTCGGGCAAAAGCACGTTTGTGAAGATGCTGCTGGGTCTGCTGGATCCGCTTTCGGGCAGCATGAACTGGCCCAATGGCCGCCCCGGCGCCATCGGCTATCTGGCGCAAATGACCGAGTTTGACCGCCGCTTTCCCATCCGCGTGCGCGATCTGGCCGCGATGGGGGCCTGGCGTGGGTTTGGCTTCCGATCCGGTCTGGACCGCGCCGCGCGCGACCGGATGACCGCAGCACTGGACGAGGCCGGGGTTCTGGACATCGCCGACCGTCCGCTTCACATGCTGTCGGGTGGCCAGCTTCAGCGCGCCCTGTTCGCGCGTGTCATCATGCAGGACGCCCCTTTGATCCTGCTGGACGAACCCTTTGCCGCCGTTGACCAAAGCACGGAGGCGCATCTGCTGACGATCATCCGCCGCTGGCGCGATGAGGGCCGCGCCGTTGTGCTGGTCGTGCATGACCTGTCATCGGTTCTGGACCATTGCAGCCATGCCCTGCTGTTGGGCGGGCAAGAAGCGACCCATGGTCCGGTGAATGACGTCCTGACGCCCGACCGGCTGGTCGCGCAGGGGTATCTGTCCGAGAGTCAGGCCTCGTGGATGTTCCGTGGAAACCCTTCAGCATCGGAGCATGCCCATGTTTGATCTGCTTACCGAAATGTGGAGCTTTGCCTTCATGCGCCGCGCCTTTGTGGCGACCACCGTTCTGTCGGCCTCGGTCGCGCCGGTGGGGGCATTCCTGGTCCTGCGCCGCCTGTCACTGGCGGGTGAAGCCATGGCCCACGCGATTACGCCCGGCATCGTCATCGGGTTCGTGACGGCGGGTCTATCGGTCATGTCGCTGTTGGTCGGCGGGCTGATTGCTGGGGTCGGGGTGGCCATCCTTACGGCCCTGCTGGCGCGCCGGACGATCCTGCGCAGCGATGCCAGCCTTGCCTCGCTGTACCTGATCGCCTTGGCCGTAGGGATATTCATTCTATCCGCAGCCGGGTCCGCCGTTCCGCTGAAAAGCTTCCTGTTCGGTTCGATCCTCGGAATTGACGATGCGTCGATGATGCTGGTGGGTGGGGTCGCGACGGTGACGCTGGTGGCCTTTGCTGTCCTGCTGCGCCCCTTGATTGTCAGCACCTGCGACCCGGTGTTTTTCGAAACCCAGACGCGCCGCCCCTGGCTGGTCGATCAGGGCTTTATGCTGCTGCTGGTTCTGAACCTGCTGGCCGCGTTCAAGACGCTGGGCACACTTATGGCTGTTGGCCTGATGATCCTGCCCGCAACCGCCGCGCGGTATTGGGCAAGTACCATCACGGCGCAGCTGGTTTTGGGTTTCCTTTTCGCCCTGTCCAGCTGCTGGATCGGTCTGACCCTGTCCTACCTGTTTCCCGACACGCCATCCGGCCCGGCCATCGTGCTGGTCGCGGGCGGGTTCTTCCTGTTTTCGGCCATCTTTGGGCCGCTTGGTTTTGGCGGACGGCTGCGCAAACCGTCCGTTTCGAAAGACATCCCCGTCGCGCAAGTTCCACAAGAAGAGAGAGCTCAATGACTCTTATGAAATCCCTCTATGCCGGTATTGCCACGGCATCCCTCGCTCTGGTTGCCCTGCCAGCCTATGCAGGTGAAGACCACGTCAAGGTCGTCGCCAGCTTCTCGATCCTCGGCGACATGGTCGAAGAGGTCGTGGGCGACCTGGCCGATGTGACCACAATCGTTGGCCCCGATGCGGACGCGCATGTGTATCAGCCGTCGGTTGCGGACGCCAAGGCCGTGGCGCAGGCGGACATCATCTTTGTCAACGGTCTGGGCTTTGAGACATGGTCCGACACGCTGATCGCGGAATCGGGCACCGAAGCCACCGTGCATGTCGCAACCGACGGCATCACGCCGGTCGAGGTCGACGGTGCAATTGACCCCCACGCCTGGAACTCGCTGTTGAACGGCGTGATCTACGTGACCAACGTGGCGGACGCGATGAAAGACGCCATGCCCGAGCATGCAGATGAAATCGCCGCCAATGCCGACGCGTATATCGCCAAGCTGGAGGCACTGGACGCCGAAACCAAAACCAAACTGGCGAACCTGCCCGCAGACCGCCGCACTGTCGTCACTGCCCATGACGCGTTCGGCTATCTGGCGGACGCCTATGGCATGACCTTCCTGGCGCCAGTCGGCATCGACACCGAAGCCGAGCCGTCCGCCAAGGAACTGGCCGTTCTGATCGACCAACTGAAAGCCGAAGGTGCGGCAGCCTTGTTTGTTGAAAACATCACCAGCCCGGCCTTGGTTCAGCAGATCTCGGACGAAACCGGTATTGAGATCGGTGGCCGTCTGTTTTCGGACGCCCTGTCCGAGCGTGGTGGCCCGGCCACAAGCTATCTGGCGATGTTCCAGCATAATCTGGGCACGCTGCTGACTGCGCTGGAAACCCAAGGCGCGAGCTGATGATACCCGGTCGAGGCGGTTTTCAAGCCGCCTCGTACCACCTCAGGCAGGTTGCAACCGGTTGCAGCCGCTTCGCAATAGTGCATAATCAAACCCAATGATTATCGCGACCCCACCCACACCCCAACCGCATGAACGGTACGCCCTGTGAGCGTGACTTTGAAAGATGTTGCGGCGCTTGCCGGGGTGTCCCGATCCGCCGTTTCGCGAACCTTTACCGAAGGGGCCTCGGTCTCGGCCAAGACGCGCAGTAAGGTTCAAAAAGCGGCGCGTGAGTTAGGCTACAGCCCAAATGCGCTGGCCTCATCGCTGACGACCGGGCGGACCAAGCTGATCGGCCTGATCTCCAACAACTTCCACAACCCGATCTTTCTTGAGGTGTTCGACCAGTTCACCCGCGCGCTGCAGGAGCGCGGCTTGCGCCCGCTGATCGTAAACCTGACGGACGAGACCGAGCCTGCCAATTCCGTGCGAATGCTGCGTCAGTATTCAGTCGATGCGGTCATTGTCGCGTCATCAACCCTGCCCCCCAGTTTTGCCAAGGCGTTCCACGATGCGGGCGTGCCGGTTGTGCATACGTTCGGACGGTCGGCGACCTCGCCCGAGGTGCATGTGGTCGGCATCGATAACGTCGAATGCGGGCGTATGGCGGCGCGCGAGCTTGTTTCGCGCGGGTACAAACGCGTCGGCTACCTCGGCGGGCCAAAAGATGCGACCTCGGCCATGGATCGGTATCGGGGATTCATCGAGGAAACCGATCAGCACCCCGACCTGGACGTGTCGCATTCCTTCGCCGACAACTATTCGTTCGAGGCGGGGCGCGCGGAAATGCTGCGCCTGCTGCAAGGCAAACCCGCCGAAGGGTATTTCTGCGGCGACGACATCCTGTCCATTGGCGCGTTATCGGCGTTGAAGGATCACGGGCTGAAGCCGGGGCAGGACATCGGCATCATCGGTCTGAACGACATGGAGATGGCCCGATGGGAAAGCGTCGATCTGACGACCATTCACCAGCCAATCAAGCAGATCATCACCTCATCCGTTGATCTGGTCGAGGAGATGCTGAAAGAGCCTCAGAGATACCCTGAGGCCCGGATTTTCCCCTGTCGGGTGATCGAGCGGGGCACGTTGCGGCCCCGCCCTTGATCAGCGGAACATCGGCGGGCGGGCGTCTTTCCACGCACCCTGCTCTTTGCCGGACGCGACAGCGGCGTGGACTGCCGCGATAGACCGCACCCCATCCGCAGCGCCAGGCAAGCCGTCGCGCGTCTCGCCCCGGATCGCGTCGGCCAGATCGCAGTAGATATTGGCCACGGCCAGCGGAAAGCCCTCGGGGTGCGCGATCGCCACCCGAGAAAGACGTTGCACTTCATCGTGCAGCCCGCCCTCGCCCTTTTCGATGATCTGGGTGCGCCCACCGGCAGGCGTGTAAATCAACTGGTTCGGCTGTTCGGAGGCCCAGCGCAGGCCGCCGGTTTCGCCAAACACCTGAATGTCGAACCCATGCTGTCGCCCAATAGCCACGGACGAGGTCCAGAGCCGCCCGACCGTGCCGCCTTCCATCCGGAAATTCACCATCGCGTCGTCTTCCAGTTCCCGGCTGGAGATGGTCGAGGCCATATCGGCGGACAAGGACTTCACCTCGTCATCGCAGATGAAACTGGCCATATGCAGCGCGTGAATGCCACAATCCGCGAATTGGCCCGAGACACCCGCCATCGCCGGATCGTATCGCCAGCGCACGCGCGGGTTGTCGGCATCCGTGGCATCACCGTGGTGCCCGTGGCTGAAATTGGTGACAACCAGACGGACCTTGCCAATATCACCCGCCCGTACCATGGCGCGGGCCTGACGAACCATCGGATAGGCCGAATAGCAATAATTCACCGCGCAGATCTTGCCCGAGGTTTCTGCGACGCGAACGATCTCTTCACCCTCTTCCACTGTCATGGTCATCGGCTTTTCGCACAGGACGTTGAACCCGGCTTCCAGAAACGCCTTGGTGATCTCGAAATGGGTCGAGTTTGGCGTGGCAATCGTCACCAGATCGACGCGATCGTCGCGGTCTTTCTCCCCCGCCAGCATTTCTTGCCAATTGCCATAAGCGCGGTCGGCAGCAATACCCAACCGTTGCGCGTATTCACGGCCTACCTCGGGCCGATGATCCAGCGCACCTGCGGCGAATTCGAACATCCCGTCCGCCTGCGCGCCCAACCGGTGGGCGGGCCCGATCTGGCTGCCTTCGCCACCGCCGATCATGCCCCATTTCAGCTTTGCCATGGTCTTGGTCTCTCTATCGATTGTATCGTTAAGCGATCAGAAATCGCTGATGTTTTTCCACTGCCGCTGATCCGATGAGGCCAGCGCCGCCGCCAGCACCCGGTTGACCTGATGCCCGTCGCGGAAGGTGGGCCAGATCGCTTCGCCTGTGTGGATAGCCTGCAGGAAATCCTTGGCCTCGATGATGATCTGGTCCTGATAGCCGGTGCCGTGGCCGGGTCCCTGACAGAAGGGTTCGTAATCCGGGTGCGCCGGGCCGGTCAGAATCTTGGTGAATCCCCGCTGCGCCTCAGGCCCTTCGCGCCGATAAAGCCACAGGGCATTCTGATCTTCCTGATCAAAGCGGATTGCGCCTTTTGTTCCCGAAATCTCATAGGCATAGCCCATCTTCCGCCCCGTCGCGACGCGACTGAAATAGAGGTTGCCCATCACGCCGTTTTCAAACCGGCACATCATCTGCGCGTGATCGTCATTTGTGACCTCACCGCCGGGGCGCGTGCGGTGCACGGTTTCCACATCGGCCATGACCTGCGCAATTGGCCCGATCAGGGCCATCGCGCCGTTCACCATATGCGGGGCCAGATCGCCAATCGTGCCGTTCGCCATGCCCGTGGTGCGCCATGTGGCGGGGGCTTGCGGGTCAGCATAGAAATCCTCGGTATGCTCGCCGCGAAACCAGGTGACGTTGCCAATCTCGCCCTCGGCTATCAATTGACGGGCGTACTGGCTGGCGGGCGTGCGAATATAGTTGAAGCCCACCATATTGACGGCGCCCGCAGCCTCGGCAGCGTTGACCATCGCCTGACTGTCCTCAAGCGACGCGCCCAGCGGTTTTTCGCACAGAACAGGCTTGCCCAAAGTAAAAGCTGCCTCGGCGATCTGGCGATGGGTTTCCTGCGGTGACGCGATCACCACGGCCTCGACCTTTGGGTCCTCGACCAAAGCGCGCCAGTCATGGGTCGCGCGCTGAAACCCATAGGCTTCCCGATACCGCTTGGCGCTTGCAGGCATGGACGCGCAGATCACCTCAAGCCGAGGTCTGAGCGCCGTATTGAACACCGCACCCACGGCGGACATGGCAACGGAATGCGCCTTGCCCATATAGCCGCCACCAACGATTCCAATTCCGATTCCAGGCATCTGTCACGGCTCCGAACATATCATTTGCAACCGGTTGCAAAATCAGTATCGTGTGAATCGATTCAACGCAAGGTCCAAACTTTGCCGACGCCCCTAAGCCGGAGGAATATGACGTGAGCGCTTTGATGGACGGTATCAAAGGGAACCGTTTTGCAGTTTTCGGGCGTGCTGGCATGGACCTGTTTGCCGATCCCATCAACGTCAAAAGCGAGGATGCTGAAACGTTCCACGCCGATCTTGGCGGGTCGTCGGCCAATATCTGCGCGGGTCTGGTCAAGCTGGGCAGTCAGGCGTCGCTGGTCACCTCGGTCTCGGATGACGCAATCGGGCGTTTTTGCCTGAACCGGCTGCGGCATTACGGGGTGGATACGTCCTATATTCGCGTATTGGGGGGCGAATATCGCACCTCTCTGGCGTTGTATGAAAGCCGGACCGAGAATTTCCAGAACGTCATCTATCGCAACGGGGCTGTCGATTTTCAGGTGACCGAAGAGGACGTGGACCGGGTCAACTACGACAAATTCTCGGCTGTCCTGTCCGCCGGAACGGTGTTCGCCTCGGAACCTTCCCGAAGCGCCACGTTCCGCGCTTTTGACAATGCACACAAAGCCGGGTTGCCGGTGATCTTCGATGTCGATTACCGGCCCTATAGCTGGCCCTCACCCGAGGTGGCCGCCGATGTCCTGTCCCGCGCCGGAGAGGCCAGCGACCTGATCGTCGGCAATGATGAAGAATTCGGTTTCATGGCCGGTGGCATCGAAAAAGGGTTCGACAAGGCCCGGGAACTGGCCTCGAAACCGGGCCGGGTTGTCATCTACAAGATGGGCGAAAAGGGTGCCGTGACCCTGACCGACGGGCAAGAGATTCAAACAGGCATCTTCCCGGTCGATGCGATCAAACCCGTTGGCGCGGGTGACAGTTTCATGGCCGGTCTTTTGGCCTCGATCGCTGCTGGCGCGTCGCTGGAACAGGCGGTCCTGCGCGGTTCAGCCTGTGCGTCCATCGTGGTTTCCAATCCCGGCTGCGCCCCCGCCATGCCCACAACCCCGGAACTGGATGCGTTCCTTGCCGATCATCCCGGCCCGACCACATAGGAGTTTCCCATGCACATCGCGCCCTATGACAACCAGAACAAACCCATTGTGGATGCCGACGATCCGACGGTGCCGCTGAACTATTTCAACATCGTCAAACTGCGCCGTGGCGAGGCGTTCGAATATCAGGTACCGGGGTATGAGACCTGCATCGTGCCGGCCACCGGCAGCGCCGATGTCGAAGTCGAGGGGGTGCCATTCCCCAAGCTGGGCAACCGGGGCGAGGACGTGTGGGATGGCGAGCCCGAGGGCGTCTACGTTCCGGTCGGGGCCAAGGCACAACTGGTCTGCGTATCGGACGAGGCCGAGGTTTTCGTCGCGGGCGCGAAGTTCGACAAGGTGCTGGATCCTTTCGACGTGCGCGAACATGACCTTGTGCAATATGGCAGCGATGACACCAAAACCCATCGTAAAATCAAACACATCCTTGGCCAGAAGCAACACGACAAGGTCGGTCGCCTGCTGGTGAGCGAGTTGTTCACGGTTGGTCAGGGCGGCTGGTCAGGTTTCCCCAGCCATAAGCACGACACCAACCGCCTGCCGGATGAATCGCGCCACGACGAGACCTATAATTTCCGCTTCAAACCCAACTGGGGCTCGGGGCTGCAAATGCTGCAGCGTGAGGATAACGAACCGGGCGATGCCTATCACATCGTCGATGGCTCAACGATCTGCATCGACAAGGGCTATCACCCCTGCTGCGTGCTGCCGGGGTACGAGATGTATTATTTCACCATCCTCGGCGGTCTTAGCCAGCGGTCTCTGGTGCAGTATTTTCAGCCCACGCATGCCTATCAGATCGAAACGATTCCAGGCATCAAAGACATGATCGCGAAGTTCAAATGACCCTCGTCACTCTGAAAGACGTCCTGCAACCGGCCTACGAACAAGGCTATGCCGTGGGCGGGCTTGTGACCCTCGGCTGGGAAGACATGCGCGCCTATGTGGCCGCGGCCGAGGCCGAAAATGCCCCGGTGATCCTGCAAGCCGGACCCAGCTGCCGCGAGCATACGCCGCTGCCCATTCTGGGTAAGATGTTCCGGCATCTGGCCGAGAACGCTTCGGTGCCGGTAGTGGCCCACTTGGATCACGGCTATACGTTTGAGGAATGCAAGATCGCACTGGACAGCGGCTTTACCTCGCTGATGTTCGACGGATCGCGCAAGCCCCTGCAGCAGAACATCGACGAGACCGCCGCAATTGCCGAGATGGCCCACGCGGCAGGCATTTCCTGCGAGGGCGAGATCGGGTTCGTCGGCTATTCCGGCGGCGAAGGCTCGAACGGAACCGACCCGACCGAGGCTGCGCAGTTCGCACGTGACAGCGGCGTGGACGCGATGGCGATCTCGGTCGGCAATGTCCATCTACAGCAAAACAAGGAAGGCGGGCTGGACGAAGATCGCATCCGCCAGATCGACGCCATCACCGAGGTTCCGCTGGTCATCCATGGTGGTTCAGGTGTGCCGGTCGAACAACGCGCGCGCCTCGCCCGCGAGTCCGCAATTTGCAAGTTCAACATCGGAACCGAACTGCGCATGGCCTTTGGTCAGGCCCTGCGCGAGGCCGTGAATGCAGACCCCGACAGGTTCGACCGCGTGACCATCCTGAAGGAAACGCATGACCCCGTCGAGGCTGCTGCTCGCATGGTGATCCGCGCTTTTGGTGCGCCGTCGCAGCGATAGAAGCAAAAAGGCCCCGGAATGGCGGGGCCCGGTATCCAGCAGGCGCTAAGCGTCACGCTCCATGATCCATTCGACCTCGGGGGCCGGGACGAACCGCCATTTTCGCAGCGGCCCGGCCATGACGTTCAGGTAATACATCTCGAACCCATAGGGCGCGCCGCAGGGGTGGTGGCCGCGCGGGACGGTCACGACGTCGCCATCAGACACCGCCATCGTTTCATCTAACTGGCCGTCATCGGTATAGACCCGCTGGATGCCGAAGCCGTTGGACGGGTTCAGGCGGTGGTAATAGGTCTCTTCCAGATAGGTGATCCGGGGATAATCGTCCTCGTCGTGGCGGTGACTGGGATAGGACGACCAGTGGCCATTTGGCGTGAAGACCTCGGTCACCAGCAGGCTGTCGGCGAAGTCCTCCGCCTCCATCGCTATGTTGTTGATATAGCGCGTGTTCACGCCCTTGCCGCGTTCGGTCAAGGTTATTCCATCAGGGCCAATACGCCGCGCCGCATGACCGCTTTTGCCCGGTGCCGAACAGACGGCGATGACACAATCGGTTTCTGCCACGGCTTCCCATTCGGTTCCGTTCGGCAGGTACAGGCAATGCGGTGGCGTCTTCTCGAACACGTTCATCCGGTCGCCCAGAACACCCCAATCCTGCCCGGCCCCGGTGATCTGTGCCTTCCCCTCGACCATGACCAGAATGACCTCACGATCCCCGGTGACCTCAGACGCCTTGTCTCCGGCCCGCAAGTGATAGAGACCAAACCCGACATACCGCCACCCGGCGCTGGCCGGGGTGATATCGTGGACCTTGCCGCGCGTGCCGAAGGGTTTCTTGAGCAGATCTGCCATTTTGTTCTCCTTGCGGGCAGCCATTCGGGCCGCCCGATTGTTGTTTCAGGCAGCTTGCCTTTGGTTCAGGGCCGAAAGAGCCTTGGACAGTTGCGCCTCGGTCCAGCCTTCCGCAACAGCACAGCGCAGTATGTCCGCCTGACTTTCAGGCGCGTTGCCCCTGACCGGAGGGTCCGTGTCCAGATTGGTGGGGAAGGGATAACCCTCAGCCGTGGCTGCAATCGCGGCCTCCAACTGCGATGCGTCCAACGCCCCGCGCTGCTTCAAGGCAACCAGTGACGGGAACACCGCCAGCGACATCGCCTGACGATCCACCGCCTCCATCGCACGCCCGAAGGGTGACGAGATTTGCAGCAGGTTCGCCATGCGGTGAATGTTGGTGCTGCTGTTCCCGCCCGCCGCGTGGAACAGGGCCGGGTTGAAAAACACCGCGTCGCCCTTTTCCAGTGGGAGCTGGATATAGCTGTCCTCGAAATACGCCCGGTGGGCTTCGTCGTGGAAGGCCAGATAGCCCGGCGGGTAGAGCTGCGAGAACGGTAGTAGTTTGGTAGGACCGCTTTCCAATGGCATGTCGCAATGCGCAACCGCCCCCTGCAGCGTCAGCGAGGCTGTTACCAGATGCGCATGGGCCGGGTATCGGGCCGCGCTGTCCGCGCTTTGAAACCCAAGGTGATAGTCCCGATGCGCCTGTTGCGCCTTGCCACCGGGACGCACCTGATTGATCTGCGCCGTCACCTGATAGTTCGGCCCAAGCCATGCTTCACAAGCCGCCGAGATCGCCGTGTTCCCGAAATAGAGCGCAAACCCCTCCGGATCGCGCAGGCACTGTTTTTGCAAGGCGTTCCAAATCCGGTCATTCGCGCCTGAGGCGGCGAAATGATCACCCTCACCCGCCCCGCTTTGGCGTTCTAGTTCGATAATCTGACGAAACACATCCGTCGCCCGATCAATGATCGAGGTGTCCGGATACGCCCCTTTCAAAGCGATCACACCGGCGGATTTGTCCAGAACCCAGCCCCATTCCGCCAGCAAAGCACGGCGTGTGTCGGGCTGTTCCAACATCGGACGCAGCGCCTGCATGTCATAGACGGGCACGTTCTTTTCGACGGAGGCCGCAAAAGGCACCGTTTCAGCCAAAAGGTTCTGAGAGGTCAACACCTTGAATTCATCCAGATCACAGGATTCCCGGTCGAAATAGCCGACATATCCAAGCTGTTGAGTCACCATGACAGTCTCCTTTCTCATGGCTTTTGGTGTTGCCCTTTGGGGCTGGGTGTTACGCCGTGATCTCCAATCCCGCCCGTTTGCAGACCTCGACAATGTGGTCGTAGCCCATCTTGGAATACTCATAGGGCGGCGCCTTGGCCGGGTCCTGTTCGGCCTCGACCACAATCCAGCCGTCGTAATCCATCGCTTTCAGCGCGTTTGCGACCGCCTGAAAGTCGATGCAACCATCGCTTGGAACGGTGAAAGCGCCGCCGACCACCGCATCCAGGAAAGAATGGTCATTCTCGCGGGTTGTCTGCACGACCTGAGGGCGAATGTCCTTGAAATGCACGTGATGCACCCGGTCGCCCCAGCGGTTCAGGGTTGCCATCACATCACCGCCGCCAAACAGCAGATGGCCGGTGTCAAAGCACAGGTTCACCTCGGGGCCCGATCCCTCCATCAGCCAGTTCACGTCATCCTCGCTTTCGATGATCGTGCCCATGTGGTGGTGATAGGCCATCGGCATCCCCTGATCGGCCATCCATTTCGCCAATTCGGTGATCTTGGCTGCGTAGGCTTTAACCTCATCCTTCGACAGTTTCGGACGGTGATTGACCGGCGTGCCCATCTGCCCCTGCACGGTGTTCGAGCATTCGGCATAGACAATGCACGGGCTGTTCAGCGCCACGAATTGCTCGACCTGTTCGCGCACCGCCTCACGTTCGGTCGCGAAGTCGTTGACCAGCGACGCACCGGAACACCAACCGCCGCACAGGGCGATGTCGTTGCCGTCGAGATAGGCGCGCAACCCTTCGGTGTCGCCGGGCATCCGCTGGCCGCGCTCAACGCCTGTATAACCAATCTCTCTGGCCTCTTTCAGCGCCTGTTCCATGGTATAGGCCGCCGTCAGGTCGGGCAGATCGTCATTCTGCCACGCAATCGGAGAGATACCGATCTTCACGCTCATTTCGTGTTTCTTTCCTTGATCGCAACTTCATATGCCGCGCGTTTTTCGTTCACTTCGGGGCGGATTGAGACCTCGGGCACGGCTACTTCCCACCACGTGCCGCCATATTCGGTCGACGGGTACGGATCGGTATCAATGACCACCACGTAAGGTCCTTTGATGTCGCCCCGTTTGGCCAGTGCCTCTTCCAATTCAGCAATTGAACTCACCTTGACCGAGGTCGCCCCCATCGCCGCCGCATGTGCGGCAAAGTCGATGGCCGACGGTGTCTCATGCACCGCGTGATCCAGCAGATTGTTAAACTCGGCCCCGCCGGTGCCCATCTGCAAGCGGTTGATACAGCCAAAGCCCCGGTTGTCGGTGATGACAACAGTGAAGGACACGCCCATCATCGCGGCAGAGGCCATTTCCGAGTTCGCCATCATATAGGTGCCGTCGCCGGTAAAGCAGATCACGTCGCGCTCGGGCTGGGCCATCTTGATGCCCATGGCGCCTGCGATCTCATACCCCATGCAACTGAACCCGTATTCCATGTGATAGGCGCCGGGGCGCGGGGCCTTCCACAGCTTGTGCAACTCACCGGGCATTGTTCCGGCGGCGCACATTACAACGGTGTCGTTATGCGAGGCCCGCTGAACCGCGCCAATCACCTGCATGTCGGTGGGCAGAGCATTGCCGTCACCGGGCGCATCGGTCAGCTTGTCGACCTTGCCGAACCAATCGGCTTTCAGGGTATCGGCCACTGGATCGGCGCTGTAGCCCTGCAAGCCTGCGCCCAGCTCTTGCAAGCCCACGCGTGCGTCGGATTGCAATGGCATTGCTCCGTGCTTTTCGGCGTCATAGGCTGCGGTGTTCAGGCAGATCATCTCGCGTTCGGGGTTCGAAAACAGGCCCCATGACCCGGTGGTGAAATCCTGCAACCGCGTACCAACCGCAAGAACCAGATCAGCCTCGGCGCATACATCGTTGGCTGGTTCTCCACCGGTCACACCAATCGGGCCAAGGTTCAATGGGTGGTCCCAGGCCAAGGCCGATTTGCCTGCCTGCGTTTCAGCGACGGGGATATTGTGGGTTTCGACAAAACTCTGCAACGCGTCGGTCGCGCCCGAGTAATGCACCCCGCCCCCGGCCACGATGACCGGGCGCTTGGCCGCTTTGATCGCGGCAACGGCGCGGGCCAATTCACCCTCGTCCGGGCGGATGCGGCGCTGATACCAGACGCGTGGCTCAAAGAAGCTTTCGGGATAGTCGTAGGCCTCGGCCTGCACGTCCTGGCAGAAGGCCAGCGTCACCGGACCGCAATCTGCCGGGTCGGTCATGGTACGGAAGACGCGCGGTAGCGCGGTCAACAGGTGTTCGGGGCGCGAGATGCGGTCATAGTACCGGCTGACCGGCCGGAAACAGTCATTGGCGCTGACCGTGCCGTCACCGAAATTCTCGATCTGTTGCAGCACCGGGTCCGGGCCGCGCGAGGCAAACACATCGCCGGGGATGATCAGTACCGGCAGTCGGTTCGCATGAGCCAATGCCGCCGCTGTCACCATATTCGTGGCCCCCGGCCCGATGGATGAGGTCACGGCCATCGCCCGCGTGCGACGCATCTGCTTGGCATAGGCAATCGCGCAATGGGCCATGGTCTGTTCGTTGTGACCACGATAGGTGGGCAGGCTGTCCTTGACCGCGTGCAAAGCCTCACCCAGACCTGCCACGTTGCCATGGCCGAAAATGGCCCAGACTCCGGCGATATAGGGCTCTCCGGCCTCATTCATCTGTGCCCCGAGATAGCGCACCAGAGCTTGCGCCGCGGTCAGTCGGACTGTCTTGCTCATCATGATCCCTTTCAACACGAAGCCGTCATGGGCTTTAGGTCGGTTTTCACATTTCTGAAGGTTCCAGGCCACCCAATCTGACCTGTGATTTATGTGTGGCCTTGCACCACTGAATGATCGGGCGCCCCGCATGCCTGCGGGGCACCGGTGTTTTAAACGGTCCCGCCCAGCGAACCTTCCAGCTCGGCCAGTTCCTGACCGCCAGCCATGAGGTCCTGAAGTTCCTCAGGCGTGATCTCACCCCGCTTTGCGGTGCCCAGCGTCTGCCCCCGGTTCAACACGGTAAAGCGGTCGCCCACCGCCAACGCGTGGCGGACGTTGTGGCTGATGAACACGACGCCCACACCCTGACTGCGCACCTTGTCGATGGTCGCCAGAACGTTCGAAGTCTGACGCACCCCAAGGGCCGAGGTCGGCTCGTCCAGAATCAGGATCTTCGCACCGAAATGCACGGCGCGGGCAATCGCAACTGTCTGACGTTCCCCACCCGACAGCGTGCCGACGGCCTGATCCGGGCCACGCAGGTTGATGCCCATCTTGCGCATCTCTTCCATGGTGATCTCATCCGCCAGTTTCTTGTCGAAGAAGTTGATCCCGGCCACTTTGCGTGTCGGTTCATTGCCCATGAAGAAGTTGCGGCTGACGCTCATCAACGGGATCATGGCCAGATGCTGGTGCACCGTGGCGATACCCGCTGAAATGGCGTCACGCGGGTCTTCGAAATGCATCGGCCTGTCTTCGAAGAAGATCTCACCGGCGGTTGGCTTGTGCACACCGGACATGGTTTTGATGAAGGTCGACTTGCCCGCGCCGTTATCTCCCAGCAGGCAATGGCATTCCCCCGGTTTCAGGTCGAAACTGACGCCAGCCAGCGCGATCACCGAACCAAAGTGTTTCTGAATGTCGACCATACGGATGATCGGCTTTTGCTCTTGCGAGTCGCCGTGGTGGAATTTGGTGTCTTCGGTCATCTCAGCGTTCTCCTGTGATGATGCGACGAATATAAGTGTTCAGGATCACCGCACCCAGCAGGATCACACCCAGAAACACCCGGAACAGCGAACTTTCGACGCCTGCAAAGAACAGCCCCTGCTGCACCACACCAAAGATAAGCGCACCCAGCGCCGCCCCCAGAACCGAGCCATAGCCGCCGGTCAGCAACGCGCCACCGATGACCACGGCGATGATTGCCTCGAACTCTTTCAGCAGACCACGATCCGCGCCGGCCGAACCGAATTCCATGACCTGACAGGTCGCAAATACGGTGGCGCAGAAGGCGGTGAACATGAACATCAGGATTTTCACCTTGTTCACTGGCACACCCGAGTTTCGCGCGGCCTCGGCATCGCCACCGGCCGCAAAGATCCAGTTGCCAAACTTGGTTTTGGTCAGCAGCACATGGCCAAAGATAATGATGACAATCGCCCAGACGATCAGCATGGGGATACCGTCAACAACAGGTTGACCGGCGCGCGTACCGCGTTCGAACGTGGCGATAATGCCGTTGTCGCCCAGCCAGACGAACAGCCCCTGCAGAACTTTCCCACCAAAGATCGGGGCCAGCCAGTCGCCTTCTGCCGCGTCGCGGATACCGCCGATGATGGTCTTGTTCTCGAAGGTTTGCGGCAGATAGATGGTAAAGCCCCGCAGCACGAACAGCGCCGCCAGCGTCACGATAAAGCTGGGCAGCCCGGTGCGGATCACGATCCAGCCGTTAAAGGCACCGATCAGCATGCACAGAATGAAAGTCACAATGATCGAGATCCAGGCGGGCCAGCCCAGGATCACCAGAAAGATGGCAATCATCATGCCCGAAAAGCCGATCATCGAGCCGACGGACAGGTCGAATTCACCCGCGATCATCAGCAAGCACGCGCCGACAGCGATGATCATGAACTGAGCGGACACGGTGCCCCAGTTCATCACGCCCTGCGCGTTGAACATGCCGGAATCAGCGGCGAATAGAAGAAAGAAGGTAAAGACTGCGACGGTTCCAACGATCCCGCCCAGCTCGGGGCGGATCAGCCAGCGGCGCAGCGCGGACATTTCCTTGACGCGTTCGTCAGCGACTTGGGTGGTGGACATGGCGTGCCTCCACGATTTGAAAGGTGCGGATTTAAGTCAGGCGGGTGGCGCGCCCTGGCGCCACCCGGTTGGGATCAGCGGTATTCGCCCGCGTGTTCCTCGACTTTTTCAAGGGCGTCTGCGGTCACAAAACCGGGGCCCGAGTTGATGTTGTTGCCCGGCAGAACGCCGTAGCGATGGTAGTTGGTCAGGATCACAACCGGCAGATACGCCTGCAGGAAGGGCTGCTGGTCGATGCCCCACTGAATGGTGCCGTCCTTGATGCCTTTGACGATTTCCTCACCCAGATCGAAGGTGCCGAAATAGATGTCACCGGCCATGCCGTTTTCCTTCAGCGCCGCCACGGTGGGATCAGCCGACACCGGACCCAGAGTCAGTATGCCATCGGTATCCGGGTTTGCGGACAGATAGGCCAGAACCTTGTTCTTGATTTCCGCCGGGTCGGTGCCGCTGTCCAGCATCGCATCGCCCAGTTCAACACCCAGACCATCGGCAAAGCCACGGCAACGCTCGCCCACCGTGGGCTGCTGGATCGCGTGGTTCACGCACAGGAATTTGGTAACGCCGTCACCTTTTGCGCGCTGACCGGCGGCAAGACCGGCGTCATATTCGGGCTGGCCGACATACATCAGCGCTCCAACCTCGCGCGCCTGATCCGGCGTGCCGGTGTTCATGATGATAACGTCAATGCCCGAGTCCACGGCAGATGTGATCGGACCTTTCAACACGTCATAATCGGCCAAAGTGGTGATGATCCCGTTCGGCCCCGAGGCCGCCGCCTGATCGATGATCCGCGCCATGTCGGCGATGTCGCCGGTGGGCGGGTTGCGATACTCGACCTCGACACCCATCTGATCACCCGCCAGCGCGATGCCGTTCTTGATCGTGTTCCACCAGCTGTCGCTGTCCGGGGCATGGCTGACCAGGATGTACTTTTCGCCTTCCGCCGCAGCGCCCGTGGCCGCTGCAACCGCCACAGCACTGGCCATCAGCACTCGTTTCACAAACTTGTTCATTTGGTTTCCTCCCATAAAAACCGTCTGTTTTTGTCCTGGGCTATCCGCCCCATTCACTCGGTCGGACCGAATCTGTCGTAGCCGGAAGTGGTACCGAGCCGTTTTCAGTTTGAAGAAATTCGCTCATTTTGCAACCGGTTTCAAAATTTCCGCCATTTGGACGGGTGCGCCCGAACGTGCGGATTGCGTTGCCGCTTCGGCCATGGCCAGCGCAGCGACACCGTCATCCAAAGTCACCGGAACCGCTGCGCCCGACGTTGCGGCCTGGACAAATGCATCCCATTCGGCCCGATACGCAGGCATATAGCGTTCAAGGAAAAAGTAGGTAGGCTTGGCCCCGACAACGCCGTCCGACGTCGATTTGACCACCGTATTTTCCAACATGTTCTGGGCCTGCAGCAGTCCCTTTGATCCCAGCATTTCGACCCGTTGGTCATAACCATAGGCCGCACGGCGCGAGTTCTTGATGACCGCGATCCGACCGTCCGCGTAAGTCATTGTGACAACAGCGGTATCAACATCCCCGGCCTGCCCGATCTCAGGGTCCACGACCGAGGATCCAACGGCGGAAATAGAGGTCGGGATTTCCCCCATCAGATAGTTCGCCATGTCAAAATCGTGGATCATCATGTCACGGAACAGCCCGCCCGAAACCTTGATGTAGCTGACCGGCGGGGGTGCAGGATCGAATGAGGTGATCGACAACAGCTCAGCCTTGCCAATCTCACCTGCGTCGGCAGCGGCCTTCATCGCGGAAAAGTTGGGATCAAACCGGCGGTTGAACCCAATCATGACAGGTGGCTTGCGCCCGGCCACAACAGTCTGGCAGTCAAGCGCCCGCTGCAGGTCCAGATCGACCGGCTTTTCGCACAAAACCGCCTTGCCTGCCTGCGTTGCAGCCTCGATCAGGTCCGAATGCGTGTCGGTCGGCGTTGCGATCAGTACCGCATCAATATCCGGGTTATCGATAATTTCGTCCGAGCTTTGCACCTGCGCGCCATGCGCCTCGGCAAGTTGCGTCGCGGCTTCGGCCATTGCGTCCGACACCGCACATAGCTTGCTTTCCGAATGCAACGTAATGGCTTGCGCGTGGACACGTCCGATACGACCAGCACCAAGCAGCCCGACCTTCAGCATGTAATTCTCCCGAATCTTACTTGGCGTCACAATGTTGCTCTTTGCAACCGGTTGCAAGATTTTTTTTCGGGATGCCACGAGGAAACAGGCAAACACAGGCCAAGCGCCTTTTGACGGATGGGAATCACCCGTCGGACTCACGCCTAAGGTTGGCCCTGTTTTGATCAAAGGCCCCGAAAATCGCTCGAATTTTGTGGGAAATCGCAGAAAATCCGACCAGAAAAGGCGATCCGTACGGGAATCCCCCAATATCCGCGGCCCGAGACTTGGGCTAATTTGAGGTCAGCGGATTACACTACCACTCAGTAACCCCTTACGAGGGGCTGGCCTGACCCCCTCACCCAGCCCCTCACCCTCCCCCAAGGCCAAAAGAAAATGGCGCGTTTGAAACAAACGCGCCAAGTGTCTTGGGGAGAACTTTAAAAAAACTCACGTCATAAAACCAACTGACGCCAACTCATCAATAGGGTCACTTTGACTGATTCTGTGGGGCCGGTCAGTGACCCCGATCACACAAACGAGATTTCGCGAGCGATGTGTCGGTTGCAACAGTTGGAAATGGCGATCCCTGAAGGACTCGAACCCTCAACCTGCTGATTAGAAGTCAGCTGCTCTATCCAGTTGAGCTAAGGGACCGCTGCGCCCTTCTTGCGGTTTTTACGGGCGGGGTTCAAGGCCCAAGCGCATGAAGGCGCTGTTGGGATCATCCTCATAGCCGTAGATCGGACCGCAATAGGAATATCCCAATGCTTCGTACAGTTTGCGGGCGCCGTCATATTCCGGCAAATGCGCCGCGCCGGTTTCCAGAACCAGCGCGGACATCCCTTCCGACCGGGCGTGTTCCGCAAGATGATCCATCATCGCGCGCGCAAGCCCGCGTCCGCGCACTTGTGACAGGATGTGCACCGATTTCACCTCGGCCGTTTGGTCCGGCAACAGCTTCAGCGCCCCGCATCCCACCGGTTGATCGCCGTCATAAACGGCCCAAAACCGGATCCCCGGCCCGGACAGCGCATCGGCATCCATTGTATGATTGCTTTCCGCAGGGCCAGCCGTTTGGCTATGGGCAAAATGCGCCTCGACCACCGGGCGCAAAGCGTCCGATGTGGGGTCGGCCTGACGAATGTCGATCACTCAGTGCGTCCAGGGGCCGCGCCGGTCGGTGGCGAAGTTTTCGCCATAACCCCGGGCGCGCAGGTTGGGTTTGCGCTTATGCGGCTCGCTGACCTGCGCCTCGATACCGTTATCCTTGGCGTATTCCAGCGCCTCTTCCTTGGTATCGAATTTCAGCCGAACCTGAGTCTGCGTGTCATTGGACGAGGTCCAGCCCATCAGTGGATCAACCTCGCGCGCCGAGGCGGGGGCATATTCCAGAACCCATTTGCGGGTCTTTGCCATGCCCGAGGTCATCGCATTTCTTGAAGGCTGGTAAATCCGTGCGCGCATGTCGCCTCTCCGTCCTCACTTGGCTGATCATGTTTATGCGCGACGCAAGCGGCGCGGACAAGTCCGCAATTGTCGCGGGTTTCAGCGATCCCACTGATGCCAGAAACTGTCATCAGCGTGACCTAAAAGGGTTCAGCTCATGATGAGGATTGCAACATGATCCACCAAGAAAGAACCCTTGAAATCGATGCCCGGCCCGAGGCCATCTAGGCCGGTTTATGAACACTGATGAATTTCCGCCACAGGTGCAATCAGATCAAATCCCGGACGGTCGGCTTGCGTATAGCTGAAAGGCGTTTTCAAAAACCAGATCAGGACTTGCAGTTGGACAAAATAAGAACAAATGTAAGGGCCTGACCCGGAGCCTGCCCATGCCCTACGCCCATTCCGACAAGACCCAACTGACCGCCGAAGACGTCCGCGCGCGCCTGAAACTGGAAGGCGGCAAACAGTTCGTAATGCATACCGAGTTTGCCCCCGCAGGCGACCAGCCGACAGCGATCAGGGAACTGGCCGGCGGCGTTCTCGACGGCGAGCGCGATCAGGTTCTGCTGGGCGCGACCGGGACGGGCAAGACCTTCACCATGGCCAAGGTGATCGAGGAAACCCAGCGCCCCGCCATCATCCTTGCCCCCAACAAGACGCTGGCGGCGCAGCTATATGGTGAATTCAAGGGCTTCTTCCCCGAGAACTCGGTGGAATATTTCGTGTCCTACTACGATTACTACCAGCCCGAGGCCTATGTGCCGCGCTCGGATACGTACATAGAAAAAGAATCCCAGATCAACGAACAGATCGACCGGATGCGCCACTCGGCCACGCGGGCGCTGTTGGAGCGGGACGATGTGATCATCGTGGCCTCGGTCTCGTGCATCTACGGCATTGGCTCGGTCGAGACCTACGGGGCGATGACGCAGGACCTTAAGGTTGGCAATGAATACGATCAGCGGCAGGTGATGGCCGATCTGGTGGCCCAGCAATACCGCCGCAACGATCAGGCGTTTCAGCGCGGCTCGTTCCGGGTGCGGGGTGACTCGCTGGAAATCTGGCCCGCCCACCTTGAGGACCGCGCCTGGAAACTGTCCTTCTTTGGTGAGGAACTGGAACAGATCACCGAGTTCGACCCGCTGACCGGTGAGCGCGCTGCGACGATGGAACAGGTGCGCGTCTATGCGAACTCGCACTACGTGACGCCGAAGCCGACGATGCAGCAGGCGATCATCGGGATCAAAAAGGAACTGCGCATCCGGCTGGACCAACTGGTGGGCGAAGGCAAACTGCTGGAGGCCCAACGTCTGGAGCAGCGCACCAATTTCGATCTGGAAATGCTCGAGGCCACTGGCGTCTGCAACGGGATCGAGAACTATTCGCGCTATCTGACAGGCCGCGCACCGGGCGAACCGCCCCCGACCCTGTTCGAATTCATCCCCGACAATGCCATCGTTTTCGCCGATGAAAGCCATGTCAGCGTTCCGCAAATCGGCGGCATGTACCGGGGCGACTATCGGCGCAAGTTCACGCTGGCCGAACACGGGTTCCGCCTGCCGTCCTGCATGGACAACCGCCCCCTGAAGTTCGAGGAATGGGACGCTATGCGCCCGCAATCCGTCTTTGTCTCGGCCACCCCGGCGAAGTGGGAGATCGAACAGACCGGCGGCGTTTTCACCGAACAGGTGATCCGCCCAACCGGTCTGCTGGACCCCGAGGTCGAAATTCGCCCGGTATCCATGCAGGTGGACGACCTGCTGGATGAGGTGCGCAAGGTCGCCGCGAGCGGCTTCCGCACGCTGGTCACCACACTGACCAAACGCATGGCCGAGGACCTGACCGAATACCTGCACGAACAGGGCATCAAGGTGCGCTACATGCACTCGGATATCGACACGCTGGAACGCATCGAAATCCTGCGCGACCTGCGGCTTGGGGCGTTTGATGTACTGGTCGGCATCAACCTGCTGCGCGAGGGGCTCGATATCCCCGAATGCGGTCTGGTTGCCATTCTGGACGCGGATAAAGAGGGGTTCCTACGTTCCGAAACCTCGCTGATCCAGACCATCGGCCGCGCCGCGCGTAACGCCGATGGCCGGGTGATCATGTATGCCGACAAGATCACCGGCTCGATGGAGCGCGCCTTGGGCGAGACCAACCGCCGCCGCGCCAAACAGCTTGCCTATAACGAGGAACACGGCATCACGCCTGAGACGGTCAAGAAAAACGTCGAGGACGTTCTGGCCGGTCTCTACGAAGGCGACGTCGACATGAACCGCGTCACCGCCACCATCGACAAACCGATGCACGGTGCCAATCTTGAGGCCCATCTGGACGGTCTGCGCGACCAGATGCGCAAAGCCGCAGAGAACCTGGAATTCGAAGAAGCCGCCAACATCCGGGATGAGATCAAACGTCTGGAAGCGGTCGATCTGGCGGTCGCAGACGACCCCATGGCGCGTCAGTGGGCGGTCGAGAAGGCGTCAGAGGATGCGGTGAAATCGCGCGGACGGTCAACGGCTGGGCGACCGGGGCAGCGGGGTGGGAATGTGAAGCGGCGGAAGCGATGACGTTGAAATCCTCAGTTCAAGCATTTTGGAACAGGACTCTCCGTCCAACGCTCTATGCCGCAGTTCAGTTTCTGATATTTGGAGGTTACTCAGCTTACCTATTACGAGCCAACGAACCTGAAAAATTTGCCAAATTTGGAGCTTTGATTATTGCTTCGGCAGTTTTAAAAATAGCTTTTCAAAGAAACCGATTTACCCGGGCGCTGGAAAGCTGGGAACGATCCCAAGCTAAATGGCAATTCGATCAAACGGCCAAAGCGATAGCTTTCAGGGACAAAGCGATTGTAAACACTTTTGACGTCCACGCATCGCAAATTGCCCGGCTAAACCATCAGCTTGGATATGACAACCCGTTTGTCGAAAACACCCCTGACTCAATTAGAGAGTTTCTGGAAAGTACTCAGATTGACCAAGAGCAAGCCGACAGATTTCGTCGAGAACAAGAGCAATTCCATAAGGAGTTTCTGGAGTTTCAAGACCGCTACCGAAGTTCTACTCAATTTCAAGAAGGCTGGAGCAGTCTTATGTGGCGATTGGAGTTGCTGCTGGTCGCCGTTGGAACCGTTCAAACAGCATACGGCACCGATTTTGTGGTTTGGTTTCATAGTGTTTTCTAAATGGTAAGCGTAGGATGGGTGCTCGCACCCACCTTTTTTGGTGATGAACATTGATGGGTGAAATCACCCATCCTACAGCCCGACACTACCCTTACAGCCCAACGCCCTCTCCTCCACGTTTGAAAAAACAGGTTGTGTTTTCAAAACGGTTGTCATGACGAACACCCCGCGCAGCCCGCATGAAGTCCAAAGCGCCATTCACCGGGTGCGCAGCACCCGCGTGGTGCTGGCCGAGAATCTGGCGCGCCTCAGCGGAAAGTTCATCAGCGCCTTCAACCAGGCCGCCTCGTGCACAACCAACCTCTGTCGTAAAGACAGATCACCACCCTTGCCCAAGGCCCATCGACAGCTAAGTTTCCGTCATGCGCCTTCTTCTGCTCTCTATACTCCTTGCCACCCCAGCCACCGCATGGGAGGCCTCGGTGGGTTCAATCTGCACCCTGTTACACGACACCGGACAGGCAGAGATCTTCCTGACCTACGACCCGGCCCAACCTCTCTACACGCTGACCGTCACGCAAAAGACCGAGGCTTGGACACAGGCCCCATGGTTTGCCATGCGGTTTGATGGGCCGAACCCGATCGAAATTGCCACCTCGCGCCATGTGTTGTCGGACGGTGCGGCCTCGCTGACCGTCGCGGATACCGGGTTCGGAAATGTGCTGGACGGGTTGGAATACAATCAGACCGCCTACGCGTTCACTCAGGACGGGCTGGCCGAGTTTCCGTTGGACGGGGCCGCGCCCCAGGTCCGCATTTTCCGCGACTGCGCCGGGGCTCAATTGTCCTGAGGTGAAGAAATCAGGCCGAACGGATCAGGGGCGCACGAATTTCGCGTTCCCCACAGCGCGTTGTGTTGCCGTGCCGGATGTGGGTGCTTTGTTGGCGCGCACCTGACCTGACTTTTCGCACGAGACACCGTTGCGGTCCGGGTCATAGCGTTCGTGATACCCGGCATAACCTTTGCGGAAGGGACCAAAGCCAAGCTTTGCGGGTGCTTCGCAGCCTGACAGGGCGATGAGGTGCAGGATCGCTCCGTTCCGGTCGAACTCGGACATTCGGATGTAGATGTTCGCCGCGATCAGAGCAGTTGTCAGGGGTAAGGCCACGACCATCAGCCCAATGCGAAAAGGCGACAAAGCCCGCCGCCGCGTCGCATCAGCGCGCAGGTGTCGCTTTGAGGGCTGCGGGTTCAGGTGTTCCTGTTCCTGCGTAGGGCGATCCAAATCCATACCCCGTCTGTATACGCGATTTGTGGCAAAGCCGAGGCGGCGGCGACCCGACGGGCTGGAACTGTGTCCCTCAAACCCGTATCAAATGGTCATCTCTGACGCGACAGCAAGCCGAGTGCGATGCCCAAGGCCGACCCATACCAACCCACGGACGATACAGCGCGCAAGTTGGCGCGCGATCTGGTGGGCAGCGCTAGTTTTGCCGCGCTGTCCTTTCTGCGCCCGGACAACGGCTTGCCATCATCGTCGCGCATTGCATTGGCGACAGATGAGAATGGGCAACCGATCTCGTTGATTTCAACGCTGTCCGATCACACACGTGCTCTGCACGCGAACCCAGCCTGTGCGCTATTGATCGGAGAACCGGCGGACAAGGGCGATCCGCTGACACATCCGCGCCTGACATTGCACGCCACAGCGCAGTTGATCGCCCGAGGCACACCCGATCATGCGGGTCTGCGCCTGCGCTATCTGGAGTTGCGCCCGAAGGCCAAGCTTTATGTCGATTTTGCCGACTTCGGGTTTGTTCGCTTTGACGTCACCGACGGGTTGCTCAACGGCGGGTTCGGAAAAGCCTACCGCCTGAGCCCTGCGGATTTCTAGACGTCATCGGACCACGTGAACCGCGCATTTTGCGTGGCGCACGACATGCGTCGCGGTAGACCCCAACAGCAGGTCCTGCATCCCCGGCCGATGCGATGCCATGATGATCAGATCCGGGCTGTGTGCCTCGGCCCAGTCCAGGATACTGCGGCCCGAATGCCCCTCGATCACCAGCCCTTCGGCATTGGGCAGTTTTGCGGCAAGGTCATCCAGCTCAGTCTGAATGGCCTTGCGCGCTTCGGTCAGATATTCGGCGGGCATGTAGGAAATCGCATAGTTGGGAATATGCTCGACAACATGCAGCAAGGTGACCTTTGCGTCCGATGTTGCCAATAACTCGGCCAGTTTGATCGGGCCGGACGTATCCCGTTCGGTGTCGAAGGAAATGGGGACAAGAATGTTGTGATACATTTTAGGGCCTCCGTTTAACCGCAGTCATAGTAAACCACGCGGAAATCAGAGGCCTTGATCCAGGTCAGGATCGGTCAAAGGTTTCGGCCACCTCGTACATGACCGGTTCAAAACTCTTGCATAATTCGTTGAGCTTGCGGTTGCGGTCCCGCATCTCGGGCGTGCGCAACATGGCCAGGAAATCCTCACGGCGTTCCCACTGTGAATAGTTGGCAATGCGGGTCTGCGCGTCGTTCACATGAAGGCCCGCTGACACAAATCCCGGCTGCTTGGAGATGAAGCTGGAATAGGCATCCGTCAGCGCTTCCAACAGATCCTGACAGGTTCCCGGTGTCATTTCAAATGTTGTAATGACGGTCTGCACGGTTGCGGTTTTGGCGATGGTCGGCATCTGATCCTCCTTTGGCTGATCTCAGCCTAGCACAGGAAACCTATAAGTCGCGCAATTCCTTGGATTCTTGTGATTTTGGCAAGAGAATGACGGCCGCCCGCTTGGGGCGACCGCCTGAGCACTTACCGCTCCATTCGCACCAGAACAGATGCCGTACCCCTCAGGTTTTCCTGCCACCGCAGGCGAACGCCGTCTTCGTTATTCCCCTGCTCGACATCGACATAGGGCGTGGCATAGCGGACTGTGCCAAGCGTACTTCTGAGCGCCCCCAGCGCGGTGACGGAATCGCAGCTGCGCGCCTTGCCCTTGAATGGCAAGCGGGCAGAGGTCCAAACGCTCCATGTCCCGGCAGCCGTGTTCTGTGTATGGCGAAGCCGAAGAGGGTTCGCTACTTTCTTGTCGATGCCGTGAAAGGTGTTGTTCTGGAACGTCACATTGACGTGGCGATCCTTATTGAGGTCAGCAAAAGTTGTATCCACCCGCTCGGCACGTTCGATGTCGCTGCTGCTTGACCGGAACACGTTCCCCGTCACCGAAAGCCCGTTCAGAAAATGCCCCGGCCCATGGGGGCGGACCACAATATAGCTGAACCAGGGCGGTGCTTCGCTGGAATAGAAGATGTTGTCCGTGATGCTCATGGCGCTGAACGAATTGCCCGAAACATAGCTGGGTTCTGCGTCGCGCTCGTTGCTCCATTCGATAAAGCAGTTGTCGATGTAGTTCTGGGCAATGGTCGAGCTGTTATAGGTGCCAATCATGATCAGGCCAGCGGTGCGAACGCCCTGCGGAATGCTGTCCCCCTGAAAGAAATGATTGCCCAAAATCATGTTGTTGTCGCCGCCCACCACGGCGAAATGCTTGAACCTTACGACACGGTTATGGCGCAACTTGATGTCATTTGCGTTTGTGTTCAGCGCAATCGAGTTACGCTCGGGTACGGTGAAGGATTCCTCGGCGGACAGGAACTGACAATTGTCGATCAGCATCCCCTTGCACCCGGTCCCGGTTGACGAGATGCCGCGATCTTTGGGGCGGCTGATGAAACAATCGTTCAGCGAAAACGTGCTGCCCGACTGCGCCAGACGGATGGCGCTGCACCGGCTGTTGCACTGGAATTCGATCTGCTCCATGCCGAATTTGCGCAGTGTACTGAAGCCGCTGAAATCCAGCAGATATTTGAAGGACTGGAATGTATAGGTCTGCGTGCCCGAGGCGTCATAGATCGGCGCATTCAGCGTGATCTCGCCCGCGCCGACATCCTTGGACCGCACGTAAATCTCGCGCCCCACGCCTGCGCCCTGCACCAGTGATCCAACAGGGATGTTCGCCACATTGGCCACATCCGTCAGACGGGTATTGTCGGAAGGGTCATAGGTGGCGACCGAGGTGAAGGTCTCGGTGTCCCAATCCGTGCTGCTTTTGACGTCGAACTGTCCGTTACGGATCACACGTCGGGTGGAGAAGCCTTGCTTGTTGGGCACAGCCGCCGCCATATCAATCGGCCCCGTCACCGCGACCTTGCGCCCGCCCAGATCCAGCGAGTCGTGGTCCGAATTGTTCAGCAACGCCTGAAATGCCTTTTTGAAGGCCAGTTCCTCATCCCCGAAAGCGGTGATGTAGGCAGGCAGATCGAAATTCTTGGTCAGCAGCAGCATCTTGTCGTCGGGCATGGTCACTGTGCCCTCGAAATCCATCTCGGACGCCATGCTGGTATTTTCGGCCAGATGATATGTTCCCTGCGGAACATAAACCCGACGACCGCCCGCAGCCTGATCCGCCGCTTCGAACGCAGCCGAGTCATCGGTGACGCCGTCGCCAATGGCCCCGTAATCGCGCACATCCACAACGCTGATCATCTCGCGCAGGAACACGCCGGTCACATCCGTGATCTCGATGTCATCGACCCGCACCAGTGCGCCGTTGGCACCAAGGATATCCAGACCAAAATGGCCGTACAGCGCATCGACACCCCAGGGCATGTCCACCCCGGGGCGACGCCCGGTGCCGACGATTGCGGTGATTTCATGCACCGCCCCGTAGCCTGAAAGTTGCGTCGCCGGCCCCTCTTCGATCACGCCGGTCAGGTTTGTATCCCCGGCCCCGCCGGCCCAGGCCGCAATCCGAACCTCGGGCAACGGACCGCTGACGGCTTTGACCCGCGCCTTGATCTGCAAATAGCAACCAGGCAGCAGCGGTGTCTGGCCCATATAGCGCAATTGCTGCGTTGGATTGACCTTCAGAATCTCAAGACAGCCGCCAAAATCCGCATCCGCTGGCACAAATGCCCCCGTGCCCGACCCGGCATAGGTGGGAGAGCCCGGTGTCCCGTCCCCCGCAGACCAAACCCCCAGACCATCCGCGAATTGAGGCGGCATGAAAACGATGCCGTCGGTGATTGCCTTGTTCATAGAAATCCCTTTCCCAATCGCGCCGCACAAAACAGCGGCACGTTCAAACCCTCAGCCCGGGTCCACCCCGAACGCGAAAGTCTGAGTATCCAAAAGGGATTAACTGCGGCTCATCCCACCGTGACGGTGGCGTTGCCTCAGGCTGATGGGTCGGAATTGCCCAGCAATTGCACGCCGTTGATTTTCCAACCGCTTTCCTGCTGGATCATCTGGTAGTCGAGAATGTGAACCCGGCCGTCACCATCCACGATCATGACCTTTTGCCACAGCGCGCCCGCAATCTCGCGCAGTTCCAGAAACCGCACCTCGGACGGCCGCCACACCATCGGATAGCCGTTGCGCACCATGGCACCAAAGTTGTCGGGATTCTGGAACAGGCGCTGGATATTCGGGCTGGCAAAGGTGAAGGCGGTGGCGAAATCGTCAGCTTCGAACGCTTCGATCTGCGCCGCGATATTGGCCTCGATCTCTTCGCTCTGACCATAGGCACCCGAAGCCAGAGCGACACTCAGGGATACAACAAGCAAAAATCGACGCATGGGGCCACCTCCTGACGGAAGGGTAGCCCCAAGCGGGGTCAGGTCAAATCAGACCAGCTCTCCGGTCAGGGCCTTGTCGATCAGGGCGATCGTCTCGGCCACGCCGTAAAGCGCGATGAAACCTCCAAAGCGCGGCCCCTGTGAGGCCCCCAGCAGCACCTCATAAAGCGCCGTGAACCAACCGCGCATCGGGTCGAACCGCTCGCGTCCGATGGAATAGACCACCGATTGCAGCGCCTCGTCCTCGACCGGGCCGTCATAGGCCTCAAGCGCGGCTTTCAGCGCCTGCAGCGCTTCGCGTTCCTGATCGGTCGGTGCGCGGTGCTTGCGGGTCGGTTTGACGAAGTCGTTGAAGTAGCGCACGGCAAAGCCTGCCGCCTGATCCAAATCGGGATGGCTTTCCGCAGTCGCGTCGGGCGCATAACGGCGGATAAAACCCCACAACGCCTCTTTGTCCTCGGCCCCGGACACTGATGCCAGGTTCAGCAACATCGCAAAGGGCACCATCAGGGTCGACTCGGGCACCTCTCCGCCATGGATATGCCAAACCGGGTTGTTCAACTGCGCCTTCAGGTCCTGACCCGGATAGGCACGCAACTGTTGATGATACTCGTCATAAGCTTTTGGGATCACATCAAAATGCATCCGCTTGGCGGTCTTGGGCTTTTGATACATGAAATAGGCCAGCGACTCGGTCGGCGCATAGGTCAGCCATTCGTCAATCGACACGCCATTGCCGGAGGACTTGGAGATCTTCTGACCGTTTTCATCCAGAAACAGCTCATAGCTGAAATGCTCAGGCGCACGGCCACCCAACGCACGGCAGATCGCGTCATAGATCTTTTCGTTGGTCGCGTGCTCCTTGCCATACATCTCGAAATCGACGCCCAGCGCCGCCCAGCGCGCGCCGAAATCCGGCTTCCACTGCAGCTTCACGTGGCCGCCGGTGACGGGCACGGTCCATTCCTTGCCGGTTTCATCGTCAAAGGTCACCGTGTAGGTCTCGGCGCAGACCTTTTTCATCGGCACATACATGACCCGCCCGCTTTCCGGGTGCAGCGGCAGGAAGATCGAATAGGTCTGCTGACGCTCTTCGCGCAGGCTTTTCAGCATGATTGCCATGATCTCGTCATAGCGTTCGACCGCGCGCTTGAGGATCTCGTCAAACTGCCCGGACTCGTAGAATTCCTTGGCCGAATAGAACTCGTAATCGAACCCAAAGGTATCAAGAAACCGCCGCAGCATCGCGTTGTTGTGCGCGCCAAAGCTGTCGTATTCGCCGAACGGATCCGGGACCGAGGTCAGCGGACGCTGCAAATGCTGTTCAAGTATCTCAGGGTTCGGCACATTGGTCGGAACCTTGCGCATCCCGTCCAGATCGTCCGAGAAACAGATCAGCTTGGTGGGGATATCCGACAGCGCCTCGAACGCACGCTTGACCATCGTGGTCCGCGCAACTTCGCCAAACGTGCCGATATGCGGCAAGCCCGAAGGGCCATAGCCCGTTTCAAACAGAACATAGCCCTTTTCCGGAGCATTCTTCTGATAGCGCTTGAGCAACCGGCGCGCCTCTTCAAAAGGCCAGGCCTTGGACGACATTGCGGTGTCACGCAGTTCAGACATTTCGATATGCTCCATCGGGAAAGCTGTGCCGGTCACCCGATGCGACCGGACCGACCCCTCCTATTGTGCTAGTGCAGCATGAGTCAATAATGGCTCATGCTTTTTCGGCCAAGCAAGCGTGGCAGGCTGATCGCACGCAGACGAAATCGGCCTGGCTGGTCAGCCAATCCCCAAGATCGCGCGCGCCTCGGCCGGGGATGCGACTGCGCGCCCGGCGTTGCCAGCACATGTGGCCAGCGCTTCGATCAACTGCCCGTTGCCCGAGGTTTTGTCGCCCGACGGCAGATAGAACGTGTCCTCAACCCCGGTGCGCAACATACCACCCAACTCGGCGCTTAGCTGGTGCACTGGCCAAATATCCGCCCGTCCGATCAACGTTGTCTGCCATTTTGATCCGGGGATCATGTATTTCTGAAGCAGACGCAGCAGATCACCATCCACCGGCATGCCCGAGGCGACACCCATCACAAGGTTATACTGTGCTTGCCTGGCCATTCCCGCACGGACATACATCTCGACCGAACGGACAATGCCCACGTCAAAGCACTCAAACTCTGGGATGCTTCCGGTCTCTGCCATTACGTCCAAGAAGCCCTGCACCTTTTCGGGCGGGTTATCGAAGACCATCGGTGGCCAGGCCCAATCGCCCGAGGCCCGCAGCTTGAGGTAGTTCAGCGTCCCGGCATTGCAGGCCGCAATCTCGGGCCTGAGTTCACGCAACACACCAACCGGCGCGCTGATATCCGCACCGGGCAAGCCGGTGGTCGAATTGATCAGCACTTCCGGACAGGCATCGCGGATTGCATCTGTAATGTCACGGGCAACTTTTGGATCCCAGCTGGGTAAGTGGCCGCGACCGGGGCCCTGATCCCGGTAGTGGACATGAATGATCGACGCCCCCGCATCATAAGCTTCACGCGCCGAGGCTGCGCAGTCTTCGGGGGTAACCGGAACGGGATGCTGCATCGGGTTGGTCAGCACACCGTTCAGCGCACAGGTCAGGATCGCCTTATCCATGGTCAAGGCCGTGGCAGGCACCAAACGCAGCGGGTTTGATGGGGGTGGTTGGGTCGTTCAAATGGGGGCTCATAAAGGCTCCTGTTCGGGGGGATTTGCATAGATTGCATCGATTAAAGCGGCATGGTTTTTCTCGATCACCCGTCGCTTCATCTTAAGGGTCGGGGTCAGTTCATCGGCGTCCTGAGACAGAGGTCGGTGCAGAATACGGAATTCATGCACCTGATTGACGCGAGAATAACGAGGGTTGATCTGGGCAATGGCGGCAGCGACAACCTCTTGCACGCAGGGATGCAACGGTGTCGGGTTGTCCAACCCTTCGGCCTCGGCAAAGGCGGCCAGCGCATCTTCCGAGATACTCAGCAGCGCGGCCACGAATTTGCGCCCATCTCCCAACAACATGGCGTGTTCGACCAGCGGAATATCCGTCAGGTCATTTTCAATCGCGGCGGGCGAGATGTTCTTGCCGCCGGTGGTGATCAGAATTTCTTTCTTGCGCCCGGTGATGGTGACAAACCCATCCTCGTCGATCTGCCCCAAGTCACCTGTAAGAAGCCAGCCATCTTCGGTCAGGGTTTCGCTGCTGGATTCAGGGTCTTTCAGATACCCATCAAAGACGTTCGGACCACGCACCAAAACCTCACCGTCCTCGGCAACGCGCGCCTCGATGCCCGGCAGAGGTTTGCCGACACTGCCCAATCGGTTGGCGCTGGCGCAGTTCATCGTGCTGGGGCCGCAGGCCTCGGACTGGCCGTAACCTTCATAGACATCGATGCCGAGGCCGAAAAAGAACTGCAGTGTCTGAACCGAGATCGGTGCCGCAGAGGACAGGATCGTACCGCAATCCGCCAGCCCCAATGCGCGGCGCACCCTTCTCAGCAACAGCCGATCAGCCAGACGGTATTGCAGCGCAAGGCCAAAGCCGGGCTTTTGACCCCCAAGCCGCTTTTGAGCCACCTCCTGCCCAACACCCAGTGCCCAGCGCGCCATCGCGCCTTTGGCCCCTTTTGCCGCAGCAACACCCGTGGTGATCCGTTCTTCGATCTTCTGCCAGACGCGCGGCACGCCCAGAAACACCGTTGGGCGGCACAGGGGCAGCACATCGCGCATGGTCAAAGGGTCCAGACAATACCAGACCTGACTTCCAAACACGGCTTGGCCCAAAATCGAGTTGTTGAACTCTGCAATATGGGCCAGCGGCAGGTATGACAGCATACGCGCGCCGTCCTTGACCTGCATGAACTCACCAAGCGTCTGCGTTATCCAGATCGCGGCGCGATGCGACAGCACAACCGCCTTCGGTTTCCCGGTGGTCCCCGATGTATAGACTAGAAGTGCCGTGTCTTTCAGCGTCAGCGCATTGCGGCGGGCGTCCAATTCGGGCTGAAACTCTGCCCCGCCAAGCCCAAGGAAATCAGGCCAGGACAGCACATCGGCCTCTGCCACCTGTCGGTTCATGGACACGACGTGGCGCAGACCCGGGACATCTGCCCGCACCGATTGCACCCGCGACAGGTTTTCGTCCGTGTCGCACAAGACCAGCGGGCAATCCGAATGGCGGATGATATAGTCAATCTCTTCGGCTGATGAGGTGAAATAGATCCCTGTCGGATTGCACCCGGCCGCCATTGCCGCATGGGCCATGACCACCCATTCCGGGCGATTGCGGCCGAGAATGCAAACGACCTGTCCGGGGTCAAGCCCCAAGGCGATCAATGCACGACCCGCCCGCTCAACCTCGGCCCCGAACCCCGACCAGCTTTGCGATTGCCAATCCCCATCAACCTCGTGCCAATAAGCAGGCGCATCCCCAAGCCGCCTGACGGTGTCGATCAGGTGAAGCGGTACGGGCTTCAGGGTATTGGCGTCGATCGGCTGCATCTCGTCCTTTCCGGGGTCAGGACCGTTTATTGCCGGAACCGCGATCCGGGCGGCGGCGTGGTCTCAGGCGGTCCAGCAAAGCACTGGGCGTTTTCCATCCATTCCCTCGCCAGATCGCCCGAAACGGTCAGATCAGTGTCCACATAGCTGCGCGTCTGCGTCACCGTCTGCGCAAACCCAAGGGCCGAACCGCTGATCTGCCCCACCGACGCGTCGCCAAATTGCCAGACCTCGCCCGAGGGCGCAGTCAGTTCGACGGCAGGCATCGCAGGCGGAACCTCTTTCCCGCGCAGTTGGAACGAAAACCCGAATGTGTTGACGCCCAGAATGACGATGTTCTTGATCCGGTCGCTCTCGGTGCGTTCCGCGCCGAAAAGGTCAAAGACCTCGTGCCCATGGGCCCAGGTCTCCATCTGGCGCGCGCTGATGGACGACCGCGCCGACATCGACGGTCCCACCCAGGGCAGGCGCGTTTTGGGATCCACACCCTGCCAACGGGTGGCCATATCGCGGAAGTAATCCCGCCAGAGGGTCAGCAGCGCCTCGCCCCGTTCCGAGATGGCGGCGTTTTCCATGGCCCGAAACCCCAGCGTCTGGATTTTGGGCAGGCTTTCACCCAGCATCGCATTGAACGCATCCGCCGAGGTCAGCGACAGATCGGCGGCCCGGTTCCAGAAATGCAGATGCGCCAACACATCATTCACCGTCCACCCCTTGAACTGGGTGGGCGCATCCCAACGTCCGTTGCACTGCGCCTCGATTACGGCAGCCAATGCTTCGCTTTCCTCCAGAAAGGCAGTGACCTGTTCCATTATGTCTCCAACAGAGTATTGAGCCGGTCGACGGCGTCCAGAAAATCGGCTTTGAAATCCTGAACGACCTGTCCGGCCGAGGTTGTTTCATTCATCAATCCAACCGCCTGTCCGACCCAATAGGTCGCCAGTTCGGTCGCACCTTCATGCCCGGCTGAGGCCAGTTTTTCGGTCAGATGCAATGCCGGCTCGCTGACGATGGTCTGGAACGGCATCGGCAAGGGGGACACATCGCTGTCCTCCCACGCATCTGTCCAGGCCGATTTCAACTGTCGGGACATCTTGCCGGTACGCGACTTGCTGCGCACAGTGTCCGAGGACGTGGCCGCCAGCATCTTGTCCTTGATCGGCTGCGCCGGTTCCCCTTCGGCAGTTGTCAGCCAAACCGAACCGCACCACGCGCCCGCAGCCCCCATCGCCATCGCGCCCGCCATCTGGCGACCCGTGGCAATACCGCCCGCCGCCAGAACCGGCCTGCCTTGCGCGACCGAGACGATCTCGGGCGTCAACACCATGGTTGAAACCTCACCGCAATGACCACCCGCTTCGCCGCCCGCAGCCACAAGAACATCCACCCCGGCGGCGATCTGCCGTTCGGCGTGTTTCTTTGCCCCGACCAGAGCGGCCACCGGAACGCCCCGCTCATGCGCCATGTCGATCATGATCTTCGGCGGCTCACCCAAAGCGTTTGCGATCAGCTTGATCGGGAACGAGAACGCAACCTCAAGCATCGCCTGCGCGCCTTCTGCATCCATGTTGCGGGCGAAATCCAGGAACCTGATCCGATCATCATCAATCCCGGACGTGTCGATGCCATGGCTTTGCAGGACTTGTTCGGCCAGTAGTTTCTGCTCGGCGGGCAACGCGGCCAACAATTGGTCGGGGTCAAGCCCTGCACCAGAGGCCGCCAGGTTGTTCGGTACGATCAGGTCCACGCCGTAAGGTTTGCCATCGACGTTGGCGTCAATCCATTCCAGTTCCTGCCGCAACTGCTCGGGCGTGTACATCACCGCGCCAAACACACCCATCCCACCGGCCCGCGACACCGCAGCGACCACATCCCGGCAATGGCTGAAAGCAAACAGCGGGAACTCCAGCCCCATATTCTTGCACAGCTCAGAATTCACGGCGCGTCTTCCTCCAACGCGATCATCAGCGCGCCAGCGGTCAGTTGCGCACCGGCCCGGGTGACAACCTCGCGGACCTGTCCGTCGCGCGTGGCCGTGATCTGGTGCTGCATTTTCATCGCTTCGAGAACGGCCAGCGTCTGGCCCTTTTCGATCTCATCACCCGGCGCGACGTTGATCGAGACCACAACCCCCGGCATCGGAGCCACGATCCGGCTGCCGCCCGCATCGTCGCCTGACGCGGCCAACGGATCGAAAATCGTGAAGGTAAGGTCAACTGTGTCGCGGCGCAGACCGAATTGGCCGTTGCCCCAGCGGGTGAAGCTGACGGTAACGCGCCGCCCGTCCAGCGCCAGGGTTGCGCTGGTGTCGCCCATGCTCTGAACCGTCACGACAAAGCTGTCATCGCCGCAACGGACGTCGAAATGATCGCCAACCGGTGAGACCGAGACCTTGGCCTCGGCCTCGCCGTGGATCAGTGTGACCATGTTCGGCAGCGGCGCAACGCTGTGCCAGTCCAGCAGTTCTTCGCTGACGACGGTGGATCGCGCAAACAGGCGGTCGCGGTCCTGACAATGGATCAGAACGGCGGTCAACGCGAAATCGGCGGGCCGGGCCTGAACCGGGTCGACGCCATCGGGATAGGTCTCGGCGATAAAGGCCGTGGTGGCCGATCCGTCGGCAAAACCAGGCTGGTTCAGCGCGTCGATCAGAAAGCCGCGATTGGTGGTCAGACCCAACAGCGCGGTTTCCTTCAGCCCGGCGACCAGACGACGACGCGCCACGTCGCGGCTGGGGCCGAAGCCGATCACTTTGGCCAGCATCGAGTCGTAGAAGGGCGAGACCTCACCCCCCGTTTCGATGCCGGTATCGGTGCGCATCCCTTCGCCGTCGGGTGTTTGCCACAGGGCAATCGGGCCAGTCGCGGGCGCGAAATCCGCGCCGGGGTCTTCGGCATAGAGACGCGCCTCGATGGCGTGCCCGTCAAGCCGCACATCCGCTTGCGTCAACGGCAGGGGCAGGCCTTGCGCCACGATGATCTGCAACTCGACCAGATCGAGGCCGGTGATGGCCTCGGTCACCGGGTGTTCGACCTGCAACCGGGTGTTCATTTCCAGGAAATAGAACGCACCCGAGGCATCCAGAAGGAATTCCACCGTACCCGCGCCGCGATAGTCCACCGCACGGGCGGCGGCGATTGCAGCGTCGGTCATTTCCTTGCGCAGTTCGGGCGTCATCACCGGGCATGGCGCCTCTTCCAGAACCTTCTGGTGACGACGCTGGACCGAGCAATCGCGTTCGCCCAGATGCAGAGTTGTGCCGTGATCGTCAGCAAAGACCTGAACCTCGACATGGCGCGGTGCGATGACGGCTTTTTCCAGAATCAATTCGCCGGACCCAAAGGCGTTTTCCGCCTCCGACCGGGCCAGTTGCAATCCTGCGGCCAGATCGTCGGCACCACGCACGATGCGCATCCCGCGCCCGCCGCCACCGGCAGCGGCCTTGATCATCAGCGGGAAGCCGATCTTGGCGGCGGCCTCGGTCAATGCGGCATCGGATTGATCCTCGCCTTCATAACCGGGTACGCAGGGAACCCCGGCGGCGATCATCAACCGTTTTGCGGCTGCCTTGTTGCCCATCGCACCAATTGCTGCGGCAGGCGCGCCGATAAAGGCCAACCCCGCAGCACCCATGGCGGCGGCAAACGCCTCATTCTCGGACAAAAAGCCATAGCCCGGGTGGATCGCCTGTGCGCCCACCTGTTGGGCTGCGGCAATGATGGCATCGCCGCGCAGATAGCTGTCCGCCGGGGCCGAGCCACCGATATGAACCGCATCATCCGCCAGTTTCACATGGCGAGCGTTGCGGTCCGCGTCCGAGTAAACCGCGACCGTCCGCAGGCCCAGCCGCCGAGCGGTGTCGATGACGCGGCAGGCGATCTCACCCCGGTTGGCAATCAGAATTGTGTCAAACATCTTCGGCCTCGGCCCATTTCGGATTTCGTTTCTGCATAAAGCTGGTGACGCCTTCGATCCCTTCGGGCGACAACAGGCACCCGGCGAAGTCATCGGCGGCGCGGGCAATCTGGTCCTGTCGTGGCAGGCTTTCCATGTCGCGCAACAGCGCCTTGGTCACTGCCAGAGCATTGGGTGACACACGGGTGATCTGCGCCCGAATGTCGGTCAAGGCCGCATCAATCCCGTCTGCGCCGCTGACCAACTGATCGACCAACCCAACCTCAACGGCTTGCTGGCCGGTCAGAGTGGCAGCAGACAGCATCAAACGGCGTGTCTGACGCCGCCCCAGCCGCCGCTGCACCATGGGCGCGATCTGGGCGGCAACGATGCCGATCCGGGTCTCCGTCAGGGCGAATTTGGCGTTTTCCTCGGCGATCACCAGATCACCGCAGCAGACCATGCCAAAACCTCCGGCCATGGCGGCCCCTTCGACCACGATGACCACGAATTGCGGCAACTGATCGATGGCATCGAACACCATAGCCCCACGGACCGATGCCGCAATGACCTCATCGCGCGCATCCGCTCCTTGGAAAGCGGATTGAAACGCCCGCAGGTCCCCTCCGGCGCAGAACACTCCGCCCCGACCGCGCAGAACCACGCCGCGAATGTCACGGCGTTCCTGCAAATTGGCGCAGAGGGCCAGCAACTCATCGATCCGCTCGAACGTCAGCGGGTTGCGACGGGCCGGTTCGTTGAACCAGACCGTCAGCCACCCGCCCTGCTGTTCAAGGTCCAGATGCTTATAGGCAGCGCCGTCCATCACATCCGCCCCACGCCAAATGCGTTGAGTTTGAGACGGCGATTGCGGCCTTCCTCGACCGTTTCCAGACACATGGCCAGAACCTTGCGGCTGTCGCGCGGATCGATGATGCCATGGTCCAGAACACGCCCCGAGGTGACGAAGCTATCGGATTGTTCGTCAAAGATATGGCGGATGATCTTGCCTTGCTGCTCCAACGCCTCTTTCGGCAGGTCTATGCCCTTGCGCTTGGCGGTCATGGCCTGCACGACACCCATGGTCTTGGCAGCCTGCTCGCCCCCCATCACACCGGATTTCGAATTCGGCCAGGCGAACAGAAAATCGGGCGCAAAGCCATATCCGGCCATGCCGTAATTCCCGGCGCCGAAGCTGGACCCGATATACATCGTGATCTTGGGCACCCGCATGTTGGTGACTGCCTGAATCATCTTCGAGCCGTGCTTGATCATGCCCGCCTGTTCATAGGCGGTGCCGACCATGTAACCGGTCGTATTGTTCAGGAAGATGACCGGGATGTCCGCCTGATCGCACAGCTGGAAGAACTGCGTGGCCTTGTTCGCCCCTTGCGTATCAATCGGACCATTATTGCCAATGATGCCGCAGGCAAACCCGTGGATCGAGGCGCGCATACAGACGGTGGCCGGGCCGAAATCCGGTTTGAAATCCTCAAACTCAGACCCGTCGACCAGACGCGCCACCACCTCGCGCACGTCATAGGGCACCTTGGGGTCGGCAGGCACAATCCCAGCCAGTTCCGCCGGGTCATAGACCGGAGGTTCAAACGCGCGGCGCGGCGGCATGGATTGTCCCTTGTTCCAGTCAAGCTTGCCGACCACATCGCGTGCCATGGCAATCGCCTGCACATCATCCTCGGCCAGATACTCGACCAGTCCGCTGACCGAGGCGTGCATCTCGGCCGAGCCAAGCTCTTTCTCGTCCGCCTCTTCCCCGGTGGCCGCATAGACCAAGGCGGCCCCGGCCAGAGCCGCCATGCCGTTCTTTTTCACCCCGATCACATAATCCGACAAGCCGGGCATATAGGCCCCGCCCGCAGTTGACGCCCCGTGCAGGACCGCGACTGTGGGAATGCCTGCCGCGCTCATCCGGGCCAGATTGGCAAAGGCTGTGCCGCCCCGCGCCCACATCTCGACCTTATAATTGGTCAGGTCGGCCCCCGCGCTTTCGACCAGATGAACAAAGGGCAGCTTGTGTCGCAGCGCCAACCGCTGCACGCTTAGCCCGGCCTCAAGCCCCTTGACGCCCATCGCACCAGCTTTGATGCCGCTGTCATCCACCCAGATGATGCAGCGCACGCCGTTCACAAATCCGATCCCCGCGATCAGCGAAGAACCCGGCACCGATTTCTCTTCTTTCGAGCTGTCGATCAGATACCCAGCAATGGTGTGCAGCGCCAGAAACGGCATGCCGGGGTCAAGCAGCCGGGCCAGACGCTCGCGCGGTAAAATCTGCCCGCGCTTTTCGAACCGCTCGCGCTTCTGTTCCGACAGCTTCACGGGCCGCGCCTCAAGCTCGCGCAGTTTTTCGACCAGAGACAGCATCGCCGCCTGATTTTCGTGAAAAGTTTCGCTGCTGGTCTGAATTGATGATTGATATGGCACGGTGGCTCTCATATAAAACAGGACGTCCTGTTTTTTTCACAAGTCCAGAGCAGCCTGTCAACATGAAAACCAACACGACTTCGTCTGACGCAACTGGCACATCGCCCCGTCGCCAGCAGGATCGCGCGGTTGCGACACGGCGCGCGGTGCTGGATTCCGTGATCGAATGCCTTGACCAACTTGGCTATGCCGAGACCAGTTTCAGCGCGATCCAAAGCCGGTCAGGCCTGTCGCGCGGATCGGTGAACTATCACTTTCCAACCCGCCACGACATGATCGTGGCCGCTGCGGAACTGATGTTGGACAACGCCCGCGCCGGTGCGATCAGCTATTTCGGACGCGCGCATGGTCAGGACAGCGCCGGGGACTATGGGCAGATCGCGCAGTTGCTGTGGTCAAGGGTTGTGAACACCTCGGCCGGGCGCGCCTTTGTCGAGCTGATGGTGGCTGCGCGCACTGACCCCAATCTGGAATTCGCGCTTAACGACATGCTGGCGCAGTGGGACGCGGATTTGAACCAGCAACTGCGCGCCACCTATCCCGATGATCCGGAATTGATGGTGATGGTCTGGGATCTTTGCCGCACCTATTTGCGCGGGCTGTTGATTCAGGCGCGGTTTGCGCCGGACCCGATGGCCCTGCAATCCAAAATCGACCAGTTCTCAAAAATCGTCTGGCAATTCGTTCAGTCCAGAAATAGCACCTGATCACAGTTCGGGGGAAAGAGCATCATGTACGACAATACGCGGCCCGACCGTCATTTCAGCGCAGAGCATCAGGCCTTCCGCAGCAGCCTGCGCGCTTTTGTCGAGGCCGAGATCATGCCCAATATCGACACATGGGAAGACGCCGGTCGCCTTCCGCGCGAGCTGTACAAGAAAGCTGCCGAGGTTGGATTTCAGGGCGTCGCCTTCCCCGAAGATCTGGGGGGGGCGAACGGTGATCTGTTCATGCAAGTGGTTGGCACCGAAGAGATAGCGCGCTGTGGTGCGGGGGGCGTTGCAGCCTCGCTGGGGTCTTTTTCGATTGCGCTGCCTCCGATCGCGCAAAGCGGCAACGCGGTACTGCTCGAAAAGTTCGTGAAACCGGTGATCGCAGGCGACCGCATCGCGGCGCTGGCCATAACCGAGCCCGGCGGAGGATCGGACGTGGCCGCCCTGCGCACCACCGCGATCCGGGATGGTGACCATTACATCGTGAACGGGGAAAAGACCTTTATCACCTCGGGCATGCAGGCCGATCAACTGACCGTGGCTGTGCGCACAGATCCTGACGATCAAAGCATGACCGGCATCTCGTTTCTGGTTGTCGAAGGCGACACGCCGGGGCTGACCCGGACAGAACTGAAAAAGATGGGCTGGTGGGCGTCGGACACAGCGCATCTGCATTTCGACAACTGCCGCGTTCCGGCTGAAAATCTGGTGGGTATGGAAGGCGAAGGCTTTCTGGCGGCCATGCTAAACTTCAACAATGAAAGACTGGCCCTGGCGGTGCACGCCTACACGATGGCGCAGGTCTGCTACGACGAGGCCCTGGCCTGGGCCAGACAGCGCACTGCCTTCGGCAAACCGCTGACAGCGCGTCAGGCCATTCAGCACAAGCTGATCGACATGGCGGCCCGGATCGATGCGGCCCGAACCCTGACCTATGACATCATCTGGCGCTACATGCAGGGCGCTGACCCCTTGAACGTCCACGTCGCCCGCACCTCGATGGCCAAGGTAACAGCGACGGACGCGCTGAAATTTTGCGCCGATGAGGCGGTGCAGATTCTGGGCGGTGCGGGATATATGCGGGGGACGGCCTCGGAACGGATTTACCGCGAAGTGAAGGTGATGACCATCGGCGGCGGCACGGATGAGGTGCTGCGCAATCTGGCAGCGTCACAACTGGGGATTTGACGGGGCATTCATCCTCAAAGTTTCATCTGTCACCTGAAGCACATCGGCCTGCCTACAGATCAATTCAAACCGCTTTGCGTGCTGGAATTTTACCGGTCCGCATACGACCCCGGTCTGACGACCGGGGTCAAAGACAGATCAATGGCCGGTCAGGACCAGAGTGTTCACCGGCATCAGGATCAGTCGCAGACGCAATCCCGCAGCATGAACCACGCCGATGGTGTCGACGACATGCAGGAAGGCCCCTTCCCAAAACCCAAGGTCTTCATGCTCTAGCCGTTCGTGGTTGTCGGTGTAGACATTTGCCAGACAGTTACTGCCCGGCGGAATGTCGTCGGTCATGCCTTTATACAGTGGCTCCATATACACCAGAATAGAACCGGGGTTGTTGTTGGTCTGCACGTCCCGCAACTCATCCGACGGGCGGATCTGGCCCGAGGGGATCACGTCCTGCACTTCGACCACGACCATCGGGATCACGGTAAAGGGTTTGGTCATGCAACCCAGCTCTCCGATCATGCCGGGTTTGATGACTTGTGCAGAAAGCTGGTTGAATGCAGCCTGAAACCTGTCATGCCCGAAATGCGACGGCACCAGAATACCGGCAGGTCGCAAAAGCGGGCTGACGTAATCCCCCACTTGCAGCCCGAATTGTTCGACCCGACCGGTTACTCCGGCGTTGATCACGGTCTTGTCCAACTCGGTCAGCGCGGCGTCCAGTTGGGCGTTGGCGCTGGCTAGCTGGGCCGGGATCAACTCTTCGATCTGCTGAACCACCGCCGCACGCCGGGATTCCGCAGCCGTGACCTGCGCCTCGCGCTCCTCTACCAGATTCTCCAACCGCTCGATCTCGGTCAGACGAACGGCGCTCGATCCTTCATCCCGCAGCGTGGTATTGCGTTCCAGATCCTCAAGCGATTGATCCAGCGCGGCGCGGGCACCGGCGATCCCGGCGTCGGCTTCGGCCAGATCGGTTTCGGCCACTTTCAGCGAGGCCTGCACCTGAGCAACCTGCGCATGCGCGGCCTGAACCTGCGCCTGCTGAGTGAAATCCTCGATCCGGAAAATCGGCTGGCCCGCCTGCACCAATTCGTTGTTGCGGACATAGACCTCGGACACGCGCCCACCCAGTTGCGGCAGGATGGTGACCGTCCGGAAATAGGACGCAGCGGTTGTGCTGGCCGGGTGGAAATAGAACAGCGTGGTGATTACCGTCAGGGCCAGAATGGCACAGGTGGTCAGCCCCCAGCGCAATTCATACCACATGGTGAACAACGTAATCTCATGCCCGATCCGCTTACCTTGGACAAAGCGGCGGAACAGATAGTCGGGCAGCACCGTAATCAGGGCGCAGATCATCGTCTCGATCATGACTTAGTGCTCCTGCGCTTCGGTTCTGTCCGCACTCGGCGCGGCTGGGGGCGGCGCTTCGGGCAGCGTCTCTGGCACAGGTGACCGACCCAAAGATCGAATAGCGTCGGCAATGTTCTTCATCGGCGTCGCAAAATCCGGGAACTGGAACCCGGCAACCAGAATGGCCGCAATCCAGAAAATTCCGTTATGCGTGAACAGGGCCAACAGCGCCAGAATTCCCACCAACTGGAACTGCGGATGGTTGTTTTCATGCGCCATTTTCTCGGGAACCGAATGAAGTGTCAGGTAGCCAACACCGATCAGCACCACAAGCACCACAAAGAAAACGACCATGGCGGAGAAAAGGTAATCGCTTCCGTCGGCTGCGACGACGTATCTGGGAATATGCCCGGTGGCCATTGGATGAAGCTCTGCTGCGGTCACCTTACCCTCCTGTTTGTTTTGCTACTTCTTTGACCGGGTTGAAGCACAAATTCAAGCTTGCTTATAGTCCACGGACCGACTGTCGAGACGAACAGGGACCTCAGACACCGATATGAAACCTGAAACCCTTTGGGGTACCTGCCTAAATGAAAGCACATGATATGATTGATTTCCTCATCATAGGCGGCGGCATTGCGGGGCTGAGCGCAGGTGCCCGGCTGTCACAGCACGGGTCCGTGACCGTGTTAGAGGCAGAAGATGCAGTTGGCTATCATGCATCCGGTCGATCAGCCGCCCTGTTCGAGCAGAATTACGGCCCGCCATCGGTGGTAGAGCTGAACAAAGCCAGCGCCCGGTTTCTGCTTACAGAGAACGGAGGCTACCTTACACCCCGCGGTCTGATGCTGGTCGCAGCCAAAGATCAGCGTGAAGCCTTCGATGCTGATCTGAGCAGTCTCGACATGAGCAGGGTGTCGGTCGAAGATGCAGTTTCCCGAATACCAATTCTTGATCGCGCAGGTGTTGGCTATGCCGCACTCAGCGAAGCCGCGTTTGACATCGACACGGATCGCTTGCTGCAGGATTTCTCGCGCACCATTCGCAGAAATGGCGGGGCCGTGCTGACAAGGCACAAGGTGACGGCCATTCACAAATCGGCGTATTGGCGGGTCGAGGCCGGAGACGTATTCGACGCCCGCCACCTGATCAACGCGGCAGGCGCATGGGCGGATGAGATTGCACAACTGGGCGACGTTCAGCCCATCGGCATCACCCCGCGCCGCCGTTGCATGGCGCGAATCCCGGCCCCAGGAGGGCACGACGTCTCGGGCTGGCCGATGATGCTGGGCACAGACGAAAGCTGGTATGCTAAACCGGATGCGGGCAAGTTGCTGGTATCTCCGGCCGACGCAACACCGGTTACACCGCATGACGCCTATGCGGACGACATGGTACTGGCCGAAGGCTTGGCGCGGTATGAGGCTTTGGTGACCGAACCTGTCACGCGGATTGAGACAAACTGGGCCGGGTTGCGCAGCTTTGCGCCAGATGGGACGTTGGTGTTGGGCCCCGACCCGCTGGAACGGTCGTTTATCTGGTGCGTTGGTCAGGGCGGGTACGGGTTCCAAAGCGCGCCAGCCGCTTCTCAGTTTCTGGCAGATCTTGTTGTCGGAAACACTCCGATATTTGATCAAACCATCATCGACATGCTAACCCCGGACCGATTGAACAGATGAGCAAGCGCATCCCTCCGCCAAATGCCAGCGTCGCCACCCCGGCGGAAAACGGCAAACTGGTCGCGCCCGCCGCCACCCGGAACGCAGGCGTTCTGAGTGACCTTTTGGAAGCGTGGGCCCCCTCCGACGGCTCCGCCCTCGAAATCGCCAGCGGCACGGGCCAGCATGTTTGCGCCTTTGCCGAGCGTTTGCCCAACCTGTTCTGGCAGCCGACAGAGATTGATCCCGAACGCCGCGCCAGCATTGATGCATATGCACTCAATCTCCCCAACATCGCACCGGCTTTGGAACTGAACGCAACGCAAGCGGGTTGGAGCAAGCAATTCGCGCCGAAGGACCTGATCGTGCTGATTAATCTGCTGCACCTGATCAGTTGGGAAGAGGCGGAAACTCTGGTGTCGGAAACCGCAAAAAAGCTCTCACCCGGTGGGCGCTTTATTCTGTACGGCCCGTTCAAACGGGACGGGCTGTTGACCAGTGACGGAGATAAACGGTTTCATGAGGCGCTTGTCCTGCAGGACCCCGAAATTGGTTACAAAAACGATGCCGACATTCGATCAATGCTGTTTGCCAAGGGGATGAAGCGCGTCGAAACCGTTGAAATGCCCGCAAACAATCTGGCCTTCATTGCCACGGCATAAGTCAGCCGGCCTTGTTCAAAAAGCCTGCTGTCGCAGGCTTGCCTCCGGCGGAGGTATTTTTGAACAGAAGAAGTAACGGATCGTTAACTCTGATCGGCGACAGTGTTTTTGCGGTACAGGCGGAGGCGCCGATGACCGTAACAGGAGAAGGCCCCCCTCGCCAAAAGCAGGGGGGCTGGATCTTGTGACCAGCCCCCGCTTCTCTTGTTCAAAAATACCTCCGCCGGAGGCATGGGGCGCCGCAGGCGGCCCATTTATTGCGACCCATTAGCCGTCCTTGCGGATGACCTCGTTTTTCGGGTCATACGGGCTGTCGCAAGTGACAACCGCATCCCACAGTTTGTCCTGCATTTTGACCTGCAGCTTGGTGCCTTCGACCGCCAGTTCTGGTTTCACGTATCCCATACCGATGGATTTTTCGAACGCCACCGAGTAGCCACCCGAGGTCAGACGTCCCACGCGCTCACCTTCCGGCGTATAGAGCGCCTCGCGGCCCCACGGATCGGCATCGTCCGGCCCGTCGATCAGCAGCGTGCAGCATTTCACGCGCACGCCGGTTTCTTCCAGCTTGGCCTTGCCGTGGAAATCCTTGGACAGGTCGACAAAACGCGGCAGGTCGGCCTCAAGCGGGGTCGCATCGCGACCTAATTCAGTGCCGAAGGCGCGATAGGATTTCTCCTGCCGCAGCCAGTTTTGGGCGCGGGCACCGACCAGCTTCATACCGTGTTTCTCACCGGCCTTTTCCAGCAGATCGAACAGGTAGTTCTGCATCTCGATCGGATGATGCAGTTCCCAGCCCAACTCACCGGTATAGGCCACACGGATCGCGTTGACCGGGCACATGCCCAGTTCGATCTGGCGCGCCGACAGCCACGGGAAGCGCTTGTTGGACAGCGCGGTGTCCGGGTCGGCGTCCTTGATGACCTCTTTCAGAACGTCACGCGACTTGGGTCCGGCGATAGCGAAAACACCCCACTGAGTGGTCACGTCCTGGATTTCGATATAGCCAAACTCCTCCATCTTGTCCTCAGCCGCCTTGCGCAGGTAGTCGGCGTCATACTCAGTCCAGGCACCGGCTGAGACGATGTAGTAGTTGTTTTCGCCATTCCGGACGATGGTGTATTCGGTGCGGGTGGTGCCGTGCGAGGTCAGCGCGTAGGTCAGGTTGATGCGCCCGACCTTGGGCAGCTTGTTGCAGGTGAACCAGTCGAGGAATGCGGTCGCACCGGGGCCTTTGACGACATGTTTGGTGAAGGCCGAGGCGTCGATCAGGCCAACTCCCTCGCGGATCGCCTTGGCTTCTTCGACGGCGTATTGCCACCAGCCGCCACGGCGGAACGAACGGCTTTCCTTGTCGAAACTGTCCGCCGCGTCTAGCGGGCCAAAGTAGTTGGGGCGTTCCCAACCGTTGACCCAGCCGAACTGTGCGCCACGCGCCTTCTGGCGGTCATACGCCGGGACGGTGCGCAACGGGCGGCAGGCCTCGCGCTCTTCATCCGGGTGGTGCAGGATGTAGACGTGTTCGTAGCATTCCTCGTTCTTGCGGGCTGCGAACTCGGTGGTCATCCAGTTGGACGAATAGCGTTTCGGGTCCAGCGAGGCCATGTCGATCTCGGCTTCGCCATCGACCATCATCTGCGCCAGGTAATAGCCGGTGCCGCCTGCAGCGGTGATACCGAAGCTGAAGCCCTCGGCCAGCCACATGTTGCGCAGGCCCGGAGCCGGTCCAACCAGCGGGTTGCCGTCAGGCGTGTAGCAGATCGGGCCGTTGAAATCGTCTTTCAGACCAGAATCGGCGCAGGAAGGGACGCGCTCGGCCATGGCCATGTACTGATCAGCGATCCGGTCCAGATCCAGCGGGAACAGGTCGGCGCGGAAGCTGTCCGGCACACCATGTTCGAACTGCGCAGGCGCACCATGTTCGTAGATGCCCAGAATCCAGCCGCCGCGTTCCTCGCGCGCATAGGATTCATTGTCGGCGTCGCGGATTACAGGGTGCTCCGCGTTGCCCGCCTCACGCCATTTGACCAGCTCGGGGTCTTTGTCCATGACGATGAACGTGTGCTCGACCGGGATCGCGGGCATCTTGATGCCCAGCATCTTGGCGGTGCGCTGCGCGTGGTTGCCTGATGCGGTCACCACATGCTCGGCGGTGATGACCACCTGCTCATCGGACGGGATAAGGTTGCCGCCCTTTTCGACCATCTTGGTGCAGGTGACTTCCCAATGGGTGCCGTTCCAGTGGAAGGCATCGGCCTGCATCTTGCGCACGATGTCCACGCCGCGCTGACGGGCACCCTTTGCCATGGCCTGAGTAACATCCGCAGGGTTAATATAGCCATCTTCAGTGTGATAAATCGCGCCCTTCAGGTCCGAGGTCTCGATCAGCGGCCAGCGTTCCTTGATCTGCTCGGGCGTTAGCCATTCATAGGCGACATCGCAGGTCTCGGCGGTCGAGGCATAGAGCATGTATTCATCCATACGCTCCTGCGTCTGCGCCATGCGCAGGTTGCCCACCACGGCGAAGCCCGCGTTCAGGCCGGTCTCTTCCTCAAGCGTCTTGTAGAAATCGACCGAGTATTTGTGGATGTGGGTCGTTGCGTAGGACATGTTGAACAGCGGCAGCAGGCCCGCCGCGTGCCAGGTCGAGCCCGAGGTCAGCTCATCCCGTTCGATCAGCATCACATCGTCCCAGCCCGCTTTGGCCAGATGATAGGCAATCGAGGTGCCGACGGCACCGCCGCCAACAACCAGTGCTTTGACTTGGGTTTTCATAACCGGGCGTCTCCCCTTGAATTCAGTTGCACCCATATGGCGCAAATCCAGGGCGCGGCGCGACATTCATCCGACCGGTGATAAGAAAAAAACGACCCGCAGGCTGAATCAGTGTCCTAAAAAGTCGCAGTGAGACAGCGAATATGGCCCGCGATACAGCGGGCTATTGGTCCCGAACCATCTTTCCTGGGTTCATGATATTGTCCGGATCCAACGCAGCCTTGATCGTGGCCATGTACCGGGTCGCAGCGCCAAGTTCCTTGACCAGATAAGGGCGCTTTCCCTGACCAATTCCGTGCTCACCCGTGCAGGTTCCATCCATCGAGATCGCCAGATCGTTCAGCCAGCCGACGAACTGATCGGCCCTGGCAACCTCATCTTTGTTGTCCATATCGATCAGGGGTAAGGTGTGGAAATTCCCATCGCCCACATGCCCGACAATCGGGGCGATCAGGTCCAGTTCGGCGGCTTTGCCTTGCGCGGCACCCACCGCTTCGGCCAAGCGCGAGATCGGAACGCAGACATCCGTCGATATGCCCTGTGCGCCGGGGCGCAATTGCAGGCAGGCCCAATACATATCATGGCGCGCCTGCCAAAGCTTGTTGCGTTCTTCGGTGGTCGAGGTTGCGGCGAAATCGGTTCCCCCGAATTCAGTCGCTATTTCACCAAAAGTTGCGGCCTGTTCCGCCGCGCCATTCTCGGACCCGTGGAATTCCAGCAGCAACAGCGGAGTTTCGGGCAACGTCAGGCCAGAATAGGCGTTCGCGGCCCGAACCGACATCTCATCCAGCAGTTCAATCCGCGCGACCGGGATGCCGTATTGGATTGTCATCATCACCGCCTGACACGCGGCATCGACGGTTGGGAAAGAACAGCGGGCCGAGCTGATCGCCTCGGGTATCCCGTGCAACCGCAGCGTCAGTTCCGTAATAATGCCCAGCGTCCCCTCGGCCCCGATCAGCAGCCGGGCCAGATCGTAGCCGGCCGAAGACTTCTTGGCGCGGTTCCCGGTTCGGATCACCTGCCCGTCTGGCATCACGGCCTCAAGGCTCAGCACGTTGTCGCGCATGGTCCCGTATCGCACGGCATTGGTGCCCGAGGCCCGCGTTGCGGCCATTCCACCCAGCGAAGCGTTGGCCCCCGGATCGATGGGAAAGAACAAGCCCTGATCGCGCAGATGGGTGTTCAGGTCCTCTCGGGTGACGCCGGGTTGCACGACACAATCCAGATCGCTGGCATTTACCGCCAGCACCCTGTTCATCTGCATCAGATCAACGCAAACCCCACCGGCTGGCGCATTGACGTGCCCCTCAAGCGAGGTGCCGGTGCCGAAGGCAATCACCGGAACCTTGTGGGCCGCGCAGGTTTTTACGATGTCGGCGACCTCGCTGGTCGTCTGCGGAAAGACGACGGCATCGGGGCTTTGGTTCGCGATCCACGTCGTGGTGTGACCATGCTGTTCCCGGATCGCGGCGCTGGTTTGAAGCCGGTCGCCAAAGCGCTGTTTCAGAATTCCAATCGCCGTTTCAATACCCGCGTCATTGCGGGGCAGCGCGGTTGCCTGCACCATCTTGGTTCTCCCCTGCCCGACAGGGTGCCGGGCCTTTCAGTTCATGACTAAAAGGCCCGGCAACGCGGGACAAGTCCCAAGACCTATTCGCCCAGCGCGATGCCTTCGCGCCGAGGGTCCGCGCCACCGCTCAGCCCGTCGCGAATTTCGATGGCGTGCAGGCCCGAGGTCAGGTCGCGGGGGTTCACCTCGAACCCAAGCTCGGTCAGGGCATCGACATAACCTTCGGCGGTGGTCCCCAGTTCAACGTCATAGGTGCCAAACCGGTTTACCAGATGCGGCAGCGAGACGGCCTGCTGCACATCCATGCCCCAATCCGCCCAGGCGATGATCGACTTGGCCACGTAGCCAATGATACGGCTGCCACCGGGCGATCCAATGGCCAGAACCGGCGCGCCGTCCAGCATCACAATCGTCGGGCTCATCGACGAGCGGGGACGTTTGCCAGGCTCCAGCCGGTTGGCAATGGGTACTCCGTCCGAATGGGTCTTGAACGAGAAATCCGTCAATTCGTTGTTCAACAGAAAGCCGTTGGTCATCAGCCGCGAGCCAAAGCCGTTTTCGATGGTCGTGGTCATCGACAGGACATTGCCATAGCCGTCCACAATCGAGATATGCGAGGTCGAAGGCAGTTCCAGCGAGGCATCATCGGCCCAGTTCAACGCGTGGTCGAATTCGGGATTGCCGGGCGCGACCTCGATCAGCGCGCTTTCGGTGTTCAGCAAGGTGGCGCGTTCCGACAGGTAGTCCGGGTCCACCAGCCCATTGGTCGGCATGGGGACATAATCGCTGTCCGCCATGTACCGCCCTCGGTCCGCAAAGGCGAGGCGCGAAGCGTCTCCGATCAAACGCCAGGCTTCCATGCTGTCCGGCCCCATGGCGGACAGGTCGAAATTGTCCAGCTTGCCCAGAATCTGCCCCACGGTCAGCGCGCCCGACGAAGGGGGCCCCATACCGCATACATCAAACGACCGGTATGCGGCGCAGACCGGCTCACGCTCGATCACCTGATACAGCGCAAGGTCAATGCCTGACAGAACGCCCGGATTGCCCGGAGCGGTCCGAACGGTGTTGACGATGCCCGCAGCGATATCACCGCCATAAAACCCCGCAGCCCCATCGGCCGCCAGAGTCCGCAACGTCTCCGCGTAATCGGGATTCACCAATCGCTGCCCTTGTTGCAAGGGTTCGCCGCCGGGCAGGAAATACTCGGCCGTTGCCGGAAAGCGGGAAAGCCGCTCGGCATCATTCTCGACCAGCGTGGCGAGGCGTGGCGACACAAGGAAGCCGTCCTCGGCCAGCCGGATACCATCTGTGAACAGGCCGGGCCATGGCGACCGGCCCCAGCGGCGATGGGCCTCCTCCAACAGGGCGGGCGTTCCCGGAGTACCCACCGACAGCCCGCCGACAACCGCGTCGAAGAATTTCAGCGGTTCACCGTTTTCGTCGTGAAACAGCCTCGGCGTCGCCTCCAGCGGGGCCGTTTCGCGCCCGTCCAGCGTGTTCAATTCTCCTGTGGCGGCATCGTACCAAACCAGAAATGCCCCGCCCCCAAGACCCGAAGATTGCGGCTCGACCAGCCCCAGAACAACCTGAACAGCAACCATCGCATCCGCAGCCGAGCCGCCTGCGCGCAGCACCCGCGCCCCGGCTTCGACGGCCAGCGGATTGGCGGCGGCGACCATCCAGTTGTCGGATTGCACCGGCACGCCTGCGGCCTTCGCCTCAAGCGCGGCAACCACTTCTTCGGTGAGGGCCTGAACCTGACCTTCCGTTGCCCCTTCGGGCGCAACCGCATCTGCGGTTTCCTGCGCAATAGACGGGGCAGCAAACGTGATCGCAGACAGTATGAGACCTGAAATATAACCGGAACGCATCGTATCCTCCAATTCAACTATTGCTTTCAACACTGTACGGGCCACCGCAACACCGCAACCATCGGTTGATACAGAACCGAACGACGGCAGAGTTCCGCCACGCCGTTCATCACCTAATCTGCGCGGTCCCGATCGTATCGTTGCATGCCCTCAAATTCGGGCAGCCAGCCTTCCCGCCGGATTGTCCAGCATTCATATGTCGGTTTCAATTGGCCGGGTTGGTCAAAACTGCCCAAATGAACCTCGACCTCTTCTCCGGTTTGGGCAAATACCGGCGAACCGCAGATCGGACAAAATGACCGCCCCGCATAGCTGCGGACCACTCCGCTGATCTCAACCGCGTCCGTGGGAAAGATGGCAGCGGCATAAAACAACGCTCCGTGATGCTTACGACAGTCAAGGCAGTGGCACATCCCAACCCGCGACGGAGGCCCCTTTGTCGTTACGCGCACGCTGCCACAGCGGCATCCGGCCCGATAAACCTCCATCACAGTCCTTTCCCAATGCGCTATAGCATAGCGGGCACAACCTGATCCGGCGGGCGGTGGCCATCCTCAAACGTCTTGATATTGATGATCACCTTCTCGCCCATCTCGATCCGCCCTTCCAACGTGGCCGATCCCATATGCGGCAGCAAAACAACGTTCGGCAATTGCCGCAGGCGCGGGTTCACATTGGTGCCGTGTTCATAAACATCCAGCCCGGCCCCGGCGATCTCACCCGCGCGGATCAGGCGGGTCAGGGCGTTCTCGTCCACCACCTCACCCCGCGACGTGTTGACAAGCACTGCCGAGGGTTTCATCAGCTTCAACCGCCGCGCATTCATCAAATGAAAAGTCGATGGCGTTGACGGACAATTGACCGAGATCACATCCATGCGCGCAACCATCTGATCCAGGCTTTCCCAATAGGTCGCCTCAAGCTCTTCCTCGGTCTCGGGGCGCAGGCGGCGGCGATTGTGATAATGCACCTGCATGCCAAAGGCGCTGGCACGGCGGGCAACGGCCTGCCCAATCCGGCCCATGCCCAGAATGCCAAGACGCCGACCACCGATCCGGCCACCCAGCAATGCCGTGGGTGCCCACCCGGCCCAATCGCCCTGCTGCATCACGGCCAACCCTTCGGGTATGCGGCGCGTAACCGCTAGAATAAGGCCCATGGTCATGTCGGCCGTATCGTCGGTCAGCACACCCGGCGTGTTTGATACCAGAATGCCGCGCTGCCGGGCTGTGGCCACGTCGATATTATCGACACCCGCGCCATAGTTCGCGATCAGACGCAGGTTCTCACCCGCCTGCCCCAGCAATCCACCGTCAATTGTGTCGGTCACTGTGGGTACCAGCACATCGGCCTCTTGCACCGCCGCGACCAGTTCTTCGCGTGTCATGGGCGCGTCATCCTCGCGCAGGCGAACATCGAACAACTCGCTCAACCGCGTTTCCACTGCCTCGGGCAACCGTCGCGTTACAACAACACTCAGACGTTCTCTTGGCACTTCAGCCCTCCCATCGCTTTGCAAACGCGCGCGCTCCATGGCATCGTGGCGCAGGATAAGGCGGGGCACAAGAACCCCTAAGGCATTGAGTCGACCTTTTTTCGAAAGCAGATCAACAGGCACAAGAGCAGACAGTCAGTGAGTGGTCTTCTACCGGTGAAACGCCGCTGTTTGGCGATCCTTACCGTGGTTCTTATGGCGTTCGGCCCAATCGCCGCCGCGACGCAAGAGGCGCGCGGCCCCGTCACGAATCTGCCCCTGCCCCGCTATGTCTCGATGAAAGCGGCCGAGGGGAATGTGCGACGCGGCCCGTCCCTGACCCATCGAATCGACTGGGTGTTCAAACGTCGGGGCATGCCGCTGCAGATCACCGCCGAGTACGGCAACTGGCGCAAGGTACAGGACCGTGACGGAGCAGGCGGCTGGGTCCATTACGCGTTGCTGTCAGGTGTTCGGACCGTTCTGATCGAATCCGATATGTTGCCCGTTTACGCCCGCCCTGACCCGAATTCTCAGATCAATGCGCATTTCGAAACCGGAGTCGTCGCCCGCCTTGGCACATGCTCATTGGATTGGTGCCGGATATCCGCAGGCGGCTATCGCGGCTGGACCTTGAAATCCAACCTTTGGGGCGTCGAACCCTCCGAAATCCGCGAGTAAGAGCCACCGCCTTGTGCTGGCGGCACCGCGCAATCGTTCGGGCGCGACCGAGGTTCGAATCTCTGGCAATGCCCCGCGACGCAGCTAAATTGACCTGACAGGGCCGAGGGGACACCATGAAAGCCATCACATACTCAGCATTCGGCGATGCGTCAGACGTTCTGAAACTGGAAGACCTTCCCGACGTGCCTCCGGCCCCAGGTGACGTGATCGTTGATCTGGCCTTTTCCGGTGTGAATCCCTCGGACGTCAAAGCGCGTGCCGGATCCAGACCCGGGGTCACGAAACCTGCGTTCCCGGTGATCGTCCCCCACAGCGACGGGTCCGGTGTAATCTCTGCCGTTGGAGAAGGCGTTCCAAAATCGCGGCTGGGTCAGCGCGTCTGGATATGGAATGGCCAGTGGAATCGCGCCTTGGGAACAGCGGCCACCCAAATCACACTGCCCTCGGATCAGGCGGTTGCCCTTCCTGACGCCGTCTCCCTGGAAACCGGGGCGGTTCTGGGCATTCCGGGCCTGACGGCCAGCCACGCTGTCTTTTCAGGCGGTGAAATTGAAGGCCAAACCATTTTGATCCACGGCGGAGCAGGCACGGTTGGCTATCTGGCCGTCCAAATGGCGAAATGGGCAGGCGCCCGTGTCATTAGCACTGCACACCCTCGCAACTATGAGCGCGTGCGACAGGCCGGATCGGAAACGGTACTGGACTACAGCGATCCTGATCTGGCCCAGCAAATCCTTACCGCCAATGATGGCGTTCCGATCAACCGAATCGTCGATGTCGAATTTGGCCGGAATGTAGAAACAAATACTGCCGTGATCGCCGAGAATGGGCGTATCAACGCGTTCGGCTCCGCGCAGGAGATGTCCCCCACCCTGCCCTTTTACCCCCTGATGTTCAAAGCTGTGACGCTTGAGCTTATCCTGATCTACCTTCTGCCGCCTGCACCGCGATCTGCGGCGATCAATCGGCTGCATGCAGCATTGGAAGATGGCAGCTTAATATGCCCGGTTGAAAAGATCCTGCCGCTACAGGATTGCGCATCCGCCCATGACCTTGTCCAAACCGGCAATCGCAACGGCGCAGTGCTGTTGAAAACCACCTGACGACCGGCCAAAAATATTTTTTCAAGGCAGTCGCATTTTTTACCCAAAAGCCCTTGAACCCCGCCAACAACAATCGTAGATAGCCGCTCACCGTTGGGGTGTAGCCAAGTGGTAAGGCAGCGGTTTTTGGTACCGTGTATCGTAGGTTCGAATCCTACCACCCCAGCCATGATCCTCCCATAACATATTGATTTTCAACGATATTACCCAACATCGTTCCGTAAATGTTGCGGGATAACGCAAAATCCCGCAACATTTTTGAAGTTGCTTGCATCCGGCGCTTTCACTAAGGCTCTGAAATAATTGGGTAGTCCTTTTTTGTTTGAGGCAATATGAAATACGTTCCACCGTCGATTGAAGAAACCGCATTCAACTGCCCACACTGCAGCGTTTTGGCCAAACAATTTTGGTACACCGCATATGCGGATCCCATGAGAAAAGACGATTCTCCTCAGGTTTGGTCGGATGAAGAGGCAAGGAACTTCGATCTGAGCGAAGAAGAAGACCCTGACGAGCGGGAAAAAACTCGCTCTCGTTTGATACGTTTGGCGCAAGGTATTCCTTATGTTGAAAGTAGACGCGCTAGCCGGGAAAGCTTGGTCTCCAATTTATGGTTATCCAGGTGCTTTAACTGCGAAAAGGTAGCAATTTGGGTTTACGACAAACTACTTTACCCAAACTCGGGGGTAGTAATAGCACCAAACCCAGATCTGCCCCCAGACATACGCCGAGACTATGACGAGGCCGCAGCGATTTTAGATAAATCTCCGCGAGGGGCGGCGGCACTAATCAGACTTGCTATTCAGAAACTCTGCGTGGTGCTTGGACAGGCCGGAAAAAACATAAACGATGATATCAAAGCATTAGTAGCTAGCGGTTTGGATCCCCGGGTGCAAAAGGCGTTAGATGTAGTTCGTGTTGTTGGCAACAATGCAGTGCATCCCGGCCAAATTGACCTCCGCGACGATAGAGCGACAGCCGAAACCCTGTTCCGGTTGTTAAACCTTGTCGCAGAAAAGATGATCTCAGAACCGAAGCATGTCGACGAAGTTTACGCATCTCTACCCCAGTCCCAATTGGACGCGATTCAAAGGCGCGATAAGAAATGACGGCTTTCTGCGTTGCAGAAATTCCCGCAACAAATCCCGCAACATTTTTTCGCCGAACTAGATGTAAGATGCTGAAATAAAATACTTTTTGCAATAATCCAAATCCTACCACCCCAGCCATGATTTTCCATTAAATCACACACTGAATAATTGGTTGCCGATTGTGGCTAATTTTCAGGGACTTAGTTTTTGACGATTCGAGCTGAGACGCGAACGTGAGCACAACAATAGCCGATTTCGGGCCGCAGTCTCAGTACGCGGTTCCGGCGGTACGAGTTTGGTGACTTTGGGAGAGTCTGTAGATCAGAGCGCAGCGAACTGCTGGCGCTGTTCTGACCAGATCGCTGGGAAGCCGGACTTGATTAGGTATTCCGTGGTCAGGCCGTCAGGTTGCTCGCCTGCAGCGATGGCATCCAGAACATCAGGCGCTAGCATGGCCAGATCGACCACATCCTGAACGCGGCGTTTGGAAATGCCCTCTTCTTCAGCAATCTCAGAAAACGTTCTGCCGTCAATAATCATCGCCAACAATTGGCGCGCCTTGATTATGTTGCGGACAAGTGTCTGATCGATCTCAGGAGGCGGATCGCCCAAGTGCAATTTCAGTTCCACGCCTCTGCGGCGCATCTGGAATGGAGCTTCAATTGTTAGTTCTTCGGCATTGACCTGATCCGCTCTGCACTCGATCATCCGGGCCAGTGCCTGTAGATCCAGCTGCAGACTCAGCGACCCCTGTCGTATGTCTGCCCGCGCAATCAGGTCGAGGCATTTCCTGACGGACTGGCAATTTCTGAGATGCTCCGCTGCTGAAGCAATTTCGGCCGCAGACATATCCTGTAACATTGATGTCACAGCGTTCGGTCGGCTTAGGTGTTGTCTAACCACTTCAGCCAGGAGGTTCTCAAGCTGTTCTGCAGGCAGTCGCCACGTATCGGGAAACTTCTGACTGCGATCCGTCACAAGACGACCAGAGATAAAGTACCGCAACCGCTTTCCATTTTTGCGACTATGGCTGGGCGTCAGCCGATCTCCGGTCTCATCATAGAGCTTTCCGGCCAGTGCTGATCGCTTTGCTTTCTGCTTAACGCCGCGCTCCCTTACTGCGCCATCTTTCAGCAGCTGCTGCACCCGCTCCCACACCGCCGGGTTGATGATGGCAGAGCGTACCTTTGCCAGATCCAGATCGCTCAACAGTATGTCCCGCCTTGCGCAACATCGAAATCGCCGCGCGCGCGGAATGCGGTTGCCACCCAAAGGCGTTCTGAATCTGCGCAATCGTTGCACCAGCCTTGCGGGACAACAGTTTCTGCAACTGTTGCTGTCGCGTCGGGTTGTTCCGGGCGGGTTTGGCGGGTGGTGTTTTGATTTCCGTATCACATGAAGTTGTCATTGATGTCTCCACTTTGCGGGCACAGGCTGATCCTGCGCCCTGTACTGAGTGGAGCCCGGGTGCCCCGAGCGAATCTCAACCGTCGTCAGTACCACTTCCGTACAAGCCAAAGTCCAGTTGTTTACTGTAAGAATCGGGCGGGAAGCGGTCGTTCGCTGCGTTCGCGAAACCACATGGTTTGCTGTCAAAGCGGACTTTCGAATTGATCGTCTAAGGAAGTGCATTTGAACGTCCCAGAGCTAAGGAGTGCCCCCCAAAAAGATTCGATCCAATGCGTCACCGCGGTGTTCACTGTAAAATTTTTTGATACATGCAAAGAAACTGTGCAGACATTCCGCTGCGCGCGAAAAATAAGCTGAGAAATTGGGCGAACCGGTAGTCCGATGACTACTTTTGATGGAGTTGTAATTGCGATCAATGACGCTTGGGCTCACTTGATTCTCTATGAAAACAAACCTGACAGTCGTTGTAGTCGAACAGAATCAAGAACGTGCTTTTGCAATTGTAGATTCCTTAAAAGAGTCCGGAGACGTTGAGGTTTTTGTGATCGGTAATGTCTCCGGGCTGGCACGCAAAATCGCAACGCATAGCCCAGACATTGTCCTGATAGATATCGACAATCCCTCGCGCGATATGCTTGAAGAGCTGACCGTTGCGTCGGGTCCACTGGAACGTCCTGTGGCCATGTTCGTCTCGGGCGCAGCGGGCGCGTTGTCAAAAGCCGCCGTTGAAGCTGGGGTCTCAGCCTATGTAGTCGATGGACTTCAAGTCGAGCGCATAAAACCTGTGATCGATACCGCCATCGCTCGCTTTCAGGTACTACGTCAGATGCGGACCGAACTGGCGGAGACCCGCCGCGCCTTGGAAGATCGCAAGGTGATCGACCGCGCCAAAGGGTTGTTGATGAAGGCCAAGGGTGTGTCGGAAGACGAAGCCTATGCCCTGCTGCGCAAAACTGCGATGAATCAGAACCGCCGGGTCGCGGATGTTGCCGAAGCCCTTGTAACTGCGTCGGGGTTGTTGTCATGAGAACCGCAATCCTGCCCGTCGCCTATATGCCTCTGGTCGACGCGGCCCCGCTTATCGTCGCGCGCGAGATGGGGTTTGACCATGCCGAGGGTATTTCGCTGGACCTGCACCCAGCCCCGTCATGGTCCTCTTTGCGCGACATGCTCGCCTTCGGGCATGTGGATGCGGCGCATTTGCTGTCGCCTATCCCCGTTGCGATGGCTTTAGGTCTTGGTGGCATTGCAACGCCGCCATCCGCCGTGTCTGTCCTTTCCCTGAATGGCAATGTCATCGGCGTTGGAACGCAATTGGCTGGCCGGTTGACCGAACAAGGTTACGGCTTCGACTTCTTTGATGCCGCTGCGGCTGGGACTGCGCTGGCAAAGGCCGCCGGTGACGTTTTGGTATTTGGCGTGCCTTTTCCCTTTTCAATGCATGTTGAATTGCTGCGCTATTGGGTTTCTAGAACCGAGCTGGCCTCTAAACGGGTCGAAATCCGAACTGTGCCACCGCCGCTGATGGCAAAGGCACTCGCGGGTGGCGAGATCGATGCCTTCTGCGTGGGCGAGCCTTGGGGCTCATTCGCCGTAGACGACAATGTCGGCGCACTGCTGCTGCCCGGCAAGGCGATCTGGACCTGTGCACCTGAAAAGGTGTTGGCGGTCAGAAACGATTGGGCCGAAACCGAGCCGCATTTGCTGGGCAGCCTCATGCGGGCCGTTTGGCGCGCGGGGCGCTGGCTATCAAACACGGACAGCCGAACAACTGCGTCCGAGATGCTGTCGCGTAAAACCTACCTCAACGTCTCACCCGAACTGATCGACCGCGCTTTTATGGGCGAATTCACAATCTCGGCCCGCGGCGAGCAACGCCATGTGGATGGGTTTGTCGAATTCTTTGACGGCGCTGCCACCTTCCCGTGGCGCAGCCAGGCGAAATGGGTCGCGCATCAATTGGCGCAAAGAAACGGACTGGACGCCGGAACTGCGGAACGACAAGCCGCCAAGGTCTTTCGCAGTGATCTCTATCGCCGCGAGTTGCAGGGGCTGGGCGTTGAAACACCCGGCGCGTCAGAGAAACTGGAGGGGGCATTGCCCGAGTCGACGGCGGTTGCCTCGGCCAATGGCAGCCTGATTCTGTCTCGGAATGTCTTTTTCGACCGGCGCATTTTCGAGCCTGCGGGATAAGTTTGCACAAAATTATTGCAGCGCAGCATTTCTTTTCGCTGCATTGCAGAAATTTCTGGGTGATAACATCGAAAATTGATGACGTCTCGCTGCGCGACTGACTTAATCGGGACATCGGCAGGCAACGACGCCCACCGACGGAATTCGCCCATAATCCAGGGCACCTCACATGAGCAAAGCCGCTCGACCATCCGCCACCTCCTCCCGGCGGACTGTGTCGGCGGCTTTTTTGTTTGCCCAAGGGGTTGGGCTGAACCGAAAGGGATCGAGATGAAAAAGCTTCTTTTAGGCCTCGCAGCGACGACGGCGCTTGTGTCTCCAGCACTGGCCGAATTGGAACTGGAAAAAGACGAGCTGACCTTTGGCTTTATCAAACTGACCGACATGGCGCCGCTGGCTGTCGCCTATGAGAATGGGTACTTTCTGGACGAAGGCCTGTTTGTGACGTTGGAAGCACAAGCAAACTGGAAAGTCCTGTTGGATGGCGTGATTGACGGGCAGTTGGACGGCGCACACATGTTGGCCGGTCAGCCGCTTGCGGCAACCATCGGCTACGGGACCGAAGCCCACATCATCACGCCGTTTTCGATGGACCTGAACGGCAACGGTATCACAGTTTCCAACGAGGTTTGGGAAGAGATGAAGCCGAACATCCCCGTCATGGAAGATGGTCGACCCCAGCACCCGATCAGCGCCGAGGCGCTGGCTCCGGTGGTCGAGAAGTACAAATCCGAAGGCAAGCCCTTCAACATGGGCATGGTCTTCCCTGTTTCGACGCACAACTACGAACTGCGTTACTGGCTGGCGGCCGGGGGGCTGCATCCCGGATACTACAGCCCGGACAACGTGACCGGCCAGATTGGTGCGGATGTGTTTCTCTCCGTAACCCCTCCGCCGCAGATGCCTGCGACGCTCGAGGCCGGTACGATTTATGGCTATTGCGTGGGAGAGCCGTGGAACCAGCAGGCCGTGTTCAAGGGCATCGGCGTTCCGGTCATCACCGATTATGAGCTGTGGAAGAACAACCCGGAAAAGGTCTTTGGCCTGAATGCCAAGTTCGCTGAACAATACCCCAACACCACTTTGGCCGTTACCAAAGCGCTGATCCGCGCGGCGATCTGGCTTGATGAAAATGACAACGCCAACCGCCCCGAGGCGGTCGAAATCCTCAGCCGTGCGGAATACGTAGGCGCCGATTACGACGTGATCGCCAACTCGATGACTGGCACGTTCGAATACGAAAAGGGCGACAAGCGCGAAGTTCCCGATTTCAACGTGTTCTTCCGCTATAATGCGACCTACCCGTTCTATTCGGACGCTGTCTGGTACCTGACCCAGATGCGCCGCTGGGGGCAAATTGCCGAGGCCAAACCGGACAGCTGGTATCACGACGTCGCGAAATCGGTCTACAAACCCGAGATCTATCTGGAAGCAGCGCGCCTGCTGGTCGACGAAGGTCTGGCAAATGAAGCCGACTTCCCTTGGGAGAGTGATGGCTACAAAGCGCCGACCCCGGCCGAGGATATTATCGACGGCATCGCCTATGACGGCCGTACCCCCAATGCCTATCTCGAAAGCCTGCCCATCGGCCTAAAAGGCGATCAGAAGATCGTCGGTTCGGACGTGCAAGGCTAACCCTGAAACGCCGTGCCCGGCATCGGTCGGGCGCGGACCACAAAGTGCCCCGCCATCGCAAGGACACATCAGATGACAACGGTCGATCCCGAATTAAACGCAGACGCCGCCCGAGAGGCGCGCCGCGCCTGCCTGTACACCCGCATCAACGCTGCCGACAAATGGTTCCAGGTTCTGGGCCTCAGCTGGGCCACCCCGGTTCTGAAGGCCGCTGCCGGAGACAACCCGCGCGCCCAGATGACCGAGATCTGGCGTCTTCTGGTCGTTCCCCTTTTGTCGATCTGCGCGTTCCTGCTGTTGTGGGGGACATTGGCACCCAAAGTTCAAACCTCTCTGGGCGCGGTCCCCGGACCGGCTCAGGTCTGGGAAGAAATGATCAACCTGAACGAGGACGCGCAGGCCAAGGCCGCCAAACGCGACAAGTTCGAGGCGATGGTTGAGAAACGGAACCAGAAGCTGATCGATGCGGGCCGGGCGGATGAGGTCAAGCAAGTCGCTTACACCGGTGCTCCGTCCTACTACCAGCAAATCTGGACCTCGATCAAAACCGTGTTTTTCGGCTTCCTGATTGCTACGGTTGTGGCTGTTCCGCTTGGGATCGCTGCTGGCCTTTCACCGACTGCAAATGCGGCGCTGAACCCGCTGATCCAAATCTTCAAGCCGGTCTCACCGCTGGCATGGCTACCGATCGTGACCATGATCGTCTCGGCGGTTTACGTCACCAATGACGGCTGGTTTGCGAAATCCTTCCTGATCTCTGCTATCACCGTGACCCTGTGTTCGCTTTGGCCCACGCTGATCAACACTTCTCTGGGCGTGGCATCCATCGATAGAGACTTGGTAAACGTTTCCAAGGTTCTGAAAATGAACACTTATACCAAGATCACCAAGCTGGTGCTGCCCTCGGCCTTGCCGCTGATCTTCACTGGCCTGCGCTTGTCGCTGGGCGTCGGCTGGATGGTTCTGATCGCGGCTGAAATGCTGGCGCAGAACCCCGGCTTGGGCAAATTTGTCTGGGATGAGTTTCAGAACGGCTCGTCCAGCTCGCTCGCCAAGATCATGGTTGCGGTCTTCACCATCGGCATCATCGGCTTCCTACTGGACCGAGTGATGTACGCGCTGCAATCCCTGTTTACCTTCACGAATAACCGGTGATCGAGATGAGCATTCTGAGCTTCAAGAACGCCTCGAAATCCTTCGGTGAAGGCACCGCACACACCGATGTGTTGAAAGGCATTGATCTGGACGTGCAAGAGGGCGAATTTCTGGTGATCCTCGGCTTCTCGGGCACCGGCAAGACGACCCTGATCAACCTGATGGCGGGGTTGGACACACCATCTAAGGGCGAAGTCACCTTCAAAGGCACCCCGATCAAAGGGCCGGGCCCGGAACGGGGCGTGATCTTCCAGAACTATTCGCTGATGCCGTGGCTGACGGTCAGCGGAAATGTAGGGCTCGCGGTGGATACGGTCTTTCCCGGCCTCAGCAAGGCCGAGAAAGCTGAGAAGGTGGCGCACTACGTCAAGATGGTAGGCCTCAGCCATGCCGCAACGCGTCGCCCGGCGGAATTGTCGGGCGGGATGCGCCAACGGGTCAACGTAGCGCGCGCCTTGTCGATGAATCCCGAGGTGCTGCTGCTGGACGAGCCGCTGTCAGCGCTCGATGCGCTGACCCGTGCCAATCTGGCAGATGAGATTGAACATATCTGGGAGGCTAACAAGAAAACCTGTGTCCTCATCACCAATGACGTGGATGAGGCAATCATTCTGGCCGACCGGATCATTGCCCTGAACCCGGATGGTACGCTCGGACAGGAGTTTCGGGTGTCGATCCCGCGCCCACGGGATCGGGGCGCGATGAACAACGAAGAAACATTCAAGCGCTTGCGCGCTAACGTCACCAAATACCTGATGGATGTGGGAATCGAGGCCAAGGTCGAAGGCTCGCGCATCCTGCCCGATGTCACCCCAATTCATGGCGTGCCAACGGCGGTGGCAGAGGCGCAGAAAGGGATGATCCAGGACCGCTTCCTAGACTTCTCGCAACTGCACAAGGTTTATCCGACTCCCAAAGGCCCGTTGACCGTGGTCGAGGATTTCGACCTGAAGATCGACAAGGGAGAATTCATCTCGCTGATCGGCCACTCTGGCTGTGGCAAATCCACGGTTCTGACAATGGCCGCTGGGCTGAACGACATCTCGAAAGGCGCGATCAAACTGGATGGACGCCATGTCGAAGGGGCAGATCCTGAGCGCGCCGTCGTGTTCCAGTCACCCAACCTGTTCCCGTGGCTCAGCGCCAAGGAAAACGTCGCGATTGGGGTGGATAAAGTCTATCCCAAGGCCAGCTTGGCCGAGCGGCAGGATGTGGTCGAATACTATCTGGAGCGGGTCGGTCTGGCCGATGCGATGGACAAATCCGCCTCAAACCTGTCGAACGGCATGAAGCAACGCGTCGGCATCGCCCGCGCTTTTGCCCTGTCTCCCAAACTGCTGCTGCTGGATGAACCGTTTGGAATGCTCGACAGCCTCACACGATGGGAATTGCAAGAAGTTCTGATGGAGGTCTGGTCCCGCACCAAGGTCACCGCGATCTGTGTGACCCACGACGTGGATGAGGCGATCCTTCTGGCCGACCGTGTGGTGATGATGACCAACGGCCCGCAGGCAACGATCGGCAGGATCACCAAGGTTGACCTGCCGCGGCCGCGCACTCGCAAGGCCCTTTTGGAACATCCGGACTACTACGCCTACCGGCAGGAAGTCCTCGATTTCCTCGAAGATTACGAACACGGCGCCAAGCCCAACACACCCGCCCCCAAGGCGATTGCAGCGGAGTGAAATCATGAAGCAAAGACTTGTTGTCATTGGCGCAGGTATGGCCTCAGGTCGGGTGCTGGAACACCTGACCGATGCCGCGCCGGATGCGTTCGACATCACCCTGTTCAACGCCGAGCCTCGCGGGAACTACAACCGCATCATGCTGAGCCCCGTTCTATCGGGTGAGAAGACCTATGAAGAGATCGTCACCCATGACGACACCTGGTATGCCGAGCGCGGCATCTCCTGCCGCTTTGGCGAAAAAGTTGAAAAAATCGACCGCGAGATGAAGGTGGTCGTGGGCGCAAACGGCCACGTTCCATACGACAGGCTGGTGATCGCCACCGGGTCTAACCCGTTCATCATCCCCTTGCCCGGTCATGATCTGGACGGCGTGATTGCCTATCGTGATCTGGAAGACACCCAGCAGATGATGGGCATGGGCCCGGACAACAAGGTTGTCGTCATCGGCGGCGGCCTGCTGGGGCTTGAAGCCGCCGCGGGCATGGCCGCGCATGGGGTTGACGTCACGGTCGTTCATATCATGGGCCACCTGATGGAGCGTCAGTTGGACGAAGCTGCAGGCTATCTGCTGAAGAAGTCGCTCGAAGACAAAGGCATCAAGATTTGCCTGCAGGCGAATTCCAAGGAAATCCTCGGGGAAGACGGCAAGGTCCGCGCTCTGTTACTGGATGAAGGGACCGAACTGCCCTGTGATCTGCTGGTCATGGCGGTGGGCATCCGCCCCAATACCGCGCTGGCGCAGGAGGCAGGGCTGGCAACCGGGCGCGGCATTCGTGTGGATGACCAGATGCTGACCTCGGACCCGGATGTCTACGCCGTGGGAGAATGCGTCGAACATGACGGGGCGGTCTTTGGCCTTGTCGCGCCGCTCTATGATCAGGCGAAAGTGGCCGCGCAGGTGCTGTTGGGCGAAGAGGCAGCGTTTGTTCAGAAAACCCTCTCAACGAAGTTGAAGGTCACCGGCTGTGATCTGTTCAGCGTGGGCGATTTCGCGGATGGGCCGGGACGTGAGGATATCGTGTTCCGCGACCCTTCGCGCGGCGTCTACAAGCGGCTCGTCATCGAAGAGGATCGTCTGGTCGGCGCGGTCATGTATGGCGACACTGCCGATAGCAATTGGTTCTTCGGCCTGATCAAGGACAGTACTAGCATCGAAGACATGCGCGAGACGCTGATCTTCGGTCCGGCTTATCAGGGGGGCGATACCGCGGACCCTCTTTCAGCCGTTGCAGCATTGCCGCCTGAAGCGGAGATTTGCGGCTGCAACGGCGTATGTAAAGGAAACATAGTTGAGGCGATCAACGCAGGCGCCAACGGTCTGGGCGCCGTGCGTGAAAGCACCAAGGCCAGCGCCTCGTGCGGGACATGCACGGGGCTGGTTGAACAGGTGTTGCAAGTCACCCTGGGCGATGAATTCCAAATGCCAACGGCGCAACCGATCTGCGGTTGCACCGATCTGACGCATGAGGACGTACGGCGTTTAATCAAGGGCCAGGAACTAAAAAGCCAGGCCGCTGTCTGGCAGGAGCTTGGCTGGACAACGACAAATGGCTGCCATGTCTGCCGTCCGGCGATCAACTACTACCTGCTGGCGGATTGGCCTTTGGAATATCAGGACGACCCGCAAAGCCGGTTTGTGAACGAACGCAAACACGCCAATATCCAGAAGGATGGTACATTCAGCGTTGTGCCGCGCATGTGGGGCGGGATCACTACCCCCGGAGAACTGCGCGCCATCGCTGACGCAGCTGACAAGTATGATGTGCCAACCGTCAAGGTCACCGGCGGTCAGCGCATCGATCTTCTGGGCGTGAAGGGTGAGGATCTGCCTTCGATCTGGTCGGATCTGAACGAGGCTGGTCTGGTCTCGGGCCACGCCTATTCCAAGGGTCTGCGGACGGTCAAAACCTGTGTCGGAACCGATCATTGCCGGTTTGGCACGCAGGACAGCACCGGCCTTGGTATCAAGCTGGAGAAAATCCTGTGGGGCTCGTGGACGCCGCACAAGCTGAAACTGGCAGTATCCGGTTGTCCTCGCAACTGTGCTGAGGCGACCTGCAAGGATATCGGTGTCGTTTGCGTGGAATCTGGCTATCAGATCAGCATCGGCGGGGCCGCAGGTATGGACGTGAAAGAGACCGAGTTGCTCTGTCAGGTGCCCACCGAAGACGAGGCCATCGAGGTCGTGATGGCCGTCACCCAGGCCTATCGTGAAGGCGGTAAGTATCTGGATCGATTGTATAAATGGCTGGAGAAGGTCGGCATGGACTGGGTCAAGGCGCAGATTGTGGATGATCTTGAAAACCGGGCCGACTTGGTCGCGCGGTTTGAACTGTCGCAAAGCATCTACCGCAAGGATCCATGGGCCGAACACGTGCGCGACAAGGCGCAAACTTATGCGCCGATTGCAGATTTCACACTGGAGGCGGCGGAATGAGCTGGATCGACATCGGACATATCGACGACATACCACTGCGCGGAGCGCGTCTGGTCAAAACCCATATCGGCTGTATCGCCGTCTTCCGGACCGCCAAGGCAGAAGTATACGCCGCGACAAACAGCTGCCCGCACAAGGGTGGCCCATTGTCCGAAGGCATTGTCCACGGCCAGTCGGTGACCTGCCCCTTACACAATTGGGTGTTCGACCTGAACACAGGCGAAGCGCAGGGTGCCGATGACGGTCGGATCACCACATATCCGGTGCGCCTCGAAGATGATCGTATTCTGCTCGACGTCAGCGCGGTTGCTCAACGGAGCGCAGCCTGATGGACGGCACCAGCCTACCCGAAGTTCGTTCGACCTGCGCTTATTGCGGGGTTGGCTGCGGTGTGCTCCTGAGGCCTGATGGGGTCGGAGGTTTGACCGTTCGCGGCGATCCGGATCATCCGGCGAACCGTGGTCGTTTATGTTCAAAAGGACTGGCGTTAGGTGAAACTGTCGGGCTGCAACACCGGTTGCTGGCTCCTCGCGCCTTTGGCCAGGACACCAGTTGGGACAATGCCTTGCAATTGGTCGCAGATCGGTTCTCTGCCGCAATTAAGAAGCATGGGCCGGACAGCGTGGCTTTTTATGTATCAGGACAGTTGCTAACCGAGGACTACTATGTTGCCAACAAGCTGATGAAAGGCTTCATAGGCTCGGCGAATATCGACACCAACTCGCGGCTATGCATGGCTTCGACCGTGGCCGGGCACAAACGCGCCTTCGGGACAGATACAGTACCCGGAACCTTTGAGGATCTAGACGAGGCTGATCTGGTTGTCTTGGTTGGCTCGAATCTCGCTTGGTGCCACCCCGTTCTGTATCAGCGTGTCATAGCTGCCCGTCAGGCGCGCGGTACGAAGATTGTAGTTGTCGATCCGCGTCGAACAGCAAGCTGCGATCAAGCAGATCTCCATCTGGCGCTGCGACCCGGCAGTGACGTGGCGCTGTTCAATCGGTTGCTGAACAGAATTCACCAAACGGGGCATATTGCTCCGGATTTTCTGGATCGCAGCCTGGGGTTCAATGAAGCCCTCGAACTCGCGCAGCTTGATGATGCGAATGAGACCGGGCTAAGCCCTGATGAAATTGAGGCTTTTTGCGATTTATGGATCGGTACAGAGCGCGTTGTTACGATCTTCAGCCAGGGAGTAAATCAATCCTCCAGCGGATCAGACAAGGTCAACGCGATCCTGAACTGCCATCTGGCCACCGGGCGGATCGGGCGCGCAGGGATGGGTCCGTTCTCGGTCACCGGTCAGCCTAACGCTATGGGAGGCCGAGAGGTCGGTGGCTTGGCCAACATGCTCGCATGTCACTTGGATATCGAAAACGAAGCTCACAGAACAGCCGTCCAGGACTTCTGGAAAGCTCCAAAGATGCCAGAAAAGCAGGGGCTGAAAGCGGTTGACCTGTTTCGCGCTGTCGAAGGCGGTCAGATAAAGGCACTTTGGATCATCCACACCAATCCGGCGGCCACCATGCCGGATGCAGACCGAGTGATGGCGGCTATCAAAAAAAGTCCATTCGTAGTTGTCAGTGACCTGACTGCCCGAACAGACACTGCACGCGTTGCAGACGTTTTGTTGCCCGCTGCGGGATGGGGCGAAAAAAGCGGAACAGTAACCAATTCAGACCGCACGATCAGCAGACAACGCGTCGTTCTGTCACCTCCGGGACAAGCACGTGCGGATTGGGATGTTATGGCCGAGGTGGGCCGCCGCATGGGGTGGACCGAGGCATTCAGTTATGAGTCACCGGCGCAGATTTTTCGAGAATACGCGAACATGACTTCGCTTGCCGTGGCATTTGGCAAAGACTTGGACATTAACGAATTTTCGGACATTGATGACTCGGACTACGAAGATCTGAACCCGTCACGGTGGCCGACGACATCTCGCAAATCGGATGGCCGATTTTTCGGTGATGCGCAGTTTTTTCATCCGGATGGCAAAGCACGTTTTGTTCCTGTCACTCATCGTTCACCCAAAGCGGCGACGTCTGACCAATACCCGTTTCTGTTGAACACAGGACGAAACCGGGATCAGTGGCACACTATGACTCGGTCTGGGTTGTCTCCCCGTCTTTCGGCCCATTTGGCCGAACCATACGTCGAGGTTAATCCGAAGGACGTTGATCGGTTGGGTCTTGGTACCGCAGATTTGGTTGAGCTCAACAGCGTGGTCGGAAGCGGCATCTTTCGACTTCGCATCACAGACACCGTCGCGCCAGGTCAAGTATTTGCTCCCATTCACTGGACAGGTGAAACGGCGCCAACAGCCCGTGTGGATGCGCTTGTTCCAAGTGTAGTCGATCCAATCTCTGGACAGCCTGAGAGCAAGGCGGCGGCCGTTTCTGTGCGACGTATGAATGCCTCGTGGTACGGTTTCGCCGTGTCCGTCGATGCGGCCTCACCTACGGCAGAATATTGGGCAATGAGCAAAACGGCCAAAGGTTACAGGATCGAGTTAGCGGGGAAGCAAGATATTGACGATTGGGAAGACAAAGCCCGCGAGTGGTTTGGGCTATCCGATGCCGTAGTGACTTCAATCGAAGATTCCAAACGCGGCTCGTACAGGATCGCATTGTCTGACGGACAGCGCCTTTTGGCAGCGCTCTTTGTTTCCCGACAACCCATCACACTAATGCGAGAGTTTTTGGCAACTTTGCCTGAGGTCTCACTCCATCAGATTCTGTCTGGCCGGTCATCTTCCGCTTCTGAAGACTGTGGACCAATCATCTGTTCGTGTTTCGGGGTGGGATTAAAGACCATCATTAGCGCCATTCACGACAAACGTTTGATCGATGTGGACGATATCGGAGATACCCTTCAGGCTGGAACGAACTGTGGTTCATGCCGTCCAGAGTTGGTTGACTTGGTCACGGAGCATTCGAAGTTGAAACGCAATAACCCGAAGAATTGCCTGCAAGAACAATAAGGGTAGACACGGGGTTTTCGACCAAGACTGCGGTTTGCTTTTATCGGCATTCAAATAAAGCATGGGTTCTGTTCATACTGTTCAACATATCCAATTTAGCCTTACTGGGGTCAGAAGATGTCTTTGCCTATTGTTTCCGACCTCCACCCATGCCCGAGTTTCGCGTTTGTAGTAAGTGTCTCGTCTGACGAGCCGCACTTAGCAAAAGCGATGAAATTCGCGTCGCTACAGAGGGCCGCGAGGCAACTGAAACAACCCCGCCACCTTTTTTGATGGCGGGTTATTTTTGAGCCCAAATAGAGTCAGAGCTTGATCCGGAAGGCTGCGAAGCCGTCGGCACCTTCTCCGGCGTCCTCAATTGTGACACCCTTGACGTCGCCTATGTAATCCCGTGCTTTCGGGCCTGTCTCGAACAAAACAGTCGTGTCCGCAAGCGGAGCAAAAGACCAGTTGGCATCTGCCTTTGGATCAATCGTACCCTGTTCGACAATGTAGCGAACGATGACGTCGCGGTTGGTATCCGGGGCCTCAAATACGATTGTGTCACCTAAAGCTCCGGGGAATGAACCACCCCCTGATGCGCGATAGTTGTTGGTGGCGATAATGAACTCCATATCATCGGTAACTGGTTCGCCGTCGTAAGAAAGGTTCACAATGCGCGCTGCATCGGGGTTAATCTCTTCTCCCTTGGGTCCGAAGCGCGATGGCTGGGACAGGTCAATTTCATAGGTCACGCCATCTATGACGTCGAAATTGTAGGACGGGAATTCCGGGTTCAGCAGGATCGCATCCTTTGAACCCGTCTCAACCTGATTGAACATTCCGGCCGACCGTTCCAACCAACCCCTAACTTGCGCTCCATTCACGCGGACTGCGCGCACCGTGTTCGGATAGAGATAGAGATCCGCGACGTTTTTGATGGCAACATCACCAACGGGTACATCGGTGTAGTATTCCGGACCACCGCGGCCACCAGCCTTGAAAGGCGCTGCCGCAGACAGGATCGGCAGGCCTTCATGTTCGGTGCCTTTCAGCATCTCTTCGACATACCACTTCTGCGCAATCGAGACGATCTGGACTGAGGGATCATCTGCGACCAGCGCGAAATAACTGTGCAGCGGTGCCGAGGTCTTGCCAACTGCGCGACGAACATAGGCCAGCGTTTCGTCGTGATCCGTCGCAACCGAGTCCAGGACGCGCTCATCATCTTCGACCAAGGCGGTGATTGACCGGTCTTCGTTCCGCCGCGAGATAGGCCGCGCCTCGGATGTGGTTGTCACCACCCGCCATTCATTTCCATCCCGTTGCAGCAGCAGATCAAGCAGACCAAGATGCGACCCCCAGAACCCGCCCATGACGGCGGGCTTGCCCATCAGAGTACCTTTATCGACGTCAATTCCGGGGCGGTCTGCAAAGGTAGGCGACGGAAAAACTAAATGGTTGTGACCTGTGACCAGCGCGTCGATCCCTTCGACGCCAGCCAGCACGACCGACGCGTTTTCCATACCATCTTCATGGTTGGCGTCCCCAATCCCGGAATGCGACAAGGCGATGATCAGGTCGCAGCCCCGCTCCTGCATCTCAGGGACAAAAGCCTTTGCCGTCTCAACGATATCCCGCGCTTGGACATTGCCTTCGAGATGCTTGCGATCCCAGTTCATGATCTGCGGAGGCGTAAAGCCTATCACACCGATCTTGATCGGATGTTTTGTGCCGTCACCCATTTCGATCTCGCGGTCGAGAATGGCGTATGGTTGGACAAGCGTCTTGTCCTCGCGCGGGCTTGCGCCTTTCTCCTTTGCTACATTAGCCAGAACCGCTGGGAAATCCGCACCTGCCAATGAGGTCTCAAGAAAGTTTAATCCGTAGTTAAACTCGTGGTTGCCCAGTGTGGCCGCATCATAGCCAATCGTATTGAATGCGGTGATGATTGGATGGCTGCCCCCTTCTTTCATACCGCGTTCATAGGCGATGTAATCGCCCATTGGGTTTCCTTGCAGAAAGTCTCCGTTGTCCACCAGAAGCGAGTTCGTCGCCTCAGAGCGGATTTCATTTATGATCGAAGCCGTACGGGACAGGCCCACCGTGTCACGGGGCTTGTCGGCATAATAATCATAGGGGAATACATGAACATGGATGTCGGTTGTTTCCATGATCCGCAAATGTGCCTGGTTGTTCGCCGCAGCAGCCGAGAAGGGGTGAAGCGTAACGGCTGCGGCACTTGCAGCAGTTGTGTACAGAAACTGACGACGCGAAATTGGTGGGCGGTTAGAGAACGACATTGGGCACCTCTCAAGTGGGTTGGTCAACGCGACTTTCGCGGACTATCCGAGCCATTCGTATGAAATCGGTTACGAGAGCATGTGTCGCGTTATTCACAGGCGGCTGTACTTAACACCATACGTTAAAATTGGGGGTTTGCTAAGGGATCGCAGATGGTGAACCTAAGCCAATAGTTGCTTATCAATCAAACGCGGCGAGATTTTGAACCTTCGAACCTGAAGGAAGCAAACAAAATGCTGAAAAAGGTATGCTTTGACATATATTTTCTCATTCATGCAACCTTGTTTCGCAGAGCTGCAACAGATGGTTTCTCCTGTCCGCAGTCCGCTAGTTCTCCAGGCAACACAGCTTGCAGCCTCGGCGAAACCGCCTGCTTGGATCCGACGTGGCTTCCAGTAAAACGTCAATAGAGCTAATGAATTCCTTGACTTGGTATTAAACGGTCGTCTTCATTGAATAGGTACTTGTTCTTATTGTTTAACAAATAAGCCATCGGTTAATTGGCGGTTTAAGTTAACAAGGAGATGCTTGCTGGCAGAGTACATGTAGAGATCCTGTTACTAACGTAAGCAAAACTTATTGATGTCCGATATAGAGTCTTGGCTAAAGAAACATGGTTTGTCCAAGTATGCTGTCGCTTTTACTGAACATGAAATCGAACTTGGCGACCTGTCCGAATTAACTGACGAAGACCTAGTAACAATCGGACTTCCCCTCGGGCCGAGGAGGCGGTTTCTGAAAGCTATTCGCGCCAGCATAGAAGTGGAGCGGCGACCGCCCAGCAAAACCAGTAGCCCCGAAATCGTGGCAGAGCGGCGACAGCTTACGGTAATGTTTATCGATCTTGTCGGATCAACGGAAATAGCACAAAGCGTCGATCCGGAGGATCTGGCCGATGTTCTTCGACTTTTTAAGGAAACCTGTGCGGCTGCTGTTGCAGCGTTTGATGGCCATATTGCCAGCTACTATGGCGACGGAATCATGGTTTTTTTTGGATTTCCCCACGCCCATGAAGATGATCCCGAACGCGCCATACGTGCGGGTCTGCGTATCATTGATGAGATGCCGGATGTTCGCACCCACGCGAAACTCAACGTCCGCATTGGGATCGCAACCGGATTGGTCGTGGTCGGCGATCTGCGAGGCGAAAAGATGTTTGAGGACGGAACGGCGATGGGTGAGACGCCCAACTTGGCCGCGCGTCTTCAAGCGATGGCAGATCCGGGGACGATGATCATCGCCCCAACCACTCATCAGTTGGCTGGTGATGCTTTTGAATATGTTTTGCGTGGCGCGTTCAAGCTTAAGGGTTTTGCTAAGGAGGTCGAAGCCTGGCAAGTAACCAGAGAGCGGGAAACAGTCAGCCGGTTTATGGCGATCGACAGTGTTTTGCTCAAGCCTTTGGTCGGTCGCGCCGCAGAATTGAAGGCGTTGAACGATAATTGGGCCTTGGCCAGTGATCGTAATGGGCAGGTTGTGTTGGTGTCAGGCGAGCCGGGAATTGGCAAGTCGCGTCTGGTGGAGGAATTTCGGCAGAACATCTCCGATTTGCCCCACACGCAAATGCGATATCAATGTTCTCCATATCACTTTGCGACTGCACTGTACCCTGTCATTCGCCAACTTGAGAGTGCCGCTGATCTTCGCGCTGACGAGTCAAATCACGTCAAGCTTGAAAAAATCCGCGGCGTGTTGAGCGATCAAACCGACCAAGCTTTGAAGTTGGCAGCATCCCTTTTGTCCATACCGTTCGAAGATCATTTGGGGTCGTTGGATCTGACACCGCGGCAGATCATGGATCGGTCTCTGGAATTGTTGCTGAACAATCTTTCGTCAAAGGCTGAAGATCATCCGGTTCTCTTCCTGTTTGAAGATGCTCACTGGATTGATCCAACAACCAAATTGTTGCTGGATCGGTTGGTGGAGCGAATTCGCGACCTTCCAGTTCTGGTGGTTATGACGTTCCGGCCTGAATTCGATCCAGGTTGGACACTGCAATCGAACCTTACAAAGCTTGATTTGAAGCAATTAAGCTTTCGACAGGTCAAGAGCATTGTTGACGAAGTCGCCAAAGACGAATTGGTCGCTGACGGGATGTATGACGTGGTCGCGGCAAGATCCGACGGTGTGCCGCTATACGTCGAGGAGGTGACAAAAGATCTCCTTGAATCGGGCATCCTGACCAGGGGAAGGGACACTTACACGATGGGTGGGGCATCGCCTGCGAACTCGGTGCCCAGTACGTTACATGATGCACTGATGGCACGCCTTGACCGCCTGAGCTCTGCCAAAGAGGTTGCCCAGATTGGAGCTGTAATTGGCCCTCAGTTTACTTACCAGTTGATTTCAAAAGTGGCCAGAATCAGCGATAAAGCGTTACGCGCAGGATTGGAGCTTCTGGTCGAAGCTGGCATAGTTTCAGTTTCTCGTGCAGAGGATTTTGAAACCTTCAGCTACCGTCACGCCCTTATTCGTGACACCGCCTATAACAGCCTTTTAAAGCGGGAACGTCGGGTTCTGCACTCTCGCGTCGCGCAACAATTGAATGACACGTTGGCTCACACTGGTGACGCAAGCCCTGAAATTCTGGCTCATCATTATACCATGGCAGGAATGTGTAAGGAGGCCGTAGACTATCGTTTCCTTGCGGGCCAACGAGCAGTCCAGCGATCAGCTAACATTGAGGCAAGCACGCAACTGTCGTTGGCGATTGAACAGCTTGGCGAAATGGATCAAAGTATTGAACGGGACCGCAAGGAAATTGAGATTCAGGTTCTCAAGGCTGGTGTCTTACGATCAACCGCAGGAATAGCTGCCGACGAAACCGGTTCTGTTTATGCAAGAATACGCGACTTGTGTGAACGCATCGACGATACTGAGCATCTGTTCCCAATTCTGAATGGTTTGTATTCCTTCCATTTGGTGCGTGCCGAGTATGATTTGGCTAGGAAAGTCGCAGCGCAATTGCTGGACCTAGCGGTGTCGACTCGTGAGACGCAGCATCAGATGGTGGCGCATCGCGCAATGGGTGCTGTACTGTTCCACATTGGCGACCTGGTATCGGCATACGAGCATTTAAGCAAAGCACTGGACCTCTACAGCCGGGAACGTGATGCGCATCTGGCGTACATCTATGGATCCGACCATGCGGCGATTACTTCGTGCTTTCTAAGCTTGGCCATTTGGATGCGTGGGGACCCGGACAAAGCCCTTGAGGTTCAACAGCTCGCGGTGGCGGGCGCAAAAGAGCTGGAGCATGCTCATAGCATCGCGCAGTCAATGACTTATCTGTGTATGCTTCACCTTCTGCGCCGTGAACCGGCAAAAGTGCTGGAGATCGCGGAACAGCTTGAGGAACTTTCAGCCAAGCACTCGTTTACATTCATGTCTTTGACCGCGACCTTGTGGCGAAGCTGGGTGAATGCCTATGTTTCGCCGAAACAAGAAACGATCGATGCGTTACACGCAGCGTCGATAACTTGGTGGGAGAGTGGTGCGGGAAACTACAAACCGTTCTTTCTGACCCTAGTGGCGGAACTCACCTTGAACATAGGTAATCGGGACGGTGCCCTAAAATTGTTGGCTCAGGCCCGTGATCAACAGCACCACACAAATGAAGGCTGGGCCCGATCTGAGACCGATCGAGTCTACGCGCTCGCACGTTGCGAGAATGAGCTCGCAGAAAAAGCATTTCTTGAGGCTTTGGCGACTGCAAGAGAACAGAAAGCTAAGATGTTTGAACTCCGAACGTCGGTAGATTACGCAGAACAATGCAGACTATTTGGACATACGCACAAGGCGATATCTGATCTTCGTACTGCTCTGGATGGTATTGCAGGAGGTGAGTCTACGATCGATGTGATTGATGCAATTAAGCTCCTTAATCAAAGACCCATAAGCTAAATTTCATGCTTTTCAAGGCATCACGCGGTTCTACTGATTGCGAAACTCTTTTTACGGAATGCGGAAATTTTACACTTCATTGCGCCAACTGTGAGGCAACACGCTTGGAGATTTCGCTGACGCAGCGAATGACAGCATTGCGGGGTGCAACTGTAGCAATAATAGTCGCGCTCAAAGTCGTATCGCGCCGTTTGTCTGGGACGTGGGTACGACGGCAATCGAACTCACGGGACGCATTCATGCGCCCGGCGATGTAGGCGCGCAAACGAGCTAATTCCTTTCCCGCACCGAAAAAGCGCCAAAGGAGATGGGGGCCGATCTGCGCAATGTGGCCGGTTGCAGTTATATCTGACTGACCTGTTACAGGCAGGCGAATTCGCCCGTGTGCATGGTGAGGTGTTCAAAGATATCGACCGGGTACTGACCGCTGTTCAGGTCGACCTGACGCAACCCGGTCTGTTGGTGAAGATCGACGTTGACGCAGTGATTCGCAACAAAAACGGAGAAATCAGCGGATTCTGAACATGAGTCCCCAAGAAAGGATTTGATCGCACCTTCGGCTTGTGTACTGTATACAGAATACAAGAATGGTAAAATAACAGACACAGGGAGCTAATGTGATGATCAAAACAGCACTACTAAGCGGAACATGCATCGCGCTAGTGGCCTCGACGGCCGCTGCAGAGATCAAAGTTGGATTTATCGGGTCACTGTCTTCGGACACCGGTTTGTCCACGCTGCGCGGTGCCGAAGTCGCAATTGAGGAACTGAACGCCAATGGCGGTGTTCTGGGCCAGCAGATCACGCTTGTTTCGGCTGATACCGGGCAGGACCCGACCGAAGGCGTCCGCGCGTACGAGTATCTGGCGGAAACCGAAGAGGTTGATTTTATCATCTCGGGCTCGATCGATGATGTGTCGCTGGGCTGGCTGCCACGGATGCAGGAATACCGCATCCCGACGCTGGACACCTGGACATCTTATATCGGCATCATCGACATGGTGGCCGAAGACCCCGAGGGTATGGCTCCCTATTTCATGAACATCGCCTCGGACGAGGCGCTGGCAACGCTGTACATTAACTTTGGCGCGGATGTGTTGAAGGGCCAAATGGGCTGGGACACCGTGGTCATTTTAGCCGAGGACACAGCCTTTGGCGAGGCCATCACCGGTCTTGTGACCGAGGCGCTGGCCCCCGTGGCCGGGATCGAAGTCAAGGACATCATCACCTATGACGTCGCCACCGTCGATTTCGCGCCGATCTTCAGCCGGGCGCAGGATACGGGCGCAGATTTCATCTATCAGGTCTCGTCGGTAAACTCGCAGGTGGTATCCTCGCAATATGTAAAGCTTCAGGTGCCGATGGCGATGACGGGCGTAAACGTCTCTGCCCTGGGGATGGAGTATTGGGAGGATACAGGAGGGGCTGGCGGTGGCATCTCAACCCTGTCGCCGGTGCCTTCGGTGGGTTTCAAGCTGGACCCGGCCAGCCAGGAATTTATCGACACCTATCAGGCCAAGTATGACAGCCGCCCGCTGCTGCCCCATTTTAATGGGTTCAACGCTTATCACGGGTTGAAACAGGCGATGGCGGCAGCCGAAGAGGCCGGTGGGTTTGACAAGGTCGAGGCCTGGGCCGAGGCGATGAAGAAGCAGGATCTGGTGCTGGATCTGGATGGTCAGTTGTGGCTGCGTTACGCCTTCTGGGGCGATGACGAGGTTGAGCCCGTCACCAACCGGACCTATCCGCATAACGCGCGTTTTGACTTGTCTGAACCTTTCGACGATGCCCAGCCTTCGATGGTTGTGGTCCAATGGTACGAAGACGGCACGGCGGCTGTGGTCTACCCCGAGAAATACGCGACGGGCGAGTTTACCTTGCCCAGCTGGGTAAAACAGTAACCGTGTAGAGTTCATAGACGGAAACGGGTACGCGTTCGCGCGCACCCGCAGCCGAGGATCCTCATATGTTGCAGATACTGATCCAAGGGCTTTTGCTCAGCGGTCTCTATGCGCTTATCGCCATGGGTTTCACGCTGATCTTCAGCATCGGCCGCGTCCTGAACCTTGCCTATGGCGCATATCTGATGGTCGGTGGGTATATCTATTTCTGGGTGTCGCAGACCCTGGGAATGCCCAAACTGATGGGTGTTGTCGTTGCCGCCGCGCTGGGTGTGGTGATGGGGGTGCTGAAATACCGCCTGATCGTCAAGACACTGAAAGGCGATCATGTCGCCGTCGAGATTTCAACGCTGATACTGGCCGTCGTCATTCAGGCGGGCGTGGTGCTGGCCTTTGGCGACAGCAGCAAGATCTTGCTGCCGATCGTGCCGGGCGTCATCAACGTGGCCGGAGCATCCGTCACCTTTAACATCCTTCTGGCCACTGTCATCAGCTGGGCCATTTTGCTGGGGCTCTATGCCTTTGTGCGCCTGACCCATACCGGGCGGGCCATGCAGGCGGTGTCGATGGACGCCAAGGGCGCGGCAATCTCGGGCATCGACCCGGACCGGATCAACCTGATCACCTGGGGCATTTCCGGCGCGCTGGGTGCGCTTGGCGGGGTGTTCTTCGCCAGCTACACGCAGCTGTCACCCTCGATGTGGGTGGCCCCGCTGATCATCTCGGTCGCGGTTGTCATCGTCGGCGGGATCGGATCGATCATCGGCACGCTGGTCGTGGCCCATATCGTCGGTTTTCTCGAGGTTATCGTGGTGGCGACACTCGCCCCGGAACTGCGCGGCGTGTTCACCATGCTGCTGATCATTGGCGTGCTGGTGACACGGCCACAGGGCCTGTTCGGCCGCGAGGAGTTATAACATGGGGCTGCGCTGGTTTCACTTTGCCCTTTGGGGCGGTCTGATCGCGGGGATGCTCCTGCTGCCGCAGGTGGTCTCGAACGGGACGCTCAGAACCTTGATCTTTGCCAACTATCTGGCGGTCTTCGCCATCAGCTGGGACGTATTGTCCGGTCGCACCGGGTATATCAGCTTTGGCCACCCGTTCCTGATCGGGATCGGGGCCTATACCACGGCGATCCTGACCAAACGGTTTGACGTGCCGGTCGAAATCTCGATCCCGGCGGCTGTTCTGGTCACCATGGCCGCGGGCCTGCTGGTGCTGCTGCCCGCGCTGCGCATCCGTGGCAGTTACTTCGCTCTGGTCACGCTGGCCTTCATGGAACTGCTGTACCAACTGGTGCAGGTGATCCGCCCGGATCTGACCGGCGGCACCCGCGGCATGTCGGGCATCCAGACCCTGACACGCGGTGCGGCAAACGGTTACTATCTGTCGACCGCGCTGATGCTGAGCGTTGCCATCAGCATGTGGCTGCTGATGAAAACCCGTCTGGGCACCGCGCTGGCCGCCATCGGCATGAACGAGGAAAGCGTGCGGGGCTCGGGCCTCAACACCACGCGGCTCAAGGCGTTTGCCTTTCTGACCAGCGCGATGGTCGCGGGGCTGGGCGGGGCGTTCTATGTCCACTATCTGGGCTCGCTGGCACCACGTGCTCTGTTCGATATCAGCTTTTTGTTCACCATCATCGTGGCGGCACTGCTGGGCGGTACCTCGACCATCATCGGTCCGATGATCGGCGCGTTCTTCATGACCTTCCTGCTGGAATACCTGCGTCCGGTGCTGCCGGGGGCGGAACGGTACTTCGTCTACGGGGCGATCGCGCTGGTCCTTTACATGTATCAGCCCAAGGGTCTGATCGAACTGATACAGCGCGGCTTTGCGCGGCTGCGGAAAGGAGGTGTGGCATGACCGCAGCGCTGGAAGTCACAAACCTGTTCAAACGCTTCGGCGGGCTAGTCGCCACTAATGGTCTGTCCTTTTCCCTCAAAGAGGGTGAATCCCTGGGCCTGATCGGCCCGAACGGGGCGGGCAAGACCACCGTGTTCAGCCAGATCATGGGCGAGCATCGCCAGAACAGCGGCACGATCGAGCTGTTTGGGGACGAGATTTCATCCCTGCCAACCTCACAGCGGATTCAGGCCGGGGTCAGCCGGACCTATCAGATCCCGCGCCCTTTCGGCGACATGAACGTGGCCGAAAACATCCGCGTAGGCCTGATGCCCGACAATATTTGGCAGATGATCACCAGATCTCCCGATCCCGACCGGGAACGCGAACTTGCCCTAAGCGTCGGATTTACCGAGGCCGATCTGGAACGGACCCCGTCCGAGCTGGCCATGGGTGATCTGCGCAAGCTGGAAATGGCCCGCACCATGGCCACCGCACCCAAGGTGATGCTGCTGGACGAGGTGTTCGCCGGTCTGACCGTGGGGGAGATCGCGCAGATCTCGGAACTGATCCAGCAGATGCGCAAGGATGGCATGACCTTCCTGATCGTCAGCCATGATCTGCCCGCGCTGGAGCCACTGATCGACCGCGCCGTCGCCATCGAGCGGGGCACGATGATCGTCGAGGGCACCTTTACCGAGGTGATGAATGACAAGGCCGTGCAGGCCTCGTATCTGGGGAGCGCCTGATGTCTTATCTGGAAATCGAAAACCTGTCGGCGTTCTACGACAAGGCGCAGGCGCTGACCGACATCTCGATCACCGTCGAACCGGGCGAGATCGTCGCCGTGGTCGGCCCCAACGGGGCAGGCAAGTCCACCCTTTTGGACAGCATCATGGGTTTGGTGGAAACCGAAGGTGACATCCGGCTGCATGGCCACAGCCTGACGGGCCGGACCCCCGCTGAGATCGTGCGCCACGGCGTCGGTTATGCGCCGGAACGGTTCAACCTGTTCCCCTACATGTCGGTGCGCGACAACCTCATGGTCGGTGCCTATACCGCCCGCGAGGATATCGAGGACAATATGGACATGGTCCACAAGCTGTTCCCGCGCCTGAAAGAGCGGGAAGGGCAGGAAACCTCGACCCAATCGGGGGGTGAACGGCAGATGGTGTCCTTTGGGCGTGCGCTGATGACCAGCCCCGAACTGCTGCTGATCGACGAACCGACGATCGGCCTGGCCCCCAAGATCTGCAACGAGATCGCCGAAGTTGTTCGACAGTTGAACAAGGAATTCGGCCTGACCGTTGTGATCACCGAGCAAAACGCCAACTTCGCGTTGTCTCTGGCCAGCCGGATCTACGTGCTGGAATCGGGCCGGATGCAAACCTCGGGAACCGCCGAAGAACTGCGCAACGATGAACGGCTGCTGGAGGCCTATTTCGGCAGCCACTGAGGCATGCGCGGCTTTGTGCTGGCCATTTCTCTTCTTTGCGTCGGCGCTTGTTTGACGAACTGAAAGACTGCAGTCCAACAAAAAATTGTTGGCGAAAGCGTAGCGAATTTTCCTTATGTCCAAGAAGATTAAATTTGTTTACGATCTAACTTAGCGGCTGCATCGAGCGTCCAGAATGCGGGCTGCGATCACAGTATCTTTCCTAGTCGATGAATGACTGGCTGGGGCCGCCAACGAAAGCGGCCCGCAGTATTCAGATTTCAATTGCCTCTGCTATAGCAAGTGCATCCTCGAGCTCAACTCCGAGATACCGAACGTTACTGTCCATCTTTGTATGCCCAAGTAAGAGTTGTACCGCGCGCAGATTGCCCGTCTTTTTGTAAATCTGAGTAACCTTTGTGCGCCGCATCGAATGTGTGCCATATGCGCTGGCTTCCAAACCTATAGACGTGACCCAATCACGCACGATCCGGGCATACTGGCGCGTTGAAATGTGCAAACGCTCATGGAAACGCCCTGGCCAAAGGTATTCAGACCCAACCATAAGTTCATCTTCCATCCACTTCTCGACGGAGGTCCGAGTACCTTCAGAAATTTCGAAGCGGACCGGTTTCTGAGTTTTACTTTGCAGCACCGAAGCCCGCTCCTTGATCTGACCAGAGGCCATGATGTCAACGACTTTCATCTTCACCAAGTCACAACCGCGCAACTTGCTGTCGATGGCCATATTGAAGAGAGCGAGGTCGCGATGGTTCTCTGCGAGCTCCAATCTTACTCGAATTGCCCAGACGTGTTTGGGTTTTAACGGGCGTTTTTGACCGACGATGCGTCCCTTGTTCCAAGCTGGGCGAAGCGCGCGAATGGCAGGTAAGTTTGGTGTATCCATAACTGATCCTCCTTTCCGCCATTCCCGCCCACAACGACAACCCGACGTTGACAAAAGAGGATATCACAGGATGCCGCGTTGCCGCCGAGATTGGCTGCGAATCATACCTCCCAAAGGCCGCAAAGTGAAACTCTTTTAGGTGCACCAAAATTAGACCTTGGTCACCGTGAGACGTGCTTATCACCGCAGATTTCACTGGGCGAAGTTACGAGCATGTTGCGGGTGCCAGCGTCACAGTCGGAGTACATGCACCGAACACTGAGCATGGCGAACAACGAGAGCAGCCGTGGAACCCAAAAAGAACTCTTTCATCCCAGGTTTGTGTGAAGCGAGGACGATACAGTCGATGCCGTGTTTGTTGGCGTATTCGGTGATTGCGCGACCCGCCGATTGGCTCTCGATCAGGATAGACGACACTTCTGTCTCACTTGTTAGGCGCTCGGCCAAGCGCGCCTTTGCTTTTTGGAGAGACTTTTCTGCGATTCCTTCATCCATATAGTACATTATCTGTCTGTTTGGGGGCTCATGGATATGCGCGGCAGTGATTTTTCCACCTTCGGATACAAGGGCATGTGCCGCCGCAAGTGCGTGTTCACTGATGCCATGCTCCAGAGACAGAGCGACTAGAATATTTTTGTACATTTCAAACCTCCGTATTCAGGTCTTCAGTTTTCTACTGCTAACTCGCCGCTCCTATTTCACCTTCGGGAGGGCGCACAGGCACCCCAGCCGTAAGAATGGGGTGCGTGCAGTTTCGTCTTGGGCTTATTTGTGCTTTCCCGTCGCTACCTGCTGAGCAGGAGGTCCGGCAGGAACAGGGCCAACTCTGGTACAAAAGTTGTCAACATCAGCGTTGGGAGCCAGGCAAAGACTATGAAGATCAAAGTCGGCCATAACATGCGCGAAACCGGTTCATCACAGACCTGCGCACCAAGATAGAGCAGAGGTGCAGTCGGAGGGGTGATGTTCGCCATACCTAAGTTCACGCCAATCACGGCCGCAAAGTGGATCGGATCCATACCAGTGCTCTGCGCGATGGGCAGCAAGATCGGCGTCGCCAGAAGCAGACCCGAAATATCATCCATGAGCATCCCGATCAGGATCATCACGACGTTGATCATCAGAAGGATGACGACCGGATTGTCCGACACGGAATAAACCAGATCCTTGGCCAACTGAGGGGCGCCCTGCGAGATCAAATTGTCCGACACGATCAGAACCATGAAGATCATGACCATGACCACGCCAATCGTAACACCGGAATTCTGGATGGTCTGAGCCAGTGTTTTCCAGGTCAGGCCACGGTAGAAGTAAATCGCGATCGGGATCGAGTAGACCACTGCGATACCCGCAGCCTCGGTTGGCGTCATTATGCCGCCATAGATCCCGCCCAGAATGATCAGCGGCATCATAAGCGCAGGCCCGGCCAAACGTGCCTGAACTCCGAATGTCGGCAGGAACGGTTTAGGACGTTCCGTTAGGTTGATGTCGTCATACTTCCGCAGCATGAACTGATTAACGACGATCAAAAGAGTGATCAGGATGATCGCCGGAATGACCGTGGACAAAAAGCACTTCAGTACGTGCTGCTGTGCAACCCAGCCATAAAGGATGTGAGACGAACTCGGTGGGATCAACAGACCCAAGGGGCTGGCCGCCACGATCAGAGCCGCCGATTGCCCACCCGGATAGTTGGCCTTTTTCAGGTGGGGCATCATGATGCCGCCGATACAGGTCAGCGTTGCATTGGCACTACCGGAAATGGAGCCAAACACACCGCAGGCCAACACCCCAGCCGCGCTTAATCCTCCTTTGATATGGCCAATGAACATTTCAGCCAGAGAGACAAGAGGGGCTGCGATTTTACCTTTCTCCATGATGCCTCCGGCGATCATGAAGAGTGGGATCGCCAGAAGTACAAGTGAGCGGATACCTGTAGAGCCGGTGGGCAAGTAGCCGGTGATGGATTGATCTCCGACAAGGGCGATGAAAATCAAAACCGATCCGAATGCTACATAAACGCTGACGCCCAACAGCAGCATAAAGCAGACGATTAGGAGACTTCCTCCGATGATCATTGGGTTTCTCCTTTTTGCATTTCTGATCTCAAGGGAAGCCCGAGCCCCTTGCGGATATGCACGTACAGATATGCCGCCGTGAACGTCGCCATGAGGCCAAAGGCAATCATGATCGCAATCCGCCAAGTCACAAACGGAATGCGTAGCACCGGGGTTGCGCGCAGCCGGGGGAATGAGAAGTCATCAAGCAGCGAGACATAACAGGCGTACATGAGGAATAGGATCACCAGCACCTCGACTGTCAGGACGACAAAGCCGCGCCACCAAATCAACCGAGGATTTTGGATCACAATGCCAAGAATGTCCGCGTTGATGTGCAGGTTGCGGGCAGAGGCCAGAACAGCACCTGCAAAAAAGCCGATGATGCTAATGCCCAAAAGCCATTCTTCGTAGGCAAACAGATCACCGCCAAATCCATACCGGATGACAACAACTGCCCCAAATGTGAAAGCCATCAGGAAACCGGCAAACATAACGATCTGCCTCATGACAAAAGCCACTGCTTTCAGCGGATACCCAATAGTGACTGGCAACTCGTCAGTGATTTTTTGCGAACTCTTCTTTTCTGCGCTTTCGACGACCAATGGACGTTCAGCTTCAGAACTAGACATCTTTCTCCCTCCCTTTGTTGAGCCAAAGACCAAAAAAGGGCCAGCTGATCTGCTGGCCCTTCTTCTCAGTGATTATTGCTGTTCTTTTGCTGCCAGCAGGCGGTCGATGATGTCCTGACCGACGTTTTGTGCCATTGCGGGCCAGACCGTTTCCTGGACATGAGCGGCCATCGCAGCTTGTTCTTCGTCGCTCAGGCGCAAGATGGTGTAGCCTTTGTCGATCAGTTTCTGGCCGAACACTTCGTCGTTCTCACGGTTGTAGGCAAAGAAGTCTTCGGACGCCTTGGTCATAGCGGCTTGCAGAGCGGCGCGCTGTTCATCGTTCAGCTTGTCGAGTGTCCGCTGCGACGCATAGAAAGTTGTCAGTTCCGAAATCGAGTTGTACTCGACAAAATGGGTGCCAACATCTGACTGAGCGAAGATCGAGTAGGTGGCTGTCTTGGTGCAGCAGATCGCCCCATCAACAATACCGGCCTGAAGTGCGGGGAAGATGTCGCCCCATGCCATGGTGGTCGCCTGGTAACCCAGTTCTTCGACCATCGACTTCACAACGCTGGACGACCAGACGCGAATGTTCATGCCCTTGTCGTCAAAAGTATTCCAGTTCTGGGGCTCTTGCGACGAAACGATGCCGATGAACCCTTCCGGATTCTGCGCCATGACGCGCACGCCATATTCGTCGGTGATCTCTTGCAGGATGGTGTTGAACTCGGAGTCCATGTTCAGAAGCGTGCTCTCCATGTCATCCCAGCCGCCCAGCAGGAACGGCATTGACAGGAATTCGAGGCGTGGATCTGTATCGGCATAGATGAACGCCGATGCCAGATCGATGTTGCCGCGTGCAACATCTTCGAACAGCGCCTCACCAGAACCCAGCTGGTTTGCAGGGAAGACCTCGACCTTCAAGCCGACATCCGCTGCTGCCACATCCGCTGCGACCTGTTCCATCATCTTCGTGCCCTGATGATCGATCGGGAACACGCCAGCGAAGCGCAGTGTCATGTCTTCCGCTGCAGCGGTCGTTGAGATTGTGGTTGCAGCGAGCAAAGCTGCGCCACCCATCGCGCCGAGGGCGCGGCGGTTAATCTTCGTAATCATTAAGGTTTCCTCCTCAGTGGTGTGTGTCCCGCCGCAATACGCGCAACGGGACATTTCTTTGCTTCAAGTCAGCAAAATTCCGGGGCGATGAACTCGTATCCAAGATCATCGGCCACAGCCTTGTAAGTCACCTTCCCGTGGGCCACGTTCAGGCCATTCTTCAGGTGTCGATTGTCTGCAAGCGCCTGCTTCCAGCCATTGTTGGCAATAGCCAGAGCGTGCGGAAGCGTGACGTTGTTCAGTGCATAGGTCGAGGTTCGGGCGACTGCGCCAGGCATGTTGGCGACGCAGTAATGAACAACATCGTCGACAACATAGGTAGGCTCTGCGTGAGTGGTGGCTTTGGACGTTTCAAAGCAGCCGCCCTGATCGATTGCCACGTCCACGACGACCGCACCGGGTTTCATTTTCGAGATCAGCTCGCGTGAAACCAGCTTGGGCGCAGCAGCGCCCGGGATCAGAACCGCGCCAACAACCAGATCCGCATTGGTGACTTCTTCCTCCAGTGCAGCTTTGGTTGAATAGACAACCTTGGCCGAGGCCTCGAAGTGGTTTTCCAGCTTCTCCAGAACTGCCGGATTGCGGTCCAGAATGGTCACGTCCGCGTGCAAGCCAACAGCCATCTGAGCCGCATTGAACCCAACAACACCGCCACCGATGATCACGACCTTGCCTGGTTTCACACCAGGCACGCCGCCCAGCAGCACGCCTAGGCCTCCCTTTGCTTTCTCCAACGCACCGGCACCGGCCTGGATCGACATGCGACCGGCCACCTGGCTCATCGGTTTCAGCAGGGGCAGACCGCCATTGTCGTCGGTGACGGTTTCATAAGCGATGCAGACAGCGCCCGAGTCGACCAGATCTTTGGTTTGTTCCGGGTCGGGGGCCAGATGCAGATAGGTATAAAGGATCTGACCCTCACGCAGCATGGCGCGTTCCACGGCCTGGGGCTCTTTCACCTTCACGATCATCTCGGCATTGGCAAAGATGTCTGCTGCGGTTTCGGCAATCTCCGCGCCAGCGGCACGATAGGCATTATCATCAGCCCCAATGCCAACACCGGCATTGGTTTCCACGACGACGTTGTGACCATGCGAAACCAGTTCCGCGACACTTTCAGGGGTCAGGCCGACCCGATATTCATGGTTCTTGATTTCCTTGGGAACACCAATGAACATGTTCTTCACTCCTTGGAACGGATGATCATTTTGCGGTTGGCATGACGAACTCGGCACCTTCCGAGATACTTTCAGGCCAGCGCTGCATGATGGATTTCTGCTTGGTGTAGAAACGCACACCCTCCTCGCCATAGGCGTGCATGTCGCCGAACAGGCTCTTCTTCCAGCCGCCAAAACCGTGCCAGGCCATCGGAACCGGGATCGGAACATTGACGCCGACCATGCCGACCTGAACCTGCTTGCCGAATTCACGCGCGACGTTGCCGTCACGGGTGAACAGCGACACACCATTGCCGAACTCGTGGTCGTTGATCAGTTGCAGGCCTTCGGCAAAGTTTGAGACGCGGACGCAGGACAGGACCGGGCCAAAGATCTCTTCCTTGTAGATCTTCATGTCGGGGGTGACGTTGTCGAACAGGGTACCGCCCAGGAAGAAGCCTTGCTCATGCCCTTCGACGGTATAGTCGCGGCCATCGACCAGCAGGTCAGCACCTTCTGCAACGCCAGAGTCGATGTAGCCCTTGATCCGGTCGCGCGCAGCAGCCGTCACGATCGGACCCATCTCGGCGTCCAGCTCTAGGCCATTCTTGACCTTCAGAGTTTCGGCGCGCTCTTTCAGGACCGGCATCAACTTATCGGCAGCATCACCAACCAGCAGAGCAACCGAGATCGCCATGCAGCGTTCGCCTGCCGAGCCAAAGGCTGCGCCGATCAGGGCGTCCGCAGCCTTGTTCATGTCGGCGTCGGGCATAACCAGCATGTGGTTCTTTGCGCCACCCAGAGCCTGAACCCGTTTGCCATGCCGCGCACCAACTTCGTAGATGTAGTTCGCAATCGGGGTCGAACCGACAAAGGAAACGGCCTTGACGTCGTCGTTCTTCAACAACGCATCCACGGCCACCTTGTCACCTTGTACGACGTTGAACACACCGTCGGGGAAGCCGGCCTTCTGCATCAGATCCGCGTATAGCAGAGCAGCGGACGGGTCGGTTGGCGACGGCTTCAGGATGAAGGTATTGCCTGCCGCGATGGCAATCGGGAACATCCACATCGGCACCATGACCGGGAAGTTAAAGGGAGTAATTCCGGCCACAACGCCCAACGCCTGACGCGTTGTCCAGTTGTCCATGCCAGTGGAGACCTGCTCCGTGTAATCGCCCTTGAGGAGTTGCGGAATGCCGCAGGCAAACTCGATGATATCAATGCCGCGCTCAACCTCGCCCTGAGCGTCGGTGAATACTTTGCCGTGCTCTACAGTGATAGCGCGGGCCAGTTCGTCTTTGTGCTCGCGTACAAGGGCGAGGAAGTTGTTCATCAGGCGGGCACGGCGGATCGGTGGTGTGTTCGACCACTTCGGGAACGCCGCTTTGGCAGCGGCCACTGCGTCGTCAACTTTCTGAACAGTCGCCAGCGACACCTCGCCGGTTTGCGCACCGGTTGCAGGGTTGAATACCGGCTGGGTCTTCTCACCAGAAGGAGCAGTGATTTGGCCATTAATGTAGTGGCCGATCAAAGCGATCGGGGATGCATCTTTCATGATGTCAGTCCTTTTTGGGGTTAGAAGTCAGTGGTCATGGCAAGTCAGCCAATACCTCTCCAAGTGTTTGACAGAGTGTCGTTATTTCAGGTTCCGAAATGATAAGCGGCGGCGACAAGGCGATAATGTCACCGGTGACACGGATCATTATTCCGGCGTCCCAGCCCCGTTTCATTGCATCATAACCCCGTGCCCCAGGCGCGCCCTCTCGTGGTGCAAGCTCGACCGCGCCCACCAATCCCAGATTGCGGATATCGATGACGTTGGGCAGACCCTTGAGGCTGTGAAGCTGATCCTCCCAGGGCTGCGACAGCAATGCAGCGCGCCGGAATAGATCATTCTGCTTGTAACTCTCCAGCGTTGCCAGCGCCGCGGCGCAGGACACAGGGTTGGCGGAATAGGTATAACCGTGGAACAGCTCAATCGGCGCATCGGCGTTTTCCATAGCCGAGTCATATATCTTGTCGGATACGATGACCGCTCCCATCGGAATGACACCATTGGTGAGGCCTTTGGCGGTCGTGATGATGTCCGGCTTTACATCATAATACTCTGATGCTGTCGCTGCCCCCAAGCGGCCAAAAGCGGTGATGACCTCGTCGAAAATCAGCAGAATGCCATGGCGGTCGCAGATCTCACGCAGCCGCTTTAGGTATCCTTTCGGCGGCAGGAGAACACCGGTCGAACCGGCCATTGGTTCGACGATCACAGCCGCAATGGTCGAGGCGTCATGCAAAGCAACCAAACGCTCCAGATCGTCTGCCAGCTCTGCCCCGTGTTGTGGGCAACCGCGGGAGAAAGCGTTTTTGTCCAGATCATGCGTGTGACGCAGGTGATCAACGCCGGTCAGAAGCGTGCCGAAATGCATGCGGTTCTTGACGATACCGCCAACCGAGATGCCACCAAACCCTGTGCCGTGGTAGCCACGCTCGCGCCCGATCAAACGCGTACGCGCCCCATCGCCGCGCATTCGATGGTAGTGCAGCGCAATCTTTAGCGCCGTATCAACAGACTCGGAGCCAGAGTTGGTGAAGAAAGCATGGTTCATCCCCTCAGGCATCATCGCGGTCAGCTTTGCCGACAACTCAAATGCCTGCGGGTGTGAGAACTGGAAGTTTGGTGCGTAATCCAGCTCGTGCACCTGTTTCTGTACCGCTTCAACGATAAGCGGATCACGGTGACCGGCATTGACGCACCACAGTCCGGCGGTGCCGTCCATGACCCTGCGACCATCGGAGGTAGTGAAGTACATCCCATCAGCCGCTTGGATCATTCGGGGCTCGCGAAGGAAATCACGATTGGCCGAAAACGGCATCCAAAACGATGACATTGAGTTGGGTTGATCGAGCACGTTCTTTCCTCGTGAAACAGATTTTCATTTGATGACAAATCTTTGCAGAGTTCAGACCTTCCGCACACCCGGCTTTATGCGATTCTGTAAGTTATTGAAAAACAGACCGCCGCCCCCTAATGTGCTTAAAATCAAAAGCGGGAAATCATTATGGATGCCTCACTAAAATCTGATCTGGAGACCGCAAGACGGCTGCGATTGATTCGAACCTCAAAGGGCCTCAGTCAGCGCGAAATGGCAAAGCGGGCCGGTGTGGGAAGCGGTACGATTTCTCAAATTGAAAGCGGATCGTCCCAGCCGTCTGTGGCATTGCTCAAGAAGATTCTTGCAGGTGTAGACATAAATCTTGGTTTCTTTTTCAGCTTTGAACTCAAAAACGACGACAGCTTTTATTTTCCTCACAGCAGCATGCGCGATCTTGGATCACCCGGAGTTTCCTATTTGCTTGTCGCAGGTGAGCGCCGAGACAGAAAGCTTCAGATGCTCATAGAAAAGTACGACGTCGGAGCTGACTCGGGTCGGTCTGAACTATCGCATGAAGGAGAGGAATGCGCGGTTGTGATAGAGGGCCGTCTTGAAGTGACGGTAGATGGGCAGTCCAGGGTTCTGGGTCCCGGGGACGCGTACTATTTCTCAAGCATATTGCCACACAGGTTTCGAAACGCTGGAGACACACCCTGTAAAGTCATTAGCGCATGCACTCCTTCGTCGTTCTGACTAAATCACAAGACCTCTTCTGTGAACGCTTCAATATTTTGCGGGATGGTCAAATTCGATAACCAACTCAGAATGTGGAAATGAAATCGACATTCACGATCAGGAGCCAACTGTCGCCTTTCTCACGCCCCCCCGACGGCGGGCTTATTAGGTTTCGCGCCTGCAGCGAATGGCCGAATGCGTGCTGCCGCTGCGGCATCTTGAATGCTCGGCGAAGGTCGGGATTGGGCCGGTTCCGGCGTCGCATTTTCTTGACCCACGACTGATGCTTCATGTCATGGGACATTGGGCCCACAAGTTTGGGACCTCAATTAGTTGTGCCATGTCCCATAAATTGATGTGGATTCCTCAAAGCGTTTTTTGTCGTACATCCGATGATAGTAAAGAAATTGCTCGACTTCCATGGCTTGGCAAGCGGCACTGCTGGCATGGACAACACAACCCGTGAACAGCTCAGTTTCGTTTTTGCAAAGCTAACGGGTAGTTTGGAGGACGCGGCATCGCAAGCTCTCAGAGGCCAGCGATCGAAGATTAGCCCAAAAGAAGCAATAGAGCTTGTTCAGTCCCTCCAGGTCCCGCTGCAACACGCCGCCGCGCGTATGCGGGCGATTGAGCTCTTAGCCCGTCAGAACGGGCGAAAATGAAGCGAAGCACCAACTTTGGATTGCGCAAAGCGGGCGTATGAGCCTGCACAGGATCGGTAGTCAGTCAATCCGTAGAACTAGTCCAACAACTCACCCAGCGAGACACCAAGCGCGGTAGCCAGTTTATCCACAACGGTAATCGTTGGGTTGCGGGCACTGCGCTCGAGATCGCTAATGTACGTCCTGTGAACATCCGCTTGATGCGCGAACTCCTCTTGCGACCAGCCTTTTATCTGCCGCAAGCGTCGCAGGTTTTTGGCAAGGCGGTCGCGCACATCCATACAGCGTGTTGGACATCGACACAGATGATCAGTCTACAGACGATCAGTGACATATTCTGTTGACTTCCGTCCTAAACGAAGCGCTGGTATGTCACCGATCGACGACAAGGCGCGGCGGATGAAAGACCAGTTGAACCCATCAGATGTGCGATATGTAAAGCTAGGCTCTGGCGGCAAACATGTTGATTATGCCCTGGAGAATGCGGTCATTCCTGTCGACTTTGACCTGGCCGACCACTCGCTGTGTCTGGAAGGCGATTGGGAGATGTTGCTAACAACGATGACCCAGGCCGGGCGCGGAATTCAGGCCGCAAAAGAAGATATACGGGAATTGAAAGACTTCTACGACCTGCCAGACGGCTCGCTTTGGATTACAATGGCGCGTGGGCACCTATGGTGGGCGCTTGCGGGCGACAAGATCGAACTATCCAAGGTAAAATCGTCGGGCCCGGTGCGTTGGCGATCAACACAAAGTGGCTGGTCCAAAATATCGCTTGCTGGCACCCCTCTCCAACTAAACACCCTGAGTTCAGCGCTCACCAAGACAGCATCATACAGGCGGACAATTTGTAAGGTCGAGGCTCAGGACTACCTGTTGCGATCCATCCGGGGAGAGCGCCATCCGCTACAACACCACGCCTGCGCGCTCACCGACGAGATGCATAATCTGGCAGAGCAAATGATCAGGACCCTGCATTGGGCAGAATTTGAAACATTGATTGATCTCATCTTCCTGCGAAACGGCTGGCGGCGTACCAGCCTGCTGGGTGGCAACATGCCTGATGTGGACCTGGTGCTCGAGCAACCCCTGACCGGGGAAACGGCCTGGGTTCAGGTCAAGAGCCAGGCACGTCAGGCTGAGCTCGACAGCTATATTGAACGATTCTTAGCCGATGGGTCCTGGGACCGTTTCATATTTGCATGTGCCGATCCACGCGGCGCATTGGCCCTTCCAACGCAAAGGGATTTGAACCTGGACATTTGGACAGGCAACGAGCTGGCCTCAAGAACTTTGGAGTCCGGGCTTTTTAAGTGGCTGTCCGACAGGATGGTCTGACTCACTTAGCTACGCCATTCCAGTGCTGCCTATGTCGGACGGTGCCAGGGTTGTTCATCCTCCTTAACGTATTCGACCCTGAGCAGCGTGGTCTCAAGCGTGCAACCTTCAGGCGCAACAAGACGGCCGTAGCCCATGTTATTGACCTCCTGCGGGCTGTATTTTTCCTGTAGTTCATCAAGTAGAACTTTGGCTTTCAGATTACCCTTCAGCGCTTCACGCTGAATCATCTTCAACACCAATTCCACAGTCGAGTAGCGCTTGCGTTCGCCGTCTTCGCTGACAACATGTGTTTCATGCGCAACTCTCTGGACAATAGGCTTCATCCCTTTCGCACCGCGCGGTCTTCCCTTGGGATTGCCAGATTTTCCTCTTTGGAACCTGGTGGGATAAAGAGGATCGAAATCCTCAAGCGGGTCAGCACCATCGGTCATAGGCTAATTCCTTGATACATAAATTAGGGGCTTGGCCATACTTTGCACCTCGCGGCTTGCCCCAGTCTTTGAGCGTTGAAGGTAGCCATTAGGTGTCGTTTTCATGTTCTTGCACGGGGGCTCTTGGTGCGATCACCACTCCTGTTTGTATCTTCGATCGCGGGGGTGTTATGGCTTCATATTTTTCAAACTGCTTTAGCACGTACCTTGCCGATTGGATGTTTCCCTTGAGATCAAATGGGATTTCCAACTCATCGAGGTACTGGAATTCGAGCGCCAGAAGGCCTGCATCCCAACCCGCATTTTCAGCAAGCTTGTTGTCCGCGATGACATAAGCCCGAATGTCCTCTTGGCTCATGCCTGACAAACAGATCGTTGGGACTTGCTCCAACCCCAAGAGTTTGGCTGCCTCGACACGGCCAGCCGTCGCCCGCAAGCCCGTGACCATTGCTAGCGCTGTCGTCAAATCAGGTCAGAAACGGTCATCTCAGACCGCTTGAGAAATACAGTTGCTAGCTAAGAACCGATCGGGCAGCTGCTTCGACGGCATCCTCGACCACCGGCATAGGAGCAGCGGCATCTATTGCGATAACGCCTTCATTTTGGAGCGGCGGCTCCAGAGTCGCGAACTGGGTATCCAGCAAAGATGCTGGCATAAAATGGTCCCTGCGCGACGCTATGCGCTGTGCAATGGCATCGCAATCGGCATCTAAAAAAATGAACTTTAAATGCCCGACGTGGGTGCGAAACAGGTCACGATACTGCCGTTTAAGGGCAGAGCAGGCCATGACGACATGCCCCTGACATCGGGCGGTTTCTGCGGCCTCACACAATGCATGCAGCCACGGCAATCGCATCTCATCGTTGAGCGGGGTACCCCGATTCATGGCCCTTCGATTGGCTTCCGGATGGTAATGGTCGGCTTCAATGAATTTAGCGTCCAGTCGCTCCGCGAGACTGCGTGCGATAGTGGTTTTGCCAACACCAGACACGCCCATGACAATAAAGACATGATTTCGGGTGGCCTTTGGGGGTTCAACCATAGGAGTGCAACTCAAATGAGTAGAGCGCGGGCTTGATCCGGGAGCAACGCATCCGGACGTTCGCAAGAGGTGACTATATCGACCCAGCGTCGTTCTTCAGCTGACTGTAGGATTGCGGTCATTATCTCGACCACGTGAGTCGCTAGTTCCAAGCTGCAACGATGCGGCCTTCCCGTGGCGACGGCAGCGGCCATATCCGCAAGTCCTGCACAGCGGTAGTTGGCACGGTCATTCCCTTGCCCGTCCTTGGCATTGGGGATCTCAAATGCATGATTGCGAGACGCAATAGCGGTGGCATCGCCGTCCTGCTTAGCTAGATAAACCTCACCCCCAAAGAAATTTGGATCAGGAAGGTACAGCGAACCATCAGTTCCATAGAGCTCCATATTCTCATGGCGATGGGCGCAAACATCCCAACTCGCGCCAAGGGTGATCAGCGCGCCGTTTTCGAATTCAAGCACGGCGTGAATATTGGTCGGCGTGTCCACAGGCACGGTTTCGCCTTCGCGCGGGCCATTGCCGATGGTGCGGGTCGGAAAGCTGGCCGAAGCCATGGCTGTCACCGCTTTCACCGGCCCGATAAGTTGCACCAGGCTGGTCACATAATAGGGACCGAGGTCAAGAATGGGTCCGCCACCGGGCTGGAAAAAGAAGTCCGGATTGGGGTGCCAAGCCTCCATTCCGCGCGACATTACGTGACAGGTACCACCGATGATGTCCCCGACCAGATTTTCGTCAATGGCTGCACGAGCGAGTTGATGGGCACCGCCTAGGAAGGTGTCCGGCGCCGATCCTACGCGCAGACCTTTTTCCGCCGCCAGGCTCCGCAGTGCTTCGCCCTCTTCAAGGGTCAGCACGAAGGGCTTTTCGGAATAAGCGTGTTTGCCTGCCTCCAAAATCCGTTTGGTCACATCGAAATGTGCCGCCGGGATCGTCAGGTTGACGATGATCTCAATGTCATCAGCAGACAGCAGATCGTCATTCGTATCGGCGCGGACGGAAAACTCTTCGGCCCGTGCCTTGGCGGCATCCATGTTCAGGTCGGCAACCGCCCGGACCTCAAGCGCCTCAAAAAGAGGCGCGAGCTTAAGGTAAGAGTTCGAGATATTTCCGCAGCCGATGATGCCGACACCAACAGTCTTCATGTCTGCGATCCCTCAAAATGCCTGAACAGTGGCCAGCGAGCGGGTCGCCATGCGGACGTGGTCATTGGGGTTGTCATGCTCGATGACATAACGCTCGACCCCGGCGGCATCCATCGCCTGCTTGATCGCGGGCCAGTCCATGATGCCGTGACCAACATCGGCCCAGCCGCTCTCATCGGCATTTTCACCTTCGGGGGCTCGGTCCTTGACGTGCACGGTGGTGATGCGGTCGGCATATTTCGCTAGCCATTTCGCTGGGTTGTGCCCAGCCACTTTGACCCAGGCCAAATCCAGCTCAAGCATGATGTCGTCCGAAGCGGCGGCGATGATATCCAGCGGAATCTGCCCGTCGACAGGAACAAACTCGAAATCGTGGTTGTGCCAGCCGAACTCAAACCCAGCGGCGGTGATCGGTTCGCCGGCTTTGGCCAGACGCGTGGCAAATTCCTGCCAACCGGCCAGAGTTGTCGGGCGTTCGGCCGGCGGAATGAAGGGCACGATCACCGTCTTGATTCCTAGAATCTTGGCAATCTCGATGGCTTTTTGCGGTTCGTGCTCTACGAGATCGGGCGCGAAATGGCCCGTCGGCATGGTCATGCCATGGGTCTCGAGCAAGGCTTTGGTCTTGGCCAGGTCTTCATAGTAAGGGCCAACACCTTCGACCTCTTTGACGCCCAACTCGGCGAGCATCTTGAAGGTCTCTTCAACGTCCCAATTGCGGGAGGAATAAAGCTGATAGGATATAGACGGCATGATCTGTCCTTTAAGATCAAGTTGAGGGGATGGCTTCGGCCCGTTTTCTGGATTGGAAAGCGGCTTAGAGCCGCAATTCCGATTGAATATCAAAGAGCGAGGATTGTGACAGGTCGAAACCAAGTCGCAGTTTCTCACCGACCTTCACATCGGCCTGCCCCTCCATGCGCACGCGGAAATGGTTGCCCGCAACAACACAATCCACCAGCTTGTCTGAGCCAGTTGGTTCAATCAGGTCGATATCCACATCGATCAGATAGGGCGCGTTCTGCACAAGCTCTCCGGTGACCACATGTTCTGGGCGGATGCCCAAGGTCGCAGGGCCTTCGATCGAACCCTCCGAAGAGAATTCGTAGCCGGACAGCGGGATCTTCTGCTCGCCCACTTCGAAGTGACCGTCCTTGATCTGGCCATCCATGAAATTCATTGACGGCGATCCGATGAAGCCCGCCACATATTTGTTGACCGGGCGGCTGTAGATTTCATCAGGGGACGACAGCTGCATGATCTGACCGCCCCGCATGATCGCGATCCGATCGGCCAGCGTCATCGCTTCGATCTGGTCGTGGGTGACGTAGATCATGGTGTTTTCGAGGTTCTGGTGCAGGCGCTTGATTTCGACCCTCAGATCCGCGCGTAGTTTCGCATCGAGGTTCGACAACGGCTCGTCAAACAGAAATACATCGACGTCGCGCACCAACGCACGCCCGATGGCCACACGCTGACGCTGACCACCGGACAGGGCGGCAGGTTTGCGTTTCAAAAGCGGCTCGATTTGCAGGATTTCCGAGGCGCGTTTGATCCGCTCGGCGATCTCAGGCTTTGGCAGGCCCGCATTCTTAAGGCCGAAGGACAGGTTCCCCTCGACCGTCATCTGCGGGTAGAGCGCATAGGACTGGAACACCATGCCGATGCCACGTTCGGACGGCTCGGCCCAGGTAACGTTCTGACCGTTTATGTGGATCTGCCCAGCGGAGATATCCAGCAGGCCTGCAATACAGTTCAACAGGGTGGACTTGCCGCATCCGGACGAGCCCAGGAGCACCAGGAATTCGCCCTTTCCGATATCGAGATTGAGGTCTTTGAGGACTTCAACCGATCCAAACCGCAGGTCGAGATTTTTGATTTCTACTGAATTTCCCATGATGTTCAGCCTTTCACCGCGCCGGCGGCGATGCCGCGCACAAAGAGTCTTCCCGAGACGAAATATATAGTCAGTGGCACCAATCCGGTGAGGATCGTGGCGGCCATATTGACGTTGTATTCCTTCACGCCTTGGGTCGTGTTGACGATATTGTTCAGCGACACAGTCATCGGATAGCTTTCCGGGCCGGTGTAGACGACGCCGAACAGGAAGTCGTTCCAGATGCCTGTCACTTGCAGGATCATCGCGACCGTGAAGATCGGCAGCGACATGGGCACCATGATGCGGAAATAGATGCCCCAGAAGCCCGCCCCGTCGACGCGTGCAGCCTTGAACAGCTCTTCAGGCAGCGACGTGAAATAGTTGCGGAACAGCAGCGTCAGGATCGGCATCCCGAAGATTGTGTGAACAATGACCAACCCCGATAACGATCCGTATAAGCCAATCTCGCGCAGCATGATGACAATCGGATAGAGCATCACCTGATAGGGGATGAAGGCGCCAAAGATCAGGATGGTGAAGAACAAATCCGCGCCTTTGAACTTCCAGTTGGCCAAAGCGTAGCCGTTCACCGATGCGATGATGATCGACAGGATCACCGAGGGGATCGTGATCTGGACCGAATTCCAGAACCCAGTACTGAGACCGTTACAGGTCAGACCGGTACAAGCCTCGGACCAGGCTTTGACCCAGGGCTGAAAAGTCACCTCCATCGGCGGGGCAAAGATATTGCCCATCCGGATTTCCGGCATACCTTTCAGCGACGTCACGATCATGATGTAGAGCGGCAGAGCGTAGTAGGCAGCCACTACAAAGAGCGTGCCGTAGAGAAAGATATTGCGCCGCGAGAAGGCCTTTTGCGGTTTTGGCCCATGTGGGTCGGTGAAAGCGGAAGCGGAAGTATTAGCCACGGTTCTTGCCTCCAAACTCGAGGATAGCCCAGGGGATCACGATGATTGCGACCGTCACCAACATCATGGTCGAGGCAGCAAAGCCCTGACCCAAATTGTTGGCCTGGAACATCATGTCATAGACGTATTTGGCGGGAACTTCGGTGGCGATGCCCGGACCCCCGCCCGTTTGCGCCACGATCAGGTCATAGAGTTTCACAATGCCCGTCACCACCAGTACAAGGGTCGTGATAAAGACCGGGCGCATCATCGGGATGACAATGAAGATATAAGTTTTCCAGGCGGGGATACCGTCGACACGGGCCGCCTTCCAGACCTCTTGATCGATACCGCGAAGACCGGCGAGCATCAGCACCATAACGAGCCCGCTGCCCTGCCAGAGGCCAGCTATGAGCACGCCGTAAATCGCGATATCGGCCGTATAGAGCGGGTCGAAGGTGAAGCTTTCCCAACCCAGACCACGCACGATATTTTGCACGCCGAATTCCGGGTTCAGAATCCATTGCCAGACCAGACCGGTGACAACGAAGCTGAGCGCATACGGGTAAAGAATAATGGTCCGAATGGTATTCTCAAATCGAATCTTTTGGTCAATCAGCGCAGCCAGAATGAAGCCGATCACAAACATCAGAACCAGCATACAGAAGCCATAGATGGCAAGGTTCTCGATTGAAACCAGCCATTTACGCGTTGTCCATAGCCGCTCATACTGGTCAAGGCCAACCCAATTCAAGCGCGGTAAAAGCCCTGAATCGGTAAAACTGTAAACAACCGTCCACACGGTTCCGCCAACAAAGACAAAGAGAGCGGTCAACACCATTGGTATTGCTGCAATCTTTGCTGATTTGTTCCGGAACAGCTGGTTTGGGCGCGTCGAAGTCATCGCCTATCTCCCTGCTGAAAGCCCGACAATCAAAGTGGATGGGTTAGCCCGTTCGAAAACGCGCCAACCCCAGAGTTGTTTAGTTTGCGCGTTCAATAATGCGCACGAAATCGGCGTGTGCATCTTCCGGGGAGTAGGAAGGATCGGCAAAGAACTGCACCATAAGATCGTCGATCTGAGATTTGGTGTCAGGGGTCACCAGCATGTTGAAGTCCGGCAGAAGTGCGCCTTCCGCAAGCAAGGCCAGACCCTGCTGCATGCAATCATTGGCTGCTTCGAGGTCGATATCACCCCGGACCGGCAACGAGCCTTTCGCTAGGTTAAAGCTTACCTGCGTTTCAGGCTTGAGAAGCAGGGCTGCGAGTTCGGCTTGGGCCGCCGATAACTCCGCGTCGTCGAGCACGGGGAAGTAGAATGCGTCACCGCCCGTTGATAGACGCGGGTTTACGCCAAGACCAGGCAAGCAACTATAGTCTTCACCGGCAACCTGACCGGCAACCGCGAATTCACCTTGTGCCCAATCACCCATGATCTGGCCACCAGCCTTGCCCGTGATCAGCATGTTGGTGGCGTCGTTCCAGTTCTGGACGTTGGAGTTGGCAGCCATATCCCGCGCGGACGCGGCTGCGGCGAACACGGAAGCCACGTCTTCGCCCGCGGCAATCTCGATGTTCTTGTCGCCATAAACGCTGGTGAATACGTCGCTTGGCGGCAAGCTTGCCATGAAGACATTGAATGCGCCGGCCTGCTGCCAGCCCTGCTGACCTATGGCCATCGGGATTTTCCCGGCAGCCTCAAGAGCGTCTGAAGCGGCAACGAATTCATTCCAATTGGTCGGTACCGCGACACCGGCGTCTTCAAAAGCACCATGGCTTACCCAGAGCCACTGCCAGGAATGGATGTTCACCGGGGCGCAATAGACGCGCCCGTCGACGGTGCAGGCTTCCAGCAAGCTGGGAGGGTTCACAAGGTCAAGCCAGCCTTCGGCCTCGGCGATGTCGGTGATGTCGCGCAGCAGCCCTGCTTCGATCAGCTCTTCGGCCTGACGACCGTGGTTGAACTGGAACGCGCCCATTGGGTCGCCACCTGTCAGGCGGCTCACCATAACAGCGCGCGCGGCGTCGCCTCCAGCGATCGCGCCGTCAACCCAAGTATTGCCCGTGGCATTAAAAGCATCGGCGAACTGCTGGACCGCTACGGCCTCACCGCCCGACGTCCACCAGTGCATAACTTCAAGCTCAGCGGCTGAAGCGCTGGATGCGGCGACAATCGCCGTTGCTGACATCAGCATTTTAGTCCGGTTCATGGTTTCCTCCCACCTATAACGATATAGTTTTTCTCCTATAACGTTATAGTTTCTCCTTGCAAGTGTTTTTTTGTACGCTTTATTATTGGGGTGCGACCTTTCGCAGACGGAGGCGAAGCAAGAATTGCTGAATAGGTTCAGGCCTGTCTAAGCAATGTTCTGAGGTGTAGGCTAATGAGACGAAGCGCAGATGTAATCGCTGGATTGAGCAAAAAAGAACTGTCGGCGCTGGTTCATCCAGGCGAACGACCGACCCTGAAGACAATCTCGCGAATCAGCGGTTTGGCCGTCGCAACGGTCTCACGCGCGTTGGGGGATGCTCCGGATATCGGCAGCGACACCAAAGAGCTTGTACGCAAAATCGCCGATGCGGTTGGCTATGTCCCAAACCGAGCCGGGGTCCGCCTCCGGACAGGACGAACAAATGTTGTCACCCTCGTCGTGCCCGCGGAGGGCGATGTCATCAGCAGCGCAACTCGCCTTACGAGTTCAATCGCACTCGAGTTGCGCGGGACACAGTTTCACCTGAACGTGTTGCCATGGTTTCCAGACGAAGATTCGTTGCGGCCGATCAAGTACATCGTCGAAACGCGGTCAGCCGATGCGGTGATCTTCAATATGGTCGAACCAGAAGACCAGCGCGTCGCGTATCTGATGGAACGCAAGTTTCCATTTGCGACGCACGGGCGTTCGAAGTGGTGCGCCGATCACGCCTATTCCGACTACGACAACGCTGCATTCATGCGCATCGCTCTAAACCGTCTTGCAGAGCGTGGACGCAGAAACATCCACGCAATTCTACCACCGCTGCATCAGGCCTATGCCACGGACATGAAGCGCAGCCTGCTTGAAACCGCACCTCATCTGAATCTGAGCTATCGAATTGCCGAGAAGATCTCCAGCGACGATTCTTCCGACGACATCCGGCATTGGCTGCTGAACAGGTTTGAAAAGTCACCAGATATCGATGCTGTTGTCTGCGCTTCCCCCAAAGTAGCCATCGCGACCATCGGTGTTCTCGAAGGCCTAGGGCGCAAGCTGGGCAAGGATATCGACGTGTATTCGAAAGAAACCGTGCCGTTGCTGAAGACATTCCGCGACGACATCCTCGTCGAAACTGAGGATGTCGGGAAGACGGGCCGGTTCCTCGCAAAGGCTGTCATGCAGCAGCTGATCGCACCCGATGAGCCGTTGATGCAAAGGCTGCACGTTCCTCCTGAACACTAACAATCCATCGCAAGGAGAAAACGATGGCAACTCAAATCAAGGGGCCAGCCCTTTTTCTGGCCCAATTCGCGGGCAACGAAGCGCCCTTCGACTCCCTGGCCGGGATCACCCGCTGGGCCGCGGGGTTGGGCTACAAGGGCGTGCAGATCCCGACCTTCGACGCACGCCTGTTTGACCTTGAACAGGCAGCGACCAGCCAGGCCTATTGCGACGAGATTAAAGGGATTTGCGCGGACGCGGGTGTCGAGATCACCGAACTATCGACCCATCTTCAGGGCCAATTGGTGGCCGTGAACCCCGCCTATGACGAAGCCTTTGACGCCTTCGCGCCTGAGGTTGTGCATGGTAATCCCAAGACGCGGCAGGAATGGGCCGTGGATCAGATGATGAAGGCCGCCGTCGCCTCCGAACGGCTTGGCCTCAAGCACACGGTCAGTTTCACAGGGTCTCTGGCATTCCCCTATCTCTATCCCTGGCCGCAACGCCCTGCAGGCCTAATCGAAGAAGCTTTTGCCGAACTAGGTCGCCGTTGGATACCGATCCTGAACCATTACAAGGATCACGGGCAGGATATCGGGTTTGAAATCCACCCCGGCGAAGATGTCTTCGACGGCGCCACCTTCGAGATGTTTGTGGATGCCTGTGGCGGCCATGAAGCGGCGATGATCAACTACGACCCGTCGCATTTTCTGCTGCAGCAACTGGATTACCTGCAGTTCATCGACCTCTATCACGACCGCATCAACGCGTTCCACGTCAAGGATGCCGAGTTCAATCCGACCGGGCGTCAGGGCGTCTATTCCGGCTATCAGGGGTGGACGGATCGCGCCGGGCGGTTCCGGTCGCTTGGCGATGGCCAAGTCGATTTCGCGGGCATCTTCTCGAAACTGACCCAATATGGCTATGACAGCTGGGCCGTTCTTGAATGGGAATGCTGCATCAAATCACCGGAACAGGGTGCGGCCGAAGGAGCGCCCTTTATCGAGAAACACCTGATCGAGGTGACCGGAAAAGCCTTTGACGACTTCGCCGGTGCAGAGCGTGACGATGCGCAAATCAAACGGATGCTAGGACTATGAAAAAACTAAAACTTGGAATGGTCGGCGGCGGCCAAGGCGCATTTATCGGTGGTGTGCACCGCATCGCCGCGCGTATCGACGGCAAGTGGGATCTGGTCGCGGGAGCGTTGTCATCCAACCCTGAACGCGCGGCGGCCTCGGCGGTGGAGCTGGGCATCGCGCCGGAGCGGTCTTACGACAGTTTCGAAGTCATGGCCCAGCAGGAAGCCGCACGTGAAGATGGCATTGATGCGGTTGCGATTGTAACGCCAAATCACATGCATGCAGGCCCTACGATCGCGTTTTTGAATGCTGGGATTAACGTGATCTGTGACAAACCCCTTGCCGCGACACAGGACGATGCTGAGGCAATCAAAGTCGCCGTGGACACTTCAAAGGCAAAATTTATCCTGACTCACAACTACACAGGTTACCCGCTTATGCGACAAGCCCGTGAGATGATTGCACGTGGAGATCTGGGGAAATTACGGGTGGTTCAGGCCGAATATGCCCAGGATTGGCTGGCCGAAGACACCAGCAACAAACAGGCCGATTGGCGCACCGATCCCAATATGTCCGGCGCTGGAGCGATAGGCGACATCGGCACGCATGCCTTCAATCTTCTCTCTTTCGTATCGGGTCTTGGTACGGAAGCGCTGTGTGCAGACCTGCATTGTTTCGTAGATGGCCGTAAGGTCGATGACAATGCCCACATCCTTTTACGTTTGGAGGGTGGCGCGAAGGGTATGATTTGGGCCAGTCAAGTTGCCGTTGGTTGCGAAAACAGCCTGACATTGCGCATCTATGGCGATAAGGGCAGCATTGAGTGGAACCAAGAGAACCCAAATCAGATGAGTTTCACCAGATTTGGGGCGGCCACACAAATCCTCACACGGGGCGGCTCTCATTTAGGCGATGAAAATGACCGTTGGACGCGCATCCCTCCTGGGCATCCCGAGGGGTATCTAGAGGGGTTCGCCAATCTCTACAGTGACGCAGCAGATCTTATCAGCGGATCTAGCGATGGGCTTCTCCTCCCAGGGATTGACGTTGCTATGAATGGGATGTGGTTTATCGCAGCGTGTCAGGCAAGCTCCAAAAATGACGCGTCTTGGGTGCACAAAAAATCAAATTAAGGCTTTAAGTGCTTGGGGTAAGCTAAATTGCAGCCGTTACAATATATATAGCGAAAGCCCGCTTCGTCTCGCGTTCTGTAAATTGCCGCCTTTAATAATGTTGCGTCGCTCACGAAGGGTCGAAATCGCTGCCGCACCGCGTCATGGAATTTCGTGCTTGTGCAGAATATTTGCCGCTGCGCGCACTCGCGGCATGAAATTAAGATGACCGGCTTGGGCTCGTTGCCGCCTTTCACTACTTTTTACATCAATGACCGGCCACAGCCCAATTTGGACCTTCGCGACCAACCTTAGCGGTTTCGGATATACCAATGGAGCTGACTTTTACCCGGGACTACACTTGATACCAGTTTTCGACGTCTCGGGCGACTTCCTCGACTGTGAAAGCAGCCTCTACCTCTGCGACAGCACGTTGCACTTCGTTTGGGCTTGCACTGAGCTCCAAGATGTTCGCATTCAGGTCATGGGCTGATCCGGCATCTGAATAAATCGTATCGACCGCAATTCCGATGGCATTTCGGTGTTGCAGCAGGTGTTCAAAAAACCGCAAATAGATCGTCTCCTCGTACGGGGAGTGAATATCCACCTCAGAGACTAAGCCCAATTCTGCGGCTTTGGCGCATGTCTGGCGCCAAGCCAGTTCCATTGTCGATGGTGGCGCATCTCTGGCCTCATCAGGATGTTTTGGGTTCGCAAACGTAGACCTTCGGATGGCTTCGAGATTGGCGCGCAAGCTCTTTGTGGGAACAGGAAAGATGAATGTGGTTTCCTCGGAAGCCAAGGCTGGTTCAACCTGATCCGGCTGCGCCTGGATGAACTCGGAAAACCTGTTTCCGATGATAGGGACTTCACCGATAATCATGTCTGTGAGGTCGGTTTTCTCTGCCAGCCATCGCGCCAGGGCTCTCCGACCCCACAATCCAGCTGCCCTTCGTATCAACGGATGAGTTCCATCCGAAACATCTGGATACTTTGTTAGTATGTCTTCGGTCTGAAACGCCGCGAGCCCCTTATCCCAACGCATGATATGCACGCGACGTCCCAAGGAGACCGAAATGGATATCTGCTGACGCAACAGGAATGACTTTCCAGATGCTGGTAGTCCGGTGAAGAAAACCATGCGGCAACGACGAGCAGCGTCGGCCAAGTGTCTTCCAATCTCAGTGTCCGCAAAACTGTCGATAGAAATTGCGAATCTCCTAATTCGGTGTCGGCCACAGGCCAAAACGGCAATTGGGCTTTGCTGCCCAAAAACCGTTTCCAGAACGCGACCTTTAAAGCCAACCAGACAATATCAGGTGCAATGCGGGTGACACGCGCACCAATGCTGCCTGATCAGTCAGTTGCGAAGCAATAAAACAGGCCCGCCCCGCCAGAACGTGGCAGATGTTCCTCCCCGCAACCGCGCGAGCCGTGCGATGAGTTCCAGGACAACATGTTTCGAGCATCGTTGAGACCTACACGGTCATGGTGTCCGACAATCGCGGATCCGTCCTCACTATTCGAAGTCCAGTTGCTGCATGTCGTGTCACCACCTGCCGTCGAGAAATATCCAGCGGAATCGGAGCCGGTAAGAATGTCATGTTTGTTCGGCTGACTGCCACGCCCATTGACAGGGTTGCCGTTTTCGTCGAGCGCGGTTTGAAGATTAATATTCACGCCGTCACTGTGCAGGTCTTCAACATTGTTGGCGATGAGCTCTCCATTGGCATTATACCAAGGACCCGACCCGATCCGGTCGCGTGCAGAAATGCCATTGGTGATTGTCATCGGGTCAGTGCTGCGATCAATGGACATTGAGGTGCTCAGATAAGCCGCAAAAGCTTTGGAAGAACCGGCCGCCGACGCAAGCGCGTTGCAATGAGCATCGGCACCTTCGAGGCCGCCTAGATTGGCACCATCCCCCTTGCCTACACTAGTGATGAAGAATGACATCTCCTCACCTGCCGATTGCGCCTGTGCGGCCGTTGCGAAACAGCAGACTACGAGTGCAGCAACCCCATGAACAGTTGTTCTGTTGGTGAACTTCGACATGTTTGTCTCCCTTCGTGCTGAGTAATCACTGATGCTAGTCGTATGCTCTGATTGGGTCCACGAAATAGCGCTCACGAATTTGGGAACGTGGCAGTGAAGCGCGCGAGGCATATGCTGATGGAATATCGGTTGGCTCAGATGTGTAGCCGACTTTCGTCACACCCGCAGAAAACAGAAATTTGGGTGCGTCCGACGCTGTCGCTGCGAGTTTTGCGAACGCCCGGTTCGGAGGAGTGCTCTTTATGCTGCGCTGGGATTGAACGCCTAAAACGCGGACCTATGACTTATTGCACGTACGCGTCTAAGATACATCTATGGTCTCACCTTCAAAGCCAAAGAGCGGCCATGTCCGAGAAAGGGCAACCGAAATGTTGTTTGCTGATGCGCTAGAGAAAGCTTCTTCGTACGCTGCTGCTTGGAGTTCCAACGATCCAGCGCAGGTAGCGGCACATTTCGCTGAAGATGGGGCGGCACGGCTCAATTCCGGCAAAGCAATTCGAGGTCGGGGAGCGATTGCTTCGGATTACGCAGCACCGTTCTTCCGTGATTTTCCTGGTTCTTCTGTGTTGCTGCATGATTTTCGTTTATCAGGGAACCACGCTCTCTTCACCGGCATGCTCGTCGGTCCCGGAAAGCGTGAAGATTCTCCTGTTCGCCTGTTGGGCTGGGAGGAGTGGACCCTCGACGAAAATGGCTTGATACAATTGTCTTTGGTTTGGTTCGACAGCGACGACCGTGCCAGACAGGGCGGTGGCACTTTCTCATAGTATTATCGCCACGCAAAGCGGGTATTTTAGCATTTGAGAAGGCAGCAAAGCTGATCCTCAGCAAACGAAAACTCGTTTACGTATTCGGTCTAACTATGCGGAATGTACTCGCAGCCAACTGTGACAGGTGCAGTACCTCCTACCAAATGCGTACCCAATTGCGATTGAAGTGAGATGGCAGGTGGGCTCCAATGGCATTCGTTGCCGAGGTGGTCACACAGTCTTCTGAATCTCCTGCGTTAGGCGCCAATGTTTGGGTATACATTGTTCCTCGCAGGTGACGGGTTTTCCGACCCTTTCAAAGCGATACCCAGTGGCGTGGAAGCAAATGTGACCGCCGCGACGGTCATTCAGTTCGATGGTCCAGGCAAATTCGGAATATTCTTTTCCGTGGATCCGAACCGGTTCTCTGGACCGGGTAATCCGGTCGATTGGCAGCGGTGTAACGGTCGATTTCGGAAACGAAAAGAAAACGGACAGATCGGAAACGCCCTCGAAACACAGATTGACCTGGGAAACGGAGAAACTGAATTGCCCGTTGTCCTGCCTGATCCATTCCTCAATATGATCAATGTCGAGTTTTAGCTCACTCACCCAGTCATCGTTGTCTGGGTCAGGCGAAATCAATTTTAGGGCATAAATGGAATTGTCGTGGAATTCATGACTGACGTCCTGAAAGAGCTTTTGTCCGTTATCCATCGCAATCACTCGAATCCGAATCGTTGCTGATACACTCGATTTCGGGGTTTCAGCCAGTTTAATGTGGCACCATGCCAAAGGTAACGACAACAACGGAAGATCTTGCGACCCAGATCATTGCTGCATTTGACGGCCTTGATCCACCTGCTGATGATGAACTTCTTCACCCCGAATGTATGGATGACGTGGATATTCTTGAATTCTACGGCGGGGTCAAATGGCATGAGATGACCGATCAAATGATCGTTTACGGTTACGCTGCCCCCACTGCCTTCAGCGCCAAGGCATTTCAGTACTATTTGCCTGCGTATCTGCTTTGGGCTCTGCGAAATTCAGACAGTCCGGAATATGCCAGTGAAAGCATCCTACTTGCACTCGACCCTGGCGCATCGAAAGAAATGCTGCACGAGTTCAGGAAGTCCAAGTTCACCCAATTGACGCCTGCACAGACGGAGGCCGTGTCGAGGTTTCTGTACCACTTCAGCGACCATCCTAATCTTGGTGAATTTGCACAAGCCGCATTGATTAACTACTGGATAGAATAAGGCATGTGGTTACCGGCTTGATGTTGTTTACGTATTTGATGTGGCTCTTCGCAGCGCTTTTTGTCGTAACCGGTTTGCCGTTGGCATTGGCTGAGGATGAGCAATGGCAACGGGTATGGGGGGGATCCAGTGCGCTGTCACTTGGCCTTTTTGCGATATCGATGGCAGCAGATGGTTTGCTTAGAGGCCAGATAAGAATTCACTTTTCGGTTATCCGCCGCTCCAGCCAACCGCGTTTGTTCTTCAGCGCTATCGCATTGGTGTTCGCAGCCGGCGCCGGAGTCATCATTGCTGCTATCTGGGCGATTCTCTTTAAGGATTGGTAAGATTTGCCCAGCACGGTGTGACTTCAGAACCAATGGACCAATTTAGACTGAACGAATACGACCGTTGCGATTTCGTTGGTTTGTCAATTTTCCATGCTTTCGAACCAGTCGAACACCATAGTACCCCACTCCATTGAGAAGGAAGTATTGTAGCCTACAGCATTGCACATTCAGCGGGTGCAGACGGAAAAGCCCTAAACCGATCACCCGAGTGGAGCACATGGATGACGGAAGGGTCGGCATAACCTCCGGATGTTTACAACAATCAAAACGGGCAAATTGGGCTCACAACAGCCGTTGGTTACACTTCACGTGAATGTCGGCTTCCGACATTCAGATCAGGTTTGTTTAGCCCGCTCCCCCTATCCTCTTCACTGTTAGTCGTAAGAAATTCCCTGATCATCAGAGAAAAATTCCCTGTTAATCGATCTAGGGAAAATCCACGCAAGCCACTGTTTTTAAGAGTAACTTCGAGCTCCAAACCTCCGAAAACGGCCTAAATCTATTAGTTTTCCCTGTAAATTCCCTGTTTACAGGGAATTTTGGGCCGAGACTAGCTAGCTACAAACTGCCTGCACAGCCATGATCTTCCGATAGAGCAACAAAAAAAAAATCCTCCCGTTTCACCTGATGTGTCTCCAAGTCTCCCGACAATGGGACGAAAGATCGGTTGCACACTTCCTGTCCCAAAATCGAATATCGTAGCCCACGACGCAGCCGCGTCGGGTCTTTTCTCCAGCCTCGCGGTCGCTCCTTCTAATTCATGAAGCGCCTTGTCTATTTGCGTTGATCTGTTGAACGCCTACGGCAGGAAATTGGAACTGAGATCATCGGAACGCTTCGGCGGCCTGGCTTGCGGAACAACGATCTGTATTCGAGGAGGTACGCATTTTTGGGCGGACGGTATGGTGTATCTTGGCGCGATCCAAAAAGGCATGGGCATCGGGATCGGTTGGCGTCCGATGCTCAGTGAGTTTCTGGCAAATGAAACACTGGCTCTTGCCTGCAGCCACGAACACCCAGCATCGCGTGGCTATATTTGCTCGATCACGCCGGAGGGTTCAAGAAAGCCCGGCACGGCGCGGTTCCTGGATTGGATAGGCACAACATAGCCTGAACCATGTGACGGCGGAGCGAGACACTTCCGATTGGAATTTTTGCATATTCAATTCTGGCATCGCAGATTCAGGCAAAATACGAGCGCCTTGCTTCCGGAGTTTGAATTTCAGCGTCGGATGTTTACCGGATCATTGATCAACAGGTAACGGCGCAATTTCGTCCAATGCGGACAGGATATCCTCGGCATGGGCCGGATCAGCAAACAAGGTCCGAAACAAAGCCGCAAGGGGGTAGTCAGGCCAGGCTTCCTGCAAAAGCAGGATTGTTGCAACGGCTTGTTCGTGTTCTCCCAACCGTTGATATCCGGCGGCCAGATACCCAATCGAAATTGCGCTTACCGGGTCGCCCAGTCTTATCGCTTCGTTGAACTGGTCCACTGAATCCTGAAAATCCCCCAAATGGAAACTCGCAGAGGCCAGGACGCTTCGATATGGGAACCTTCGATTGTTCGGGTCGCTCTCTTGCGCGCGCGTGGCAGACGCTATTGCGCGTTCGAACGCGCCGCCAAACAATGCAAACAAAGCGTCAAAATTTGTGACATGGATGTCGTCCGGCGCGAGGCTGATCGCGCGCGCGGATTGCTTGAGTGCTGCATCAAAATCGCGATTGGCGAATGAGACCAAAGCAAGCGCAGAGTGGCTCCACCCCTCATCGGGGGCCAGTTCCACTGCCTTGTTCGCACGCACCCTTGCGAGGTTCAGCAGGTCGCGTTTTCCCTCACCGGGCGGAGCGGTGATTGCCAGAATTCCCATGGCTTGGGCCGAGCCTGCGAAACCGCCGAAATATGTCTCATCCAAAGCGATAGCCCGGTCGAACATACCACGTACTGCGTGCAGCCGTTCACGATCAAGAACCGGAAACATCAACGGGCGCGCCTCGGCGGCCAGGTTCACCGCCTGCAACTTTGTGGGGTTGGTGGAAAACAACGCTTCTCTGACCGCTTGCTGTTTCAAGGTGTCATCGGACTGAACAGAGGTGACTTGCGGCACGTCTGCAGCCTTCGAGAAAAAGACGATTGCCCCAACCCCCAGTGCCAACAGAATGGCCATTCCGGGCAGCAGGTATCTCGGCAACGGCCGCTTCCGTCTCTTTCCTCGCTCGGGCTCCAGCAACTCGAACCGGGGCACGTACCCACCGGGATCGACATGAATACGCAGGCGCTGATCCTTCCCGGAATTCGAGTAATAACTGGCCAGCCGTCGGCGCATTCGGCCCGCGTCGACACGTACCACCGCCATCGGGTCGCCACCTGCGTCCAGCGATCTGCCATAGACGTCCTCGGCAATTGACTTGGCGCGAATGTCCTTGGATTGCCCCGTCAAAAGCTTTTCGACGACGTAGCTTAGAAAAGACTGCAAACGCTCTGCCCCGTCAAATTCGGGGCTTTCCAGAATCGATGCCAAAGCCTGCCGGATTTCTACATCCGAAAGAGTCGACCCAACCGGATCAGGACCCGGATCTGTCTGTAATTTCGTCAACGACATCGCCTTGGAAGCTTTCAGGCAACCTATAAGCCTCTGAAAAATAACATGTTACGTCGTAACATACGTTAAGATACCTGAATATGTAAATGAATTTCAGCGATATTGGATGGGAAAGGAGGGGGAGCGCGCCTCGTCGCTGGGGCAGAACTTGGGAACATGCGATTTGAGGATCACTATGGACACACTGTCGATGTTGTTTCCGGACCGGGCGAATGAAATCGGACGCCTTCGAAGCGCGGACACTGTGTTCGCCCAAATCTGCGTTGATTATGAAAGCCTGGCTGCCCTGTTACCCTGCGATGCCAGTGATCCGACCTACTCTGATTTAATCGATAGCCTTCGGGGGCTTGAGGACGAAATTCACCTTTACCTCGCGTCCAGATCAAAACCTCCCGAAGGCTAACCAGAACACAGCAAAGGCGATCCAAATGCTGGCAAATCTCTTATTCTACGCGGGTCTCATCGTATCGTTGACGATAGGGTTCATGTATTTCCGCGACCTCGGCGACATCAGCCAAATGGTGTTGAAGGTGAAGCGGAACAACATGATCCGATTTATCCGCAACGAAAACGCCTATCTGGCCGCCGGTATCGGAGCATTGATCCTTATGCTTATTGGCCATTTGATGGGCGGTGGCCCCGGATGGTTGTTTTTCCTGGGCATGCCGGCCGTGACCGTGCTGATCATCTTCCTGTTCGTCTTCCCCTGGGTTTGGGTCCACATCGGCCTGCGCAATCAGCAAAACAGCGCGCAGTATTTCCCGATCTCAGAAGCGCGCGATTACATCAATCCATCGGCAAGCGTTCTGGTGATCGAGAACAATGGCCACGCACGCGCTCATTCCGACGCGCAGTTGATGCGCCCGCATCTGGCCGGGAATGCGAAAGGGCTGGGTGGAGACGACATCGTGATGACCTATTGCGCGATGGCCAATCTGGGTCTGGCCTACAAGCCCTTAGTCGATGGCAAAAGACTGGACCTGGAAGTTCTGGCCCAGCACGGCAACAACCTGATCCTGCGCGACAACACCAGTGGCGAACCGATCCAACAGATCTATGGCCATTTCGACAGCGACGCCTCAGGGCAGTCCGCAATGCAGCCCTGGCCAACCTTCCGGATGAGCTTTCGTGGATTTCAGAAAGCCTACCCGGACGGTGAGGTTTTTCTGAACAAACCGTCATCGAACCCATTTCTAAGGCTGTTCGATATGTTCACAGAAACCGTGTTCTCGTCGGGCATCGCAAAGCAGCATCAGGAATCCGCGCCGGTCATGGACAACATGAGCCACAGCGACGACCGCCTTCCAAACAAGACATACGTCTGGGGCGTGACGGTTGGTGACGATGCCGTGTGCTGGACCGATGATTTCATTGCCGAACATCACGGGCTGATCAACGCCACGGTGGGCGGTCGCGAGGTCGTCGTGTCCTATGACCCGACCTATGAAAGCGTTGGCGTCTGGTACAATGACAGCGGCACGCCAGTGACAGAGATCGATTTCTTCGGAAATGCAAATTGCGGCAGGCTGAACCGGGTCGAAACCCTGCGATCCGGGATGTTCTGGCACGTCTGGGTCGAGTTCTTCCCCGGCACCGACATCAACCGCACAACCGCAGGGCACACCGAGCCCACTCGCCCGCAGTCCGCTGTCGACTCCGCAACCGAACAAACACCGGAGCAGAACCAATGAGGAGCACCGAAATGAAAAAACGGATTGGCCTTTCGGCACTCATCTGTCTCGCTGCAAACGTCGCAACAGCGCAGAACGCACCCATTGTCCACGACGCCGAGTACTACATCCTCGAAGCGCAAAACGCGGAACAATGGGCGGCGGATAATGCCGAGGTCGATCAGCTGCTGGAGGACTTCCGGGCCACAAACGAAGGTAAGCCGCCGAACATCCTAAACATATTGATTGACGATATTGGTTTCGGCGATCTGGGCATTCCCGAACTCAACGCTGTGCGCGGGTATTCCACCCCGAACATCAACGATTTTTCGGATCAGGCGATGCGTATGGTGCGCATGTATACCGAGCCTTCGTGCACACCCACCCGGGTTGCGATGATGACCGGACGGCTGCCGGTGCGGATGGGAATGGGCGACACCACCGTCGACATCGCAGGGTTCGGCCTGCCCGCTGAAGAGGTGACACTGGCCGAGGTCCTGTCAGGTGCGGGGTATGCGACAGCGCATGTCGGCAAATGGCATATGGGCGATATCCCCGAAGCCTGGCCGCATAATCAGGGGTTCGACTGGGCCGGTTTCCCGGTGCACCAGCAGGGGCAGCTTACGATCTTCAATGATGACGCAATCCGGGAACAGGTCTCTGTCGGGATATCGGATTTCGATGATCGCTTTGTTCTGGACCACTTCTTTCGCCCCGACCCGGCAGCCATGGTGACCGGGCTAGAGGCCGAAAAAGGAGGAACCGCGCGCGAAGTTCATATGACCGCGGGCGAACGCTGGACAGCAGAAAAATACGACGACATGAACCAGCGCTATCAGGATCAGACCCTGGAACAGCTGCGCAAGCTTGCGGGCGGTGATCAGCCCTTTTTCCTGCAATACTGGCCTCTGATCCCGCTCGATAATACACGCGCAGGCCGCAGCGGGCCGCAATCGCCAAACGGCGGGCTTTATGTCGACAAGATGCAACTGCTTGATGAGTGGCTGGGCGACATCTTTGCCGAATTAGAGGCACTTGGCATCGCCCAAAACACCATCGTCGTCGTCATGGGCGACAACGGTCACTTCACCAAATACGCCCCTCAGTCCGGGTTCACGCCGATGGTTTTCTCGGGCGGCAAAGGCGATGTGTCCGAAGGCGGTATCCGGGTCGACAGCTTCATCCGCTGGCCCGGCATGATCGAGGCAGACGGGATTGTCGGGGATATCGTCCATGTCTCTGATCTGTACACAACACTGGCTCGGTTTGCGGGGGCGGATGCAGGTATCCCCAGGGACCGGTTGGTAGATGGCGTCGATCAATCTGCGCTGTTGCTTTTGGGGGAAACCAAAGGCCGGCGGGATCACCTGATCGTGTATTCGGTCAAAACGCCCAAGGCGATCATCAAGGATCAGCTCAAGCTGCGTATTCCAGGATCCGGTGAAAGCGCAATCCTTGCTGACTTCTTCGATGTTTACCGGGACACGCATGAAAAATACCCGGTCTCTACCGAGGTTGGCGCCTGGGGCGGGCAGGAATTTGTACGCATTCTCGGACGGCATCTGAAGCGCAAGGAAATGTACCCCGACACCGAACCCGCACGCGGCGTTCCTTATGAAGGCATCGACAACCTGCGTCCCGAAACCCAGGCCGCTGTTGAGGCCTTCCTGCTCAAACAATCCTCGGTCAGCAAGTGACCAGCGGCACTGCATTCGTGACGAACTGACTATCCGCCTGGCCGCGGAGTAGATTAAGGAGATTGAGACATGACCATCAGATCAGCCGCCTGCACCGCAAGCACAATTGCTCTGCCCTGTCTGCTTGCTTTTGGCGCATCTGCTCAATCTCTGCCCGCGCCCGGCCAGAATGACGAAGGGTGGCGACATACCCTGGGCTTCTATCTGTTTACGCCACTCAGGACCTCTGGAACGTCAACGGTTGCGGGTGTTTCCGCCGATATTGACCTTGATCTCGGCGATGTGCTGAGCGTTCTGGATTTCGCGGCCGCCGGGCGGTACGAGGCATGGAACGGCGATCTGGGGATTATAGTCGACGCCAATTATGTGGGCATCGAAGAGGATGCAACACTTCCCGGCCCACGCGCGACAGCCGTGAACGTGGATGTCCGGCAGAAGTGGTTCGCGATCCTCGGCGCATATCGCATAGCGGACGGAACCTATGGAGCGAACAACCAACGCTACACCGTCGATCTGCAAGGCGGCCTCCGCTATAACTCGATCCGGCAAGAGATCGATTTCACCACAACCGGGCCAGCAAACCCACCCACCCTTGGCGGAGACCAGGACTGGATCGAACCAGTCATAGGGGCCCGCGGCATGTGGCGCCTCAACGAGCGCTGGACGACCATCGCCTCACTGGATCTTGGCGGCTTCGGGGCCGGAGGCAACGACCTTCAGGTCGGGGCCAATATCGGATTTGACTATCAGCCTTGGGAGAATACGGCGATTACGTTTGGCTATCGTTTTTTCAGTGTCGATTACAGCGATACACTCGACACTGGCGACTTTGCCTATGACGTCACACAGCACGGGCCCTATTTCGGGGTTAAGATTTTTCTGAACTAGGCTCTGGACCCAGTGCTTTCAGAGTTTCGGCATTTTTCCCGGCCAAATGTCGAGTGAGGCATTACCCCGCTCTCATCATATTTCGACAGTGCCGATAGAACTGCATTAGCTCCCAATCCTGCACTGGTGCGCAGTATTCTTCTCGAGGTGTTTCCGCTGCTTTCGCCAGAAGAAAATCCTCATCGATTTTCAAGGTATCTCGGGCCCATTCGATGTCGTCTGATGCCGCTTCTCTGCATCTGTCTAGTGTCTTGCGTTGAAGGGAAAACTTTCTCCCTCCAAACTCACTACAGTAGCTTTGCACGAGCGGTCGATACTTGCTGTAATTGCGACTAGCCCTTTGCCGACAAAGCGGGATTACCTTAGACGCAACTTTAGCTTCAAACAGACTAATAGATGTGTTTCTATTAATTACAGGGATTTCGGCTCCAATAATATCACATTTGCTTAGAAAGTCAGCAACAATGCATCCGCTTTTCAACGCTGACTTGTCAAAAGCACTTATGTGAACGTTTTTTTCGCCAAATAGATCAATGAATTTTTCAAAATTCTCCCGGTACTTTGGGTAGATTTCGATTTCAGAAACCTCATCGATTGTCTGCACCCCTTGTTTAATAATTTGCTGGGAAAAACTATTTGCCCAACTTTCTACACTGCGAGCGTACCCGATCACGCGCACCCTTGATACTCCGAGTTCGCTAAAAAATAGTTTGGCGGCTGCCAACTCCTCATAAGAAAGAGCGCAAAAATCCTCAGCAGAAAGAATAAGCGGGACCATTTGGAAGCGAAAATCGAACACGCTCGACAGCGGCTCAGGGATCTTCAGGCGCAGGCGCAAAAACAGAAGCGCCGCAACGAGACGCGAAGGAAAATCATCTACGGCGCCGCTTTGCAAGAACACCTCGGGCAATTGGAAGCCTCGAAGAGGGAGGCCACCTTGGCATGGTTACACAAGAGAATTACTCGGCCCACCGACCGGCGTTTTTTGGGGCTGCCAGATGCCTTGAAAAACGGCGATCCTGAAAAGAAAGCTTGAACCCTATTTGCACCCGCTACTTTTTCCAGGCATCGAATTCGGCAGGTAGGAGACTGTAAACTTGTTCCTTGCTCATCGAATGCATGTCGAAATTCATTTGCAACTGTTTCGCCACCTTGGTCGCCAAGCGTCTGGCGCTGCCAGGGGTTTCTTTGCCAAGCGCCTTTTTCTTCATAGCTCCGCTGTCGGCATCCAAGTACATTTCGACCGACACCTCCAACAAAGCCGGTGTTGTCAGGAAATCCTTGTCGGAGGTATAGAGCTGCTCGATTGCATCGGAGTGCTCATACATGGGCCGAGACAAGAACAGGCGCGCAGCAGTCTCTCCCAGTTGCCTGTGAAGCCAGAACGAAATGAAAGCCAGATGCCTGTAGTAACGGAACTTGCTGTAGGCGAGAGGAATATACCGATAGGTACTCCATAGATCATGTGAGTTTCCCCGACTGGATCGCTTCAGCAATTGAGGGAGATAGACCGCCGATATCCAAGCCCATAGTCCCACATTCGAATACTGGACCTTGGACAATTCGGCAGGAAGTGTCTCGTGAAGATAGTGGCCGAATTCGTACCTTGAATCGAAGACCATGGAGTCATCGATTGGGTCAGCTCCAGGCACCTGTCGAACCAATTCTGAAGCCCCAGCGATTTTTTCAACCATGGAAAAGAAATCTTCGGAAACCTTCGCTGGCTGCGAAGATTTCACCTTTGCCCTCTCCGCATCCATCAGTTCCTGAAAGGCGGTTACACCATCCGAATTGAACTCGCAAAGCGTTCTCTCCATTACAAAATCTCCTCGATCAGGGTTTTGCCGTCCCGCCATTTCTGACTGGTGAACGCAGCAACGATCTGTTCGACGAGGTCGAGCCTATCAATGTTGTCTGCATCGTTGAGATGGGCAGCTTCTTCTCCCTCGAGGGGTATTGCGAGCCGTTGCTGAATAAAGCTCACCCACTTTGCCAATAGAGAATCCTCGTCAATGTCCTTGATGCTGTCAAATCTCAGAAGAATTCCTGTGGCGACACTTCTCACGATCTCGGGGAAGACATGTGCGGCGAACAGTGGATCGTCGACGAATTTGTGGAAATAGTCGGCGTGCACGAACACCTCGAAGTCTCCTTGCCCATCCCAGCCGACTTGCCAAATGCGATCCCCAATGCTTGTTGAGGGCTTGGGATGGAAGATACCCTGGTTCTGTTCTCCTGAGCCTTCGTCCCCGCTGCCGGTATGGAGCCTTACACGCCCACCTGTCGCGGCGAGGATCTTCCCTGAAGCATCTATAGAACGTGAAATCACCTTCAGGCGAAATTCCAAGTTTGCTCCATCCGGGATCTCATCCAACTCGATTTCATCCTCGGACCTGTATTCCGGAAGCACATGTCGACGAATGTCGCCAAGCGCGAAGACATCGAGAACAAACTCCTTGGGTTCTTCTTTGTCGAGCTTGCACTCTTTCTCGATCGCGGCCCTGTCGAATTTTGCATGTATTCGGACAGTTTCCCCTTGGCGGTCAAGGAGTTGTAAAGAGAAAAGCTCGCTTTTCTGTTTGATCCGAGCTCGACCAGTGAAATTGTGCGTGTCGTTGAATTCAAGCTGAATGGTCATCGGCTAACCTCATCACAATTTAATTCTCGGATGGATCAGCAAGTCCCGGTTTCCATCGAAACCTTTTGCTGAAATCCGAAACTCCGGCTGGAGCAACTCAACGGTGAAGGTATTCTCCGACGCCGAAACAATTTTTGCTGCCCCTTTTGGCGAAATCTCGATTGGAATGGTCTTTCCAAATTGGAAATCAATTTTGCTGTAGTCCCGCCATGATCTGCTTTTTCCGAGAGCCGATACATATGCCGCTTTCACGGAAACTTCGACCGGGAAGGCAACTTCCTCTTCTTCGAACAGTTCGGCAATGTTCCCCACCGGGACCAGGTCGAAACCCGGGTTCTCTGTATCCCTTTCGACCCGAATGGCAGGCGACCTCTTCACTGGGGGGATGTCATCCGGTTCCTCCGACTTTTTCCGCTTCTGTCCACGTTTCTTCTTGGAACCAATCCCCATCGGTTCCATTACAGAGAAGATATCATCTGCGAAATTCTCGTATGTGTTCGCATCCTCATCTTCCCGAGAAAGGATGCGATACATGTATGCTGGGAGATCCATCACAAACCGCAGCGCCCAATCGGATGTGAAGCTTTTTTGTTCATTGAACCGATTCAGGAACCACCTCGTATGCGCCGGCTCTTCGGCTTCCTTGAGGTAGTCCGACATATCTCGATCTTCAGCGATCAAGAAGCAGGTGACATTCTTTGCCGGGATGTTTGAGGGTTGCCTCGATATGATGATCTGGTTCCGGATGAATTGCGCATTATCGGTCAGCTTGTAGTCATCTTTTTTGAAATATACTTCGACCAAACCGACTTGCTGCTCTCCATCAACGGTCTCGAATTTCAGGCTGAAACTGAACCCAACCAATTGACCTTTCTCGAATGCAGAAAACATCCTTCCAAGGTTGTCTTCCGAAAAACAATCCTTGGTAACTGCCCCCCGAGTGTCTCCATGGGCTGTGTGTGTCATGATCGGCTCATTACCAGCAAACCAGTTTGGCTTCCCGCCGGTCTTGAGTTCAAGGATCTCCCGCACAATTCCGACGCGGTGTTCAGTGTCCGAAACAGCTTTCCTGAGCCGCTCCCCTTGATCTGCAATATGCGTGATCACTTCTGATAGGTTTTCCGCGCACACCGTCGTCGTCTCACCGGAAAGGCGATCGACGACTTCGACAACAAGATCACCCTTCAGGATGGGCCAGTAGTAATCGCGTACCGTCGCAAGGAGAAGCCCACCGCTGTCGACTGAACTGGGAATGCCCGGGATGAAGACCGACAAGCCGCTCTCGTCACGCTTCAAGGAGAACTCGGACAGGAACCTCTCAACGTCAGTAGTTTCCTCGATTGGCATGAACTTTTCATTGCCGCCTTCATGAACCGATTGGCCAAATCGGCCGTAGCCGAGATAACTGCTTCCGTTCACTCGATGGTAGGGCAAGTTCGCAAAGCCAAGAAGATACCTCTTCTGATCATCGCTGCGCTTTGTCACCGCCAAAAACAGCGACATCCCGGAAATACGAGTAAGAGTGGTTTTACCAACGCCGTGACTGCCGCTGGATCCTTTACCCTTGCCACTGATCCCATCGTTCCACCAGAAGCCGACGAAGTTGGATCCCGAATGAGCGTTGCTCTTGTCAGTTTCGCCGATAAGGCCCTTGGTGCCTTCATCTTCGATAATCAAACAGCGAAGCTCCCTTCCGGCAAAACTCTCCGCGAATTTTCCCAGATCGATGCTCGACAGGTGGTTGTCAACGGTCTCTCCTGCTTGACCAGTCCGGAGGAATGGCTCGAGGGTTTCCCATGGGAACGAGGCCAACGAAAGACGCACTCTGACCGGCTTCGTCGGATCAAGAGCTGCGTCCAATGAGTTCTGGACGGCTTCTCGAACCAGAGCCGTCGAAGCATCCTGATCGTTGAAGAACTCATTCAGTTTCGAACTTGAATTGCTGTGCTCTGGGCCGGCCTTTGGAAAACTCCACATCACATCTTCCTAATTTACAATTTGAAATCTTGGTCCGAGGCGCGGGTCTGTGCAAAACGCCCCTTCAATGCTCTCATTTCATCGTCGAGCGCCTTCATGATTTTCCGAACATCACCATCATCGAACGAGTAGTTGTTCCTGTTCGAGAGGTTTCCGATGAGGCGGAGATCCTTGATCGCCTTGTTCACGCGCTTCTCGGCGAGTTCCTCAAATTTCTGTCGCTTGTCTCGTTCAACCATCGGCCGTCACCTCCAATTCGCGTGGCGCCCGACTCATATAGTTATTCAATATTGAAAATGTCAACTACATATGAAAAATGTAGTTACCATTTTCGAACTGAAGACTATTTTCGACCTAAGTGACTACCCCTTCGTCGCTTGTTTCAACATGCTGGAAACCGCGCTTGCGATCTGAAATGCCAGATACGGAGGCACTGCATTGCCCACCTGATGGTACTGGGCCGTTCTGCCCCCATGGAAGAAATAGTTATCAGGGAACGTCTGCAACCTGGCTGCCTCTCGGACCGTCAAGGATCGACACTGTGTAGGGTCAGGATGAATGAAATAATGCCCATCCTTTGAAATATGACTCGTCACCGTGGTAGAAGGGCGGCTACCTACCTGAGTCCGGAATCGATCAGCAAAGTGCCCTGTTCCACGGTTCTTATGATCAGGTTGCAGAAAATCAGGGAACTCAGACAATTTCGGAGCCTTCTGATGCTCCTCTGCAAAGATGGAAGAGAACAGGTAACGCCCGAGATCGCCGGTGATGTGCCCTCTGGTTTCATGATGAAGGACGGCCTCCAGTTTTTCGTCCAATAGCCATTCTTCCAGATCCTTCGGAAGCTGATGACCATCAGAGTAGGCTCGCGCCTGTCGTGCCAATGGAAGCTCATTTGTCTTGGCAATTCGTCGGGCACGTTTCCTGACTTCTTCAGGCACATCCCTTGCCTCTGAGATCTCCTTTGCCTGGCCTCGAACTGCATCGATCCAAGCTTCCAGTTGATCACCTCGGCTCAGCCCGCTCCGAACACGTGGGATCCCGGAGAGCGCTCTTTCAACGGTCGTTTGCCGATCTCGGCGCACAAGGAGGGGTTCCTCCCCGAAGTCCAAATTTTCAGAGATATCTTTCCGCACGCCGACCACGATCACCCTGTGCCGGGCTTGCGGTACACCGTGATCTTCTGCGCGGAGAATGAAGTCTCGCGCCGGAGGGTGCCCCACCCCGAGATGTGGCGCAGCAGTCAGCGGAATCAGAGTGTAACCTCTTCCAGCCCCGGCAAGATCATCCAGCACTCGATGGAAGATTCCCCCGCCATCAACCTTGCTCGACAGCATTCCCTTGACGTTTTCCATCACGAAGGCTGCCGGTTCGAGACGCTCCAAGATGTTCACGTATTCTTTATAGAGATAATGCCGGTGATCGTTTTCGAGGACATAGTCCTCTTTGCCCTTGTTGCGCGATCTGCCAGCCAGTGAGTAGGCTTGGCAGGGCGGACCACCAATCAGGATAGTGTTTCCTTGGTAGTCTGCGCGAACCTTGTCGAGAACCCCTGCAATTTCGTCAAAAACACCGGCATCCCCCAGAACCAATTGCCGGACTTCCTGCTCTGCGTGTTTCCATTCTTCCGGATAGAGTTCCGACCAGTTGGGAAATTCCAGGCCCCCATTCAGTGCCGCATAGTACTCCTTTGGAAACTCTTCGCCAAAGCGGCGCAGAAAGGAGCGCAGACGCAATGTCTGCACGGCGTTGGTCTCCATTTCCACAGACAGATGGATTTTCATGCTGACGTCGCCATCACGGCCTGCCTGAGTAAACCCCTCGCCAAGCCCTCCCGGCCCCGCAAACAGGTCGATTATTGCGAATTCACTGCTCATCTACGTCCCTTCTTTGTATTATTCTTTTATCTTCAAGAGCATGATGTGCGCCAGGGCAAACCTGTCACGGCGAGAATGGGATCACATGGCAGACATAGTAACACCCGAAGTGCGCTCCAGGATGATGTCGCGCATTCGTGGTCGAAATACCAGGCCGGAGGTAGTTCTGCGAAAGGCCCTTCATCGCAGAGGATTTCGATTTCGACTGAATGCCAAAAAGTTGCCTGGTTCACCGGACATCGTGCTGCCGAGGTGGAAAACCGTTCTGTTTGTTCATGGTTGCTACTGGCACCGCCACCCAGGGTGCCGGAAAGCCACAACTCCTTCCAGCAACGTCGAATTCTGGGCAAAAAAATTTCGCCAGAATGTGGAAAGAGATGCGCGCAACATCCGCGACCTTCAGGAGGCCGGATGGCGTGTGGGTGTAGTCTGGGAGTGTGCCATAGGCAGCGAGCCACCGCCCGGTTTGATTATTAAGGTGGAAGAGTTCATTGAGGGTGGGCAGCCTGCCCGGATGGATTTCGAGTGACGTGCGACGTCCTTGGCGTTGGCCTCAAAAAAATCAGAGTGTGTGGAGCAGAATGTGGAGCAAATTGTGTAGCAAGCCAGGGCAATCCACGCCTTCCCAACAGTAGATCATCACGCTTTATTGTTATAAAGCAATGACATATATTATTTTTCCTGCGGGAAAAGTGGTGCCCGGGGGCGGAATCGAACCACCGACACGAGGATTTTCAATCCACTGCTCTACCCCTGAGCTACCCGGGCACGGGAACGGTGTTTGCCGTTGGGTGGAGGCGTTCTATGACTTGCGTTCAGCAGTGTCCAGAGGCTTTTTTACATTTTTTCAATGTGGCCGCTGATGGGCTTCGGGCGCGTCAGAAATGTCGGCCTCGATGTCCTCTTCGCGTTGCGATGGAACCGCGTATGAGCCGTTGAGCCATTTGGCCAGATCAATATCCGCGCAACGCTTGGAGCAGAAAGGGCGGAAGCGGTTCACTGTCTCTTCACCACAGATCGGGCAGCTCATTTCCACACCTCTTTCAAAGGGATACGACCCCTTTTGCGCTGCAGCTCGAAGTGGCCCAGAGGGGTCCAGCCTGCCAGCGTTGTTTCGACGGGGTCGTGCCGGAAGGCGGTGCGCAAGGCTTGTTCGAAGCCGCGGCGGTCCTTCTTGGGCATCGGGGCCAGATCCAGCGTGATTTGCCCGCCAAGACCACGCACACGCAAGGCGCGGGCCAATTGTTTCGCACAGGCGAAGTTGGCCTTGGTTCCGGCCGCCAAGGACGTGTCCGAGCCGGTGTTTACGTCCACTGCCACCAGTGCCCGCGTGGGTTCGATGTACAGGAACCCTCCTCCGGTCAAAGGCTCTTTGATACTGCGCGCGGTTTCGAGCGCGTCCAGCACGCCGTGGGTTTCAAACCCGCCGGTCTGGGTGACAACTTCTGCCGGATCGGTCCAGTCGCGCCATGCAAGCAGATGTGGACCATCCCCTTCGCACAGGGTTTCCGGCTCTGTTCCGGGATCGTTCACCACCTGTTCGGACTGTGCGAGCATGGCGCTGATGTCTTCGGCAACCTCATCGGCATCGGCCCCGACACAGCAGGAGCGCAGGATCAGCCCGTAGGGACTGTCGCCCATCATCTCATGCGCAATTTCAAGCAGCCGGTCCCGCTCATCCTCGTCCCTGATACTGCGCGAGATGTTCAGGCCGGGCGCATCAGGTGTGACAATGGCGTAGCGGCTTTTGAACAGAACGCGATCCGTGACCGGCAGTGCCTTGCCGTCTTCTGCGTAGCCCGTGACCTGAACCAGCACCAAGGCACCCGGGGCTAGACCCTTCACCTGCCGCAGAAACGCAGGGCCGTCTGGGGTTGTCAGGAACATGCCCCCCTGCCCCTTGACCGGGCGATCCGCGCGGGCGCGGTAGATCGTACCGGGGGTTGGCGCGTCGCCAGCGATCAGAAAGTCGTCCAGTTTGCCGTCCACCATCAAGGCCGCAGCTTCGCGGCCTTCTATGTGATCCAGAACAATGGTGCGGCCCTTCATGGCGTTCCTCGATGTAATGGGTAACCGATCGCTTGCAGCAGCCCCGATGTTTCGGCCAAAGGCAGACCAACGATGCCGGTGAATGAACCGGAAATCCAGGGGATGAAAGCGCCCGCCGGACCTTGGATGGCATAGGCTCCGGCCTTGCCTTGCCAGTCCCCTGTTTCAAGGTAGGCGTTGACCTCAGTATCGGACAGACGCTTTACCCGAACTTGCGAAACCACGTCCTTTTGCAGAACACGGTCACCACGGCGTACGGCAACCGAGGTGATGACGCGGTGACGCCGACCGGACAGGGCAAAAAGAAATGCCGCCGCCTCACCTGCATCTTCAGGCTTTCCCAGAATGCGGCGGCCCAAAGCAACCGTGGTATCCGCGCACAGAACGATATCCTCGGCATCGGCCTGCACGGCCTGCACTTTTTCGCGTGCGATGCGGCTGCAATAGGGAACCGGCAGTTCCCCTTTCAGCGGCGTTTCGTCGATATTCGGGGGTCTGACAGCATCGGGCTGCACGCCAAGCTGGGCCAGCAGGTCCAGCCGCCTTGGGCTGCCCGATCCTAAGATAAACGCCATTGCGGCAGGCGTTACTTGAAGCGGTAGTTGATCCGACCCTTGGTCAGATCATAGGGGGTCATCTCGACCTGAACCTTGTCGCCGGCCAGAACACGGATGCGGTTCTTGCGCATCTTGCCTGCCGTATGTGCGATGATCTCATGGCCGTTTTCCAGCTCGACCCGAAACGTCGCATTAGGCAGGAGTTCCTTCACGACACCGGGAAATTCGAGCGTATCTTCCTTGGCCATGTTGTCTCCATCGTTACGTTGCACCCGCAGAATCTGCGGGGATGTGCGCTTAAATGAGCCTATTTCGGCCTTATTTCAAGGCCAGAATCATCAAAGCTGAGAGATTGTGGCCGATTCGACTCGGGGGATTTGTTCGTCCCAATGGGTTCGGTTCAGAACATGGCCGTCTGCGCGGACGTTGGCGATGGCAGTCAGATCGACGTCGGCATAAGTCCAGCCGGGCTGGTTCAAGGCACCTTCGGCCAGCACGCCGGTTTGCGGAAATCCCTTGTCGGGCGGGCCAAAGATGCCCCCGGTGCCGGTGTTCATATCAACCGCCTCGGACCAGTCATTGCTGCCGACCAGCGAGGACATCACCGTCACACACTGGCTTTCCAACGCCCGCGACATTGCACCAATCCGAACCCGCCAATAGCCCGAAAGCGCCTCGGTACAGGACGGAACGAGGATGATATCCGCATCGCTCAGCGCCCGGCCCAGCAGGGGAAATTCACTGTCATAGCAGATCAGAATACCGATCTTGCCCAGTGCCGTATCGAACAGTTTGAGCGGACCGCCAGGGGCGATGTCCCAATCTTCACGCTCGAACCGGGTCATGATTTGCTTGTCCTGATGATCCTGCCGACCGTCCGGCGCATATAGCTCGGCGCGATTCACAGGACGGCCAGGCCCGGTAATCACCGGTGCCGAGGCACCCAGAATGTACACTTTGTGCTCAGCCGCAAGGCGCTGATGCAGGGCCTGCGCATCCTCCATCCGGTCGGACACCGCCCGGATCGAGCGTTCCAGATCGCCTGCCACCTCGGGCCCGTCCAGTGTCGACAACTCCATCGCACCATATTCAGGGAAAACCAGAAGCTCGGCCCCCTGCCCTACGGCGTCCGAGACCCAGCGGTCCAGCTTGTCCTCATACTGCGCCCAACTGTCGAGCCAGTCGAGGTTGTAGGCGGCGGTGGCGACTTTCATGTCAGCGATCCCAGCTTATCGGTCCGCGGGCGAGACTAATCGTCTATGTCCGAGTTTGTATAGTGAGCATGGGCGCGGAAACGCGAAAACCGTCGATTTGCCAAACAACTTTTGGCCGGTGTCAGGTCAATCGGTCCGTTGGCTGCCCGAAGCTAGACCCCAACTCTCTTCGTACTGCCCCAAAAGCCGCGACATATTCAGCAGGGAATCAAACAATCTGGCGTATACGTCCCGTGACATCATCGGCTTACTGTCATCCAGCACATTCACAAGGTCCACGATGGTTGAGGCGAAACGTTCATAGACCACAGCATCTGCCGCTGTTGGGTCCAATGTCCAAATATCGTGCTCGTCATAATAGCGGGCTGGCTTGGGTTCGTTCTCAATCATTCTGTGACCTCGTTAATCCAAGGCCAACTTGAGGGGAAAACCCTCGCCGACAAGTCTGCTGGCAAGAAGTCACAAGATGTTGGCAGGAAAAAAGGTCCAAGCAACAGCCACTTGGACGATCTGGTCGGCTCCGGCTGTCTTAAGGTGTTCCGCCTATCAAGAAATGCCTAAAGATTTCTGATCCAGAACTGCAACGGCTTCAGCGTCTCACCGCCTTCCCCGATATCCTTCCACGAAAACTGCGCAATCACACCCTGCAGGGGCTCATAGCCACGGGCGCGCCAGAATACGTCCAGCGGGCGATAGTTCTCGGGTCTCAATGGGTGATTCGACGGGCGCTGCACGCCGCAAAAGGCGCATTTGGTGAAGCCCAAGGCGCGCGCATGAGCTTCGCGCAAGTCAAAGAACTTATGCCCGACGCCCTGCCCGCGATAGTCAGGCAACAGGACGGATTCCGCACAATAGAAGATCTGCGACAGGTCCAGTCCCGTTCCATCGAACGCCGCCGCGAAATCGTCAGCGTGATCCATCAACGGTGCGCCTGTTGACGCACCAACCAGACGATTCCCATCAAACGCGCCAACAACAATGGCCTTGTCACTGTCGCGGTAGGATTGCAGATACGTCCGCTCGTACTCCAGATCGCCGTCGTACAAATACGGCCAGGCCCGAAACACCTCGATCCGCAGGCGCGCCACGTCGTCCAGAGCAGCCTCAAGCGCCGCTCCGGTCAGGGCGCGAACCGCAGTGACCTCAGCCATTCGAGACCTGCTTGGTCCAATCCGCAAGGTTGTAGAAAGTGGTGACGCGAGTGATTTTGCCGTCTTTCAGATCGAAGAACGACCCGGCAGGCAAGCGATAGGTCTGACCATGGGCATCCGGCAACCCTTCGTCGGTTTCCAGATAGGTGCCGTTGACGATGAACTCGGCTGCCGCACGGGTGCCGCCTTCGGCCTCGAACACTACGATGTCGGTCAGGTTCTCGCTATAGCAGCGGTTCATATGGGCGCAGAAAGCCGCGAATTTCTCTTTGCCGACGCGAATCTGGCCTTCGTTCACGTGATGGGCCACGTCATCGGACAAACAGGCCAGCATGCCGTCTAGATCCCCGGCGTTGAAGGCATCGAAATAGGTTTGAACGGTCTGTTTCATGTGTCACTCCGTTGGTTCGCCCCAGCGGTCTTTCAGATGCTTGATGATCTGATCGCGGGTCTGTCGGTAGTGGTGTAGCTTTGTTTCGCGCGTTTCACCCATCCCGGTAGGGTCCATTATTGGCCAATAATCGACATCCAGATGAAAAATCCGGGTCAGTTCCAGCGCTTTGCGCTGACTGGCGGGGGACAGGGCGACGATCAGGTCGAAGGAACTGAGGTCATCGCCCCATTCCTCCATCTCGTCGAATGAGCGTGAACGATGGCGGGACAGCTCAACATCGATCTCGTGGCAGACCGAGATGCAGAACCCGTCAATCTCAAGATCATTATGCACGCCGGCAGACTGCACATAGGTGCCGGTGCCGTAGAACTTTTTCATGATGCCCTCGGCCATCGGAGACCGAACCGAGTTGTGGTCGCAACAGAACAGGATCGACTGCGGCAGAGGCGTCACCCGTTAGCCTCCGAAATGCAGCACGCAGATCAGCGTGAACAGGCGTCGGGCGGTGTCGGTATCCACATCGGCCTTGCCCTCAAGCCGTTCCTGCAACACCCGGCTGCCTTCGTTGTGGATGCCGCGCCGGGCCATGTCGATGGTCTCGATCTGGCTGGGCGGCAGGGTTTTGACCGCGTTGAAATAGCTTTCGCAAATCTGGAAATAGTCTTTGACCACCTGACGGAACGGGCCAAGCGACAGATGGAACTCAGCCGCTTTTTCCGCAGCTTCGGTGGCAATGTCGAAAACCAGCCGCTTGTCGCGGATCGACAGTTGCAGATGATACGGGCCGTCCGGCACCTGACGCCCGTCCCGCGCTGGCAGGGCAAAGCTGTTGTCTTCCAACAGATCATAGATGGCGACCTTACGCTCCTGCTCGATCTCCGGGGTCGGCGGGGGCAGGTTACGGTCGTCCAGTTCGATATGCGAAATGCGGGTCATCTTAACGGTCACAATCCTTCACGTCTGCTCAGACCTATAACAACGCATTTCATTGGGCAACGCACAGAAGCGCCATATTCCACAGGTCTTTGCGTCACATCAGCCGTTCAGCCGTTTCAGACGCGCCGTCACCGACAATCCATGCGCCTCAAGGCTTTCGGATTGCGCCAGTTGTTCGGCTGCCGGGCCGATGGCACGCAACGCTTCGGGGGTCATCTGGCTCAGCGTCGTGCGTTTGAGGAAATCCATAACGCTCAGGCCGGACGAAAACCGCGCAGACCGTGCCGTGGGCAGCACGTGGTTGGGGCCGCCCACATAATCGCCAATGGCTTCAGGCGTGTATTGACCCAGGAAGATCGCGCCCGCGTGGATGGTCTTTTCACTCAGCACCACCGGGTCTGCGACACACAGCTCAAGATGTTCAGGGGCAATACGGTTGGACAGCGCAGCGGCTTCCTCAAGATCACACACGGTGATGATCGCGCCAAAATCGCGCCAGCTTGCCCCGGCAATCTCGCGCCGCTGCAGGGTTTCCAGCCGCTTTTCAACGGCCCGCGCCACGGCCTGTCCGAATGCGGCATCATCCGTGATCAGGATCGACTGCGCGCTTTCGTCATGTTCGGCCTGGCTGAGCAGGTCCAGCGCGATCCAGTCCGGGTCATTGTCCTTGTCGGCAATGACCAGAATCTCGGACGGGCCCGCGATCATGTCGATGCCCACTTTGCCGAAAACCCGCCGCTTGGCAGCCGCGACAAAGGCATTGCCCGGACCTGTGATCTTGTCGACCGGCGCAATGGTCTGCGTGCCATGGGCCAGCGCGGCAACAGCCTGCGCGCCGCCGATGCGATAGATCTCGTCCACGCCTGCCAGTTGCGCCGCCAGCAGAACCAATGGATTTACCTGACCGCCCGGCGTCGGCACCACGATGGCCAGCCGTTCCACGCCCGCCACCTTTGCCGGTATGGCGTTCATCAGCACGGATGAGGGGTAAGAGGCCAACCCGCCCGGCACATAAAGCCCCGCCGCCGAAACCGCCGACCAGCGCCAGCCCAGCGTAGCCCCAGCAGCATCCGTCCATTGCTGATCCTGAGGCATCTGTTTTTCGTGATAGTCACGGATACGCGCAGCCGCCAGTTCCAATGCCGCACGGTCGGCCTCTGATACCTGTGCAACCGCTTCCGTCACCTCTTCGGCCGAAAACGCCAGCGTGTCAGGCGTCAGTTCCAGCCGGTCGAATTTGGCGGTCAGCTCGATCACTGCTGCATCGCCGCGTGCCCGGACATCCTCGATGATCCCGGCTACAACTGCATCAACATCCGGGCTGTCCTCGCGCTTGGCGGACAGCAGGGTTTGAAAAGCGGCTTCAAACTCGGGCGATGTGGTATCAAGGAATACGGGCATGATCGGGCACTCCGGAGCGTTTCACGGGGACATATCGCCGGGACCCGCAGGTCTCAACCCTTCTTGGCGGGGTGCAGCGATTTGCGCATGGGAAACTGGGTCATCCCGCGCCAGTCTTCCGGCTCGCCCGCCTGCACCCACCCGTATCTCAGGTAGAAGGCGCGCGCGGTATGCGTGGCATCCAAGGACGCTTGTTCACATTCCTGATCTGCAAGTTCTTGCTCCAGCCGCGCCAAAAGCGCCCGACCGATCCCACGACGGACATAAGACGGATCGACGTATAGCAGAGAAATCTTGGACCCCAGCCGCACGCCGCCGACGGCTGCAATCTGCCCGGCCAGTTCTGCGACCCAGACTTCGGACCCGGATTGAATCCATCCCCGAATGGTCTGCGGATCCTTGTTGGCCGTCCACAGGGACAGAAGATGCGGGTCTTTCCCATGATCCGCAGCACAAAGATGGGTGATCGACCGGATCAACACCTGGCTCATCTGGAACACGTCGAACACGGTGGCGCGGCGCAGCACCACCCCCTCGACAGGGTTGGTGAACGCCTGCGATATGCCGCGTTTATTCCGGATGGTTCGGTGCCTGACCGGACGGGGCCTGATAGGGCCGCGTCACGTCTTTGAGCGTTGCTTCAATGGCCTCAACCGTCAGTCGGATCGCTCCATCTCCGGCGAGCGTCAGCATGATCTGGCCCGCGCCATCTTCACCGGGCTCAAAATCGACCGACAGAAGCGACATGACCATATCCGTGTCGCTGCGATCGACACCCTGACTGGCCACCGACAGCACGGAATCAAAAACCAACACCGATTGCACCCGCTCGAACGGGCGGTCACGGCGCGTGGCTGCGTCCTTGTCCTCCCAGCGGAACCGGTTGAGCAGCAGGCCAAACCGGCGCTGCGAGGGATGCCATGTCATCTCTGTCACCGGAAACACGGCGTCCTGCGCGAGGGTTGAGATTACCTGCAGGTCATCCGCATCCTCGGCCCCCAGATTCAGCGGGGCCTCGCGCCCGTCTTCAAAGCTTGCGTCTGTCATTGGCCCTTGATCCGTTCGATTTTGGCACCCACACCTTCCAGCTTGCGCACCACATGTTCATATCCCCGATCCAGATGATAGACCCGGCTGACCGTAGTCTCACCTTCCGCCGCCAGCCCCGCAAGGATCAGCGAGACCGAGGCGCGCAGGTCGGTCGCCATTACCGGCGCACCTTTCAGACGTTCGACACCCGTCACCGTGGCGGTGCCGCCATGTACCTCGATATTCGCACCCATGCGCACGAGTTCGGGCGCATGCATAAAGCGGTTCTCGAAGATACGCTCTTCCAGTACCGAAGTCCCCTCGGCCGTGCACATCAGCGCCATCATCTGCGCCTGCAGATCGGTCGGGAAACCGGGGAAGGGCTCGGTCACCACGTCCACAGCGCGCACCGGTCCGTTTTTGCGGGTCACTTTCAGGCCTTTCTCGGTCTCTGTCACGCTGACGCCCGCTGCATCCAGCTTGGCCGCAAACGACTCGACGAGAGACAAACGCCCTCCAAGCAACTCCACCTCACCGCCGCAAATCGCCGGGGCCAGCATATAGGTGCCCAGCTCGATCCGGTCGGTCACAACCTGATGCGTTGCACCGTGCAGCCGCTCGACCCCCTGAATTTCGATGGTCGAAGTGCCCTCGCCGGAAATCTGCGCCCCCATCTTGCGCAAGCAGTCGACCAGATCGACAATCTCGGGCTCGCGCGCAGCGTTTTTCAGAACCGTAGTGCCCTTGGCCAGCGTCGCGGCCATGACGATGTTCTCGGTCGCACCCACCGAGGCAAAGCGCATCTCGTGCATCGCACCTTTCAATCCGCCCGGTGCCTTGGCGTGCAAATAGCCGTCTTTCAGCTCAATCTCGGCGCCCAGCGCCTCAAGCCCTTCGACATGCAGGTCCATCGGCCGCGCGCCAATCGCACACCCGCCCGGCAGCGACACAACCGCCTGTCCGAACCGCGCCAGCAACGGTCCCAGCACCAGATTCGAGGCGCGCATCTTGCGCACGATGTCATAATCAGCTGTCTGGCTGGTCAGGCTGTGGCTGGACATCGCGATCACCTGTCCATCCTGCAATGACGACACCTCGGCCCCCAACGACTGCAACAAGGCTGTCATGGTCTTGATGTCACTCAGCCGCGGCGCATTGGTCAGCGTCAGCGGTTCTTCGCTCAACAGCGTTGCAGGCATCAGCGTCAGACACGCGTTCTTGGCCCCCGCAATCGGTATCTGACCGTTTAGCGGCCCGTTGCCCGTCACCAGAATCGAATCCATCTGCTCTTATCCCTCGTCCTTACCGGCCTTGTTGTCGGATGCCGCCCGCGCCCTGGCCTGCGCCTTGCGCCGCGCCATGTTCGCCTTAAGCGCAGCCTTCAAACGCTCTTCCCGCGCATCCCCGGATTTGCCGTGTTTTTTAGGTGTATCTTTGTCTGCCATGGTCTTTCTCTACAGGAGGCGAAAAAAACCGTCCAGACACCCTTGCGCCCCGTTTCGTTTGAGTCTAATCACCCGCCCACAGCGCTGCTGTAGCTCAGAGGTAGAGCACTCCCTTGGTAAGGGAGAGGTCGAGAGTTCAATTCTCTCCAGCAGCACCATCCCGCTTTTAGTGTTGTGCAATCCTAGCGAAGCCATGATTTCGCTGGCGGCAATGGTCGCCTCGGGCAATCCTTAGGCAAACCCACAGAGTATGACCCTTGAACCGGGCGGTAAACTTGTCCTCAGGGTCCAGTTTTTGCACGAATGGCAATCATGAGGCTGTATCAGAAGATCCGCCATCTGTTCAGCCGTTTGTCTCAAAACGGTATCATTTCTACCCCAATATGTTAGCGTTTTTGTATTCATTTCATTGAGGATCACCCCATGCGTTTTGCGACTTTCAACATTGAGAACCTCGACGACGGCACATCAGAAAACAGCACCGCCGCCTTTAACGATCGCGTCAAAATCCTGCAGCCGATGCTGGAAAGACTGCGGGCAGATGTCATCTGTTTTCAGGAAGTTCACGGGCAGGATATGGACAGCGGCCCGCGAAAGCTTCGGGCGCTTGGCACGTTGCTGACGGGCACCAGGTACGAGCAATTTACACTCTCTTCTACCACGCTGAAAAACAAACCCGATGTCGAAAGATACCGCAATCTGGTTGTTGCGTCCTCGCCCGACATGGCCGTTGAAGAGGTTCGGGAGGTTCAGAACACGCTGGTAAATCCACCATCCTATTCACGGGTCACCGCAACCGGCAATCCGGACCCCTTGGACGTCAAATGGGAACGCCCATCCCTGTATGTACGGTTGAGGAAAGGTCAGGAGGATCCGATCCACATTCTGAACGTCCACTTCAAGTCGAAGATCCCCACTCCGATTCCGGGACAGGGGCCAACAAATTACAAATGGGCCAGCGCGGCGGGCTGGGCCGAAGGGTACTTCATTTCATCCATGAAACGGGTCGGCGCAGCGCTGGAGGCGCGTTTGTTTGTCGACGGTATCTTCGAGAACGAGCCGAACGCCAAAATCCTGATCTGCGGCGATTTCAACGCCGAACCCAACGACGTGCCGATCATGGCCATTCGCGGTACGACCGAAGACACTGGAAACCCCGCGTTGAATGACCGGGTCATGCACCCTGTCGCGCTATCCGTCGCGCAAAGCCGTCGCTTTACCCTGTATCACCACGGAAAGCCCAACCTGCTGGACCATATGCTTGTGTCGCGCCGAATGATGGCAAGTTTTGTGAATGCCGAGATTCATAACGAACTTATCCACGACGAAAGCATCGCCTTCGCAACCGACAGCAAATTCCCAGAATCCGACCACGCACCCATGGTCGCCGAGTTTGACGAAAGCTCTTTCGGGATGTGGGCGGGCGGTTGATAAAGGGCCGTTTTTGGGGAGGTTAGCCGCGATCATCAGCGCCCGATTTCGCGTTTCATACCCAGCATCTGACCTCGTCAAAGTTCAAATGTTAATCATTGTGGCAGAAACTAACGCACAAGTGACATGATCTCGCAATAGTTATGCCAATATCGATATATATCGACACCTAAGCCCGCCGAACGGTTGACTAGTCAGATTTTTTAACGAGGGGGTATCTCGGCGGGTTCAGGGGGTGAGCACGCGATTGTCCGATTTTCGGATGATTGCTGTGCTCCCCCCGCCTTGCCGTTCTCAGTCGATCTTGTTTCTTTGCGAATGCGGCGTCACACCAAAGCTTGACCGGTACACGCGTGAGAAATGGCCGGGATTTTCAAAGCCGCAGGCAATGGCGACCTCGGTGATCGAGGCTTCGGTTTGCAACAACAGCTTCTGTGCCCGCTCCAACCGCATTTCCATCAGATATTTCTTGGGCGAGGTGTTGAGGTACTTGCCGAACAAACGCTCTAACTGACGGGTTGAAATGCCCAAGGTCTCGGCAATATCCGAAGGTGACACCGGCGTTTCGATACTGCCCTGCATGATCTGGATTGCCTTGGCCAGATGTGCATTGCGCATCCCGTTGCGCGACTGAAGCGAGACGCGCTGTTTTGCGGTGGCGTTTCGGACGGCGTTATAGACCATCTGATCGGCCACCTCGATGGCCAGTTCCTCTCCGTGGTCGCGTTCGATCAGGTGCAGCATCAGGTCCGCCGTCGCCGTGCCGCCCGAGGCGGTGATGTGTTTTTCGTCAGCCACAAACACGCTGCGCACCAGGTTCACTTCGGGAAACGCTTCCATGAACGCGTCGTGATATTCCCAGTGAATTGCGGCCTGCATCCCGTCCAGAAAACCAGCCTCGGCCAGCAGCCACGCCCCGGAACACAACGCCCCAATTGGTGTTCCCCGCGCCCGTTCGCGCCTGAGAGTGGACAGCAACGGTCGCGTGACGTGATTGCGCATGTGAATGCCCGACAACACGAATAATTGGTCCGTTTTGGTCAGGTCATCCAAACCGCCATGCACCAAAGTCACCAGCTCGTTCGAGCACACCGCACGTTCGCCATCTTCGGACAGCAGGGTCCACTCATATAGCTTTTCATCGCTGACCAGATTGGCAATCCGCAACGGCTCGACCGCGCAGGAAAAGGCGAGGTGCGAAAACTCCTCGACCAGGATGAAGGTGATGTGCCGCGTATGGCGCATGGTGTTTCCAGTTCAATTGGGCAGTTCGCGCCCGAGTCTTTCAAGAAGTGACATGCTGCACGATTTTTTTCTGTATACAAGTTGTATTTTTTTCGAATACAGGTGGTGCACAGCGACCGAATTTGTGATTCGCCCGCGCCAAGCCAGAGGGCCCTGATGAAAGACGATGCCAAGTCCCGAAAAACCGAACTGACCGAGCATCTGAAGGTCGCAATCCTGACGCTGCGCCTGCAACCCGGCACCGATCTGGATGAGGCGCATCTGTCCGATGCGTTTGGACTGTCCCGCACGCCGCTGCGCGAAGTGTTCCGGCAATTGGCAGGCGAGGGCTATCTGGATCTGCGCGCCAACCGCAGCGCGCGGGTGTCCGAGATGTCTTACACCACGTTGCGCGACTTCTTTCTGGCAGCCCCAATGATCTACGGCGCAATCCTTCGGCTGGCGGCGCAAAACGCCACGCACGCGCAGATCGACGCTTTGAAGGACGCACAACAGGCCTTTAAGGCAGCGCTGCGGTCGGGGTCTGCCGAGGATCGCGCGCTGGCCAACAACCGCTTTCATGACGTGACCGGAGAGATGTCAGGCAATGTCTACTTGCTGCCGTCGTTTAACCGGTTGCTGATCGATCACGCCCGGATCGGGATGACCTTTTACCGGCCTCAGACGGCCAAGATGTCCGAAAACCTGTCAGAAGCCAGCCGTCAGCACGACGCCATCATCGCCGCCATCGAGGCGGGCGATGAGGCGGCTGCTGCGCAGCTGGCCGAGGACCACTGGAACCTGTCACGCGATCAGATCGAGCTGTTCGTGATGCCTGACGCGCTGGATGTCCCGATGGGCATTCCACTTTCGAAACCTGCATGAGGACGGAATGAACCCGATTTTCAGATTTGAGGGGATCTATACCCCGGTGGTCACGCCCTATCACGACGATGGAAGCGTGAATTGGGACGCTCTGGCGCAGGTGATCGAATACCTGATTGAGAACGGCGTGCACGGTCTGATCTCGGGCGGGTCGACCGGTGAGAACTATGCGCAGACTGTCGAGGAACGGCTGGAACTGGCGCGGTTCACACATGAGCAGTTGAAGGGCCGATTGCCCTTGGTTGTCGGAACGGGCGCAATGCTGACGCCGGATTCGATTGCCCTGGCCTCGGGCGCGCGTGAGATCGGTGCCGATGCCATCCTTCTGGCCAGCCCGCCTTATTCGGTGCCGACCGACCGGGAAAATGCGCTGAACGCACTGACCATCGACAAGGCCGCTGACCTGCCTGTCATGCTGTACAACTACCCACACCGCACCGGCACGATGATGGGTGAGGAGTTCCTTGATCGCGTGGGCCGCAGTCGCAACTTCTGCGGCATCAAGGAAAGCTCGGGGGATATCAACCGGGTGCATCTGCTGGCGCGCGATTATCCGCATATCCAGCTGGGCTGCGGCATGGACGATCAAGCGCTGGAGTTCTTTGCCTGGGGCGCACCGTTCTGGGTCTGCGGCGGGTCCAACTTCCTGCCTGCAGAGCATGTGGCCCTGTATCAGGCCTGCGTGACCCAGGGCAATTTCGCCAAGGGCCGCAGGATCATGTCCGCCATGATGCCGCTGATGCGGGTGCTGGAACAGGGCGGCAAGTTTATCCAGACCATCAAACATGGCGTGACCATGAACGGGATCGACGCGGGCGCGATGCGGCCTCCGCTGAAAGGCCTGAACAAGGACGACAAGCGCGCGCTGGAACAGGTGACGCGCGTATTGAAAAAGACAATCGCAGATATCGTGGCGGAGGGCTAAGGCATGGGATTGCTTACTAAGGACGAATACAAATCCATCGCTACCAATCTGGAACTGCCGACCGGAGCCTTCATTGATGGCGCATTCCGCCCGGCGATCTCGGGTGAGACATTCGGGACGGTGAACCCCGCCACCGGCGAAAAACTGGCCGAAATCGCCGCCTGCGGTGCGGCGGATGTGGATTTTGCTGTCGAAAAGGCGCGTGAGGCATTTGACGATGGCCGCTGGTCGAAACTGCATCCATCCAAGCGCAAGGACGTGCTGATCCGGCTGTGCAAGCTGATGACACGCAACGCGCGCGAACTGGCGGTGATGGAGAGCATCGACAGCGGCAAGACCATCTATGACTGCGAAACCGTGGACGTGCCCGAGACGATTCACTGCCTGAAATGGCACGCCGAGGCGATTGACAAGATTTACGATCAGGTCTCACCCGCCAGCGACGATCACATCGCCATGGTGGTGCGCGAACCCATCGGCGTTGTCGGGCTGGTGCTACCGTGGAACTTCCCCCTGCTGATGCTGGCGTGGAAGATCGGGCCTGCTCTGGCAGCAGGCTGTTCGGTCGTTGTCAAACCGGCAGCGGAAACCACGCTGACTGCTTTGCGTCTGGCCGAACTGGCGATGGAGGCCGGTCTGCCGCGCGGCGTGCTGAATATCGTGCCCGGTGGCGGGGCCGACGTCGGAGAACCGATTGGGCGGCATCCGGATATCGACATGGTGTCCTTCACCGGATCGACCGTCACCGGAAAGCGGTTCCTGACCTACTCTGCTGAAAGCAACGCCAAAGAGGTGGTGCTGGAAATGGGAGGCAAGAACCCCGCCATCGTAATGGAGGACGCCGAAAACCTCGACCGTGTGGCCGCGCATGTGGTGAACGGTGCGTTCTGGAACATGGGCGAGAACTGCTCGGCCTCGTCCCGCCTGATCGTGCATAAGGACGTCAAAAAGGAACTTCTGGAGCGCATCGCGCATCACGCCAAACAGTGGAATATCGGCGACCCGCTTGATCCGGAAACCCGTATGGGCGCGCTGGTCAGCGAAGGGCACTACAACAAAGTGTGCGGCTATCTGGATCAGGCCGAAAACGTGGTTATTGGAGGAAAAGCAGAGAAGGGCTTTGTCGAAGCCACTGTGGTCGAGGTGCCCGGAAACGATGCCACTCTGGCGCGCGAGGAAATTTTCGGCCCCGTTCTGTCGGTGATCGAAGTGTCGGGCTTTGATGAGGCCATCAAGATCGCCAATGACACCGACTATGGCCTCTGCGCCTCGATCTTCACCGCCAACGCAAAGCGCGCCATTCGCGGCGCAAGGGCGATCCGGGCGGGTACCGTCACAGTCAACAGTTTTGGTGAGGGCGACATCACCACCCCGTTTGGCGGCTACAAGCAATCGGGTTTTGGTGGTCGCGACAACTCGGTCCATGCCCATGACCAGTACACTCAGTTGAAAACCATCTGGATCGATCTGGCCGATGACGCGGACGAGGCCGTGGATTGACACGGTTCAAGGCCAAAAGACTGCCCCGGCAGACCGGCCCGGCGGGATGGAACGCCATCCTGCCATCCCAGACGCCCCTGCCGGTGCTGGAACAGGACCAAAACGCCGACATCACCATTGTCGGTGGCGGGTTTGCCGGGCTCAGCACGGCGCGACGGCTGCACCAACTGGATCCGTCCCTGAAAATCGTTCTGCTGGAGGCGGCCCAATTCGCTGACAGCTCGGCAGGGCGGAACTCGGGGTTCATGATCGACCTGCCGCATGATCTGGCCTCGGACAATTACGCGGGCGAAGGGTTAGAGGCGGATCGCGCCGCCATCGCGCTGAACCGCAAGGCCATCGGTTTTGCGACCGAAGTGGCCGATGAGTGCGACCTGCCGCAGGAGATGTTCGACCCGTGCGGCAAGTACAACGCCGCCGCCACCAAGGCGGGTGACGCGCATAATCACGAATTTGCCGAGCATCTGACCAAACTGGGCGAGCCGCATACGCTTTATGATCAACAGCAGATGCAAGAGATTACGGGCAGCCCGCATTATACCTCGGGTCTTTATGCACCGGGAACGGTGATGATCCAGCCAGCAGCCTATATCCGGGCGCTGTCGGCCCGACTGGCGGAACAGATCGACGTGTTCGAGAACTCTCCGGTCACCGGTTTTGAAAAGCAAGGTGCAGGCTGGGTGGTCAACACCCCCAAGGCCAAGGTTAGCACCGGGCGGATCATTCTGGCCAACAACGGCCATCTTGAAAGCTTTGGATTCTACCAGCGGCAGTTGATGCATATCTGCCTTTATGCCTCGATCACAGCCCCACTGACCGAGGCGCAGATCAATACGCTGGGCGGGCAGTTGCGCTGGTCGGCAACGCCAGCCGATCCGATGGGCACCTCGGTCCGGCGCGTGTCGGGTAGCTATGGGGATCGTATCCTGATCCGCACCTGTTCCAGCTTTCACCCGAGCATCGAGACCAGCCCGATGCGGTTGCGCAACGCGGGCTGGGTGCATGACCGGAAGTTCATGGAACGCTTCCCGCATTTGCCTGATGTGAAGATGGAGCATCGCTGGGCCGGAATGCTCTGCCTCAGTCGCAATGGATCGGCCGCGTTTGGGCAGTTGGAGGACGGCGTCTTTTCTGTCTGCTGCCAGAACGGCCTCGGCATCGCCCGAGGGACGTTGCAAGGAATGGGCATTGCCGAGCTTGTGCTGCAGGGCGGTTCAGAAATCGCGGATCACTTTCTGGCGCAGCCGGACCTGCCGCGCCTGCCGCCCGAGCCCTTCGCCTCGCTTGGGGCAAACAGCTATCTGATCTGGAAGGAATGGCGCTCGGGCAAGGAATAGAACCGAAGGTCTCAGGGCAGGCTGAGCTTTGCCATTCGCCCGCCATCAACGGTGTAGATCTGCCCGGTGATGAATGCCGCATCCTCCGAGGCCAGAAACGCGACAAGCGCCGCAACTTCCTCGGGCCGTCCGGTCCGGGCGACAGGGTGGATATTTGCAATATCTCGGCGAAACGCATCGGGATCGGGCATCGCGTTGACGAAATCCTCGTTCAGGTCGGTGTCGATCCACCCCGGCGCGACCGCGTTGCAGCGGACGCCTTCGGCCCCGTGATCCACAGCAACAGCGCGGGTCAGGCCATGCAATCCCGCCTTGGACGCGCAATAAGCCGCGTGACCGGGATTGCTGCCCAAACCTTCGATCGATCCGGTGTTTACTATGGAACCCCGCGTTTTGCGCAGATGCGGCAGCGCGGCTTTTATCATCAGGAAGGGCGCGGTCAGATTGACGGTCAGAATGCGCTGCCAGTCCTCAAGGCTCATATCCTCGACCGAGGATTCCTGCATCACGCCTGCGTTGTTGACCAGAACATCCAGACGCCCGGCCTTGGCGATAACGGCATCCACCACTCGCTGCGGGCTGTCCGGATCGGTAAAGTCCGCCGTGATCCCCTCAAACTCCGGGTCTGCCCCACGCTGAGTCGTAAACACGCGCGCGCCTTCGTGCCGCAGCCGTTCGGCGATGGCCCGGCCAATCCCGCTGCGTCCGCCGGTAACAAGCGCGGTTTTGCCTTCAAATCGCGTCATGAGACAGGTTTGCCTCCGTTCACCTCAACCAACGTGCCGCAAACATAGCGCGACGCGTCCGAGACAAGGAACATGATAACATCTGCGATATCCTCAGGCTCGGCTATGCGGCCCAGCGGTACGGTCTGGCCCAGCTCGGCCACGGCGGTGTCGGGGTCAAATCCCCGCTTTTCAAAGCCCGAGCGCAACATCGGCGTGTTCACCTCATTCGGGCAAACGGCATTGATGCGGATGCCCTGATGCGCATGATCCATACCCATGCATTGCGTTAGCGACGCGATGGCCGCCTTGGTCATGCAATAGACCGCGTGGTTCGGCCCCGGACGCAGCCCCCAGCAAGAGGCCGTGTTGACGATCACCCCGCCGCCACCATCAGCCATGATCGGAATCGCGGCCCGGCAGATGCGAAACGGGGCTTCGACATTCACGCCCAAAGACAAGGACCAATCGTCATCCGAGGTCTCGGCGACAGACCCACGCGTAATAACGCCCGCATTGTTGAGAACGATGTCCAAACCACCCAAAGCCGAAGCTGCCGCCTTGGGCAAAGCGTCCGCGTAATCAGGGTTCAGAAGATCACCCGGCAAATGCGCCTCGGCCTCGATCCCGTCCACATTGCGATCAGCCACGGCGACACGCGCACCGGCATCGCGCAAACGCTGCACCAGTGCGATGCCGATCCCACCTGCCGCACCTGTCACAAGGGCTGCTTTTCCGTTCAAATCCATTCTCTGACCCCATCTAAAATGACGCGGCAGGCGCGCCGAACAGGCTTTCGTCAGGCATAACACCCAAGCCCGGCCCGGTTGGCAGATCGATATGCCCGCCGTTGATTTGAATGCCATTTTTCGGATCGTAATGCCCATCAATATAAGGTGCTGCGAGCCAGACGCCCTCCAACAAGTCCGGGCGCACAGTCGCGGCGATATGTGTGCAGGCGGCAGCGATGATATCCCCGCCCCAACTGTCATCGCAGGTATGCGGCAGGTTGCGCGCCTCGCAAATGTCACGGAAGGCGCGCATGGGGTGCAAACCGCCGATCCGAGTGAGTTTCATACCGAATCCGTCCACCAGCCCGGTTCCCGCGGCAGTGATAACGGTGTTCAGGCTGGTGCTGTTTTCATCCATGTAGATCGGATGCTGAATCTGTGGCCGGATTTTCTGCAGATCCTCAATGGTGTTGCAGGGTTGTTCCATGATGAACGGGATCTCGGGGCATTCGCGACTGACACGCAGCGCGTCGTGGGTGGTCCAGCCCCGATTGCCATCGACCGCCAGCTTCATGCCCGAGCCCCGGATCACCTCCCACACTTTGCGGATCGTCTCGATATCCAGCTCGACCGGGCGCCCGCCAACCTTGATCTGCAATCGAGGATAGCCTTCTGCCAGCTTCTCACCCGCCAGCCGCGCGATGTCGTCCGGTGCCCCGACCCCGGTCGCGTAGTAGGACGGCAATCTGCGGCTCACTGCGCCACCCAACAAATCAGCAACCGAAACGCCCAGCGCTTTGCCCAACAGATCATGCGCCGCAATATCCACCGCCGCCTTGGCGTAGTTATGCCCGTTCAACACCGCATCCATCCTGCGATGCAGCGGCACCGGCAGCACCTCGGCCCCGATCAGGCCCGGTGCCATTGTGGCCAATGCGGCGCGGGCACCGGCGGCATGGGCCTCGGCATAGGTCGGACCGACCGGGCAGGTTTCCCCCCACCCCACCAGACCATTCTCGGCCACAAGTTTCACAAGGGTCGTGTCCAGCGCCCAAACTTCGGCATTTGCCATCGTGTAGGGGCCGTTTTTGACCGGCAGTTCGTGGCTGTAGATGTGAATTTCGGCGATCTTCATTTTGGCCTTCGGATCATGAACAAAAAAGGGCCCGCCTGTGCAGGGGCGGGCCAGTACGGGGAGTGTTCTTCAGTAGGTCTGGTTCAACTCATCGGCGGCCGGGATCTCTCGTTCCCGGCGGGCGATGTAGTCCAACAGCTCTTCGTTCTTGGCGATGTCGAGCGTGGGTTCCTGATACTCGGCCAGCAGTTTACGGGCGTGGTTCAGGGCGCGTTCGGTTATTTCGACCTCACCTTCGGCCACCCATTGTTCGATCGAGTTGTTGTCGAACATCTCGGGCATGAAGAACGCGGTTTGGAAATTGTCCTGCGTATGGGGATGGCCCAGATAGTGCCCGCCAGGCCCGACATCCGGAACAGCGGCAAGCGCTTCGTCGAAATCCCCCCATTTCGGCCCCTCGGCCATGCGGTAGGCCATCGCGCATTGCTCGGCATCGACAATGAACTTGGCAACCGAACAGTGCATCCCGGCCTCGTTCCACCCGGCGCTGTGCCAGATGTAATTCGCCCCGGCATGCATAACCGCGCTTAGCGTGGTGGCCGATTCATACCCGGCCTGCGCGTCAAAGGTTTTGGCCCCACCCAACGTGTTCGAGGTGCGCCAAGGAACGTCATAGTACCGCGCCATCTGGCCGATCATGAAGTTCATCAGACTGATCTCGGGCGTGCCTGCCATTGGCGCGCCGGACTTCATCGATACGGTCGACAGGTAATGGCCATAGATCGCCGGAGCCCCTTTGCGGATGACCTGCGTATAGGCCAGCGCGCTCAGCGCCTCGGCGTTTAGCTGTGCGACCGTGGCGGGAACAGAGGCAGGCGTATTGGCCCCGCCCAAAACGAACGGAGAACACAAGACAGGCTGATTGCGACGGCAAAAGGCCCGCATCGCACCCAGCATCGTCTCATCCCAGACCAGCGGCGAATTGCCGTTGCAATTGCCGGTGGTCACCGGGTGATCCTCAAGGAAATCCTCGCCAAACAGGATCGCGCACATCTCCATCACGTCTTCGGCGTTCTTGGGCGAGGTGGTCATGCCCATGAATGTCTTGTCCGAGTGTTTCATTGACGAATAGGTTATGCGCAGATGCCGCTGGCTGATCGGATGGTCATACGGTTCCACGATATGATGCGCCGAGGAATGCAACGCGGGCATCATGTGGCTGAGTTTGTGAAACATTGCCAGATCGTCCAGCGTGGGGTTCCTGCGCACATCGTCCAGATCGCGCAGGAACGGCGCGCCGGTCATCGGCACAAAGATCGAGTGCTTCCCGCCCAAACGCACATTCTTGTTAGGATCGCGGGCGTGGTAGGTGAAGTCCGATGGGATCGTCGCGATCAACTCTCGCACAAGGCCCCGATCCAGATAGACCAACTCACCCTCGACCTTGGCCCCTGCCCTCTTCCAGTCCTCCAGGGCAATCGGGTCGCGGAACTGAACGCCGACGTTTTCAAGTATGTCCATCGAGGCGTTGTCGATGCGTTCCACCTGGCTGCCGTCCATGACCTCGCATAGCGGAATGCCCCGGGTCAGACCGGGCAACATGTCAAAATTCGGTGCGGTGCGCAGTGCGCGGCGGGCCGAGCGCCCACCGGCGCGCGTTGTCGTACGGACGTTCACTTGGCAATCCTCCATCTTGCGTTTCACTTTGGGGGATTCGCCGGGCCGTCACCTCTCTGATTGCGATATGTGCTTGCAGGAAGCGACACGAAAAACGCCGCCCGGATTGGGCGGCGTCTTTTGTTTTCAAGGGATCGCAACAGGCGTTATTCAGCCGCCTGCGCAGACGAGGCCGCGTGTTTGTCGCGCTGCCCGTCGCGGAACAGGGCCTTGCCCAGTGCGACGCACATCAAGCCCATGACCATCGTGAAGGGCAACGCCCCGATGATCATCGCGTTGCGCAGTGCGTCCATCGGGTTGTTGTCCCCGGCTGCAAGGATCAGCGCGCCAATCACAGCGGTCAGGATAACGCCCCAGATGATGCGATGCTTGACGCCGGTTTCCTGACTGCCGCCCGACATGATGGTGTTCATCACCAGAATGCCCGAGTCCGCTGAGGTCACGAGGAAAGTCATGATCAGGATCACGCACATGACGTTCAGCATGGACAGCAGCCCACCGTCGATCATGTAAGACAGGGTCACGAACAGTTTGTTGGTGTTCGATGCCCCGATGATCGCACCTTCTGCGGCACCTGCCAGTTCCAGATCAATCGCCGTACCACCCAGAACCGTCATCCAGGCAAAGCAGACCAGTGCAGGTGCAAAGACACAGCCCAGAATGAACTCGCGCACCGAACGACCCTTGGAGATACGCGCAAGGAACAGGCCCACGAAGGGCGAGAACGCGATCCACCAGGCCCAGTAGAACGTGGTCCAACCGGCTTGCCATCCGAACTGACGGCCCTGCTCACCAGCAGCGTATGCAGCGGTCAGAGTGGCCTCGTCCAACTCGGCTGCGGCGCCTTCAAGGCCGCCTTTGAAGCCGTCAAAGCTGCCCCAGGCGTTGGTTGCGCCGCCGAACAGGTCGTTGGCGTGGGCCTGCGCCTCGGCAGGCAAGGCCGCTGCGAAGGATTCCGCAGACAACGGGCCATAGGCGCTGAAGCTGAGCGACAGGAAGTTCAGGATGTAATCGACCATCGCCGAACCATAGGTCGTCATGGCAAAGACGAACGATCCGAACACGACGAACGTTCCCAGCAGGATGATCGAAAGCACCAGATTGAGGTTCGACAGGTACTTTACCCCGCGCCCGACGCCCGAAACAGCCGAGATGATCGACAGGCACATGATGACCAGCAGACCTGCAATCAGACCCACTTTGCTTGGGGTTGGCACGTCACCGCCCAGATCCATGACCCACTGCATGCCGGTGATGGCGTAGACCCCATCGATGAACTGGCTGACGCCGTAGCCGATGGTCACCGAAACACCGAGGATCGTCGCCACAACGCCCAGCACGTCGACCACATGACCAAGGAACCCGTTCATCAGCCGACCGAACAAAGGCGTCAGCGCCGAGCGAATGGTAAGGGGCATGTTGCGCGTATATGCGTAATAGGCCAGCGACAGGCCGGTCACCACGTAGATCGCCCAGGCGTGGAAGCCATAGTGCAGATAGGTGAACCGGTAAGCCGATTGCAGCGCCTCAGGGCTGTTGCCTTCGACCGAGCCGGACACGACTACGGGGTTCGACCCCCACAGGCCCAGCGGTTCGGCGGTGGCAAACACCATCAGGCCAACGCCCAGACCAGCGCCGAACATCATCGAAAACCACGAGAAATTCGAGAATTCGGGCTTTTCACCCGGCGTGCCCATGATCCGCTTTCCGGTCGAGGGGATGATCGCGACAATCGCCAGAAAGAAAAAGAACAGGCCAACAATAATCACGTAAAAGCCGTTGAAGCTTTCGAGCAGCCGACCGTTCCAGCTGCCCAATGTGCTGTTTGCGTTTGCCGGAAACACCAGCGCCCACAGCACCAAGGCCACCATGATGCCCTTGCTGATCAGCGCGATTGGCACGCTGTAATTTTCATAGAATCCGGCGTCGGCCGTTTCTATCTCTAGATCCGTGAATGGTTCAGGTACCGACATAATTCTCCTCCGTGTTGTCGATCCGATTATCCGGAGAGCTTTTGCAAACGCAGTGCCCTCTCATCTTGTTTTTCTCTCTAGTGCGCGTTTCGCGTCCGCATTCCTGTGCTTGCGCGGGTGTCCTCGGTAGGCGCCGGTTTGGCGTCTTTTGCCGGGCCGTTCGCCTTTGGTCCTTTGCCTTGGTCAGCCAGCCAGATGGGCTCGGACATCTCGGGCCGGGCCCAAAACGCGTTGCTGACAACGTGTGGGACATGACATTTCTTAGGTCGGCTGTTTAAAGCGCCCTTCGCCACAGCGGCTCACTAAAACCGACCCGTTCGGGGGGGATTGACGACTCCAAATTCGCAAACATCAGAATTTGGCGCATTCTCAATGCATCAAATGCTGGCGTTCAACGACAAAAATTTTCATAGTCGCACGAGCATGACTAACCCGAAGCCAGCCAGGTCCCTATGTCCCGTCGCCACTACAAACTGCCGCCCCTGACAACCCTGTCGGCTTTTGAGGCGGCCGCCCGCCATCTCAGCTTCAAAAACGCCGCCGAAGAGCTTTCGGTGACACCCGGCGCGGTCAGCCATCAGATCAAGGCGTTGGAGGCCTATCTGGAGGCACCGCTGTTTCAGCGCAAACACCGCAGCGTTGCCCTGACGGATGACGGCAAGGCCCTGTACGAGGCGCTGTCATCATCCTTCGGGCGCATCTCGAAATCGCTTTCGACCATCCGGGATCGGTCATATGGCGGTAAGGTCACGGTCGGATCGACCACCTCAGTCGCGGCCTTGTGGCTGTCGCCATCCGTGATCCGGTTCTGGCGAGACATGCCCGAAGTAAGCATCGACCAGATCTCGCAGGATCGCCCGTTCAAGGATCGATCCGATCTGGACTTTTTTATCCGCTACGGGCGCGATGGTGATCCCAACTTGGATCATACGCCGCTGTACCGGGATCACCTGATGCCGGTTGGCAGCCCCGAACTTGCCGAACAGTTGGCGGGCACCGGGCTAAGTACCATTGCGCAACAGCGGCTGATACATCTTGATTCCGAAGACAACAGTTGGACAACCTGGCCCGACTGGTTTCGTCAACTCGGCCATACAGACCGGATCACGATGGAAACGCGGGTCAACAGCTATTCGGTCGCATTGCAGATGGCCCGCAAGGGGGCGGGTCTGGCCCTGGGGTGGAAACGCTTGATTCAACCGATGCTGCAATCCGGTAAACTGGTGCCGATCGGATCACATTTTCTGGAAGCGCCGAACCAGTTTTACCTTGTCGGACGCCCGGATGAGGAGTTGTCCGACAACGCCCGCGCCCTGAAAAATTGGATCATCGACGAGGTGCGCGATGGTTCGGTTTAGTTTAACTCATCCATTGATGAGCTTTTCTGATATTGATGTCCCCCCAACCTGTCCGCCAATAGGAAACTGAAAGGCAATTCCCAACCGCAGGAGAGTTCGATGAACAAGCACAGCCCGCTCTCGTCGGTTCTGACCGATGTGAACACAGCCAATGGTCTGCCGAATGAACATTACGTCGATCCGGCCATGTTCGCGGAGGAACGGAAATCTGTCCTGTACGCGAATTGGTCAGGCATCGGGTTCGGCAAGGACGTGCCTGAAATCGGTGATGCCAAGCCGGTCGATTTTCTGGGAATGCCGCTGCTGATCGTCCGGGATCGCGATGGGCAGATCGGCGTGTTTCAAAACACCTGCCGCCACCGGGGCATGATCCTTGTGGACGCGCCAAAGAAGATCGGCGGGGCCATCCGCTGCCCCTATCACAGCTGGTGCTACAGCCTGAAGGGTGAGCTGCGTGCGACACCTCATGTCGGCGGCCCGGGCCAGAACAAGCACGAAGACGTCAAGAACGAAGACCTCGGGCTGGTGCGTATCCGATCGCATATCTGGCGTGATGTGATCTTTGTGAATGTCGACGGCAATGCGCCTTCTTTCGAAGACGCCCACGGCGAGCTGCTGGAACGTTGGAAAGAATTCGAAACCCCGCTATTTCACGGCGGCGACGAATCCTCCTTCAAGCTGGAGGTGAAAACCAACTGGAAGCTGGCGGTCGAGAATTACTGCGAAAGCTATCACCTGCCCTGGGTGCACCCCGGCCTGAACAGCTATTCCCGGCTGGAAGATCACTACAATATCGAAAAGCGCGGGCATTACTCGGGTCAGGGCACTTTGGTTTATCGGCAACTGACAGATCAGGACGGTGCGACCCTGCCGGATTTCGAGGGCCTCAGCGACAAATGGGATGAGGGCGCGGAATATGTGGCGCTGTATCCCAACGTGCTGTTGGGCGTTCAGCGCGATCACAGCTTTGCCATCGTGCTGGAACCGGTGGATCAGGAAAACACCGTCGAGCATATCGAGCTCTACTATGCCAAAAGCGAGGCTGAGACGCCCCAGCATGACGGTCTGAGGGCATCAAACGCGCAGCTTTGGAAAACCGTGTTCGAAGAGGATGTCTTTGTCGTCGAAGGGATGCAAAAGGGGCGTCACGGTATGCTGTTCGACGGTGGCCGCTTTTCACCCGCGATGGATGGTCCCACGCATAATTTCCACCATTGGGTGGCGACACAGATTGAAAATGGACGGTCAGAATAGGCCGTTGGGCATGGACAGGGCCGCGCTTGACGATTTGCTTCTGGCTGCGCACGTGCGCAACGATCACGCGGCCCTTGTACGATACTACACCATGGCCGCTGGTGAACGCGAAGAGGCAGGCGACATTGACGCCGCCTGTTTCTACCTGACCCACGCCTTTGTCTTTGCGCTGGAACACGGCGCACCCGAGGCGGATGAGCTGAACCTGCGATTGGTGCAACACGGGCGGGCCGATCGGCTGAACCTGTGACACGCACACGTGCCAATTGTTCACAGCGCAAGCACCCGCTGATTTACTTTTATTCCCGATAACTTGCTTCTCAAAACCACACCCCTTCCTATCTTTGGTTTATCTCCATATGGTTGTGCCGGGAGGCAAGGTTTTGACGCAAAAGACACAGATGCTGATTGTCGGCGCGGGGTTCGCCGGGTTGACCATGGCGCTGGAGGCCCGCAAACGCGGCATTCGCGACATCATCATTCTTGAAAAGGCCGATGACATCGGCGGCACCTGGCGCGAGAACACCTATCCCGGTGTTGCCTGCGACGTGCCCTCGCACCTGTATTCCATGGCAACGCATCCGAATCCGGACTGGAGCCAGTCTTATGCGGGCGGCGCGGAAATACAGGCTTACCTGCAGAACGTCGCGCGGAATGAAGGACTGTACGATCTGTGCCAGTTCAACCAACGCCTGAAATCCGCCAAATGGGATGGGGATCACTGGCATGTCGAAAGCGAAAGCGGCCAGACCTGGACGGCACGGTTTCTGGTGTCCGCAATCGGTGCGCTGCATATTCCAAGCATTCCGACCATTCCCGGTGCCGACAGCTTCCCCGGTCCCAGCTTCCATTCAGCGGAATGGAACCACGACGTTGACATGACCGGCGCGAGCGTTGCTGTTGTCGGAACCGGGGCATCGGCCATTCAGTTTGTGCCCGAAATCGCAAAGACCGCGAAACAGGTGACGGTCTTTCAACGCAGTGCGCCCTATGTCCTGCCGCGCCCGGACGGTCCAATTGCGCCCTGGGTCCGGCGGCTGTACCGGCGCGTCCCCTTGCTGGCCCGGATCAGACGCGGGTTGATTTTCGCCTTTTTCGAGTTTCGCCACCGCGTGTTCCGGGGCGAAAAGCTCATGGTGGCGTATGCGATGAACATGTGGCGCAAATCGCTGCACGGGGCCATATCCGATCCGGCCGAGCGCGAGAAGCTGACCCCGGACTATCAGATCGGTTGCAAGCGCATCCTCAGTTCCAACGACTGGTACCCCACCCTGACACGGGACAATGTTCACGTTATCCCGTCGGGCGTGGCATCCATCGACGGCGACAAGATACTTGCGACCGATGGGTCAGAAACGCAGGCCGACATTCTGGTCTGGGGCACCGGCTTTCACGTCACCGACATTGCCGAACGTCTGGACATTACCGGCCTGGACGGTCTGACGCTGAGGCAGGCGTGGTCGGACGGGATGCAGGCCAATCTGGGCACCGCCGTCGCGGGTTTCCCGAATTTCTTCATTCTGCTCGGGCCACATACCGGGCTTGGCCACAACTCGGTCGTGCTGATGATCGAAGCGCAGGTCAGCCATATCGGCGAAGTACTGAGCGCGATGGCGGATCAAGGGCTGGACGCCATCACGCCGCATGCCGAGAAACAAGAGGCGTTCACCAAAGAAATGCAGGACCGCCACGCAGACGGTGTCTGGAAATCCGGCGGTTGCACGTCCTGGTATCTGGATGCCAAGGGGCGCAACACGACGCTGTGGCCCGGAACCGTCGCAGAATTCCAAAAGCGTATGGCCCGGTCAGGAATGGAACACTACGGGCCCGCGCCTGACGCGGCAGGAGATTGATGAGATGACAATTGTGCTGATCCTAATCGCCCTTTTGGTGGCCGTCCTGCTGGTTATGCACCTCTGGACCCGGCATCTGACCAACGAGGGGTTCAAAACTGTTCCGCAGTTGGGGCAGATCGTTCCTGTCACCGGGGGCAGCATTCACTATGTTGAAAAAGGCAACCCCGAGGCGCAAACCATTGTCATGATCCACGGTCTGGCCGGGCAGTTGCAGCATTTCACCTATGCTTTGGTCGACGCGCTGGCCGATGAATATCACGTCATCGCCCTGGATCGCCCCGGCTGCGGCTACTCGACCCGCGAAGCGCCCGAGGTCGGGCGGCTGCCGGAACAGGCCCGGATGATCAACGAATTTCTTGAGGTCAAAGGCATATCCGACGCGGTGCTGGTGGGGCATTCCTTGGGCGGCGCGCTGTCACTGGCCATCGCACTGGATTACCCGGACCGGGTGGCAGCCCTTGCCCTGCTGGCACCCCTGACCCACAAGATGCCCGCCCCGCCAGTGATCTTCAAATCGCTGGAAATCCGTTCGGAATGGATACGCAATCTGGTTGGCAACACGCTGGCGGTTCCGATTGCCGCCAAAACGGCCCCCCATTCCCTGCATTTCGCCTTTGACCCGGAACCGGTGCCAGACGACTTTCTAAGCCGCGCGGGCGGCGCATTGGGGTTAAGGCCGTCAGCCTTCGTCACCGCCTCGCAGGATCTTGTCGGCGTGGATGACAGCATCGCAGCCCAAAGCGCCCGCTACCCCGAACTGCGAACCCCGGGCAGCGTGTTCTACGGCGCGCAGGACACGATCCTGTCTCCGGCGCTGCACGGACCTCCGATGACGGAGTTTGGGTTGTTCTACGAAGAGGTTGACGGACTGGGCCACATGACGCCAATCACGGTTCCGGACCAGTGCGCAGATTTCATCCGCAGGGTCATTCAATCCGCTGCGGACACATCGAATTCCGGCGAGGACGAAAACACGCAAACGATCTGAAAGAATCCGCTGTGATCCGGTCTTTTCCCCCTTGACCCTCCCCAGCGGCTCCCTTAAATCGCCTCTCACTCATGGCGGAGTAGCTCAGTTGGTTAGAGCAGCGGAATCATAATCCGCGTGTCGGGGGTTCAAGTCCCTCCTCCGCTACCAAAATTCCCGACAACAGATGGTTTGAATGTCCCCTTGGCGGGCTCATTGGGCGTTGAGCGCTAGGATTGTCTCTAAAGCCCCGACAGATCCACCAGTGGCGTGGCGCGGGTGACGTCGAATGTGTGCAGCCCATCAGATCGCTCGACGCTGACCTGAAATTTCTGAGTCGCTTCGAACCGATCAAAATAGGCGAATTCGATTGTGTTCAGCGCCTCGATGCTCTGACATTGGATCACGTAATCGGCCTGAAACTCGGACAATTCGGGGGTCTCGGATGGGCTTGTTTCGGTTCCGATCGCCTGAGTTGGCTCGCCTTGCGTATCAGATGTCAGGGCCACATTGGCCGAAGCAGTAAAGCACCCGGCTTCTTCCGGAAGTACGAACAACTCCAATGGTTTAGACAAGTCCGAAATTGCCACCGCAACCATGGCGCGGTCCTCATCCGAGGCGGCAGGCCGCTCGAACCCGACGATATCTGCGCTGGGAACCGCCAGAGACAGTGCAAACTCGGCACCCGAAAATTGAATGGCTAACCGTCCGGTCCCACGTTCAGGCTGGCTTTCCAGCTGCGTTGCCTGGGCCGTGACAGCCGCCGGCAAAAGGGACAATGCCAAAACCGCGCATTTCATTAACCAAGTACCACCAAAATAGAATCACACCGATCAGTTTAGCCCGAATCCCCTGTTGCGCAACGCAAGCCCGGCGTTCAGGCCTCGCCAGATATGGGGAATAAGCGGGTGATTGCTACCTTGCCCGGCTTAATTTCTGACAATAAAACTCAGGTTGACAAATCTTACTTAATCACTCAGTTATTGATGCATAACTCCATGTGGCCACTCGCCCACTTAGCCGTTTCTGACAGGAAAGACTCAAACCTCATGACCAGATTATTGACCGCTGCCAGCGCTTTGACACTTTGTGCCGCAACCAGCGCTTTTGCCGGTGATGCGCCCGCAAAAGCCGATGTTCTGAACACCTATGCCGACATCGCCGAAGCCAAATATGACGACAGCCTGATCGCGGCAAAATCGCTGCAAGCGGCCGTTAACGCCCTGATCGCCGATCCGTCGGATGCCACGCTGAACGCCGTCCGCGCAGCATGGCTGGCGGCGCGTGTTCCCTATCAGCAGACCGAGGTCTATCGCTTTGGGAATGCCATCGTCGATGACTGGGAAGGCAAGGTGAACGCATGGCCGCTGGACGAGGGGCTGATCGACTATGTTGACGCCTCTTATGGTGGGCCCAGCGACGAAAACGAGTTCGCCGTTCTGAACGTGATCGCCAACCCCAGCTTTGATCTGTCGGGCAACACGGTTGACGCGTCCCGGATCACGCCGGAGCTGCTGGCCGACACGCTGCACGAGGCAGATGGGGTCGAGGCAAACGTCGCCACCGGCTACCACGCGATCGAGTTCCTTTTGTGGGGTCAGGATCTGAACGGCCACGGTGCTGGCGCGGGCAACCGTCCGGCCACCGACTATGCGCAGGGCGATGACTGCACCAACGGCAATTGCGACCGCCGCGCGCAATATCTGAGCGCTGCCACCGATCTGCTGGTCAGCGATCTGGAATGGATGGCGGCACAGTGGGCCGAAGGTGGAGAAGCCCGCGCCGCTCTGACCCAAAACGAAGACGCTGGCATCAGTGCAATCCTGACCGGCATGGGTTCGCTGTCATATGGGGAAACCGCAGGTGAACGCATGCGGTTGGGCGTGATGCTGAACGATCCAGAAGAAGAGCATTCGTGCTTTGCCGACAACACCCATAACGACCACTACTATAACGGGGTTGGCATCCAGAACGTCTATCTGGGCAGCTATACCCGTATCGACGGTACGCCGGTCAGCGGCGCATCGCTGTCGGAGCTGGTGATCGCAAGCGATCCTGCGCTGGACGCGGAAATGAAGACCAAGCTGGCAAACACGATGCTGGCGCTTGGCGTGATGAAATCGACCGCCGAGGCCGGATTTGCCTATGACCAGATGCTGGAACGCGGCAATGCCGGTGGCGAGGCGCTGATCATGGGCGGCGTCAACGGCCTGATCGACCAGACCAAGACCATCGAACGCATCGTCACAGCACTTGAGCTTGACAACATCGAGTTCGAAGGCTCGGACAGCCTGGACAACCCCGACGCGGTTTTCCACTAAACGGCCCCGTCGGTCGGAAACGGGGCGACACCTCGGTTCCGACCGGTCTGGTCACGAAGACGTATGAAAGCGCGCTGGACCTGAAACAAATAACCTACTATTTAAGTAAGAAATCTAACGAGCCTCGATTCGCCATGATCGTATGCCACTGCACCAACATCTCTGACCACGACATCCGCGCCGCGATTGACTGGATGCGCGCGGCGGATTCGCAGGCCATCATCACGCCGGGCAAAATCTACCACGCCCTCGGAAAGTCGGCGGATTGCGGCGGGTGCATGCCGCTTTTCCTAGACACGATGCGTTCAAGCGATAATCTGGAAGTCCCCATGCAACTCCGCGCGTTGCGCAGCGGAGTATCACAGGAGAAAGCTGATGAAGGGCGATCCCAAGGTCATAGAATATCTCAACAAATCCCTGCGGCATGAACTGACCGCGGTCAGCCAGTATTGGCTACACTACAGGCTTCAGGAAGATTGGGGCCTTGGCCATATGGCCAAGAAAAGCCGCGAAGAAAGCATCGAGGAGATGGGGCACGCGGACAAGCTGATTGAGCGCATCATCTTTCTGGAAGGTCACCCGAACCTGCAAAAGCTGGACCCGCTGCGTATCGGTCAGAACCCAAAGGAAACGTTGGAGTGTGATCTGGCCGCCGAACTGGACGCTCGTGCCCTTTATGCCGAAGCGCGCGACTATTGTAGGGAAGCCGGGGACTACGTCTCTATGACGCTGTTCGAAGGATTGATCGCAGATGAGGAAGGCCATATCGACTTCCTGGAAACGCAGCTCGACCTGTACGAAAGGATCGGCGAAGCCAATTATGCGCAACTCAACGCATCGAAAATGGACGAAGGCGAATAGTCTTTTTGCCCTGTCAGTGGCCGCCCTGGCGGCCACCCCGGCCCTGCCTGCTGAAACCCAAAACCTTCCCCTGCAGGACCTTCACCTGAACATCACCCCCCGCACCGATGACGAACGCGCCCGCGTTGAGGCGGTCACTGCACCGCCGCAGGACTTCAGCGTGCCGCAGCGGTTCGAAGACCTGCCCGCCGGGGCCGCAACGGTTCGCGTGCGCAACGATGCGGATGCGTTTTCCCAACCCTCGGGCAACCTAAGCTTTGAGCAAGAGCTTGATTTCAAGGTCGGCAACGGGCTGTTCAAGAAAATCTGGGTGTCGTCGCCGTCATCGACGCTGGCATCTGACGGGTTGGGTCCGCTTTACAACGCGCGGTCCTGCCAGCGGTGTCACATCAAGGACGGGCGCGGGCACACGCCGAACGGGCCGGATGACAATGCGGTGTCTATGTTCCTGCGAGTCTCCATACCGGGCGGCCCAAACGACGGCTTTCCCGAGATCGAGGATTATATCGCGACCCTGCCAGAGCCGACATATGGTGGCCAGATGCAAGACTTCGCGCTGGCCGGACACCCGGCGGAATACCAGTTGGACATCACTTACGAAGAGGTCCCGGTCGCGCTGTCGGACGGCGAAATCGTGTCGTTGCGCCGCCCGACCTATCGGGCCGCCGATCTGGGCTATGGTCCGTTGCACCCGGATGCGATGCTCAGCCCCCGCGTCGCGCCGCAGATGATCGGCCTTGGTTTGCTGGAGGCGATCCCGGTCGATGATCTGCTGGCCAAAGCCGACCCCGAAGATGCGGATGGCGATGGGATCTCGGGCCGGGCGAACATCGTCTGGTCGGCAGAATACAATGCCCCCATGATGGGCCGGTTTGGGCACAAGGCGGGCATGCCAACGATCATGGAGCAGTCAGCGGCGGCCTTTGCCGGGGATATCGGCATCTCAAGCCCACTGTTCCCGGCCCCGCACGGGGATTGTACCGACGCGCAGATCACCTGCACGGACGCGCCGCATGGCGATGATGACACGCGCGGGTTTGAGATCGATCAGATCGGCATGGATCTTGTGGCCTTCTACAGCCGCAATCTGGGCGTGCCCGGCCGCCGCGACGTAGATAACCCTGAGGTTCTGCGCGGCAAAGAGGTGTTCTACACCACGGGCTGCACCGCATGCCACACGCCGTCCCATGTGACACACCGCATGGACGACCGGCCCGAACAGAGTTTTCAGTTGATCTGGCCCTATACCGACCTGCTGCTGCACGACATGGGCGAAGGTCTGGCCGACAACCGCCCCGAAGCCCGCGCAACCGGTCGCGAATGGCGCACGCCTCCGCTGTGGGGCGTTGGCCTGACCGAACGAGTCTCGGGCCACACGCAATTCCTGCATGACGGGCGCGCCCGCAATCTGCTGGAGGCGATCCTGTGGCACGGGGGCGAGGCGCAGGCGGCGCGCCATGCCGTCGTCTCAATGCCCAAGGCCGACCGGGACGCCCTGATCCGTTTCCTTGAGAGCCTTTGACATGCGCATACTGCCCCTCATCGCCGCATCACTGATGCTACCGGTTAGCGCTTTGGCACAGGATCGTTCCGCAATCCTGCTGGATGCGACCCAGTCGCATATCCTGCCCCGATTCGCAGAACTGGCGGATACCGCTGACGCGCTGGCCGAGACTGCACAGCAGGACTGCGAACCAACCTCACCCGCCTTGCGCGCGGCCTATAGCGCGGCATTTGACGGCTGGATTTCCGTCAGCCATTTACGCTTTGGGCCGACCGAGGTGGATGACCGCGCCTTTGCCATGGCCTTCTGGCCCGACACCAAAGGGTTTACCTCCAAAGCCCTGTCGCAGCACATCGCCGCCGAAGACGCGGCCGTTGAAAGCGTTGAGGTCTACGCCGAAACCTCGGTGGCTGGGCGTGGTTTTTTTGCCTTGGAACGAATGCTGTTTGACCCCGCCTTTGCCGATCAGGGCAGCGCCGACTACCGCTGCGCCCTGATTCAGGTGATCGCGGCAGATATTGGCGTCAACGCCCATGCGATGGCCGAAGACTGGCAGGCCTACGCCCCCAGCCTGACCCAACCCGGCGATGACAGCCGCTATCGAACACAGGACGAGGCACTGCAGGAGTTGTTCAAAGCGCTCTCGACCGGTCTTGAGTTCACCGCAGCAACACGGCTGGGGCGACCGCTCGGAACATTCGACCGCCCGCGCCCCAAACGAGCCGAGGCGCGACGCTCTGAACGATCCTTGCGGCATGTGGAACTGTCGCTGATCGCGCTGCGCGATTTGGCGGCGCGGTTGTCCTCTGATCACCCCGAGGTCGCCGCGGATCTGGACGCCGCCTTCGCCCGCGCGATAGACACTGCACAATCGATTGATGACCCGGCATTGGCCGGCGTGGCGGACCCTGCGGCGCGGTTTCGGATCGAAGCCCTGCAACAATCCATCACCGACATCCGCACCATCGCCTCAACCGAACTTGGCCCGACACTTGGGATCAGCGCAGGCTTCAACTCATTGGACGGGGACTGAGCCTTGACCAGTCGCAGGCGTTTTCTTGCCGGGTTGGCGGCGGCGAGCATCACCCCGATCCGGGGATGGGCATCCGTTGGCGCGCCAGACTATCTGGCTGCAGGGCTGTTCCCCGACGGTTCATTCCGTCTGGCGGGGTTGACCGCCGAAGGAGATATCCTGTTCGCCCTGCCCCTGCCCGCGCGCGGCCACGCCGCCGCCGCACATCCGAACAAAGCGCAGGCTGTCGCCTTCGCGCGCCGCCCCGGAACTTTCGCCGTTGTGATCGATTGCGCCAACGGCACGGAACTGGCCCGGCTTGAAGCCCCGGAGGGGCGACATTTCTATGGTCACGGCACGTTTTCGGCCGATGGCATGCACTTCTTTGCCACCGAAAACGACTATGAAGCCGGTACCGGCAAGGTCAGCATTTGGGACGCGGACAGCTTTGAACGATTGGGAGAGTTCTCGTCGGGCGGCATTGGCCCCCATGACATGCGCCTGATGCCGGATGGGCAATCGATTGTGATTGCCAATGGCGGGATTGAAACCCATCCCGACACCGGGCGCACCAAACTGAACCTGCCGGTGATGCGCCCGAATCTGAGTTACCTCGATCTGTCCGGAACACTGCTGGAACAGGTGGAACTGCCGCGCGCCATGCACAAGAACTCGATCCGGCATCTGGCCGTGCGCGATGATGGGCTTGTCGGTTTTGCGATGCAATGGCAGGGCAGCGCGTCCGAGCATCCTCCGCTTGTAGGTCTGCACCGCCGGGGTGAGGCTGTTACCCTGATCTCAGCCCCCGAAGCGGATCAAAGCCAATTGCAGGGATATGCAGGCAGTATCGCGTTTTCAGCCGATGGGGCGGCCATCGCCATCACCTGCCCGCGCGGCAACGCTCTGCACCGGTTCGATGTGCAGACTGCAACCTTCATGGACGCCTTCGCCTTGAACGATGTCTGCGGTCTCGGGGCCGGTCCGGGCGGGTTGGTCTTCACAGCAGGAACCGGCCTTGTCGGCACGCTGGACGGGCCGCGGACACAGATCCTGACGCGGTCTGATTGCCAATGGGACAACCATCTGATCCCGATCCGCAGTTTCGCATAAAATTCGGCAATCCCTGTCACATAGTTTACACTTGGAAGAATCAAACTGCTGCCGTATTGGCGGGCGCGAAACCGGCACCCCTGACCCAAGGACTGACTTGATTGAAACACACGCCCGACGCACCGCATTCCATCTACGGGGTTGAGAAATGGGGCAAGGGCCTCATCGAGGTGACGGAGGCGGGCGAGATCGGTCTGCGCAATCCGATGGCCCCCGAGGCCGACGCAATCAGCCTGCCCGGCATCCTGACCGATCTGGACGACCGCGGCATCAAGGCCCCGATGCTGCTGCGCGTGACATCCTATCTGGAACACGAGATTGCGCATCTGAACGAAAGCTTCCGCGATGCGATTGCCCGCACCGGCTACCAAGGGGCCTATCGCGGCGTGTTTCCGATCAAAGTGAACCAGCAGGCGCAGGTGGTCGACCGGATCGTCGAATTCGGCAAGACATACGATTATGGGCTCGAGGCCGGGTCGAAACCCGAACTGGTCATTGCCCTGGCGCATCGGCTGTCGCGCGACGCGCTGATCGTTTGCAACGGCGTCAAGGATGCCGAGTTCATCCAGCTTGCCATCCTCAGCCGCAAGATCGGCTTCAATACGGTGATCGTGCTGGAAAGCCCGAAAGAGGCCGACACGGTGATCGAGGTCTATAACGAGTTGGGCATCGAACCGCTGCTGGGCGCGCGGGTGAAACTGACCAACCAGATCAGCGGCAAATGGGAGGAAAGCTCGGGCGACCGATCCGCCTTTGGCATGAACACCGACCAGTTGGTGGCCACCGTGGACAAGCTGAAGGAGGCCGGGCTGCTGCATTGCCTGAAACTGCAGCACTCGCATTTGGGCAGCCAGGTGCAGGACGTCAACGACGTGCGCCGCGCCGTGGGTGAGGCGTGCCGTTATTACACCGAACTGACCCGAGAGGGCGTTCCGCTGACCCATCTGGACCTCGGCGGCGGCATGGGCGTGGACTATACAGGCGAGAAAAAGGCCGCCGAAAACTCGATCAACTACACGGTCGAGGAATATTGCGCCAACGTCGTCGAAACCGTTGCCTATGCGCTGGACGAGGCCGAGGTGCCCCACCCCACGCTGGTCACCGAAAGCGGCCGCGCGGTGGTTGCGACATCCTCGATGCTGGTGTTCAACGTGCTGGAAAGCACGCTTTATGACGCCCCCAACGGCCCCGAGGTTGAACCCGACGACCATCACATGGTCTCGGACCTTGCCGCCGTGCATGGCTACCTGTCCAGCGACCGGCTGCAGGAATGCTGGAATGACGCCAATTTCTATCGCAATGAACTGCGCGCGCTGTTCAGACGCGGCTATGTCGACCTGCGCCAGATGGCCCGTGCCGAACGTATCTACCTGTCGCTGATGGCCCGCCTCAAGGCGCTGGCGGAAAGCGACGAGCTGGACACGGATGTGGACGACCAGCTTGAGAAAGTGGCCGATATCTACCACTGCAACTTCTCGCTGTTCCAGTCCCTGCCTGATGTCTGGGCCATCGATCAGCTGCACCCGATCGTGCCACTGCAAGGGCTGAACGACACCCCCGACCGCCGCGCGGTCCTGTCCGACATCACCTGCGACAGCGACGGCAAGATCGACCGTTTCATTCTGGCTGACGGTGTTTCGCCCAGCCTGCCGGTGCATTCCCTGCCCGAGGATGGCGAATATTATATGGGCGTCTTCTTTGTCGGTGCCTATCAGGAAACACTGGGCGATCTGCACAACCTGTTCGGCGACACCAACGTTGTCACCATCGACCTGCGCGCCGATGGCGGCTTTGACCTGCTGCACGAACAAGAGGGCGACACCATCAGTCAAGTCCTGTCCTATGTCGAGTTCGACCCGCAGGACTGCGTCGCCGCCTTCCGCAAAATGGTGGACGAGGCGATCTCGACCGGTACTCTGCTGGCCAAAGACCGCAAAACCCTGATGGCCGCCTACCGCGACAGCATCAACGGCTACACCTATTACGAATAACCCGAGAGGAGAGGACACCATGGGCAAAACACTGGTTGTCGGCGCAGGCGGCGTATCCCACGCTGCTGTGCACAAGATGGCGATGAATTCGGACATCTTCACCGAAATCACTCTGGCCAGCCGCACGAAATCGAAATGCGACGCCATCGCCGCAGCCGTCAAGGACCGCGTCGGCGTGGACATCAAAACCGCCGAACTGGACGCCTATAAGGTCGAGGACACGGTCAGGCTGATCAAGGAAACCGGGGCGGAAATCCTCGTGAACCTTGCCCTGCCCTATCAGGATCTGGTGCTGATGGATGCGTGCCTCGAGGCCGGTATCCACTATCTCGACACCGCGAATTATGAGCCCGAGGATGAGGCCAAGTTCGAATACCACTGGCAATGGGCCTATCAGGAACGGTTCAAAGCGGCCGGCCTGACAGCCATCCTCGGCTCGGGTTTCGATCCGGGCGTGACCTCCGTCTTTGCCACATGGCTGAAGAAACACAAGCTGGACACCATCCGCCAGATTGACGTTCTAGACGCCAATGGCGGCAGCAACGATCAGGAGTTTGCCACCAATTTCAACCCCGAGATCAACCTGCGCGAAGTGCTGGCCGAAGTGCGCCACTGGGAAGGTGGCGCGTGGAAACACTCCCCAGCCATGACCCACAAGGTCGAGTTCGACTTCCCCGCCATCGGCCCCAAGAACATGTACCTGATGTATCACGAGGAACTGGAGTCGCTCTCGACCCACTTCCCCGAGATCGAGCGCGCCCGCTTCTGGATGACTTTCGGCGACGCCTACATTACTCACGCCAAGGTGCTGGAAAACGTTGGCATGACCCGCATCGACCCGGTGATGCATGACGGCAAGGAAATCATCCCGATCCAGTTCCTGAAAACCCTGCTGCCCGATCCCGGCGATCTGGGCGCGGAAACCAAGGGCAAGGCCTGCATCGGCGACATCGCCACAGGTCAGGCCAAGGACGGCTCAGGCGAGAAGACCTACTACATCTACAACATCTGCGACCACGAAGAATGCTATGCCGAGGTCGGCAGTCAGGCCGTCAGCTACACCACCGGCGTCCCCGCCATGATCGGTGCCGCTCAGGTGCTGAAAGGCAACTGGCGCGAACCCGGCGTGTGGAACATGGAACAGCTGGACCCGGACAACTTCATGGACATGCTGAACGAACACGGTCTGCCCTGGCAGGTCCACGAGCTTGACGGCCCGGTCGAATTTTAACTTCATCTTTTCCTAAATACTCCGGGGGGTCCGGGGGGCTGGCCCCCCGGCCTCTCCAATTCAGGAGACGCCGGTTATGTCCGACATGATGACCACACAAGCCGGAGACGCCGGCGCCTTCCGCAATTTCGACCTCGCCCGCGTCCCCACGCCCTGCTTCGTGGTCGATGAAAGGGCGGTCGAACGCAACCTGACCATCCTCGCCGATATCGGCGCACGGTCCGGCGCGCATGTCCTCAGCGCGCTCAAGGCGTTTTCGATGTTCTCGCTGGCCCCGCTGGTGCGTCAGCATCTCGGCGGCACCTGCGCCAGCGGCATATTCGAGGCACGTCTGGGCCGCGAAGAATATGGCGGTGAGGTCGCCACCTTCTGCGCCGGGTACAAAGACGCCGACATGGATGAAATCCTGTCGCTGTCCGACCACATCATCTTCAACAGCCCGGCCCAGAAGGACCGCTTTCTCGCCAAAGCCCAAGCCGCCAATGTGCAGGTGGGCCTGCGCATCAACCCGGAACATTCCGAAGGCGAGATCCCCAAATACGACCCCTGCGCGCCCTGCTCGCGCCTTGGGACGCCGGTCAGCCAAATGACCTCTGAGACGCTGCAAGGAGTCGACGGCCTGCATATGCACACCCTCTGCGAACAGGGCTTCGAGCCGTTACAGCGCACATGGGCCGCCGTCGAACCCAAACTCGCCCCGTTCATGGACCAGCTCAAATGGCTGAACTTCGGTGGCGGGCATCACATCACCCGCGATGACTATGACCGCGACGGGCTGGTCGCTTTCATCAAGGCCATCCGCGCAAAACACAACATCGACGTCTACCTCGAACCCGGTGAGGCCGTCGCGCTGGATGCGGGCATTCTGGTCGGCGAAATCCTCGACCTGCCCACCAATGGCATGAAGCTTGCGATCACCGATATCTCGGCCACCTGCCATATGCCCGACGTGATCGAGGCCCCCTATCGCCCTGCCCTCATGGACGAGGCCGAGGCTGGCCACACCTACCGCCTTGGCGGTCCATCCTGTCTGGCGGGCGACGTGATCGGCGATTACACATGGGACAAACCGCTGGAGATCGGCCAGCGCTTTGCCTTCCTCGATCAGGCGCACTATTCCATGGTCAAGACCAACACGTTCAACGGTGTTCCCCTGCCGACCATCGCCCTATGGAACAGCGAAACGGATGCGCTGAAGATCATCAAACAGTTCGGCTATGACGACTTTAAGGACCGCCTCTCATGAGCATTTTCCTCGACAGTGAACTGACCGCATCCGAGCGCAGCGAAGACGCCCGGTTCCGCGTGATCCCCGTGCCGCTGGAACGCACCGTCTCATACGGTTCAGGCACCGCCAAAGGCCCCGATGCGATCATCGAGGCCAGCAACGAACTGGAACGCATCACCGGCCACGCCGAGCCCTGCGTCGAAGGCATCTTTACCGAAGAGCCCGTCGATTGCGACGCCGCCCTGTCCGAGATCATGGAACGCATCGCCGAACGCACCGAAACTGCCATTCGCGCGGGTAAGGTGCCGGTGACGCTGGGCGGAGAACACTCGCTCAGCTACGGCGCAGTGATGGGCGTGGCGCGGGCGTTGGGTCAGCCCATCGGCATCGTCCAGATCGACGCCCATGCCGACCTGCGCAACGCCTATCAGGGTGAAAAGCACTCCCACGCCTCGGTCATGCACCTGCTGGCCGAAGAAGGCGTCCGGCTGGCCCAGTTCGGCGTGCGTGCCTTTTCCACCGAAGAGGCGCAAAGCCGCCTAAAGAACCACGTCTTCCACGTAGACGCCGAGGAACTGGTCACCGGCAACATCCACGCGGTCGACCTGCCCGAGGATTTCCCCGAGCTGGTCTATGTCAGCTTCGACGTCGACGGTCTGGACCCGTCGCAGATGCCCGCGACGGGCACGCCCGTCCCCGGTGGCCTGGGCTATTATCAGGCGCTGCGACTGGTCGAACACGCCCTGAAAGGGCGTAAATGCGTGGGCTTCGACGTGGTCGAACTGGCCCCGGATGGCAATGCCGCCTGGGACTTTACCGCCGCGCAGATCGTCTATCGCCTGATGGCGGCCTGTTAACCCTCGGCCGTTTCGTTCAGTTCCATGTGCCCTTCGCCCTTGTTCAGGACACGGCGCAGCATGGGTTCAAAGAATTCCAGCGGTTTGGTCGGATAGTCCGGGTCGAACGCTTTCTGATCGTATTCATGGCAGAAATAGCGGCAGTCCTCCCAATGGGGGCTGTCGCGATACTTGTCCCGCGCGTTGCGGTCGCCGCCAAGGTGATGGTTGTAATAGTACCCTTGGAACACGCAATGATGTTTGAGAATCCAATAGGTTTTCTCGCTGACATAGGGTTTCATCATCGCCGCTGACAGTTCACCGTGATTGTACGGCGACAGAATATCGCCCGTGTCATGGATCAGCGCGGCGACCACCAGTTCCTCATCCGCCCCATCCTCATAAGCGCGCGTGGCGGCCTGCAGGCTGTGCTGATAACGGTTCACCGGATAGGGCGTCCAGTCCTCGTCCAGCGACCGGATTGCATCCAGGATCCGATCCGGCAGGGCCGCGTTATACGCCTCTTCATACTCCATAACGGCGTCCCAGTCGGCTTTGGTCGCCTCTTCGAAACTGGTCCAGGTGGGTTTGTGGCTTTTGTCCAGCATGACATGTCCTTTGGCTTGCGTGTTGGCATCAGAATACTGCACGCTGGCCATCCAAAAAAATGAATTGATTTTATCGGATCGATCAAAAAATACTTTCGATATGCAAACCAAAGCTCTGGAAACTTTTCTATGTGTGGCAGAGACCGGCGGATTTCACGCTGCCGCCCGCAAGCTGAACGTCACACAAACCGCCGTCAGCGCCCGGATACGCGCGCTTGAAGAGGCGGCGGGCAAACCCCTGTTCTCGCGCGGGGCCGGAGGGACGGCTTTGACCGAGTATGGCCGTCAGTTCAAACCCTATGCCGAGCAGATGTTGTCCCTGTGGTCCTTTGCAGCCAATGATCTGCCCGATCAGGTTCACAACCGGCTGGCGCTGCGCCTTGGTGCCCAACTCAGCGTGTGGGACCCGTTGCTGGTGGATTTGGCCGTGCGCTTCGAACAGCGGTTCGGGCAATTGCTGCTGACCTTGAACTATGACCACGACCTGAACATGGTCGATGCGGTTGCAACCCATGTTCTGGATGCCGCCCTGACCCACGAAAGACCCGTGGACCGGCGCGTGATCTGTCACGAACTTCCGCCAGAACGCCTGTGTCTGGTTGAAAGCAAGACGAACACGGAATCCGATCAGGTTTTCGTCAACATAGAACTGGGCGAGGCCTATCAGGATCACGTCAGATCCACCGCGCGCCGCGCATCCGGGCAGACGATATTTCTGGGCAATTGCCTGATGGCCCTGCGCTATCTTCTACAGCGCGGCGGCTATGGATATTTCCCCGACTATGTCATCACGCAGCATTTGAACTCGGGCGAGTTATTGCGCGTGACGGGCGCGCGCGATTTGATGCTGCCGGTGTATCTGGTGGTGCGCGCGGACAATGAAGAGGTCGAGAACATCCTGCAATGCCTGTCTGACCTCCGCCAGTGATCTCAGGCTGGCGAGGGCAATGGCGTCCCGTCTCGGGTCCGTTTGCGCAACAAAGGCCTGCCCGCGATCAGCAGGAACAGCGCCGACACGATCACTCCGATAACAGCGGGAACGTAAAGCAGACCCCACAGCCTTGGATCATCGATGACAACTGGTGACACGAAACCTCGAACCCCTTCGAGCAGGACCAGGATAGTAAAGGCGCCCAGAATCTGGGGCCAAAGGCCAAAGCGGGAAAAGCTGCCCAGCATCAGGGTCGAATACCCTGCCAGCGACACCGCGATACAGATGGCAATCCATGAGAATCGCTGGTGCAACTCTTCGACCAAATGGCCCCGGCTGTGCCGTTCGGCCACTTCCACCGACTTCATGTCATAGATCAGCTCGGCGGTTGAAATCGCCTCGAGACTGCGGCGAGTCATGCCACCGGATCGCGTAAGGTCCGAGATGTCGTAGGACGCATCCTGAAACAGGGTCGACGACAGGGTCCGACCCTCTTGGTTCAGGCGCAGCGCGACCCCGTCCACCATGACCAGATGGATGCCCGCGCTATTGTTGACCAGATAGGCGGTCGCGCTGGAATAGCTCACCGCATTTTCCGGATCACGCCGGTCCGAGACAAAAACCTCTTTCAACGTGCCGTCCAGATCGATGCGCCCGATATAGACGGTCACATTCTCGGCCGGATGCAGGAACTCGCCTTCATTCAGCAACTGAGCGGTCACATCGCCTGCAACCTCGGCCTGTCTGATCTCAAGCTGTTCGACCGAGGCCGGGCGCAGAAACACACTGATCACCGCCATCATCAAGCCTGTGATCAAGCCGAACAGAACCACCGCCCGCGCCAGCCGCCAGGGGCTGGACCCGGTCGCCAGCATCACCGTCAGCTCGCTTTCCCGGCTCAGACGGTTGGTGACGTACACCGCCGCCGCAAACACCGCCATTGGCATCACGGTGCGGATCAGAGTTGGCAAGGTCAGCGCAGTGAATTCCAGAAACACCATGGCCGACTGCCCGCCGCTGATCACGCTGTCAAACAGGCTGACAGACCGGGTAATCCAGAAGACCCCGACAAGGACCAGAGTGAAAAAGCCGAACAGAATCAGCAATTGCCGCAGGAAATATCCATCGAAACGCGACATGGGCCCTCTTTCCGGTTTCTGTTCTGCCGGGACATTAGGCCATTCATCCGCCAGAGGAAACCGGGTTCCGCGCGATGAACGCCCGCGCCCAAGATACCTGTTTAGGGGAAGTGACAGCGGCAGGCAGCCAATCTGCACGCTTCGGGCTTACCAATAGACTTGTAACATGTAGCAGTAGCCAAGTGGCCGATCTGAGGCTAGCCAACGGCGGCAGCCCTCACTGGCTTGGCTTTCCAACTGTGACGCTGTTTAAACAAAGTTGAATTCTTGGTCAGGTATCTGATTGTCGGCAATGCCATGAAAACGCGGTTCGGTCGCGCGATTGGTGGCAAAATAAGAAGCAGGGCCAAATTTCCACGTGGGAACAAGGTTCAACACATAGCAGAGGGCGACGTGGCAAATCAGGAAGAAGCTAATAAGAAGATAGTCTATTTGCACGTGGGGCACGCCAAAACAGGCACGTCCGCACTTCAGACGTTTTTTGCCCGACACACTGAAGAGCTATCTCAAGCGGGAATCTACTATCCACCTCTGGTCGATTTGACCGATGCTATCAAGGGAAAGGCCACAGGCGGCAACGGTACGCCCCTGGGTTCCGTCCTGGCAAAAGACATCGAAGAAACAAGTATCTTCAAAAGAAAAGAGGCTGTTCGAGAAACGGTAGGCGACTTTGTCGCTCGAAATTTGGCGGTGTTTCAAAGGAATGAGCCGCATGTCCTGATCTCAAGCGAATTCCTGCAGGCTTTTGACAGCAAGCGTTTGAAAGAATTTGCGTTGGAGTTGCAAAACTTGGGCTTTGCAACTCACATCGTGTTTTTTGCCAGAAACTACAGTGAGCTATTATTTTCAAGCTGGCAGCAAGGCATCAAACGCGGTCGATTTACCGGTGACTTTCGTCAGTTTATTGAAGCCGCAGAAGACACTATGGGCGCAACTATGGAAGAGATTTTAGCCGCCCAAAGATTGGGTTTGACCTTTGATGTCTTTAACTACGACGATGCCAAACGCGACATATGCAGCTTCTTCTTGGAAAAGGTTCTGAACCTACCACCTGGGAACTGGCCAACAGTGAGCCCTCTCAGGGTCAATCGATCGTTAACTGAACGCGAAAGTCAGTTTCTTCGAATGATAAACGGCGTATTTGATCATGCAACTTATCCGCTGATTGCGGATCGTCTGATCGAGGCTTCCCCGGAACTCGAATTTAGTCATGGTCCATCACCGGATGACATTGCTATCGTCAATCAGAAATTTGCAAAACAAACGGCACTTATTAATCAACAAATCAAGGGAAGCCCACTCACCGAGCCAACGGCAGAACAGGACAACCAAGAAGACGAAACTCAAACCCTAATGCGAATTATGGCCGTCTTCTTTAGATACGTTGAAAATGAAAAAAGACGTGATTTCCGGGGATTGAACCCAGCTGGCACCAAGCATGCAAGGTTGAGTCGCAAGGAGTTGGAAGAGCGCCTTGAGGTAGAAACAAGAAAGACAAATTTGTTGGAGACAAAGCTTGCCAACCTTCGGCGACATCCATTGAAAAAGTTGTACCACAGAGTCGTCAAACGGCTTTAGAGCGACTTTCTGCAACTCTACTCAGCGAAACCAGTGCCTTACGTGGTTGCAGGTGCTGTTCGCGAAGGTTAGGCCCCCGGCACATCTTGCCCCACCCTTCCCTCAATGCAGGAAAGCAACTCGCCCCATCCGGTGGCAGGCTGCTCGTGGCCTGCGTCCCAACAGCAAGGTTTAGGCAAGGGCTCACCCAGCCTCTCTAGCCTTCGTGTATTTCCTATGTGAATTGGTTCCTTTGTCGGAATGCGGACTCGAGTTAAGATTATTTCAAATATGGCGCGCCTGAACGATACCCAGATATTTCAAGCCCTGGCGCCCACCTCAAATTTCATAGTCCGTTCAATGGAGTAACCCATGCCTAAACTTGATCCTCAAACGCAAAAGAAGGTCAACGCATTCTGAAAAAAGAAAAAGCCGGCAGCCGTGAAACACAGCGCGAAAAAAGCGAAGAAACGTGCCGAAACGGCCCTAGCAAAAGCGAAATGGTCCGTGAAACAAGCGCCAGCACCCGAGAAAAAAGCCTATGCCGAAGTAGAGCAAGCGGTCGTGGAAATGTGCGCTGAAGAAGGGCTGGAGGAAGTGCAAAAAGCAATGTCCGACGCAAAAGTGGAAAAGGCAAAAAAGGAAGTAAAGGCGCGGATCAAACAGAGGGTGGGTCAAATTCAGAAGGCCAAACAGCGTGTCAAAAAAGCCTTGGCCAAACTGCCACCGAAACCGGCGCAGGCCGTCGAAAAAGAACTGGAATCCACTTTCAAGTCCACGCTGAAATTCTGGAAAGACCTTGAGGCTGACGCCAAGAAAGAAGGTCTGGCCGATTAATTTGCTCGGCATTTCGCCGCACCGGCCCTAAATTCGCTCGTCAGACGCGTTAAGGCAGTTTCCTGTTTGCCGACCTATGGCCTATGTACTACGCCCACCGGGGTATCAGTATTTGCGACCCCAATTGCTGTCGCTGGGTTGGCAAAGTTTGCAACCCCTCTTTCGCTCTAATCAACAGGGACTAACAGCGAGAGCCCAGGATGTTACGCTGACCTACAGACCAAATGGTGATGGCAGTTTCTTTGTCCTTACCGTTGTTGTGGCCCAGCTCTTTCAGCAACGACGTGTACAAACCCCGCATTTTGCTGGGTCCTGCTCGCTGGCCGCAAAGGTTCTCCCTGAAACCTGGCCGACCACCTAATAAGGTGGAAACGATGCCGGGCTTGATTTGAACCCTGCTTCACACGCTCTTTCAAACGCACAAAAAACGCGCCGAGGTCAGTGACGAGCGCGGTGATACAGTTACGTGATTGGTTTGGAAATGGCAGGGGCAGCAGGGTTCGAACCCGCGACCTACGGTTTTGGAGACCGTCGCTCTACCAACTGAGCTATACCCCTATGGTGAGGCCCCAAATAGGCCAGCCGCGCGGCGGACTCAAGAGGCTTTTTTACAATCTCTCATACTTCGCAATCTGACAAACAAGTTGCGCGGGCCGTGCAGTTGGGTAAGACAAGGTCTGGTCAGCAAAAGGAACCCGGTGTGAGCCTCCGCAAGAAGATCGCAGACAGCGAAGCCGTACTGAACTGGACCGCGCGGCGGATTGCCAGCTATATCCGGATGGTCAACCGCAACACGCGCTGGCAGCGCATCGGGTATGAGGAGCTGGACCAGCTGGCCGAACAGGGTGAGCCGGTCATTGTCGTCCTCTGGCACCAGCGGCTGGCCCAATCCCCTTATTTCTTTCCGCTGGATAAAGGGCGCATCTGTTCAATTACGTCCTCGGCGCGGGCAGGCAGCATGGTAGGTCGGGTGCAGAAGCTGTTCGGCATGGACACGATCGCCATGACCAGCAAAAATTCCAACAATATTGCCGTGTCGCGCGAAGTGATCGGAAAAGTGAAGCAGGGCATTTCCATCGGAATCGCCGCGGACGGTCCGCGAGGGCCGGAACGGGTTCTGTCGACCGTGCCTCTGGTATGGGCGCGCACCTCGGGCAAGCGCGTGTTCGGCATCACTTTTTCCGCCAAACACGGGCGCGAGGCGGGAACCTGGGACCGGTTGCTGATGCCGCGCCCGTGGCGCAACGAAGGCGTGTTTCTGTGCCGTGAGTGGACGGAAACCGTACCGCGCAAGGCCAGCGAAGACACCCTTGAGACCCTTCGCCTCAGCCTTGAGGCGCATATGAACGACATCACAGCCGAGGCTGACCGTATGGTCGGGCGCGCGCCTTGGACGCCCAAGGGCTAACCGCCCCGCAACCTCTGCATCAGATAAACTTCGCTGCCTTCCGGGATAGGTTCGGTCAGGCCGGTTGCAATGACGCGCCCGTCGATGGCGATGGACACACCCGCGTCGATGGGGGCCTGCAATTGCGGGTAGGCGCGCACCAGGGCGCTCAACAGCTCTCCGGTGGTGGTGGCCTCGACCGTCACCACTTGCCTGCCCCCGGTCAGTGACCGGAGGCTAGACCAGAGGTGGACGTCAATCATTGTCCTTCAACGCAGCCAGAATGCGCGGCGGTGACATGGGCAGTTGTTTCATCCGAACCCCTGCCGCGTTCGACACCGCATTGGCGATGGCAGCGAGGGGCGGCACGATGCCTGTCTCGCCGACCCCACGCACACCAAACGGATGGCCGGGGTTCGGAACCTCGACGATCACTGTGTCAATCATCGGCAGGTCGCTGGCGACCGGGATGCGGTAGTCGAGGAAGACCGAGTTTTGCAACCGTCCATCCTCGCCATAGATGTATTCCTCGTTCAGCGCCCAGCCGATGCCTTGTGCAGCCCCGCCCTGATACTGGCCTTCGACATATGCCGGGTGGATCGCCTTGCCTGCGTCCTGAATGACCGTGTAGCGGGTGATCGAGGTTTTGCCGGTTTCCGGATCGACCTCGGCATCGACGATATGGGTGCCGAAGGACACGCCCGCGCCTTCGGGGGTGGCCTCGAAATGCCCCGAGATCGGACCGCCGGTGCGACCCATGTTCGCCGTGATATCGGCCAGCGGTAAGGGATCGAAATCGCCCGCATTGGGCCCGGAAGGAACCGCGCAGCCGTTTTCCCATTTCACCGCGTCCACAGGGATGCCCCATTTGGCCGCCGCGCGTTCGCACAGCTTTTCAACCGCATGTTTCGCCGCCTTGATGGTCGCCAGACCGCTGGCATAGGTCACGCGGCTTCCGTGCGAGACGTCGTTATAACCCAGCGTTGCCGTGTCGGCGATGGTGACGCGGATGTTCTCGTACGGAATGCCCAACACTTCGGCCGCCATCAACGCCATGGACGCGCGCGAGCCGCCGATATCGGGCGTTCCGACCATCAACTGGGCCGAGCCGTCCTCGGACAGCGCCAGCGATACCGAGGTTTCGCCGCCGTGGTTGAACCAGAACCCGCAGGAAATCCCACGCCCCTGCCCCGGTTTCAGTGGGGCCGCGTAATGGGGGTGCGCCTTGGCGGCTTCCAGAGTTTCAACCAGGCCGATGCGTTCGAAGGTTGGGCCGTAGCTGGCCCTTGTGCCCTCATGCGCGGCGTTTTTCAGGCGCACCTCAACCGGGTCGAGGCCCAGCTTGTTGCACAGCTCATCGATCACCGATTCGACGGCGAAGGCCCCCATCGGCGCGCCCGGAGCGCGATAAGCCGCCTGTTTCGGACGGTTGGCCATGACGTCATAACCGATCTGCCTGACGTTGGTCAGGTTATAGGGCGCAAAGGCGCACATGGCGGTCATGTCGCCCGGCGCACCAGGGAAGGCCCCGCCTTGCAGGCGGAACACGCCCTGCGCCGCCGAAATCGTGCCGTCCTTCTTCATCCCGATTTTCACATCCATCGACGCGGATGAGGTCGGACCGGTGGCCCGGAACACCTCGGAGCGCGACATAACGATTTTCACCGGACGGTTGGCCTTGCGGCTCAGCGCCAGTGCGACGGGTTCAATGAAAACGGTGGTTTTGCCGCCGAACCCTCCGCCGATTTCCGACGCGGTTACGCGCAATTGCGAGGTCTCAATGCCCAGCAGCGCGGCGCAGGTTTTCTGTGCGATCCAGTGGCCCTGGGTGGTGCACCACAGCTCACCCTTGCCGTCATTGCCCAGCATACCCAGACAGGCATGCGGTTCGATATAGCCCTGATGCGTCGCCTCGGTCACAAAGCTGTCTTCGATGACCAGATCAGCCTCGGCAAAGCCAGCCTCGACATCGCCATGGCCGCTTTCGTGATAGCGGACAACGTTCGGATGCATGCCTTGCGGCACCGAGTAATCCGCAGCCCCTTCGCGGATCACCGGCGCGTCCGCTGCCATCGCTTTGTCTACATCGGTGACATGGGGCAGAACTTCGTATTCAACCTCGATCAGCTTGAGCGCATCGCGGGCCGCCAAAGCCGAACTTGCGGCAACCGCTGCGACCGCGTGACCGTCATACAGCGCGTTTTCACCGGCCATGACGTTTTCCAGCACGTTCCAGAACTCGCCCGCCAGACCGGGGGCAAAGGGCACGTCAGCGAAATCGGCGCGTGTCACGACGGCTTTGACGTCCTTGTGCGCCTCGGCTTTCGAGGTGTCGATCTTCACGATCCGCGCATGGGCATGGGGCGAGCGCAGAACCGCGCCGTGCAACATGCCGGGGGCCGACATATCCGCGCCGAACTTGGCACGGCCCGTGACCTTGTCCAAACCATCGGGGCGGTTCGGGCGGGTGCCCACAAAGGTGAAGTCAGATTTGCGATCGTCCAGAGCCATTATGACGCCTCCCGCAGGTCTGCTGCCGTTTCCATCACGGCGCGAATGATCTTGTCGTACCCGGTGCAGCGGCAGAGGTTGCCTGCCAGCCAATACCGCGCCTCTTCCTCGGTGGGGTCCGGGTTCTTTTCCAGCAGCGATTTGGCCGCCACCAGAATGCCGGGCGTGCAGATGCCGCATTGCAGGGCAGCGTGCTCGATGAACTTCTGCTGCAATGGATGCAGCACGTCACCGTCTGCAATCCCTTCCACGGTTTCGATCTGTTTGCCGTCCGCTTCGACCCCCAGCACAAGGCAGGAACAGACCAGACGACCGTCAACTGTGACCGAACAGGCCCCGCAGTCTCCGGTGCCGCAGCCCTCTTTCGCGCCGGTCAGGTTCAGTTTGTCGCGCAGACAGTCCAGCAGTGTTTCGCGCGGGTCGCACAGGTATTCGACCGTGTCCCCATTCACGGTTGTGGATACGTGGAGCTTGCTCATACATCTTCTCCCTTCGCACGGGCATAGGCGATCTTTGCGGCGCGCTTGGCCAGAACGCCTGCGACCTCGGTGCGGAATTCAATTGTGCCACGCTTGTCGTCAATCGGGTTGCAGGCGGCAGAGGCCGCAGCGGCCAGCGCGTCAAGCGCTGCATCGTCCAGCGTACTGCCAATGATCGCCGTGGCGCAGTCTTCCACCAGCAGAACAGTCGGTGCCACGGCACCCAAAGACACACGCGCTTCGGTTACGGTATCGCCGTCCAGACGCAGGCTGACCCCGACGCCGACAACCGCAATGTCCATCTCGGTCCGCGGAATGAACCGCAGATAGGCGTCGCCTGCGTTGTCGCCACGGGCGGGGATGTTGACGGCGGACACCAACTCTCCCTTCGCCAGCGAGGTTTTGCCCGGTCCGGTCGGAATATCCTCAACCGCGACCTCTCGGGTGCCATCCGGTCCGGTGACCGTGACCGTCACACCCGCAGCCACCATGGCAGGCACCGAGTCCGCCGCAGGCGACCCGTTGCACAGATTGCCGGTCAAAGTCGCGCGCCCCTGAACCTGAGTCGAGCCGATCAGGTCCATCGCCTCGACCACGCCGGGCCAGTCGCGGCCGAGTTCGGCATGCTCGCTCATTTCCGCGCCGGTGGTTGCCACGCCTAGCGTCCAACTGCCGTCCGCGTTGCGGGTGATGTCATGCACACCGTTGATTTTCTTGACATCGATCAGCGTGTCGGGCGTCACCAGTTCGGCGCGCAACTGCACCAATACATCGGTGCCGCCTGCCAGAAATCGCGTTATGCCCGTTGCGTTTGCCGCCAGGGCCGATGCTTCGGCAAAGCTGGCAGGACTGTGATAATCCATGAATTTACCTCGCGCCTGTTTGTCAGGGTTCACTGGGGATCGGGGCGACGTTAGAGGAGCCTAATGCCCGCGTCTATGGCTGGAATGGTAAATTTTCGCGGTCCCATTTTGCACGGTCGGGGGAACAGCAAACGCTCGGTCCGCCGAGCGCGCTACGGACGCTTAGACCTGTGACAGCAACCAACGCCGCATCGCTTCGACCAGTTTGGGCTGGCGCGGCTTCCTCGGGGTCACGATGTAAAACCCCGGATCACCGCTCAGCACCTGTTCGAAGGGTTTGACCAACTGGCCTAAGGTCAGTTCGGACCCGACAAGCGCCGCATCTGCCAGGGCAAACCCCTGCCCCGCCACAGCCGCATCAATTGCAAGGCTGGTGTGGTTGAAAGTCATCATGCGCGGCCTTCCGTCCACCCCGGCATGTTCCAGAAACAGCGGCCAAAGTCCATGTGAATCGCTAAGCAACGTATGCCCCAACAAATCCGGCACATCAGACGCGCGCCCGGCCAGATCTGGCGCGCAAACCACAATAAGCTCGGTTGAAAACAAGGGCTCGGCCCGCAGATCGGATGTCAGATGCGATTGACCGTGGCGCACAGCGATGTCGGCCCCGTCCTTGCCGAATTCGGCAAGATGTTCCTGTGCATCGATCTGAACCTGAATATCCGGGTGCTTCGCCGTGAAATCCGACAGCCTGGGCACCAGCCATTTCGACGCAAAACTGGGTGTCACGGATATCGTGATCCGACGCTGGTCTGCCGCCTCTTCCACCGCGTTTTCGATCAGGCGAAACGCGCGTCCCAGCGGCGCGCTGAACTTGCGGCCCTCTTCCGTCAGGTGCAGACCGCGCGGCATCCGGTCGAACAGGGCAACGCCCAACCGCGCCTCAAGCCCCCGAACCTGCTGCGCCACAGCCCCTTGCGTGACGCCCAGTTCTTCCGCTGCAAGGCGAAAGTTCAGATGTCTGGCCGTAGCTTCAAAAGCACGCAAAGCGTTCAGAGGTGGAAGGGCTGGCATATCCGCACACAGTAGATTTTCTACAGGCTTAGAGCAGAAGAACTGATTGGTCAAACGCAGCGCCGCGGCTCATTCTCAGGAAAGATGCAAATTGGAGCGCGAAAATGACCGAAAAAGTTGCCCTGATCACAGCCGGCGGCAGCGGGATGGGCGCTGACGCGGCCCGTCGGCTGGCCGCTGACGGGTTCAAAACCGGTATCCTGTCCTCATCCGGCAAAGGCGAGGCATTGGCCCGGGAACTGGGTGGCGTCGGTATAACCGGGTCCAACCAATCCAACGACGATCTGCAACGGCTGGTGGATGCGGCCATGTCCCATTGGGGGCGGATCGACGTTCTGGTCAATTCAGCCGGGCATGGCCCAAAAGGCGCGGTGCTGGATCTGTCGGATGACGACTGGCATCTGGGGATGGAGGTGTATTTTCTAAACGCCGTCCGCCCGACCCGGCTGGTGACCCCGATCATGCAGGCCCAAGGCGGTGGATCGATCATCAATATCTCAACCTTCGCCGCATTCGAACCGGACCCGGCCTTTCCGACCTCGGGCGTATTTCGCTCTGGCCTCGCGGCTTTCACCAAGCTCTATGCCGACAAATACGCGGCAGACAACATCCGCATGAACAATGTGCTGCCCGGCTTCATCGACAGCCTGCCCGAGAAACAGGACTTCCGCGACAGGATTCCGATGGGCCGCTATGGGCGCAGTCGCGACGAAATCGCGCCGGTGATTTCTCTGCTGGCTTCTGAGGGAGGCGGATACATCACCGGACAAAACATCCGGGTCGATGGTGGTATCACCCGCTCGGTCTGACGTATCAGAGCCGCGCCTTGATCAGATGCGTCAGCGCCGCGCCGGTTTCGAAATAAGCACGGCGCAGGCGCGTCCAGCTTTCGCGGTGCTCGGATACGACTGGCACCGGCAGGCATGAGAAATCCCCTGTCAAAAGGCTTTCAGCCATCAACCGCCCGAACATCGTGCCGGGCCCGATGCCGCGCCCGGAAAACCCATGGGCGGACAGGGCGTTTGGGCCAAGCTGAGAGATTTTGGGAATATGATCCGACGTCATGGCAATCCGCCCGTGCCAGCCCTGAACCAGGGGTTGATCGGATAGGTGCGGAAACAGTTCGGCCAATTTGCGACTGACCCATCCTTCATGCGCCGCGCGGCCAGCATGGCTTAGGTCCCCCATCCCGCCGATGATCATGCGCCCGTCCTGATCCAGCCGGAACGATGTCATGATCAGGCCGGTATCCCAGCATCCTTCGCCCTGCGGCAGAATGCTGTTGCGCAGATTGTGGGACAAAGGCGCGGTCGCATATTGAAAGTAGTAGACCGGCACATAGGCGGGCGCGGTGTCGTCGATGCCTTGGTGATAGGCGTTTGTGGCTTGAATGACCGCCCTTGCGCGCACCGATCCGTCGGGGGTTTCCAGAACCCAAACCTCACCTTCTCGGCGCAGTTTGCAGACCGGACTGTTGGTGTAAATCTGTGCGCCGAACTCACGCGCCACTCGCGCCAGACCCCGCACATAGGACAGTGGCTGGATCGTACCGGCCCGAGGATCAAACAGCGCCCCATGGAACGCGTCGCTGCCGGTTCTCTGCGCTGCGGTCTGGGCCGACAACAGTTCGACCGGAGCGCCCGCCGCGCTAAGCTGCGCGTGGCGGGTTTTCAGATCGCGCAACCCGGCAGGTGAATGTGCGCAATGAAGTGTTCCGTTCCGCACCGGCTCGCAATCGATCTGGTGCTTTTCGATCAGGGCAAAGACCTCGGACGGAGCTTGGGACAGAAGGTCAATCAGGCGGTCGCCAGTTGCCTGACCCAAGTGTTTGCGAATGTCGTCGGGGGGCAACCAAAGGCCCGCATTGACCAACCCGACATTCCGCCCCGAGCCGCCATGGCCGATGCCCTGCGCCTCCAACAGACAGACCGACGCGCCGGATTTCGCAGCGTGCAGCGCAGCGGAACAGCCGGTGTATCCGCCCCCGATCACGGCCAGATCGACCGTCACATGGGCTGAGAGCGTCTCGGCGCTCAAGTCTTCACGGCACGTCTCGCGCCACAGAGAGTGTTCAGGGTTGGTCACGGGTCACCTTTCATCCTTGCACGCAGCATTAGCGCGCAAGGCAGCGGCAACTCAAGATGAGGAAAGCGGAACGTGGTTGTCAGGGTCGTGTCGGCGCAAATTTCGATGGCAGCGCTGAATATGCCCCTTGGGCCTGAACAAACCGCCCTCTGCAAACTGCGCGGCCTTTGGCCTTGCGTCCTGCGGACGGCAGGGGACCGGGCAGGCGCGGGCATTGCCCGCGCCTGCCCGGCCCAACCAGCACAGTCGTTTCGACAGAAACGACGAAGATGGGCGGGAGCCCCCTAGACGTCGAGTGACCGCGCGATCAGTTCTTTCATCACTTCGTTGGTGCCGCCATAGATCATCTGCACGCGTGCATCCGCATAAAGACGGGCAATCGGGTATTCCATCATAAACCCATAGCCGCCAAACAGTTGCAGGCATTCGTGCATGATTTCGTTCTGCACCTCGGACCCCCAGTATTTGACCATCGAGGCTGTCGCGGCGTCCAACTCTCCGGCCTCCAGCTTGGCGATACAGTCGTTCACAAAGCTGCGCAGCACTTCGGCCTTGGTCTTGCACTCGGCCAGTTTGAAACGCGTGTTCTGGAAGTCCATGACACGCTGACCGAAGGCCTTACGCTCTTGCACGTATTTCACCGTCTCGGCGATGGCGAAATCGATTGCCCCAAGGGCCATCAGACCGATGGTCAGACGTTCCCAGGGCAATTGCTTCATCAACTGATAAAACCCCTGCCCCTCATCCGGGCCCAGCAGGTTCGTCAACGGCACTTTGACATCCTCAAAGAAGAGCTCGGCGGTGTCGTTGCCCTTCATGCCCAGCTTCTTGAGGTTGCGACCCCGGCGAAACCCATCCGCGCCCTCGGTTTCGACCGCGATCAGGGAGACGCCTTTTGCCCCAAGGGACTTATCCGTTTTCGCCGCAACAACGATCAGGTCCGCCGACTGACCGTTGGTGATGAAAATCTTGGACCCGTTGAGCTTGTAAGAGTTGCCATCCTTCTCGGCCGTCGTCCGCACGGCCTGAACATCGGACCCGGTGCCCGGTTCAGTCATTGCAAGCGCGCCTACCATTTCGCCCGAGATCAGCTTGGGCAGCCATTTTTGCTTTTGGTCTTCGCTGCCATAGGTCGCGATGTAGTGGGTCACGATGGACTGAATCCCATACCCCCAACCCGCATCACCGCGCGCGGCCTGTTCATAGATCGTCACGGCATCAAAGCCCATGCCGCCACCAACGCCGCCATATTCTTCGGCGACCGAACCCGCCATCAGCCCTGCTTCGCCGACCTTGTGCCAAAACGCGCGGTCGACAACGCCGTTGTCGGCCCATGTTTCAACATTCGGGGAAAGTTCATCATCCATGAACCGGCCTGCCATATCGGCAAACATGCGGTGTTCATCTGTAACCCAGGCGGCGGACGAGGTGAAAAGCGACATCTTCAGATCTCCGGATAAGCGTTTGTTATAGGCTACCTAGCCCAGCGCTTCCCGCCAATCCATGTGACGTGGCGTTGGGCCCCTGAACAACGCAACGTTCTTTCCCGGCGGGTTAGGCCAAGGCGGTTTTCAGCAGTAATGCGGCAGCCTCTTTGGCGTCTTCGGCAGGGTCGCCGCTTTTCAACAGCACGGCAGAGACTATTGCACCTTCCTGCAGCAAGACAATCTGTCGTGCCAGCGTTTCAGGTGCAGGGGCGCCCGCCTTTTGTGCAAGGTGCGTGAAATGATCCAGCATCACCTGCTTGTGTCTGGCGGCCTGAACATGGATCGGATGATCGGCTTCCTGATACTCGGCCCCCGCCTTGATGAACATGCAGCCGCGAAACTCGTCCTGTTCGAACCATTCCTTGAGGGCGTCGAAACTGGCCAGGATTTGCCCCGCCGGCGTGTCGGCCCTGTCTGACATACGCCCCAGAACCCACTCGCGAAAGCTTTCGTCCCGCAGGCGCAGGACGGCCAGGATCAACTCTTCCTTGGTGCGGAAATGCTTGTACATCGAGGTTTTCGACACGCCCGTTTCCACCACCAGCTTGTCCATGCCAGTCGCGTGAAACCCGTCGCGATAGAACACCTGCATCGCCTTGCGAACAAGCTCATCTCGTTTGTTTGGGCGCATGATCCCGCTCCTGCATGTACTGACCTGTACATATTAAACTTGGCCGCGCGGTTCAATCCACCTTGCCTACCCCGTTGAAATACATAGCTTTTCGCCCCGTTTCTTAAGGAATTACATCAAGTCACAAAATAATACTTGAGTTTATTGACAGATCGGTACACTTTAGAGGTATTCTTACCGATCAGTTCACCCAAGGATTTGACCGATGAAACGACACGCCAACCTTGTTCCACCACAATATCTGCCGGTCCTGTTGACCCTGGCGATGATCGCCGCTGCACTCGTCTGAAAGAGCACCCGAAAATGTCCCGACCACCGCTGCCGCCCTTCACCGTCGAAACCGCCACGCAAAAGGTTCGTATGGCAGAAAACGCCTGGAATTCCCGTGATGCAGATGTCGTGACCCCGGCCTATACCGAACACAGCCAATGGCGGAACCGGGCCGAATTTCTGTCCGGCCACGCCGACATCCACGCCTTCCTGACCCGCAAGTGGCGCAAGGAACTGGACTATCGCCTGATAAAAGAGCTTTGGGCCTTTTCCGACAATCGCATTGCGGTGCGCTATGCCTATGAATGGCACGATGACAGCGGTCAGTGGTTCCGGTCTTATGGCAATGAGAATTGGGAATTTGCCGAGGACGGGCGCATGTCGCATCGTCACGCCTCGTTAAACGACTTGCCGATCACCGAGGATGACCGCCTGTTTCACTGGCCGCAGGGCGAACGCCCGGAAGACCATCCGGGGCTGTCAGACTTGGGTCTGTGAAAGGACAAACCATGCCGCGCGCCTTTTCCGAACTGACCTTCACCCCAGCCGTTCGCGCCCATCAGGAACGGATGGGATCGGGAAAAACCTATGCCAAGTTTATCGAAGGTGGCCCACAGCAAGGCCACCTGATCGGCGATGCGGAAAAAGCGTTTATCACAGCGCGGGACGGGTTCTATCAGGCCACCGCGTCCGAGACCGGATGGCCTTATGTTCAGTATCGCGGCGGCCCTGTCGGGTTCCTGAAGGTGCTGGGGGCTCAGACCATCGGCTACGCCGATTTTTCCGGCAACAAGCAGTATATCTCGCGCGGGAATCTGGACGGGAACGATCGAATTGCGATGATCCTGATGGATTACGCCAATCAGCGCCGTCTCAAGATTCTGGGGCGTGTGGAGTTTACCGAAGGCGAGGCGGCCACAACCAGCCTGTATCCCGACGGGGCCACCACACGCGCCGAACGCGCCGTGATCATCCGGGTCGAGGCGCTGGACTGGAATTGCCCCAGCCATATCACGCCCCGTTATACCGAGGCTGAACTGCGCCCGCATCTGAACGCTTTGGGACAGCAACTGGCGCAGTTGCAGGCTGAAAACGAACGGCTGAAACAAGCACTAGCCCAATCGGATTAGGTCGCAGAGACCCTTCAAATCACCTTCGCTGACGGAGGACGGACTACCATGCTACGTTCAACGATGAATATCGCGCTGATCGCGCTTGCAGGTGCCGGTTGCGCCTTGCTTGTTGTCCTCTATGGTTTTTTTGCCTCCCCGAATGCGGTCCGGACACAGCCTGCGACGGGCGAACAGACATTGTTGCTGGACCGTTTGCTGCAAAACTGACGGTGCACCTCGTCAAGTGCCCTTCCGAATGCCGCAACTGCATTGACGCCTGTTTTCCGCGAAAATCCATGGCGCCCCCTTGACCTTCCCGTCACTGGAACCCTCATGTGGAGGGCGAAGACAGTTCCGAGACGAGTCGTATGGCACAGCCTCAACCAATACAGATCAAGATCACCGGACTGAACTGCGCCTCCTGCGTTGCGCGGGCCGAAGCTGCGTTGAACGGTGTTACAGGCGTCGAGTCCGCCTCGGTCAACTTTGCAACCCACACTGCGCAGGTCGTAACCACGGGTCCGGTTACGGCGCTGACCGCAGCGCTGGACGATGCCGGTTATCCTGCGGCGATCGAACAGACTGTCCTTGCGCTCACCGGGATGAACTGCGCCTCTTGCGTGGCGAAGATCGAACGTGCGCTTGCCGCGACCACAGGTGTTTTGAATGCGGACGTCAATCTGGCGACCGGGGCGGCTCGGGTGACTTATCTTGAGGATGCCACCACGCCCGCGACACTGGCTCGGGTCGCGGCCGATCTTGGTTATCCGGCCCGGATCGAGGGGCAGAATGGCACTGCCCCCGCGACGCAGGATGATGAGGCGCAAAAGCTGAAGCAGACCACGTTGCTGGCCGCGCTGCTTGCGGCACCGGTGTTCATTCTTGAGATGGGCGGCCACATGATCCCCGCCTTCCACCACTGGGTGCACGGCACCATTGGCGCGCAAACCAGTCAGTTGATTCAATTCGCGCTGACGACCGTTTTGCTTATCGGTCCCGGGCGGGTGTTCTATCAAAAGGGCACCCCGTCCCTGCTGCGCGGAACACCGGATATGAACGCGCTGGTCGCGTTGGGAACCGGTGCCGCCTACCTCTATTCGGTGACCGCGACCTTTGCGCCCGGCGTGCTGCCGCAGGGCACAGCAAATGTGTATTTCGAAGCCGCCGCTGTCATCGTGGTTCTGATCCTTCTGGGCCGCTGGATGGAGGCGCGCGCCAAAGGCAAAACCGGCGCAGCCATTCGCAAGCTGATCGGGCTGCAGCCCAAAACCGCGCGAGTTGAACAGGGTGGCGCTGCTGCCGACCGCCCCATTGCCGAAATCACTGTGGGCGACATCCTGCAAATTCGACCCGGTGAACGCATCGCGGTCGATGGGCAGGTGTTGGAGGGCTCTACGTTTGTGGATGAAAGCATGATCACAGGCGAGCCCGTTCCGGTCGGCAAATCACCCGGCGATCCGGTTGTTGGGGGCACCGTGAACGGAACCGGTGCTCTGCGGGTGCAGGCCACGCGTGTCGGGGCCGATACAGTCCTGGCGCAGGTCATTCGTTTGGTGGAACAGGCGCAGGGGGCCAAATTGCCGATTCAGGGGCTGGTGGACCGGATAACCTATCGCTTTGTTCCGGCGGTCATCACTGTCGCTGTTCTGACCGTCCTCGCGTGGTTGCTATTCGGGCCTGCGCCCTCTTTGCCGCTGGCGCTGGTGGCCGGGGTCTCGGTCCTGATCATCGCCTGCCCCTGCGCCATGGGTCTGGCAACACCGACCTCGATCATGGTCGGCACCGGCCGTGCAGCCGAGCTGGGCGTGCTGTTCCGCAAGGGCGATGCGTTGCAGCAATTGCAACAGGCGACGGTGATCGCATTGGACAAGACCGGTACGTTGACACTGGGCCGTCCCGAATTCGACAATATCACAACGACAACCGGGTTCGATCCGACCGAGGTGCTTCGTTTGGCTGCGGCGCTGGAAGCACGTTCAGAGCATCCGATCGCATCGGCAATCACGCGCGCCGGTCCCGCAGATTTGCCCGATGCCTCCGAGGTTCAATCCCTGACGGGCCTCGGGGTGCGGGGCGTGGTCGAAGGTCGGCGCGTTCTGATCGGATCCAAGACCCTGATGCAGCAGCAAGGCCTTGACCTTGACGACCTGCAAGCCGAGTCCGACGCCCGCGCCACCGAAGGCGCAACGCCGCTTTTCGTGGCGATTGAAGGGCGGCTGGCGGCAGCGCTGTATGTTTCCGACCCAATCAAACCCGGCACGCCCGAGGCTTTGGCGCGTCTGCGCGAGGCCGGTTTGACGTTGGCGATGGTCACCGGCGACAACACCCGTACGGCGAGGGCATTGGCGAACCGTTTGGGTATCGACCATGTCACGGCCGAAGTCCTGCCGGATGGGAAACGGGACGCGATACAATCATTGCAGGACCGGTTTGGCTCCCTGGCTTTCGTCGGCGACGGCATCAACGACGCCCCTGCCCTTGCTGCAGCCGACATAGGTGTCGCCATAGGCACCGGCACAGACGTAGCGATTGAGACTGCGGACGTCGTTCTGATGTCCGGCGATTTGCGCGGTGTTGCGAATGCCGTTGAAATCAGTCGCCGCACAATGCGTAACATCCGGCAGAATCTGGGCTGGGCCTTTGGATATAACATCCTTCTGATCCCGGTTGCAGCGGGGGTTCTCTATCCGTTTGGGGGTCACTTGCTGTCCCCGGCCTTGGCCGCAGGGGCGATGGCCTTGTCCAGTGTTTTTGTCGTCTCAAACGCGCTGCGCCTTCGGCGGGTGCGCGCGGATCTGCCTGATAACGCAAAGGCGACATCCAAGGAGGTCCGTGCATGAATATCGGAGATGTCGCCGCGCAAACCGGCCTGCCCGCCAAAACCATCCGCTACTACGAAGAGATTGCTCTGATCAAACCCTTGCGCGACGACAATGGGTACCGGGTCTTCCGCCCTCAGGACCTGCACAAGCTGACATTTCTGGGCCGGGCCCGCGCTTTGGGCTTCACCATCGAGGATTGTCGCACCCTGCTGGCGCTGTACGAGGACGAAACGCGGGCCAGTGCGGATGTCAAACGGGTGGCCCGCGATCATCTGGCGCAGATCGATGCCAAGATCGCAGACCTGAAGGCCATGCGCGACACGCTGAGTCACCTGATCGACGCCTGTGCAGGGGATGATCGCCCCGACTGCCCGATCCTTCAGGATCTGGGCGGCAAGGCGTGACGCGGGGTTGCTCTTTGGGCGCAGCTTTGCTTTGTCTCTGACCAACACTCCGGCCCGCTGAATGATACGGGGCCGGTCAGCAGAGGGGATCACCAAATGGCAAAAGTTGCGTTTCTGGGTTTGGGCGTCATGGGCTATCCAATGGCCGGACATTTGCAGGCGGCAGGTCATGAGGTGACCGTTTTCAATCGGACGGCTGCAAAGGCCGAAGCCTGGGTTGCCCAACATGGCGGCGCGATGGCGCTCACCCCACAAGAGGCTGCTCAGGGTGCAGACTTCGTGATGGCCTGCGTCGGCAATGACGACGACCTGCGTATGGTCTGCACCGGCGAGGACGGCGCCTTTCACGGCATGGCCGAAGGGGCAACATTCGTTGATCACACCACCGTGTCCGCCAAGGTCACACGCGAGCTGTATGCCGCGGCGCAAAGCAAGGGAATTGCCTTTGTGGACGCCCCGATCTCGGGCGGTCAGGCGGGTGCCGAGAATGGCGCATTGTCGATCATGTGCGGCGGCGATCAGGTGGCTTATGACGCGGCAGAGCCGATCATGCAGGTCTATTCCAAGATCTGCCGCAGGATCGGTGACAGCGGCGCGGGGCAGATGACCAAGATGTGCAACCAGATTGCGATTGCCGGTCTGGTTCAGGGCCTGAGCGAAGCGTTGCATTTTGCCGAAAAGGCCGGGCTGGATGGGCGCTCGGTCGTTGAGGTGATCAGCCAGGGTGCTGCGGGCAGCTGGCAGATGGCGAACCGCTATGAAACCATGCTGGACGATCATTTCGATCATGGGTTTGCGGTGGACTGGATGCGCAAGGACTTGGGGATCTGTCTGGAGACGGCGAATGAAACCGGGGCCTCCTTGCCAGTGACGGCTTTGGTCGACCAGTTCTACAAGGATGTGCAAAAGCTGGGTGGCGGTCGGTGGGACACGTCCTCGCTGTTCAAACGTTTGCGCGCGCTGGACTGAGGTCAGGGGGGCTGTCTGCCCCCCGCCGCGCCTGAGGGCGCGTCTCCCCCCCGAAGATATTTTCAGCCAGATGAAGGGGATCCTGGTGTCGGACGAACAGGGTATGAGCGATATGACTGTGTTCTGGGCAACTGCGCTGCGGCTGCACTGGGGGCTTGAGGCGCGTTTGACGCGGCTGGATGGTGAGTATGATCTGAACTTTCTGGTGCAGGCAAAAAACGGGCAGGATTACATTCTCAAGGTCATGCGCCCCGGCTGCGCACCCGGATTGGTGGATCTGCAGATCAAGGCGTTGGAGCATATTGCCGCGACGGCCCCGGGCCTGCCCTTCCCAAAGGTCTTTGCGGATTTGAATGGCGACGTTTTGCCGGAGATTCAGGACGAAACCGGTGCATCCCGTTTGGTCTGGCTGCTTGAGTGCTTGCCCGGCGAGTGTTACGCGCAAGCCGCGCCCAAAAGCGAGGAATTGATCCTGAGGTTGGGGCGCGTTCTTGGCGCGACGGATCGGGCGTTGGAAGGCTTCGCGCATGACGGGTTGGATCGGGCAGGGTTCAAGTGGGATCTGACGCAGGCCGGTTGGATTGCGGATCAACTGGACGTCGTTCAGGATGAAGACCGACGCAGATTGCTGGGCGAAATCGTCGCCGGGTTCGACGCCATTTCGGACACGCTTGCGAGCCTGCCGAGACAGGCCACTCACAACGACGCCAACGATTACAATGTTCTGGTCGAGAGCGCGCTGGGTCAGGGCCAGACCGTCACGGGCCTGATCGATCTGGGCGATATGTGCGCCGCGCCCCGCGTGTGCGACCTGGCCATTGCCGGTGCCTATGTCGTGCTGGATCACCCGAAACCCGAACGCGCCCTGACAGCGTTGGTACGCGGCTATCACGCCGCGAACCGCCTGAGCCCGCAGGAGCTTGATCTGATCTGGCCACTTCTGCGGATGCGGTTGGCTGTGTCCGTGGTGAACTCGACCCTGATGGCGGCGGAGTACCCGGTTGATCCCTATGTGACGATTTCACAGGCTCCGGCGTGGCGGTTTCTGGAAAACGCTGCGGTCAATGGCGGCTTGATGCCAGCGCGTCTACGCGCCGCATGTCACCTGCCGGTCACCGACGGGGCCGAGCGTGTTCACGCTTATCTGGCGGCACATCGCGGTCACTTTGCCCTGATGTTCGGACAAGACCTTGGCGAGGTTCCCATGGGCTCGCTGTCGGTGGAAAACTCGACCTGGCCGCAAAACCCGTTCCACATGCCTTTGGCAGAGGCCGCGCGGGTCGGGGAAGAGTTCGGAGACGGGCTCTGGCTGGGATATTACAACGAACCGCGGCTGATTTATGCGGAACCGGGGTTTCGCAAAGGCCCGTGGAAGGCGTCCGACCGGCGGACAGTGCATCTGGCGGTGGATGTCTTTGCCCCGGCAGGGACCGCATTGCACGCGCCTGTCAGTGGGCGGGTCGAAGTGGTCGAAAACCGGGACAGCCATCTGGATTATGGCGGCGTGGTGATCCTGCGCCATGAAACGCCCCAAGGCGATCCGTTCTACACCCTCTACGGCCATCTGGACCCCGAGGTCTGTGATCGGCTGAAACCGGGCGATCCCGTGGCGCAGGGCGCGGCCTTCGCACAGCTTGGCGATGCCCGCCAGAATGGCGGCTGGGCCCCGCATGTGCATTTCCAATTGGCGCTGACAACGGTTGGGATGGAGGCCGACTGGCCCGGCGTGGGCGACCCGGACGAGATGTTCCTGTGGCACGCGGTCTGCCCGAACCCCGCCGCGTTGTTGAACTTGCCGGATGACAAGGTGCTCTATCAACCCACCGACAAGCAGACCATTCTGCAAGGCCGTCACGACCATTTCGGCGGTAACCTGTCGTTGACCTATGATGATCCGGTCATGCTGGTGCGCGGATGGAAGCACCATCTGTTCGACGAATGGGGCCGCCCCTATCTGGACGCGTATAACAATGTCCCCCATGTGGGCCATGCGCATCCTCGCATTCAGGCCGTTGCGGCGGATCAGTTGAAGCGCATGAACTCGAACACGCGGTATCTGCACCCGGCACAGACGGCGTTTTCCGATAAGATCTTGTCGAAACTGCCCGATCACCTTGAGGTCTGTTTCTTCGTCAATTCCGGCACCGAGGCCAACGAACTGGCCCTGCGGCTGGCCCGCGCCCATACCGGGGCCAAGGGGATCGTGACGCCGGACCATGGCTATCACGGCAATACCAACGCGGCGGTGGCAATCTCGGCCTATAAGTTCAACAAACCCGGCGGGGTTGGTCAGGCGGATTGGGTTGAACTGGTCGAGGTCGCGGATGATTATCGCGGATCGTTCCGGCGCGACGATCCGGACCGCGCCCAGAAGTTCGCCGATTTCGTCGATCCGGCGATTGCCGCGTTGCAAGGCAAAGGCCATGGGCTTGCCGGGTTTATCGCGGAAACCTTCCCCTCGGTCGGGGGGCAGATCATTCCACCCAAGGGCTATCTGCCTGCTGTTTATGAGAAAATTCGCACCGCCGGGGGGGTTTGCATCGCGGATGAGGTGCAAACCGGGCTGGGTCGTTTGGGTGACTACTATTTCGGTTTTGAGCATCAGGGCGCGCTGCCGGACATCGTTGTGCTGGGCAAGCCCATCGGCAACGGCCACCCTCTGGGCGTTGTGGTCACCACCAAAGAGATCGCCCAAAGCTTTGACAACGGGATCGAGTTTTTCTCGACCTTTGGCGGCTCGACCCTGTCGTGCCGGATCGGCAAAGAGGTGCTGGATATCGTCGATGGCGAAGGTCTGCAGGAGAATGCGCGCCTGATGGGTGCGCGGCTGATCGACGGGTTGCGTCAGATTGAGACTGATTTCGGATGTGTCGGCGACGTAAGGGGGATGGGGCTGTTTCTGGGGGTGGAGTTGATCAACCCTGACGGCTCAGAAGGCACTGAAATCTGCAAATACGTCAAGAACCGGATGCGTGACCATCGCATCCTGATTGGCAGTGAGGGGCCAAAGGACAATATCCTGAAAATCCGCCCGCCGCTGACCATCGAGGCCGAGGATGTGGATATGATTCTGTTCGCGCTGAGGGATGTGTTGTCAGAGGTCGGTGATTTCACCCCGGCGCAGGTTTGCGATCACGACCACCATCACGCGGCATGTGGCTGCTGTTGACAAAGTAACCCCGGCCGTTAAGCCGGGGTTTACCGCGTCGCTTAATGCAACACGGTCGAGGGGGTCTGGTGGCCGGTGGTCTGCACCGGAATGGCCGTCATCATGCGCCGCAGGGTCAGGCCCAGTTCCTCGGACAGTGATGCCAGAGCCGGAGCAAAATCCGGGCGCACGATCAAGGATGCCATCATCATCGCATCCTCGCGCGCGCCTTCGGCTGCCGCGCCAATCATCTGCGCGAAACAGTTTTCATCCGCGCACAGGCATCCGCATCCCAACCCATGCCGCACCAGCGGTCGGCGACCGTGATGGGCACACAGCGAGCACAGTCGATCCAGCGTCAGCATCGCCGCCCGGCCCTGATCCGCGCCCAGCGCAATGTCGAAATCACTTGCGGCATCGGCACGGCCCTTGGGGCCATCGCCCCAAAGCCGCAGATACATAACAGCACCTGCTTCGATCGGGTCGAGGTCGGACAACCGGCCAACGGATGCCCCACCCCGCGACGTCGGCGCGCTCATTTGGTGAGAATCAATTTGCCCGCGCGAGTGATGCGCAGGGTATACATTTGATCGCCCAGCTCGATATGGGCCAGGTTGCCACCCTTTGTCAGCTCTTCGGCTTTGTGCGAAGGCAGCATGGACACAGCATAGGATTGAGTAGGGGTCGGGGTCTGCGCGTTCATCGGTCAACTCCAGAAGTTTTCAGGCAAACGGCCTTGTTTGTTCGCGGTTTTTTACTCTGGCTGACCCGAGAAAGGGCTGGCTCTCTGTTCCTGCGCTTAATCTGATTATTTTAGTAAGGTATGTCAAGTGCCCTGTTTGCACTTGCGAGCATTTGCCGGTTTGCGACCAGCGCCAAGCCGCGATAAGTCTTTGACAAATTCAGCAATTAGGCAGGTATTCAGTGATGGCAGCGGTTGTTTTTGACCTCGATGGAACTTTGGTCGACAGCCTCGGCGATATCGTGGCAGCAGCGAACCGGACGCTGGACGACGTCGGCCTGCCGCCCCTGCCCCCAGAGGTCATCGGTCGATTCGTCGGCAACGGCCTGCCCAAGCTGGTCGAGCGCGTGGTCCTGCACCGCAACCTGCCGATGGACCGTCACGGCGAACTGACCAACGTGATGCTGGCCCATTACAATGCCGGGGCCAGCAAAACGACCGTGCCCTATGATGGAATTCCCGAGGCGTTGGGCGACCTCAAACGCATGGGATGCACCCTTGGCGTCTGTACCAACAAGCCTGAGGTCCCGGCCCGTCACGTGCTGGATGCGCTGAACTTGTCGCATTTCTTCGATGCGGTCCTTGGCGGCGACAGCCTGAACACTCGAAAACCGGACCCCAACCACCTGTTCGCCAGCTTCGACGCGCTCAGCGCCCCAGGGCCACGCCTGTTTGTCGGGGACAGCGAAGTGGATGCAGAAACCTCGGACCGGGCGGGGATTCCGTTTTTGCTGTTTACACAAGGCTACCGAAAATCGCCGGTCGCGGACATTCCGCACACCGTTGCCTATGACAGCGCAACAGAATTGCCGGCGTTGGTATCCCGGATGCTGGAAGAGGCACAGTAAACCCACGTCCAAAGATTATTGAGGGGCCGGCCGAGGGGGTAGTGACCAGCCCCTCATCGGGGAAAAACTGTTTGGTCGCGCGCGACTTGTGGTTGGGTTCGTTCTAACGAATCCCTTTTCGCGGCGAAATTGGGGGTTTCCCGTAGAGAAACAAAAAAAATGAAAAAGGCTGCTTTGGATACCTGCGACGGTCCCGCAGTTTCAATCAGACCGAACTGGCGAACAGGATGCTGTTCACGCTCGTTCCGCGACTTCTGCGAGCCTTAGTCCTATTGTGCGGCAGAGTTCACACCGCGTTGATCCTGATAGTGTTTTGCCTTCGACATTTTCCCGATACCCGGATTGAACGAGTTGGTCGGATCGCAGCATGTGTAATGTGCCGCCAGATCGGGCTTGGCCTTATACAGGTGGCCAACATTGTGTTCTGCCGGGTATTCCGCCCCGCGCTGATCGAACAGCTTCAGCATCGCAGCCTTGAGCGCCTTGGGATCTGCCCCCTTCCGGACCACGTAATCCTGATGCATCACGTGGCACATGAAGTGGCCGTAATAGAGTTTGTGGACCAGTTGATCCTCGATCTCGGGGGGCAGTTTTTCCAACCATTCCCTATCGTTGCGGCGCAGGGCGACATCCAGCGCGATGATGTCTTCAACCTCATTGGCATGGATGGCCATATAGCGCACGGCGGCACCCGCGGCGGCAAACCGGTGCAGACCGGCAATCTTGGCCTCGCGCGCGTCGCATTCGAAGAAATCCGCATCACGGTCTTTCAGAAATTCCGGCAACCAACTGGCGGCCTCGGCGATGCCACCCTCTTTCATCTTCAGGATCAGGTGGTGTTCGTACTTGTCCCGGAACTGCGTCATTCGTTTAGGCAGTACGCGGGGCCACAAAGACACCGCCATTTGCATGAACCTGTCGGTAAAACTGCTGAGGAACGGAACGCGGCGCAAACGGGCATCCACGGCCCCCTTCATGGCAAAGAAGAATGGCAGCCGATCTGTGCCCAGCTTGTCGATCATCACCACCGTGTCCTTGCCGTATTTCGCGGTGATGTCGAATACCTCACGCTGCATGTATTCGGCGGATACCGGCAGAGACTGGAACTCGGACAGGATATGTCGACGCAAGTCTGCCAGATCCTCGGGGTCGTTGGTTCCGATATAGAAGACCTGTTCGGCCTTGTTCTTGGGGAAGGTATCAAGACGCACGGCAAACACCGCCAATTTTCCGGCGGATCCGGCGGATTCGAACAGTTTGGCCTTGTCCGCGTTGAACCGCGCAGGTGTTTCGGCATCCACGTCCCGTACGATCTGCGCATAGTCGCTGGCCGAGGCGCGCTTGTTCGTCGCCCCCGGATTGCGCTCGAACTGTCCTGCATCGAGATTGGCAAGGATTTCCTCGGGCGTTTCGCCCAGATCGATGCCCAGATGGTTGACCAGTTCCAACTCGCCCTGTTCGGTGATCCGGGCATAGACGGACAGTTCCGTATAAACCGGCCCGCGTTCAACCAGCGAACCGCCCGAGTTGTTGCAGACGCCACCCACAATCGACGCGCCGATACAGGATGATCCGATCACCGAATGCGGCTCGCGCCCAAGCGGGGCCAGCAGTTTCTCCAATGCAAACAGGGTGGCGCCCGGAAAGCTGACGATCTGCGCGCCATCATTCAGGGGCACCAGAGCATCCATCCGCCGCGTGTTGATCAGCACCACATCGCGATCATAACTGCCCGAAGGGGTCGACCCCTCGGTCAGTCCGGTATTGGCCGCCTGCATAATGACGATCTTGTCGGCGGCAACGCAGGCTTGCAGCACCTTCCACTGTTCCGACAAAGAACCGGGTTGAATGACGCACAGCGCCTCCCCCTCGCCCGAGCGGAAGCCGCGCCGGAACCGTTCGGTCGCGCGTTCGCCTGTCAGGACATGGCGCGATCCGACGATGGAACGGAAATGTTTGATCAGCGCGTCATTGGTCATGGCAGCCTCCGGCCCGTTCTATACGTTGCGAAAACGGATGTTCTCGCGGCTCAGTTGATCGATGCTGGTGACGCCCATCAGTTTCATGTCGCGTTCAATCTCGGCCCGCATCAAGCCAAGGGAGCGTTCGACCCCCGCCTGCCCTGCAGCGGCCAGCGGGTACAGATAGTGCCGTCCGACGCCCACAGCTTTGGCCCCTATCGACAGTGCCTTCAGCACATGCGTGCCACGTTGGATGCCACTGTCCATCATCACGTCCAGCTTGTCACCCACCGCATCGACAATCTCGGCCAGTTGATCGAACGGCGTGCGCGATCCGTCCAGTTGCCGCCCGCCGTGGTTCGACAGGATGATGCCGGTGCAGCCGATCTCAGCCGCGCGTTTGGCGTCCTCGACGGTCATGACGCCCTTGAGGCAGAACTGACCGTCCCAGTCGCGCACCATCTGCGCCACGTCATCCCAGTTCATCGACGGATCCAGCATGTCGGTGAAATACCCACCGATGGAGCTGGCCCCACCGCCCATATCCACATGCTCCTCTAGCTGCGGCAGGCGAAATTTCTCATGCGTGACATAGTTGATCCCCCACATCGGCTTGATTGCGAACTGGATCATGCCGCCCAGCGTCAGGCGGAACGGGATCGAGAACCCGGTGCGCAGGTCGCGTTCGCGGTTGCCGCCGGTGATGCTGTCAACGGTCAGCATCATCACCTCGACACCAGCCTCTTTAGCGCGCTGCATCATGGCCGAGTTCAACCCGCGATCCTTGTGGAAGTAAAACTGATAGACCTGTGGGTTCTTGTGTTTCTGGCGCAGTTCTTCCAGCGACACCGTCCCCAGTGACGAGACCCCGAACATCGTCCCGTATTTCTCAGCCGCCGCCGCCACCGCGCGTTCCCCCTGATGGTGGAACAGGCGCTGCAGGGCGGTGGGTGAGCAATAGACCGGCATATCCAGCTTTTGCCCCATCACCGTCACCGACATATCCACGTCCTTCACGCCGCGCAGGACCGAGGGCAACAGGTCGCAACGGTCGAACGCGTTGGTATTTTCGCGATACGTCACCTCATCATCCGCGCCACCGTCGATGTAGTTGAAGATCGGTCCCGGCAGCCGCTGTTTGGCCAACCGCCGGAAATCGTGGAAGTTATGACATTGGGTCAGGCGCATTGTTGAGGCTCCTTAATAGGCGACCGAGGGCAGCCAGGTGGCCAATTTGGGCCACAGGAAGACCAGCGCCAGACCGGTCAGCTGCAACAGGACAAAGGGGATGATGCCTTTGTAGATGTGGGTCAGCTTGATCTCGGGCGGGCAGACGCCTTTCAGATAGAACAGGGCGAATCCAACCGGCGGTGTCAGGAAGCTGGTTTGCAGCGTCACCGCGACAAGGATGACAAACCACACCAGCGCCGGTTCATCCAGAACGCCAAAACCGGGAATGTCGATGCCCAACCCGTTCACGATGGGGCGCATCAGGGGCAGCACGATCAGCGTGATCTCGATCCAGTCCAGCACAAAGCCCAGGAGGAAGACGATGAACAGGATGAATAGGATCGTGCCGTTAGCACCGAACCCGGTTGATTGGACGACGTGTTCGATCAGCTCGTCCCCACCCAGTTCCCGCAGGACGTAGGAGAAAACGGTCGCGCCAAGGAAGATCGCGAAGATATAGGCGGTGGTGTTGAAGGTCGAGACCAGCACGTTCCACAGTTTCGCGAAGGTCAGCTTGCGATAGCCAAGCGCCAGCAGCGTCGCACCCAACGCACCGATACCTGAGGCCTCGGTTGGAGTGGTCAGACCAGCAAAGATCGACCCCAGAACCGCGAGGATCAGCATCAGCGTCGGGATGACCGCGATCAGCACGTCCTTGACGGCGGCCCAGTCGGGGGCCTTTGCGCCCTCGGGCACCGGGGCTGCGTCGCGTTTCACCAGCGCGAGGATGAAGATATAGGTCAGGTACAGACCACCGATGATCACGCCCGGAAAGACGGCGGCCATGAACAGGTCTCCGACAGACAGGGCCATCTGGTCGGCCATGATCACCAGCATGATCGACGGCGGGATCAGAATGCCCAGCGTGCCCGAGGCTGAAACCACACCCGCCGCTAGTGTCGGCTGGTATTTCTGCTGCATCATCGAAGGCAGCGACAGCACACCCAGCAGAACAACCGACGCACCAATGATGCCGGTCGAGGCAGCCAGAATGATCCCGATCAGGGTCACGGTGATCGCCAGCCCCCCGCGCACCGTCCCGAACAGGCGCTGCATCGAGGACATCAGACGCTCGGCCACACCGGATTCGTCCAGCATCAGGCCCATGAAAATGAACATCGGCAGGGCCACCAGAACCGCATTAGACATGGTCGCATAGACCCGGTTCACAACAGCACCGAGGGTCAGGTAGTCGAGCCCGGTAAAGGTGCTCTCCAGCCCCGTCCACAGCATCAGATCATTGTCGAACAGGTAAGCCAGACCACAATAGGCCACACCGACACCGGCCAGAACCCAAGCCACCGGGTAGCCGGTAAACAACAGCGCGATGAAGGTCAGGAACATCGCGATGACCAGCTTTTCCTCGGTCGTCTCGACAAGGAAGGTCAGGCCCACGCAAACGGCGGCAAAGACAGCCAGCACCAGCAGGATACGGCGCAGCGGTGCGCCTTCACGTTCCGAGGCCGGTCCGTATAGCAACGCGTGCCCATCGTGGATCAGCCGCGCCAGCGCCGCCAGCGCCAGCAGGATGAAACTGATCGGAATGACCGCCTTGAACGCCCAGCGTGCAGGCAGACCGGTCGGGCTGTCAGACCGTTCATTGACGCGGAAGCTTTCGTAGAAATAGTCGTACCCTTGATCGATCATCAGATAGATGAACGGGGTCAGCAGGGTCAGGATGCCGATCACTTCGATGATCCGCTGCGCCCGGCGTGACAGCTGCATATGCAAGACGTCCACACGCACATGGCTGTCGGTGATCAGGGCATATGAAATGCCAATCATCGTGACGATGCCGTAAAAGTGCCACTGGATCTCATCCAGCTTGGGATAGTTCTGGCTGAACAGGTAACGCAGCGAGACCTGAGAAAAGATCGCCGCCATCAGCAGGACGTTCGCCCACATGACCACGTGACCTACGGCCTTGACGCTGGTGTCGATCGCCACGGCGATTTTCTGGCGGTCAGTCTCGGGATGTTCCAGGATGCCTTCATAGGCTTCGACCGGATCGTTGAGGTTCTTTTGCGTGGCCATGGTCATTCCTCGCTCAGCAGCCCGGCGCGCGGGCGGTGAAAGGTTAGAAAGTCCGAAATTCAGAAACAAAGAACCGGAGCGACGGTTGCCGCCGCCCCGGTTGCGTCAGTCAGGAAGGTTACTGACGCGGGAGGAAGGCGTTGGTCTTCCACAGGTCATAGCCGTCACGGAATTCGTTCATGTCGGCTAGGACTTTGGCAAAGAAGGCGTCGTTTGCGGCTTCTTCAGCAGCAACCTCTTCCCAGGTCGCGCGGAAGGTATCCAGCATCTCGGGCGACCATTGCTTGATGGTGACACCGTTGTTTTCGACATTGTCGATCAGGGCCGCGTGCTGAATGGCTTCGCCTTCGGCAAAGCTGTCCGCCATCGAGGCCTTACAGGCGTTTTCGATGATCGCCTTGTGCTGATCGCTGGTCTCGTTCCAGACATCCTTGTTGATCATCAGCTCAAACACGGTCGCCTGCTGGTGCCAGCCGGGGAAATAGTTGAACTTGACCAGCTTGTGGAAGCCCAGACGCGCGTCGATCGCGGGCATCGAGAATTCGGTCGCGTCGATAGCACCTTTTTCCAGTGCTGGGAAAATCTCACCACCCGGCAGCAGCGAGGTTGCGACGCCCAGTTTCTGCATGACTTTGCCGCCCAGACCGAAGAAGCGCATCTTCAGACCGTTCAGATCTTCGGGCGAATTGATCTCGGTGGCGAACCAGCCAGAGGTTTCGGGGGCAATTACCGCGCAAGGGATGACGTGGACGTTGTAGCCGGCCTGATCGTACATCTCCTGATACAGGCTCATGCCGTTGCCGTAATACAGCCATGCCATGTATTCGCCTGCCTCGGGACCGAAGGGCACAGCCGAGAACAGCGGCGCGGCGGGGATTTTACCGGCCCAATACCCGGCAGTGGTGTAGCCCGAGTTGATCTTGCCGGTGGACACAGCGTCCAGAATTTCGAACGGCGGAACCAGCTTGCCCGGCTCATACACCTTCATTTTCAGCGTACCGCCCGACATCAGGTCCAACTGCTCGGCCACGCGCGGAATCGGCGAGCCCAGGCCCGGCAATTCGGTCGAAAAGGCAATCGGGGTTTTCAGCAACAACTTGTCAGCGGCAATCGCTGGTGCGGCCAGAACGCTGGCAGCAACGGCCAGGCTCGTCAGGGTCTTCTTCATGAAATCTCCTCCAAGGTAGGTCGGGCAAGTGCCTCGATCAGCGGCGCAGGCTCTTCCGGCGCCTCTCCGGTGGTAAATTAACTTTACCATTACAAACCAGTCAACAATTTTGTTTACCAATGGGTAAGCTCACCAAGGCGACTTAAGAGCCTTCCTAATTTAATTTGATCGACGATGGGCATTCCCTCAGCGCTCGCCGTGCCAAAAATCGCATTTAAATGAACGCATTGTGCCCAAAAATCAGGCGCATCGTGTTTTCTTGAGTTTTTCCAACAGATGGTTATATTTATTTACCAATAGACCCGTTCTTTACACCCAAAGCGAGGCGACACCCATGTCCACCAAAGCGATTTTCGAACCAGTCGGACACGAATCGCTGGCTGACGCAGTGGTTGCGCAGATCGAGGATCTGATTGCTTCGGGCATCCTGAAACAGGGGCGCAAACTGCCGTCGGAACGTGATCTGGCTGAGATGCTGCGCGTGTCACGCCCGAAACTGCGCGAGGCATTGTCGGTTCTCGAGGAACGCGGCCTTGTGACCACGCAACACGGCGAAGGCACCTTTGTTGCCGCTTTGACCGGCCAAGCGATGCTGCCAGCCCTTTTGGCCCTTTACGAACGGCACGAGCCTGCGTTTTTCGACTATCTGGAATACCGGCGCGAACAGGAAGGCTTTGCCGCCCGCCTCGCCGCGCGTCGTGCAACCAAGGCCGATAAGGAACGTATTGCCGAGATTCTGGCCGAAAACGAACGTGCCTGGCAGGAGAACGACGCAAAGGCATCGCGCGAGGCTGATTTTGCGCTGCATGCCGCAATTGTCGATGCCAGCCAGAACGCCACGTTGATCCATATGATGGCCTCGATCTACGAGCTGACCAAACAGGGCGTTTTCTACAACCGTAGCTTTTTGAAATCGATTGATGGTTCGGGCAAGAAGCTGCTCGACCAACATCTGGAACTTGGTCAGTCCGTCATAGATGGGGACGAGCAGCGCGCTGAACAGGCCGCGTTCGATCATATCGATTTTGTGGAAGACTCGTTCCGGTTGGGCATCGAACAACAGCGGCGCGAGGTGATGGCTGAAAAGCGACGGATACTCTCAACGTGACTGAGTGAGACCAAGATCGACTCAACGGTCAGGAAAATAAAAATATTTTCCGCTATATGAAAAATACCGCCTGCGCCCTATGGTTTTGCCGAAACGCAACAAGGGGGCTGGATTGGACACACCGAAACGACCGCGCGGCAGGCCGAAATCCCTGTTCAAGGAAAGCTCGGCCGGGACGCTGCAATCCCTGGACCGCGCCCTTGGAACCCTCAGCGCCGTTGCCCGGCTGGAACGCTGCACCCTGACGGATCTGAGCCGCGAAACCGGCGTGCCGACCGCAACCACCCATCGCATACTGGCCACGCTCGCCAATCGCGGCTTTGTGCGTTTCGATGAAGACCGGCAGGAATGGATGGTCGGGATCGAGGCGTATCGCGCCGGGGCCGCCTTTCTGAAACGCAACAACGTGGTCGAAATCTCGCGACCCATCATGCACAGGCTGATGCAGGAGACAGGCGAGACCGCAAATCTGGCCGTACCAGACGCCGGAGACGTGGTCTTTGTCGGCCAGATCGAGACGAAGAACCCGATCCGCGCCTTTTTCCCGCCGGGTGCGCGGACGCCCATGTACGCCTCGGGCACGGGCAAGGCGATTCTGGCCGCGATGGAGCCCGATGGCGTGCGGAAACTGCTGTCTTCATCAACGCTCGAAGCCTTCACTGAACACACGCACAGCGATGTCGCCTCTCTTGAGGCAGATCTGAAGGTTATCCGGCAACGCGGCTGGTCTTATGATGTCGAGGAACGCTATCTTGGGATGTCCTGTATCGGTGCGGTGATATTCAACGAACAAAACCTGCCCTGCGCCGGAGTGTCCGTGTCCGGGCCAACCGCGCGGTTCAATTCGGAAACGATTGATCGGTTCGGCGATCTGGTCTCAGCCGCTGCACGTGCAATCACGCGCGCCGTTGGTGGGCGGCCGATGCACCCTGATTAGATGTCCTGTCCGGGCGGGTCCAACGGCCCACCGGGGGCCAGCAGGGCCCGTTCCGACAACCAGGGATTAAGGTTCAGCGCGTCTTTTAGCGCCGTTCTTGCCTCGTCCAGCCGGTTCAGGCCCAGCAGCGACAAGGCCCGCCCGCTGATGGCGGCGACATGGTTCGGAGACAGCTCAATCGCGATGTCAAGGTCGCGCAGCGCCGATCCGTAATCCTGCCGCAGGTAATTGACAAAGGCCCGCTGATTGTACCCTTCCGCATATTGCGGACAGTAATCGACCAGCGCGTTCAACTCATCCAAAGCCCCGATCAGGTCCCAAGCCTCGCGCCGCGCCATGCCCCGATCCAGCATAGTCTGGGATTTGGCATCGGGCGCATCGGTCCAAAGCTCCCACATCTGGCTGGAGAATACGCGCGCCTCAGTCTCGGACCGGGCCTTTTGGGTCTGCGCAATCAAGTCACCGACGCCGTCGATGTGATCCGGGGCGTCCGGGCAAGACTGCGCTGTCGCCGCAGACGCTACCGCACACCCAATGATCGCTGCCTGGAGTAGATGTCGCATAATCCAAGGATGGCGCGGGATGAGGTTCTGTCAAGTTGCGCCCAGTGCGCCCAGCATTCCGGTTTCCTTTACAGCCTCCATCGCGACAAAGGTCGATGTGCTGGCCACATGCGGCAGGGATGAGATCTTTTCGGCCAAAACAGCCCGGTATTCCGACATGGAACCGGTCCTGACCTTCAGCAGATAGTCGAAATTCGACGCGATCATATGGGCCTGTTCAATCTCGGCGATCTTACGAACCGCGGCGTTGAATTCGGCCAGCGCCTTTTCCCGCGTGTCCGTCATGCGTACCTCGACAAAGGCCACGTGATCCAGGCCCAGCCGGATCGGATCCAGCATCGCGCGGTAGCCTTTGATGACCCCATCCGCCTCAAGCCGTTTCAACCGCGCCTGTGTCGGAGATTTGGACAACCCGATCCGCCGGGCCAGATCCGCGACCGAGATACGCCCATCCTCGGCCAGTGCTTGCAGGATGGACCGGTCAAACCGATCCAGTTCGGGAAAGTGCATTTGCATCGTTCAAACCCCAATTTTCAGGCGAATGGCCCATGATATCTCAATCTTCAAGCGATTGTCCTGATTTTTTACGAATATACTACTAAAAACGCCCGGAGGATTCATGTCACACAGCCTGCGCACCCTAATCGACACTCAAACCTATGCGGACCAGTCATCTGTGCTGCAGTCCCTGATCGACACGGCAAACCTGACCGACGCAGATCGCACCGTCATTTGCGCCGCCGCCGCCCAGCTTGTCCGCGACATCCGGTCAAGCACCTCGCCGGGGATGATGGAGGTGTTTCTGGCCGAATACGGCCTGTCGACCGACGAAGGCGTGGCCCTGATGTGTCTGGCCGAGGCGCTGTTGCGCGTGCCGGATGCAGACACGATCGACGCGCTGATCGAAGACAAGATTGCGCCCTCGGACTGGGGCAAGCATCTGGGTCAGTCCTCATCCTCGCTGGTCAATGCCTCGACCTGGGCTTTGATGCTGACCGGCAAGGTGCTGGATGAGGGCAAGGCGTCCCCCGTCAGCGCCCTGCGCGGGGCGATCAAACGGCTGGGTGAGCCGGTCATTCGCACGGCCGTTGGCCGCGCCATGAAGGAAATGGGCCGGCAGTTCGTTCTGGGAGAGACCATTCAATCCGCCATGGGCCGCGCCAGCGGGACGGAGGCCAAGGGCTACACCTATTCCTATGACATGCTGGGCGAGGCAGCGCGCACCGAGGCAGATGCCGCCCGCTATCACCTATCCTATTCCCGCGCCATCGCCGCCATTGCCGAGGCGTGCACCCATGACGACATCCGCGCAAACCCCGGCATCTCGGTCAAGTTGTCCGCCCTGCACCCGCGCTATGAATTGGCACAGGAAGAGCGTGTCATGGATGAGCTGGTGCCGCGCCTGCGCGCATTGGCCCTGTTGGCCAAAGCCGCCGGCATGGGTTTGAACGTGGATGCCGAAGAGGCCGACCGCCTGTCCCTGTCGTTGCAAGTGATCGAAGAGGTCATGGCCGAGCCTGCGCTGGCCGGATGGGATGGGTTCGGCATCGTTGTGCAGGCTTACGGGCCGCGTGCGGGGTTGGTGCTGGACACTCTCTATGACATGGCACAGCGCCATGACCGCAAGCTGATGGTCCGTCTGGTTAAAGGCGCCTATTGGGATACCGAGATCAAGCGTGCGCAGGTCGAAGGGGTCGATGGGTTCCCTGTCTTTACCCACAAGGCCGCAACCGATGTGTCCTATGTCGCCAATGCGCGCAAGTTGCTGGGCATGACCGACCGCATTTATCCGCAATTCGCGACCCACAACGCCCACACCGTCAGCGCCATTCTTCATATCGCCGAGGACCAGCCGTTCGAATTCCAACGCCTGCACGGCATGGGTGAGACACTGCATCAACTGGTCATGGAAAAGCACAAGACCCGCTGCCGCATCTATGCTCCCGTCGGGGCGCATCGTGACCTTCTGGCCTATCTGGTCCGGCGCTTGCTGGAAAACGGTGCGAACTCGTCCTTCGTAAACCAGATCGTGGATGAGGCCGTGCCGCCGGAAGAGGTTGCCGCCGACCCGTTCACCGCTGTTCAGGCGGCCTCGACACCGCTTCCGACCGGGCCGGAACTGTTTCTTCCGGAACGCCCGAATTCCAAGGGGTTTGACCTGCGGCATACACCGACGCTCGATAAGATCGATGCGGCGCGGGACCGGTTCCGGGCGCATCACTGGTATGCGCAGCCCCTGCTGTCCGAACAGGCCAAACCCGCGGCGGATCAACCTGTCATCAACCCGGCGCACCCTCAGGACAAGCCCGGCGCGGTTGCCCCCGCCAGCACCGCAGATGTCGAACTGGCTTTGGCCTCGGCCAGCCCATGGCAGGCCCCTGCCGCGCAACGCACTGAGGTTCTGAACAAGGCCGCTGATCTGTACGAGGCCCATTTCGGTGAGCTGTTTGCCCTTTTGGCCCGCGAAGCCGGGAAATCGCTGCTCGATGCGGTCGCGGAGTTACGCGAAGCGGTGGATTTCCTGCGCTACTATGCGGCCAACATCCCTGCGGCCAAGCCTGCCGGGATTTTCACCTGCATCAGCCCGTGGAACTTCCCGCTGGCGATCTTCACCGGTCAGATTTCCGCAGCGCTGGCAACCGGCAATGCGGTTCTGGCAAAACCCGCACCGCAAACCCCGCTGATCGCGCATCGCGCCATTCAACTGCTGCACGAGGCCGGGGTGCCCCGTGATGCGCTGCAACTGCTTCCCGGCGGGCCAGAGGTGGGCGCGGCGCTGACTTCGGACGCGCGCATCTCGGGCGTGGCCTTCACGGGATCGACGGCAACGGCGCTGAAAATCCGCTCGGCCATGGCACAGAACATGCGGCCCGGCACGCCGTTGATCGCTGAAACCGGCGGTCTGAATGCGATGATCGTCGACAGCACCGCGCTGCCGGAACAGGCCGTGCAATCGATCATCGAAAGCGCGTTTCAGTCCGCTGGCCAGCGATGCTCGGCCCTGCGTTGCCTGTATCTGCAAGAGGACATTGCCGACGACGTCTTGACGATGCTGAAAGGCGCGATGGACGCACTTCGCGTCGGCGACCCGTGGCTGATTTCAACCGATTGCGGCCCGGTGATCGACGAAACCGCGCGTCAGGGCATTGCGGATCATGTCTCCAAAGCGCGGGCCGAGGGGCGCGTTCTCAAAGAACTCGGCACCCCGCCCGAGGGGGTGTTTATCGCCCCGACCCTGATCGAAATCAGCGGCATCGCCGATCTTGAGCGTGAGATTTTTGGCCCGGTTCTGCACGTGGCCCGCTTTAAGGCGCAAGAGATCGATCAGGTGATCGCGGACATCAACGCCACAGGGTATGGCCTGACCTTCGGCCTGCACACCCGCATTGACGACCGCGTCCAGCACGTGACCGAGGCGATCCACGCGGGCAACGTCTATGTCAACCGCAACCAGATCGGGGCCATCGTCGGCTCTCAGCCCTTCGGTGGCGAGGGGCTATCGGGCACCGGGCCCAAGGCGGGCGGCCCCAACTATATGGCCCGGTTCTGCGCACCGGATCGCCAGACGGCATCTGAGACCTGGAGCGCATCGGCAGAGTTGCCCGCGCCAAAAGGCCAACCTGCCCCGGTGCAAACGCAAACCCTGCCCGGACCGACAGGGGAATCGAACCGGTTGTCCGAGTTTGCACGGCCACCGGTTCTGTGCCTTGGCCCCGGTTCGACGGCATCACGTGCACAGGCCGATGCGGTTCTGGCCTTGGGTGGAACCGCGATTGAGGCCACCGGAGCGCTTGATCTGCATCGCTTGGAGAACCTGACCGGCATTTCGGGCGTTCTGTGGTGGGGTGGTGAGGATACCGCACGCCAGATCGAACAGCATCTGGCCCGTCGCGACGGTCCGATCCTGCCGCTGATCCCCGGCCTGCCGGACCGCGCCCGCGTGTTGGGCGAACGGCATGTCTGCGTCGATACCACAGCCGCAGGCGGTAACGCCGCGTTGTTGGGCGGTGCGGCATAAGCTGACCTTGACGCTGGGCCCTGAAAAGCCCAGCGTCGCGCCATGTTTCCGATCCGAGACCATAACCCCTCGGGGCGCACGCCCTATGTCGTTTACACGCTGATGGCGGCGAATATCCTGATCTTCCTCAGCTATGTGGGGATCATGGATAATCCGCAGCTGATCCAGCGGTTCTATTTCGACTATGCGATCATTCCAGCCCGCATCGCGGACGGCTACGCGTTCGAGACCTTCGTGACATCCATGTTCTTGCATGGCGGCTGGATGCATCTGGCGGGAAACATGCTATTTCTTTGGATTTTCGGAGACAATCTGGAAGACGAAATGGGCCACCTGCCCTTTCTACTCTTCTACCTCGTCGCCGGGGTCGGAGCCGGGCTGATCCATGTGATCACCGCGCCAGACTCGGTTGTGCCGACCATTGGAGCGTCCGGAGCAATCGCGGGTGTGATGGGCGGCTACCTGCTGCTGTTCCCAAAGGCGCGCGTCGATATCCTGCTGATCTTGATCGTGTATTTCCGGGTCTTTTCGATCCCGGCTTTTGTGATGCTGGGCGTCTGGCTGGTGATGCAGTTCTACGGCAGCCTGAACAGCAATCCAGACGAGGGCGGCGTGGCCTATTGGGCCCATACCGGAGGGTTCGTCGTCGGGCTGATCCTGTGTATCCCGCTATGGCTAAAACGCGGCGGCACAGCGTTCTGGGATCGCACCCATGGCCATCCGCCTCACCCCGAGACGAAATACAAGCTATCGCAATCACGCATCCCGCGCGTACCGCGCAAGTAGGCGTGTCTTAGCCCCGGATTACCTTGGCAAAACTGTCAAAGATCGGCTCGTTGGCGCAGATAACCTCGCCGTCTTCCAGCACGCTGCCTTCGGGGTTCAAAGGCTGCACAAAGCCACCCGCTTCTTTCACGATGATCATACCAGCGGCCAGATCCCATGCGTTCAGGCGACGTTCCCAGAACCCTTCGTAGCGGCCAGCCGCCACATAGGCCATGTCCAAGGCGGCAGCGCCCCAGCGACGCACACCGGCACAAGCAGGCATCAAGCGCGCAAGGTCTTGCAGCGTTGCGGGCAAGTCCGAACGGCCACCGAAGGGCAAACCGGTCGAAAAGATCGATTCAATCATGCGGTGACGACCGGACACGCGGATACGCATATCGTTCATCCATGCGCCTTCGCCTTTTTCGGCAAAGAACATCTCGTCCTTGGCAGGGTCGTAGATCACACCGGACACGATCTTACCCTTGTGTTCCAGTGCGATGGACACCGCCCAATGCGGCAAACCGTGCAGGAAGTTGGTGGTGCCGTCCAGCGGATCGACGATCCAGCGGCGGGTCGGGTCCTCGCCGTCAATCGAACCGCCCTCTTCGGCCAGCCAGCCATAGGTCGGGCGCGCACCCAGCAGTTCTTCTTTCAGGATGGCCTCGGCGGCGATATCGGCCTTGGACACAAAGTCGCCCGCGCCCTTCATCGACACCTGCAGGTTCTCGACTTCACGGAAATCCTTGACCAGAGACCGCCCCGCCTTGCGCGCGGCTTTGATCATGATGTTGAGATTTGCACTGCCAACCATTGTGAAAAGGCTCCTGTCCGGTCAAACCGCGCGTATACTGATGCAATGCGCCCTTGCCAAGAGGAATGATACACATAGCAGACCCGCGCAAAACGCCGCTACTGGGCCTGCAGCTTGTGCGCCTCGTCACGGGCCAGTTTGACCAGTTCCTGCACAAAGGGTTTTTCTAGATCTTCCGAGCGGACGGCGGCGTACAGACGGCGCGTGATCCCCTCACTCGTCAGTGGCCGAGTGACGTAATCCGAGTTGTACTTTACCTCGCGCACGACCCAGTCGGGCAGGACGGAGATGCCCCGGTTCGACGCAACCAGCAGCAGGATCACCGCCGTCAGTTCGACCTGCCGGATGGCGGCCGGTTCGACCCGCGCCGGGATCAACAGCTGACTGAAAACATCCAAGCGCGTGCGCTCAACCGGATAGGTGATCAAGGTCTGGCCACGAAAATCCTCAGCCTCGATATAATCCTTCTCGGCCAGCGGATGGGATGAGGCGGCGACAAACACCGCGTTGTAGTCGAACAGTTCGACAAACTCGACACCCGGCAGGTCCTCGGGGTCGGATGAGACGACCAGATCAACCTCTTCCTTCTGCAACGCAGGCAAGGCGTCAAAAGCCAGACCGGGGCGGATATCGACATCCACATCGCCCCAGGATTTTCGGAACGATTCAAGCACAGGGAACAGCCATTCGAAACAGGCATGGCATTCGATGGCGATATGCATCCGGCCCGTGCGACCGTCACGCAATGAGGTGAACTCTTGCTGTGCCGCTTCGACCTGAGGCAGGATCTGTTCCGCAAGGCGCAGCAAACGCAATCCGGCAGCGGACAGTTTCATCGGCTTAGACCGGCGCAGGAACAGTTCGACCCCGGCCTGATCCTCAAGCCCCTTGATCTGATGGCTCAGCGCGGATTGGGTGATGTTCAGCTGATCCGCCGCACGCGCCAGCCCGCCGCATTCGTGGATGGCCTTGATGGTTCGCAGGTGCCGGAATTCGATGTGCATATGTCGCGCACCTCATGTTGTTCTTGAAGAATATGAGTTTGTCTCACATCGCCCCACATGGCACAAGAGGCTCAATTGATCCTGTGAGGCCATGATGACCAAACCTGAAATTTCATTCGAGTTCTTTCCGCCCAAAACGCTTGAGGCCTCATTCCGCCTTTGGGACACGGTGCAAACACTGGCCCCGCTGGAACCCCGGTTTGTTTCGGTCACCTATGGCGCAGGCGGCACCACGCGCGAGTTGACGCGGGATGCGGTTGCAACGCTGCACAAATCGTCCGGCCTGCCGGTTGCGGCGCATCTGACCTGCGTCGATGCCTCGCGTCAGGAAACGCTTGAGATCGCTGACAAGTTCGCCCGCGCCGGTGTTGAAAACATCGTTGCCCTGCGTGGCGATCCGCCAAAAGGTCAGGACAAGTTCATCCCCCACCCCGACGGCTTTGCGCATTCTGTGGAACTGATCGAGGCACTGGCCGAGACCGAGATGTTCAACATCCGCGTTGGAGCCTATCCAGACAAACATCCCGAAGCCCGCAATACGCAAGCGGATGTGGACTGGCTGAAAGCCAAGCTGGACGCGGGTGCCGACGAGGCGCTGACCCAGTTCTTCTTCGAAGCCGAGACCTTTTTCCGGTTCCGTGATGCCTGCGAGAAGGCGGGCATCGACAAGCCCATCGTTCCCGGCATTCTGCCGATCGAAAACTGGAAAGGCGCGCGCAGCTTTGCCCAGCGCTGCGGCACCCACGTTCCCGATTGGATCGATCAGGCGTTCGAGAAAGCCATTCGCGATGATCGTGAGGATCTTCTGGCCACCGCGCTGTGCACCGAGTTGTGCTCTGACCTGATCGAAGGCGGCGTGGACAAGCTGCATTTCTACACGCTGAACCGCCCGGAACTGACGCGGGACGTGTGTTTTGCGCTGGGCATCACACCCAAGGCCGAATTGCAGAACGTCGCCTAATTCAACCATTCATTGCGCCTTGCCCGGGTCCAAAACTGGCCTGGGCTTTTTTGTGTTCGCAAACCGCCGGAAGGCTGGTGCTGACACTGCACCCAAAGGATCGCACGAAATCAGGAACAATCCGCATTCTGACTTCGCATTGTCACCTCAAATCAGCTCAATACTCTGTAAAAATTGACAAAAACACGACACTCGGGAAACTGAGGATGTGTGGTTGTAAAGAGTGAAATGAGTATGGAGCACGTCGACGAGTTCAAGGCGCGCAAGGACGCTTTGGCGGATCTGGGACTGGACCCGGACGCCGATTCAGAAGACATCCGAGACGCATGGCGGCGGATCGCCTTTCATGCCCATCCTGATCACACAGGGGGGGATTCAACAAATTTCGCGCGGGCCAAGGCGGCCTATGACTATCTGCGCAAAAAGGGCTACACCGCGAAAGAGGCCGATACCGGACCACGCAAGCCGAAACGGCCGCGTCTGAGAAAGCGCATCATCGAGCTTGCGCCCGAGGATATCGCAACCTGCCAGGCGATGCTGGATCCCGGTCGCGCTTTGCCGCATATGTCGCAGCGGGATGAGTCCAACTATGTCGCGTCCGACCACGTTCCGGATGCGGTTGGATGTTATGGGCGTCATCTGACGTATTTCGTCACAACACCGGTCTGCCAGGGGGCCAATCGGGTCGCTCTGCCGACCTCTGTCCTCAGCGCTTCGCGCAATACCGAGACCGAAGTTCTGAGCTTCCAGTCAAATGACAAAGGGGCCGGAGAGGTCGTGATCCCGGACACAATCTGCGAACGCAAATTTCCGGGGGCGAAAAGTGTGCGCATCCGGTTCGAGGCCGATCAGGCCATTCGCAACGAATACTGGCTGGCGAGTTAACCGCGCGGAAAGCCCGGCTCTTGAGGGGGTGAGAGCCGGGCTGAGGGTCGTGAGTGGCCTTAGTTTGTGATCGGGCCTTCCGAAGTGAACTTCGGAATGACGCTGGTGGAGGCGTCACCCCCTTCGATACCCGGCCAGTTGCCTTCGGCGATGTTGATGTTGCCCGGAACATCTTCTTCCCAGAAACCGACAACAACATCGGTGATGTTCAGGTACAGCTTGTCATCGACGATGCGCCACAGATTCGGGTTGGCCGGAACCTTACCGCCCTTGGATACGCCATACGCGCAGTGGCCATCATATTGCGGCGCGTAATAGGCCGGGTTTTCCAGGAACTTGTCGCGGTTTTCTTCGGTCGCGAAGGCCCAGGTGGCACCGTTATATTCGGCGGTGATGTCTGCGTTTCCGCGCACACCTTCGGGTTGCGACTGACCGATGGCAACCTGATCCAGGCTGCGATAGGCAACAACGTCATACCCAGAGACAGCAAAACCGGTGCCGTCGACATATTGCGGGCCAGCGAAAGCTGGAACTGCCAGGGCCATGGCCGCGGCAAAGGTCAAAGCAAAGCGTTTCATGTGGTCAATCCTTTTCAAGTCATCTGCCCAAGGGTGCCGTGTTGGCGGGACTGTCGAGACAATATGCTATTTTTTGGTGCTGCGTAGTCCCCCTCGCGCCGCTGTGACCAAGAACGAGAAAACGTGAGAGGTTTGTCTGAATTTATTACAACAACACGGGGTTGGACTCTGGATACTGCAACATTAGCTGTTAGACGATTGGGTGCGCGGACCCCCGGCATTGGACAGAAAGGCACGAGATGAGCGATCAATCCACTTACACCCCTCCGAAAGTCTGGACTTGGGACAGCGAAAGCGGCGGGCGGTTTGCCAATATCAACCGGCCGATTGCAGGTGCCACCCACGACAAGGATCTGCCCGTAGGTCGCCATCCCCTGCAACTGTATTCGCTGGCCACGCCCAATGGCGTCAAGGTCACGATCATGCTGGAAGAGCTGTTGGCCCTGGGCCATGAAGAGGCTGAGTACAATGCCTGGCTGGTCAATATCGGCGAAGGCGACCAGTTCAGTTCCGGCTTTGTCGGTGCCAATCCGAACTCGAAAATTCCTGCGCTGTGGGACCGGTCTGGGGATGAGCCTGTGCGCGTTTTTGAAAGCGCCTCGATCCTGTTCCATCTGGCCGAGAAATTTGACGCCTTCCTGCCCAAATCAGGCCCCGAGCGGACCGAGGTGATGAACTGGGTTTTCTGGCAGATGGGCAGCGCGCCCTATCTGGGCGGCGGATTCGGTCATTTCTACGCCTATGCACCTGAAAAATGGGAATATCCGATCAATCGCTTTGCCATGGAGGCGAAGCGCCAGTTGGACGTTCTGGATCGGGAGCTGGCCGGGAAAACCTTTATCGCGGGTGAGGATTATTCGATTGCCGATATGGCGATCTGGCCCTGGTACGGTCAGCTTGTGCTGGGTCGTCTGTACGACGCCGCCGAATTTCTGGATGTCGAATCCTATAAGAACGTCATGCGCTGGGCCAAGGCCATCGACGAACGCCCGGCTGTGCTGCGGGGACGCATGGTCAACCGCCCGTTTGGCGAGCCGCATATGCAGCTTCACGAACGGCACGAGGCCAGCGATTTCGAGACCCGCACGCAGGACAAGCTGGAACCAGCTGCCGAATAACCGGCGAAAAAGACGACGCGGCGCTGGTTTGCGCCGCGTTTTCCTTTTGGGCGGGGCCTATTTCAGGATCGGAGGTTTGGCCGGGTCGCTTCCCGGTATGGGCCGGACAGTTTCGGGCATCTCGGGCTGCGGCAGATCGAACCTCAGTCCGGTTTTGGCCAGCAATCCTGCCGCCACGTCGTCCGTGGCAAAAAAGCCCACATCCATCGCCCCGGCCTCGATCCCCGAAAAGGTCAGCGCCTCGGACGCGGCCTTGGCCAGCGCAGGTTCTGCGCCCTCAACCGCCCCGACAAATCCCAGCAAGTGACCCGACACACCGCTATGCGATTTGGTCGCCACCAGATAGGCCGCCTGTGCCAGCCCCCCGGCGGTGGCCAGCTTGGCGTCCAGCGCGGTCAACAGCATATCAGGCAGGCCCGCAGGTGGCAGAAACTCGGCCAGCTTCTCGTGTACTTCTTCGGGGGCGTGTTGAAGGGTTGACGCCAACCACCCCAGCGCCTCGAACGGGATCAGCATCGACGAAGGTGCAACTTCGAGGTTCAGACCCAAGCCAATCCCCTGCCTCGCAAGCATGGATGACAGCACCCGACCGGACAGCGCCACATAGGGCACCGGACGGCTCGCAAACTGCGCCAGCCGGTCCTCGCGATCAAAGGCCAGGACGAACTGCCCGTCTGCCACATCAAACACCTCGGGCGAGATGTTTTCGCCCTGTGCTTCTTCGGTCAGCATCAGGAACAGCTCACTATCCGCCAGACGTTCAAAAAACCTCAGCCGGGCGGTGTCGTCCTGCGGGGCGGCCTGCATTGCGGCATGGGCTGTATCCAGCGCGGTTGTCTCAGTCATTCAACACCTCTTGCACCCGCGCGCGCAGAACCGGCAGCAGGTCGGCCTCGAACCACGGGTTATTCTTCAGCCATGCCGTATTGCGCCACGACGGATGAGGCAAGGCAAAGACGCGCGGGGCGTGGGTTTTCCAGTCTTTGACCGTCTCGGTGACGGAACTGCGAATACCAAGGTGGTATTTATGCGCGTGACCGCCGACCAGAACGGTCAACGGTACCTGCCCCAGGGCCTGCATGACGCGATCATGCCAGGTCTTCCGGCAAAGGGCCGGCGGCGGCAGGTCCGCGTTCTTTTCGTCATAACCCGGAAAGCAAAAGGCCATGGGCACGATGGACAGCCTGGCCCGGTCGTAGAACACGGTCTCATCAATCCCCAGCCAGTCGCGCAGGCGATCCCCGGATGGATCGGTAAACGGCCGCCCCGAGGCATGAACCCGCGCACCCGGCGCCTGCCCCGCGACAAGAATCGGAGTGCCCGGCTGAAACCAGACCACAGGGCGCGGCACATGCGCTGTCGCCGTCTGCGCGAACTGATCGGCGCACAGGCGACACGACTGAATATCCTCCATCAGGCTAGTCATGGAATGTTACGTAAGCCTTCCTGCCGCTGGCGCATATTGATGATTTGTTTCATAATTCGACATAATGTAGCCAACATGGGCCGATAGGGAACACTCTCCCTCATCGCCCGACAAGAGCGACACGAAAACTGGATTGAGCAGCAGGCCACCTATGCTTGAGTTCGAGAATGTCAGCAAATCCTTTTGGACCGGGACGCGCCGCAAGGTGATCCTGGACCGGGTCTCGTTCCGGGTCGAACTGGGCACATCCCTTGGCATTCTTGCGCCCAATGGCACAGGAAAAACCACGCTTATCAATATGATGGCCGGACTGGAAAAGCCGGATGAAGGCGTCATTCGCCGCGATTGCCGGGTGTCTTTCCCGATGGGTTTCACAGGTGGCGTTTCCAGCAAGATGTCCGCGCTGGAAAACGCGCGCTATATCGCAAAAATCTACGGCATGGATCCTGACTATGTCGAGGCGTATTGCAGCTGGTTGTGCAATCTGGGCGAATATTTCAACCAGCCCCTGTCGACCTATTCTTCCGGCATGCGCTCGCGTTTCACCTTCTCGCTGATGCTGGCGCTGGATTTCGACATGTACCTGATTGATGAGGGGATGCCCTCGTCCACGGATGTTGAATTCAACAAGAAGGCCGGTGACATCCTGCGGGAAAGGCTGCGCACGACAACCCTTGTGATCGTGTCGCACAGCCCATCGACGCTGGAAAAATTTGCACAGCAAGCCGCGGTTCTTTTGGACGGGCAGCTTTACATGTTTGAAACCTTGGAAGAGGCAAAACAGTTATATGACTACGAAACCCAAGGTTAGAAAATACAACTTGCGCCGAAAACAGCCGGTCGAAGGCTCGGCCGAGGCGCGCGCAGACGCGATCTCGCGCATTCGCAGCGCGACCGAAGGACCATCTGCCGCAAACGCCCCGCAGCCCGGAACCGAACTGGACGACATCAAGCGTGAGGGGCTGACCGGTCGGCAGCTACGCATTGCCCGTCGGCTGGCGCAGAAACACGGGCTTGCGGCCTCGTCCGATTACGATGCCGTTCGTCTGTTGCGAAAAAAGGGGATCGACCCGTTCGAGCGGACAAACCTGCTGGACCTTGCCGCCGCCAAAACCTCCCAAGGGGGCACAACGTCGAAAAAGCCCAAGGACAAGGTCAGGATTCAGCTGCCGCAAACCGTCCAGCACAAGGAATTCAGCCCGCCGGGCCCCGAGATGAGCCCGGCAGAACGCCGAAACCTTGAAATCGGTCAAATCCAGAAGGACATCGCGCGCAGGCGGCGCGTCAAGCTGTATACACTGTTCGCTCGTCTGGCAGCGTTTGTACTGCTACCCACCTTTGTTGTGGGGTTCTATTTCTATCGAATCGCGACCCCGATGTATGCCAGCAATTCGTCCTTCTCGATCCTGCAGGCAGATAGTGCGGGTGGGGCCGTCGGCGGCCTGCTGTCCGGTACGCAATTTGCCACGGCGCAGGATTCGGTCTCGGTTCAGGATTTTCTGGAATCGAAAGAGGCGTTGCTGCTGCTGGACAATGACGCAAGCTTTACCGAAGTCTTTCAACAGGATTGGATTGATCCGATCCAAAGGCTGGCAGCCGACGCCACGCTTGAGGAAGCCTATAAGCTATACAGCCGCATCGTCACGATCGGCTATGACCCAACGGACGGGATCATCCGGATGGAGGTGATTGCCCCTGACCCGCAAACCTCGGCCGAGTTTTCCGATCGCTTGATCTCTTACGCAGAAGGTCGGGTGAACAAACTGTCGGGTGAAAAGCGCGACGACCAGATGCGTGACGCGCTGGAAAGCTTTGAATCCGCGCAACAGGCGCGCCGTCAGGCGCAGGAAGACCTGATCGAGTTGCAGCTTCAGGGCGCGATTCTGGACCCCGAGAACGTGATTGCTGGCCTGCGCGGGCGGATCAACGAAATCGAAATTTTGTTGCAGGACAAAAACCTGGAACTGGCGGCCCTTCTTGACAATCTTCGGCCCAACAAGGCCAAGGTCGACGGGGTCACAGCCGATATCGCACGGCTGGAAGTGGTTCTGGACAACCTGAATGCCGAGATGCTGGATGTTTCGGCAGGCGAAAACTCGCTGGCGCGGTTGAGCGTGCGGATTCAGATGGCGCAGGCCGATCTGGTCGCGCGGGACATGATGCTACAAAACGCTATGCAATACATGGAAACCACGCGCACCGAGGCCAACAGGCAGGTGCGGTATCTGACCGTTTCGGTGAACCCGGTTCCCAGCCAGGATCCGTCCTATCCGCGCAAGTTCGAAAATACGATTTTGGCTTTCCTGTTGTTTGCTGGTATCTACCTGATGATCTCGCTTACCGCGTCGGTCCTTCGTGAACAGGTAGCCTCATAAGACCCATGAAACATGTAAAAATCTCCGACGTTACCGTCGGCAACGATCTTCCGCTGACCATTATTGCTGGCCCCTGCCAGCTTGAGACAGCGGACCACGCCCAGATGATTGCGGGCACCATGAAAGAAGCCTGCGATGCTGCGGGCGCGCAGTATGTGTTCAAGGCCTCCTATGACAAGGCCAACCGCACCTCTCTGTCCGGTAAACGCGGCATGGGAATCGATGCGGGGCTCAAGGTTCTGGACGACATTCGCAAGACCATCGGCGTTCCGGTTCTGACCGACGTGCATACCGAGGCCCAGTGCGCCATCGCGGCTGAGGCTGTTGATGTACTGCAAATCCCCGCTTTCCTGTGCCGTCAGACGGATATGCTGCTGGCTGCCGGGGCGACCGGAAAGGCCGTTAACGTCAAGAAAGGCCAATTTCTCGCGCCGTGGGAAATGGGCAATATCGTCGACAAGGTCGAGAGCACCGGAAACCAGAACATCTTGCTGACCGAACGCGGGACGTCATTTGGCTACAACACTTTGGTGGCGGATATGCGCGGCCTGCCGCAGATGGCCAAAACAGGCTACCCTGTCGTCATGGATGCGACGCATTCCGTGCAACAGCCCGGCGGCAAGGGCGGGTCTTCCGGCGGCCAACGTGAATTCGCGCCTGTCATGGCCCGCGCCGCGGTCTCACTGGGGGTCGGGGCGGTTTTCATCGAGACTCATCAGGATCCAGACACGGCCCCGTCCGATGGGCCAAATATGATTCCGCTGGACCAGATGCCCCAACTTGTTGACACATTGATGCGTTTTGATGCGCTTGCGAAAGCGAATCCTATTCAGATTTAACGATTGAGACTTGTTATGACCAAACCATTCCCCGAGGTGACGCCAAACACCTGGAGCTTTTTGCGTGACGCAATGATCAAGCCCACAGGCTTTCGCGAATATGATGCACGCTGGAAGTACCCCGACGAGATCAACCTGCCCGGCATGACCGCACTTGGTCTGGGTTTGGGCACTCAGATGCGGCGGCGCGGGATTGACCCGGTCATCGCAGTCGGCAACGACTATCGCGACTATTCCCTGTCGATCAAGAACGCCCTGATCCTGGGGCTGATGCAGGCCGGGATTCAGGTCAAGGATATCGGCCCCGCGCTTAGCCCGATGGCCTATTTCGCGCAGTTTCATCTGAACGTTCCTGCCGTGGCGATGGTAACGGCCAGCCATAATCCAAATGGCTGGACCGGAGTGAAAATGGGCTTTGAGCGCCCGCTGACTCACGGCCCGGACGAAATGTCCGAACTGCGCGATATCGTCCTGAACGGCGAAGGCCAGCCGCATGAAGGCGGGTCTTACGAGTTTGTTGATGACGTGAAAGAGGCCTATATCGACGATCTGGTCGGGGATTTCAAAATGTCCCGTCCGTTGAAAGTGGTCTGCGCCACGGGAAACGGCACCGCCTCGGCCTTTGCGCCCGAGATTTTCGAACGGATCGGGGTTGAAGTCGTACCCAGCCACAATCGTCTGGATTACACTTTCCCTAACTACAACCCCAACCCCGAAGCCATGGAAATGCTGCACGACATGTCGGACAGTGTGAAATCCAGCGGCGCGGATCTGGCGCTTGGGTTTGACGGGGATGGCGACCGATGCGGTGTTGTGGATGATGAAGGTGAGGAAATATTCGCCGACAAGGTAGGCGTCATCATGGCCCGCGATCTGGCCAAGCTGCACCCGGGCTCGACCTTTGTGGCAGACGTGAAATCAACCGGTCTGTTCGCCAGCGACCCTGAACTGCAATCCCTCGGCGTCAAAGCGGACTATTGGAAAACCGGTCACAGCCACATGAAGCGGCGCGTGAAGGAAATCGGTGCGCTGGCCGGGTTCGAGAAATCGGGCCACTACTTCCTGGCCGAGCCGGTCGGGCGTGGCTATGACTGCGGGATGCGGGTCGCGGTTGAGATCTGCAAGCTGATGGACCGCAACCCCGGCCAAAGCATGTCCGATCTGCGCAAAGCCCTGCCCAAGACCTGGTCCACCCCGACCATGTCGCCCTACGCGGCTGATACCGAGAAATACGATATCCTCCAGCGACTGGTCGACAAACTGGTGGCCAAGGCGGACGCAGGAGAAAGCTTTGCCGGTCGCGCCATCAAAGAGGTGGTCACTGTCAATGGCGCGCGGGTCATTCTGGACAATGGCAGCTGGGGTCTGGTGCGCGCCTCCTCGAACACGCCGAACCTTGTGGTGGTGTGCGAAAGCAGTGAAAGCGAGGCGGAAATGCGCGCGATCTTTGACGATATCGACGCCGTTATCCGCACCGAGCCGGGTGTTGGCGATTACGATCAGACGATCTGATCCACGGGGGCGTCGCTGGACGCCCCTTTCATCAATCGCCGCCAAACAGTTTCAGCAGACCCTTCTTCGCCTCATCCTCAAGCTTTTTCTTCAGCGCGTCTTCGATTTGATCGCTGTCGGTTATGGTCGTGTCCAACTCATTGCCGACCTTGTCCAGCACCTTCTGCTTGGCATCATCTTCAAGCTCTTTGACTTTGCCTTCCGCCGCCGCCTCGATGACTTTGGTCAGGTCAGGCGTGATCGACGGGCTGCTCCACGGACCGTGGATGCGCACGGGCACCGAAATTCCCTGCCCCGCGTTGGCCCGTAGCGCGGTTGGCGTAAACAGATAGTCCAACGTACGCGCGCCCAGATTGACTTTGCCCGCACCATCGGCGCGGAAGTTTTTCAGGGACATCAGCAGGTCAGAGTTGGTCAACACGCCTTTGTTGATCGAGAAGCTTGCGGTCAGGCTGTCAAACACCGTCGTACCGCCCGACCCGGTTCCCCGGCCCATCAGCCGATCGAGATCGAAGCCCGAAATCACCCCGGACCCGACATCCACATTCCCCTTGCCGCTGAGCGAGCGCATGATCTGGTCTTCACTCTGCCCGACGCCCAGAAACTGAAACGCGCCGGATGCGGTGCCGGACAGACGGTCTACATCTGCAAGTGTCGACAGCGCCTGTTTCAGGTTGATGCCGCTGGCTTTCAGATCGCCGCCCACCGACAATCCGTTGCGGTTATTCGCAACCACCTGACCGTTGAGCTGACCGGAAAACAGCGTTGCCGGGTGCATTTCCAGCACCGCACGCGATCGATCCAGACCAAGCGTCAGGTCAGAGGCGCCGAACTGCATCCCCGGAACGGCAATAGACTTGGCCGTCAGGCGGATTTTGCCGTTGGCCAGTGACAGCGGCGACGCATCAATCGGTGCCTTGGACCACCCGTCCGCCGCAGATGACGCGGCCCCTGCCCCGCCCCCCGATCCGGGCTCGGCATCGGTCACGCGGGACAGGTCCAGCGCATCGGTATTCAGGCGCGCCACGATCTGAGGGGGATCGGCGATTGTGATGTCGGCCTCTCCGGCCAGCCGATTGTCATCAAGTTGCGCCACCATATTGCGCAGGGACACACGGCCATCCTTGGTATAGGTCATCTGACCCGAGATATTTGCCGTGCGGCCCAAACCGTGGGGAACCGCCACACCGCCTTGTCCAAACGCGGTCAACATCTTTTCCGTGCTTTGCGTGATGACCTGCATCTTGCCATCCATCTCGCCCGACAGATTGACATTGCCATTGAACCCGATCTCTCCGCCCGGGGCGGTCAGCGCCACATCCAGCGGCGTCACAGCGCCCGACGAAAAGGCAGGCAAATCGGGCAGTTTCAGATCCACCTGCACTGCACCGCCCGGCACGGCCATACTGGCCTGCATCACCATGGGTGCGGATACGTCCGGCCAACTGGCGGACAGGGTCACACCCGCAAAATCCATCTGCGTCACGCCGTTTTCGACGTAGATCAGCCGCGCATCCGTCAGTTCCAACCGCTCCAGCGTCACGGCACCAGTTTCGCCCGAGGGCGCGCTGCCTACAGCGCCCGCAGACGGCGTGGTCTCAGCCGCGCCCATGACCCAGTTTCCGCGACCCTGTGACAATTCCAGCCGCAGAACCGGGTTTTGCGCAAAGACCCGCTTGATCTTCAGATCGCCCGCCAGCAGTGCGGCAGCATCCACACCAACAGCCAGACTGTCCGCGCTAAGCATCGGCTCAGGCCCGGCCCATGGTGCGTTGCCGAACGTCACGGGCCCGGTTTCCATGCCCAAAACCGGCCAGAAGGACAGGTTGACGTCCCCCGACAGCGTCAGCTCGCGCCCCGTGTTGGCCTTGACCTGCTCAGACAGGATCGCGGCCAGCTTGTCCCCGGGCATCAGCAGCAACGCCCCAATGACCAGCCCGACCACGGCCACCACAATGAACAGAATGCGTATCAGCCATTTCATCTGTCTGCTCTCCGCCTTTTTGGCTTGATTGAAATCATCATCCAAACGCACCGAGACATTTGCAAGGGGAAGCGTTCCCCACTATATGCCGCGCCATGACCACGAACCCGCCAAATCTCCGCCCCGACCTGGCGCCCGCCGCCCGGATGCCCGAGACGTCCCGTTCAAACCAGCCGACCATCGGCATGGTCTCGCTGGGCTGCCCGAAAGCTTTGGTCGATAGTGAGCGTATCCTGACCCGCCTGCGGGCAGAAGGATACGGCATTTCGCCCGACTATTACGGGGCCGATGCCGTGATTGTGAACACCTGCGGGTTTCTGGACAGCGCCAAGGCCGAGTCGCTGGATGCAATTGGTGAAGCTCTGGTTGAAAACGGCAAGGTGATCGTGACCGGCTGTCTGGGGGCCGAGCCGGATTACATCCGTGAACACCACCCCCGCATCATGGCGGTGACCGGGCCCCACCAATACGAACAGGTCTTGGATGCGGTGCATACGGCGGTGCCACCGGACCCGGACCCGTTTGTCGATCTGCTGCCCGCCAGCAGCGTTCAACTGACCCCGCGCCACTACAGCTACCTGAAAATCTCGGAAGGCTGTAACCACAAGTGCAAGTTCTGCATCATTCCCGATATGCGCGGGAAACTGGCCAGCCGTCCGGCCCATGCAGTTCTGCGCGAGGCCGAAAGGCTGGTCGATAACGGGGTGCGTGAGTTGCTGGTGATCTCGCAGGATACCTCGGCCTATGGGCTGGACCGGAAATACGATGTGAACCCGTGGAAAGACCGCGAGGTGCGCAGCCACATCACCGATCTGGCGCGTGAGCTGGGGCAATTGGAGGCCTGGGTGCGCCTGCACTATGTCTACCCCTACCCGCATGTGCGCGATCTGATCCCGTTGATGGCGGATTCCGGGTGCAACATTCTGCCCTATCTCGACATCCCCTTCCAGCACGCGCACCCGGACGTTCTGAAACGCATGGCTCGGCCAGCCGCTGCCGCCAAAACATTGGATGAAATCCGCGCCTGGCGCGCGGTGTGCCCGGACATCACCCTGCGGTCGACCTTCATCGTGGGTTATCCAGGCGAGACCGAGGCCGAGTTCCAGACCCTGTTGGACTGGATGGACGAGGCGCAACTGGACCGTGTCGGCTGTTTTCAATACGAAAACGTGGATGGCGCACGCTCGAACGACTTGCCGGATCATGTGCCCGCCGAGGTCAAGCAAGAGCGCTGGGATCGTTTCATGGAAAAAGCGCAGGCGATTTCCGAGGCGAAGCTGCAGGCTAAAGTCGGACAGACGATTGACGTCATTGTTGACGAAATTGACGATGAGGCCGCCACCTGCCGCACCAAGGCAGACGCGCCCGAGATCGACGGAAACCTGTTCATTGACGAAGGATTCGAGGGGCTTAAACCCGGCGATATCGTTTCGGTCACCGTGGACGAAGCCGGTGAGTACGACCTATGGGGACAGCTTGCCTGACCGCTTCGGGCCGTGCCGGAACACGGCCCATCGGTAAAGCGTGACCCGAGTTTATTGGAGAACGTGCGCCCCCGTTCTCACCTTGAACATGAAGCCAAACGGAGGTTTTCATGTTTCGAGTAACTCATTTTGCCAAACGCAGCATGGTGGTCGCCCTGTCGGCCATGATGCTTTCGACCCCTGCCATCGCTGAAGGTTTTGGCCGGTCGTCGGCTGAAATCGTCTATGTCGGCGGCAAGAAATTCAATTTCCATGTCCGAAGTGTTCGCCCGCATCACCGCCCCTATTTTGCGCCCAAATCCGGGCATCACATCAAGAAACACCGCAAAAGGGCGCACAAACCGCACGTCCACGCGGGTCACAAGCGCAAGGTTTACAGGTACCACCCGCATCGATCCTACCGCGGGCACAGGCATCACGCCTTCAAACACAGGCACGGGTTTCGCTTTAGAAAACACTAATCGGCGGACCAATTGGTAGTCGTTCGACGCAACGCGTCCGGCGATCAAAAAAACCGCCCCTAGGGCGGCATCACATTCTCAAATCTTGGGCAGGCGGTCCAAATCAGGACCGCCTGCAAAGGGTTTATCCCGCAACCGGGTTACAGACAGTCTCGCCTGCTTCGGTGGTCGCCAGTTCATACCCGGCGGCACAGCTTGGGGTACCGGCTTTGTCATAGCTGGGCGAAATATAAACAGGGGTGGGTTCCGGCTGCGCGCAGGCAGTCAGGATCAGCGCAAAGGCTCCAACAGCAGCGAGTTTGATTTTCATGTCCGTCAATCCTCTATTACTTTTCTGATATTGCCCAGTTTTTCGGGGCCGGGTTCAGGATACGGGTTGATCGGCAATCTGGCAACAGAATCGATCACATCCTTGTGAACGAAGGCGAAACCACGCTTGGGACGCCCTGGATCGCAACACCGTCAACGACGCGCGCTACCTTTTTTGGCGCATTGCCCTAAACTCGTGACCTGACATCAGCCAAGAACGGAGAAGCCACATGTCCGACGCCCCCATCATCGCCCAGAAAGAGCCCATGGCGGTCGAAGTTGTCGAAGGAAAGAGTTATTTCTGGTGCGCTTGCGGCCGATCCAAGAAGCAGCCGTTTTGTGATGGGTCGCACAAAGACACCGACTTTGAACCCTTAAAATACACGGCTGAAGCAAGTAAAAAAGTGTTCTTCTGCTGCTGCAAGCACACCGGCAAGGCGCCGTTATGCGACGGATCACACGCGCGAATTTGACGGGCGGCGAAGCCGGTTCAAGGCTTGGGCATTGGCGCAAAACTCGGGGGCAGCATCGGCAAGTTGTTGTTGCTGGGACAACCAGATCGCACATTGCCCACAGCAATTTGACGCCCGGCATCGGGTGACGAGTTCGGCATAGCCTTCGGCGGAAAGTTGCCCCTCGGCCATTGCCTCGGTCAGCGAAATACCCAGGCAACGGGCCACTGAACGCGTCAGCCAAAAGTGTTTTTCGATCTCTCCAAGGGCGACCTGTGGCATCAACCGCCCCCGACCTGAGCGGATTTCAGGGCCGCGAATCGCGCCCGATTCGGGCAGGTTTCAGGCGCATTTGCGATAGCCTGATGCTGATCCAGCCATTCGGGACAGTCCTTTGCCCATGCGCAACCACGACAGAACTGCACCATCTCGGCCCAGTCTTCCTGGCTCAGGTGGCAAGCGTGATGTGCTGCAACGATATCCGCGCCCGTCGCCTGACCCATTCGCAGAACCAGACGCATATGGGTCATGATATCTCCGAGACGTGGCATAGGCCCCTCGCGTTTACGGTCTGAGTTTTTCCAGCAAAGTGTAGTTGCGGCAGTATTCCGGGGCGCGGCTAAGCGCAGACGCTTCTTTCAACAGGGATTGGCAATGTCCGGGGTTCGGGCAATCTGTGCACCGGACCACGGCGTCTGAAATCTGGTCGATTGATACGGCACCCTCGATGGCGGATTCCTGCAAATCGATATCCAGCATCCGCGCCATGTCATCGACCAAACCGGCGTGCAATCGCAAAGTCTCTCGGCTGGGCATGTCCTGTCCTTTCCCTGTCGCGCTTTGGTCAGAGCGTAGTTGGTGGACAGGGGGAATCCTTGATTCAGGTCAAGCAGAGGCCCCAATTTGGTCGAGATAAGCACGCGTTGCGTCCTGAACGCGGCGAAAACGGTCCCCGCCCAGCTTTTTGCCGCCATACCAGCGCGTAACGATGATGACGTGGTTCTCTAACCCCTCACGCTCCATCATGCGAAGGATGACCATGCCCGCCCCGCTTTCTCCATCGTCGGCCTTGAGCGCCCCGGTTGGCAACGTCGCCGCCCAGGTATTGTGCGTGGCCTTTGCATAGGCTTTATCCGTCTTCAGCTCGGCAAGCACCGCGTCAACCTGATCCCGCGATGTCACAGTTGCCCCAGACACCGCGTATTTCGATCCGCGATCGGTCAGAATCACGCCCAGCCGCACCAGTTCAGTCATTCTGTGACACCCAGCTTTCGCGCGGTTTGCTGTACAATTTCGACCCGCTGCGCGTTGGGTGGGTGCGATCCCAGGAACTGGTCACCCGGATCGGGAATGCGGGCAAAATACTTCGCACCGATCAGCGGGTTGTATCCGGCATTGTGTGTGATGAGGGTTCCCAACTGATCCGCCTCAAGCTCAAAGTCTTTCGCATAGGCTTGCACGGCCACCTTTGCCCCCAGTTTCTGCGCCTTTTCAACAGCGGCGTCGCTTTTGCCACGTTGCCGCTCGGCCTCTCCAAACTTGGCTGCGCCAACACGGGCGTTTTCGCTTTGCCGTCCGATGTGATCCAAAACGTGATGCGCAGCCTCGTGCCCCATCACAAAGGCCAATTCATCCGCATTCCGGGTCGAGCGGATCAAGGATCGCGTGAAGATGATCGCGGGCTGTTTCTTGTCATCCAGAGTCTGAAAGGCGTTTGCAGGCGCGGTCGGGTTCAGATCGACCAGAATTCTGAAATCGCAGCTTTGCGGTTTGGAAGACCTCAGACACTGGGCCCGCGCCTCGCGCCCGACCTCGCGGCTGACCTTGCGAAAAGCTGCGGCGCTGGCGGCTTCTTCTGCCGTGAGCCCACGCCAGTCTTCTGCAGGAATCACGCGCAATCTGTCTGTTGCACAGGCCGACAGAAGCAGGGGAAAAACCAGAAATAAGAGAAGGCGCATCAAAGGTCCTATTAGCCGATCAGGCGTTGATCCCAACATAGCCGGACCAACCGGGCAGTACCACTGCGGTTTCGGCCTGTGACGGGTTGCATTGGCGGGCGGTGGCCTGCACTCTGGCCCCATGTTTTCGATTGAGCATGAATTCGACTCGACAGTCATTACCCTCGTGGATGAAGGCCCCAAGCCTTTGCAAGAGGATGTGGTGATCAACAGCTTCGCCGAATGCGTGACGCTGGAACAAATGGACCCCCGCACGGATCAGATCCAGAAGATCACCCTGTCGCCCGAACAGGTCCGCGATCTGGCTGCGGCGCTGGATTTGCCAGAAGGTGTCTATCAGATTCGCGAAACGCAGGATCAGGGCTCGTAGGGTTCGAGCTGTGGCGGTTCTGGCCAAGCGACGCGGAGTCTAAAATCCGTGACCAATGGTTTATTGAATTTTCGTAAGTCGCCAAGCCCCCCATCCAGTGTCATTGCGCTTGCACCCGGCGTGCCGGAATGAAAATGATCCCCAAAAATCCAACGGCCCGCCCTTGAATCGCCAGCCGTACCGCCCAAGATACAGATGGCCGATGTAAAGGAAGTTAACATATGTCCCTGAAAAACCCTGCCGCCCTGGAGTTTTTACAGTCGCGCCGGTCCAGACCGGCCAAAACACTGATTGCTCCGGCCCCGACACGGGACGAGCTTTTGCCTTTGCTGACCGCCGCCGCCCGCAGCCCGGATCATGGCAAACTGGAACCCTGGCGGTTTATCGTGATCGAAAAGGGCGCGATGGCGCGTCTTGCTGACCTGACCGAAGTCTGTGGCAAGGCGCTGAACAAATCGCCGGAAGACATTGCCAAGGCCCGCAGCCAGTTCGACATGGGACATCTGGCCGTGGCCGTGATCGAGGTTCAGAAACCGTCGGAAAAGATCCCGGCGATTGAACAAACCTACTCTGCCGGTGCCGTCTGTCTGGCCCTGCTGAACGCGGCCCTCGCCGCCGGATGGGGCGCGAACTGGCTGTCCGGCTGGCAATCGCATGACCGGGATTTCTGCAAATCCGCCTTTGGGTTGGCCGAAAACGAACGACTGGCCGGCGTGATCCATATCGCAACCGAAGGGACCGCCCCGCCAGAACGCCCCCGGCCGGACGTTGCCGCCCTGACTGAATGGCTCACGGAATGATCATTCTGAACGCGTTCTTCGCGGCCCTTGGTCAGATCGGAGACCCCAAGTTCCGCTCAGTCCTGTTTCGCGGCATCGGTCTGACGATCCTGTTGCTGATCCTTGCCTGTGCTGCCGCGATCTGGTTCATCAACGCGCTGTCTGGCGACGAGATTTCACTGCCCTTTGTTGGAACAGTGTCGTGGCTGAACGATGTGCTGAACTATTCCGGCATCCTGCTGGTTCTGGTGTTGCCGGTGTTCCTGATGGTGCCCGTCGCCTCGGCAATCACGTCGATCTTTTTGGAAGAGGTTGCGCAGGCGGTCGAAGACAAAAACTACGCGCATCTGCCCCCGGCCCCCAAAATCCCGCTTGGCGAGTCCATTCAGGATGGTCTCAGCTTTATGGGCGTTCTGATCGTGGCAAACCTGCTGGCGCTGATCCTGTATGCGATCTTCACGCCCCTTGCGCTGTTTATCTTCTGGGGCATGAACGGATTTCTGCTGGGCCGGGAATATTTCACGCTGGCCGCGATGCGCAGATTGGGGCGTGAGGGTGCGCGCCAGCTGCGTGCGAAACACACGGCAACTATCTGGCTTGCCGGGACGCTGATGGCGATCCCGCTTTCAGTGCCGCTGGTGAATCTGGTGATCCCGATCATCGGTGTCGCCACCTTCACCCATATCTATCATAATGTGTCAGGCCGCGCGGCCTGACACGGCTCAGCGCGGCTCAAGCTGGTTCAGCCAGTCGAAATCCCGAACCGAGATCACCCCGGACAGGATAATCCCGGCGATGATGGCCCATAAGACGATCGAAATGCCCGTGGTGATCCACATCTTCTTCTTCATGTGATGCACCTCCGGCGCACCCGCATGGGTGCCCGGAACGATCTCGCCCAGATCGCCCTGCGTCTTGATGCGAATGGGCAGAACGATCAGCAGGGTCAGAAACCAGATGACTGCAAACAGCACCAACGCGGCAGTGATGGTCATTTCGGGTCCTCCGGGCTTGTGGCGCTACACCTGTTCCAGTTCGACCAGACAGCCGTTGAAATCCTTGGGGTGCAGGAACAGAACGGGCTTGCCATGCGCGCCGATCTTGGGTTCTCCGCTACCCAACACACGTGCACCACTTTCTTTCAGGTGGTCGCGGGCCGCGATGATGTCTTCGACTTCATAGCACACATGGTGGATGCCACCGGCCGGGTTTTTCTCAAGGAAGCCATTGATCGGGCTGTCATCGCCCAGCGGGTACAGAAGCTCGATCTTCGTGTTTGGCAGTTCGATGAACACCACCGTCACACCATGATCCGGCTCGTCCTGCGGCGCGCCCACTTTGGCGCCCAGCGCGCTGCGATACTGCTCGGATGCGGCCTCAAGATCCGGAACGGCGATGGCGACGTGGTTTAGTCGTCCGATCATAGTAAACTCCTCTGTCCTACGTTGAGTGGGTTATGGGGGCAGTTCCGGCAAAGGACAAGTGCGCCAAATCGCCCGTTAACCCTGTGTTATTATCGTCGGGGTTTGAGCACACTGGGTTTGCGCAGTTGGCACCAGAAACCACTGTCCCGATGGAACAGAGACCAGTTATGCACTAAAATTCGAACTGGAGCAGTCAAATTGGGCCAACCAGTTCCGGATATTGCAGAGTAATAGTTTTCCAGCAAGGTAAAGGTGAAACAAATGAACGATGGTCGCAAAAAACAACTGTTTAAACCCGCGGGAAGCCTGTTCTCGTCTGACGTTTATCAGAGCTACACCGCGAGCTATACATGGTGGGCCAATCAGACTGCTCATTTGGGGTTGGGGTTTGTGGCCACTGCGATTGCTATGGAACTAATCTCATGGCTTGCCACATATTTCTGGGTCGCGTTCCTAATTTATCCGCTAAAAGAAATTAGGGATATCCGGCTTGCTCAAATCGCATCGCAATCGCCTTTTCCGGTTAAAAAGTGCGAGATCATAGCCGACTCCGTGACAGATGTTATCTTCGTCAGCCTGGGGGTCGCCCTTGCAGTTTTTCTTCCATGGCCAGACGTATACCTGGCGGTATGGTTTCTTCTTCTTGTCGTCGCTACGTTGTGGGGATGGTGGCGCTTCCATCCTGAAAAGAGAGCTTTTGATAAGTCTGGGTTGCCTTACCTATTTCGACTAGGAACCTACTCTGCTGCAAATTGGGAATACGCTAAAAAGCCTGTGTGTAATTTCCTGAAAGGCGAAGGCCCACAACATTTAATCCTAAGTGGCAAGCTCGGTGACGGGCGAACAACGCTGGCTGTGGCGATTGGCAGTGAAGTGACCGTGGGTCAAAAATATATACGATACATAAGTGCTGCCAACGAGTTGATCGAAGCCGGAAGCCATACGCAAAAGGAAAGTAAGTTATCTGAAAGCTGGTCACTAAACGAGGCCGATTGGGTGATCATCGACAACATCTCGGCTATTCCAAAAAACTTCGAAACAGTAAAGCATCTGAAAAACAAACGATGCATTTGGGTAACCAGCGCCCAAAAACCCTTGCTTAAACAATTGGAAAAACAGTTTGGTAAAAAACAAACCAAAAGCGTTGATGTTTCAAAACTTGGCTACACCAAGCGAAGCAACTGATTTAATGCAGTGCTTCTACAACCCGCCAAGTGCTCAATCGGCCAGAGCATCTTTTGTCTATTTATTGACGTTGGTTACATCGCTTGCGGACCAAGGGTACACGCAGGAGAACGGTTTATGGTGACCCATAACCACACAGTGGCGGATTACCCAGTACAGCCGTACCGATAGCGACCCCTAGCCGGAGGCAAAAATCTCTTAACTGGCCACGGTTAACCCTCTGTTAGCCAGAAGTTCCTAGCGTGAGGCATCTGCTGGATAGGAGATCTGACATGGACGATTCGGTTCCTTTCGCCACAACTATCGCTACGCCCACGGCGACGCGGCCTTTGCTGGGACAGACCATTCTGGTTGTCGAAGACAGCCGCTATGCCTGCGACGCGATCCGCCTGATGTGCCTGCACAGCGGGGCAAGGATCCGACGTGCCGATTGCCTGAAATCCGCACGGCGTCACCTTCAGATCTATCGCCCCTCGGTCATTCTTGTGGATATGGGTCTGCCGGACGGCTCCGGGGCCGATCTGATTGCTGAACTGACTCAGGCCTCGCCCCGGATCAGTGTCATTCTGGCGATGTCAGGTGATACATGCACCGAGTCTGCTGCCCTTGGGGACGGGGCTGACGGTTTTTTGCCCAAACCCCTAAAATCCATGTCTTATTTTCAAAAAGCCATTCTGGAACGCCTCCCCGAGGATCGTCGGCCCAGCGGGTTGCACGCCGTTCGGGACGAAGTCATTCACCCTGATCCACTGGCCTATCAGGACGACATGGCGCATATCGCGGACGTTCTGGCAGGGCCGACCGATCCGCGCATGCTGGATTATGCTGCCCAGTTTCTTCACGGCGTTGCGCGTGAGGCCAACGATACGGTGTTGGCGGATGCGGCGCGGAAACTGTCACTTTCCCGGGCGCAAGGCAGTCCGATCACCGCTCAGGCCGCGCAGGTTGCCGGGCTTGTTCAAAACCGGCTGGAACAGCGGGAGGCGATCTGACATGGCCACCGCCTATTTCATCACCGCATCCCTGGTGTTCGGGTGGATGTACCGGCAAACCCGGCAGAGTGCCCGATCCATTCGCGTGAACCGGCAGAAGCTGGGCAAAGGGATTGATTGATTCCCTTGACGTCGCGTTTGCCGGTCTGCCTTAGACACAAGTGACAAACGCAAACCGCCCGCGCATGGCGAGCGGTTCAGTCGTGATACGGTTTACGCCGCGCAACACGTGCGCTCATCACCAGACAAGCGGCAGGCCGCGACCGACAGGCTTAATCCTGCGGAATGATCCGCAAACCAAGTTCCATCAACTGATCCGAGGTCGGATCGGACGGCGCGTCCATCATCAGGTCCTCGGCGCGCTGGTTCATCGGGAACATCATGACCTCGCGGATATTGGCCTCATCCGCCAACAGCATCACGATCCGGTCGATGCCCGCAGCACAGCCCCCGTGCGGCGGCGCGCCGTAGTGGAAGGCGTTGAACAGGGCGCCAAAGCGCGATTTGACCTCATCCGCGCCGTAACCGGCCAATTCAAAGGCTTTCAACATGATCTCGGGCTTGTGGTTCCGGATCGCGCCCGAGACCAGCTCGTACCCGTTACAGGCCAGATCGTACTGGTACCCGCGCACGTCCAGCGGATTGCCCTGCAGCGCCTCCATACCGCCCTGCGGCATCGAGAACGGGTTGTGTTCGAAATCGATCGCGCCGGTTTCTTCGTCCTGTTCATAGATCGGGAAATCGACGATCCAGGCAAAGGCAAAGCGGTCTTTCTCGGTCAGGCCAAGGTCTTCTCCGATCACGTCGCGGGCCTTGCCTGCGACCTTTTCAAAGGCTTTCGGCTTGCCGCCCAGGAAGAACGCCGCGTCACCAACACCCAGACCCAATTGCTGACGGATCGCCTCGGTACGTTCGGGGCCGATGTTCTTGGCCAGCGGACCTGCAGCCTCCATCCCTTCGCCCTGATCGCGCCAGAAGATATAGCCCATGCCGGGCAGACCCTCTTTCTGGGCGAATGCATTCATGCGGTCGCAGAACTTGCGGCTGCCGCCGGTCGGCGCAGGGATGGCGCGGATTTCGGTGCCGTCCTGCTCCAACAGCTTCGCGAAAATCGCAAAGCCACTATCGCGGAAGTGGTCGGAGACCACTTGCATTTTGATAGGATTGCGCAGGTCGGGCTTGTCGGTGCCATACCACAAGGCCGCGTCCTTGTAGGAAATCTGCGGCCACTCTTGGTCAACCTTCCGGCCACCTCCGAACTCTTCGAACACGCCGGTCAGAACGGGCTGGATGGTGTCGAACACGTCCTGCTGCTCGACAAACGACATCTCAAGGTCAAGCTGGTAGAAATCGGTGGGCGAGCGGTCGGCGCGCGGGTCTTCGTCGCGGAAGCAGGGCGCGATCTGGAAATATTTGTCGAAGCCCGAGACCATGATCAACTGCTTGAACTGCTGAGGGGCCTGCGGCAGGGCGTAGAATTTGCCCGGATGCAGGCGCGAGGGCACCAGAAAGTCGCGCGCACCTTCGGGCGAGGATGCCGTGATGATCGGCGTCTGATACTCGCGGAAGCCCTGATCCCACATGCGTTTGCGCATCGAGGCCACAACGTCCGAGCGCAGGGTCATGTTGCGCTGCATCGCTTCGCGGCGCAGGTCCAGATAGCGATAGCGCAGGCGGGTTTCCTCGGGGTATTCCTGATCGCCGAACACCATCAGCGGCAGTTCGTCAGCGGCACCCAGCACTTCCAGTTCACGCACGTAAACCTCGATCTCGCCGGTGGGCAATTTCGGGTTCACCAGATCCGCGTCACGCGCTTTGACGGTGCCGTCGATGCGGATGCACCATTCCGAGCGCACCTTCTCAAGTTCGGCAAAGGCCGCGCTGTCACCGTCGCATAGAACCTGCGTTACGCCGAAGTGGTCGCGCAGATCGATGAACAGCACGCCGCCGTGATCTCGGACCCGATGCACCCAACCGGACAGGCGAACGGTTTCACCGACATTGGCGGCGGTCAGAGCGGCGCAGGTGTGGCTGCGATAGGCGTGCATGGAATATCCCTTCGGGCGCAGAATTCGTCGCGCCGATACACCCTGTCAGGCCCGGAAAGTCAAGGCAGGTCGCGCCGTCAAAACGGCCTTTGCACATTGCCTGAATAGAAATAAACACCCAGCCCCACGGCAAAGATGATGTTCCCCGCAATCGCGTGCAGCAGAACGGCGTAAAAGAACGAGCCGCGCTTGCGATAGGCCCAGCTGAACAGCAACCCGCCTACAAAGGTCATGATGGTGACAATCCAGCTCCAATACATCAGATGCGCGAAGGCGAAGATGGCCGCGTTCAGCAGGTCGGCCCTGCGCCCGTCCGGCAGGATGGCGTGGTAGCGGCGGAAAAACAGCGGGCGGAATAATAGCTCTTGCGGCAGGGCGGACAGAAGCGGATAGCCGATCCAGATGAAGGCCAGCATCTCGGGTCGGTTTCTCAGCAGAAAAAAGGCCGCATCTGGCCGGGTCAGGTAGATCAGCACGGTACAGAATGCGGCAGTCGCCAGTGTGAATACCGCCAGTTCACGAAATGACCAGTTTGCCCATTCGTATCGCAGTTCTGCCCACTGAAAACCGGGCGTAACATGCAGCAGAACGATGCCCAAACCGGTAAAGGCAAACAGCGCCGGGAACATCCAGTTGGGTGGAAAAAGCACCGCGATCACCAGCGGGGCAATAATGAAAAACAGGCCAAACTCAATCCGCAATCGCGCTGCCGCGACCGGAGGGGCGACCATCGTGCTGTCTTTGCTCACAGATTCACCAACTCCACCGGTATCAGGCCGCGTAACGAATTTCCCATGAAAACAGATTGGGCCTCTTTCAGATCATTCAAGGTCAGAACCGCCTCGGCAAACTCTTCTTGTTCCAGCAATTCTTCGCGCAGAATACCCGGCAAAAGCCCGCTGGACAGGGGCGGAGTCAGCCGTCGCCCTTCGTGGGTTTCAATGAACAGGTTGGTGATAGTGCCCTCGCACAGCTCATCCCGTTCATTCAGGAACAGCAACTCGTCGATACCGTCGGGCATCGCGGCACGAGCGGTGTCATAGAGATCACGCCGGGTGGTTTTGTGGCGCAGCCATATGTCGCCCGAGGTCAGGCGGGTCTCGGACACCCCCACCCGCCAGAGCGGCGGGTTTTCCGCCAGCGGGGCGGTGGTCAGGTCGAACTGACCCGAAACATCCATGGTCAGACGACAGCGCAAGGGGGCCTCACTGGCAACCTCAGACAGAACGCTCAGCGCAGCAGATCGGTCGAAGGGCAAGCCCAACGCCTTGGCGGTGCGCGCCATTCGGTTCAGATGCCGGTCCTGTCGGACAAACCCCTGCCCGGGCCTGAAGCCCAGCGTTTCGATCAGGCGGAAATCAGGCTCAACTGGCGGGCAAAGCGGGCTTTCCATAGGGCTTCCTCGTATTCAGACGGGGCCGTGCTGTCCCAGACCACCCCACCGCCGACATTCAGCGTTGCAGCGGCACCGTCCACCATCAGCGTGCGGATGGCAACGTTGAACTCGGACCGTCCGTCCGGCGCGGCCCAGCCGATCGTGCCGCAATAGATGTCGCGGGGCCAGGGTTCGAGGTCGGACAGGATCTCCATCGCGCGGATCTTGGGCGCTCCGGTAATGGATCCGCAGGGGAACAAAGCGGTCAGAATGTCGGACAACCCGGCCCCGATCTGCAACTGCGCCCGCACCAGCGACACCATCTGATGCACGGTGGCATAGGTTTCGACCTTGAACAGTTCGGGCACATGAACCGAGCCAGGCAAGGCCACGCGGCTGATATCGTTGCGCAGCAGATCGACGATCATCAGATTCTCAGCCCGGTTCTTTTCGTCGCTGGACAGGAAGTTTCGGCGGCGCGCATCCTCGGCCATATCTTCGCTGCGGGGCTGGGTGCCCTTCATCGGTCGGGTCTCGACACGCCCGGTCTCATCTGTGCGGAAGAACAGTTCGGGCGAGCGGCTGAGCAGGTCGGGCAGCCCCTCTTGCTGAATCAAAGCGCCGTGGCCAACGGGTTGCCCAGATGTCAGGGCCGCGTAAAGCGCCGCGCTGTCCCCTTCAACCGTCAGATCGATTGGGAAGGTCAGATTGGCCTGATAAATGTCCCCGGCCCCGATGGCGTCATGCACGGCCCGGAACGCCCGGCTGTATCGTGCCTCATCCCAGCGCGGCTGGAACTGGGCAATGCCGCCCGACGCTTTGGGCAGATCGCTTTGATCCGGTTGGTCATAGACCCCGAAACACAGCAACGGCAGTGCCCGGTCGCCCGGCAGACGGGACAACAAGCGCGGCTCCAACGCATATCCAAGCTCGTAACAGGCATAACCGGCCAGCCAGCCACCCGCCGCGCGCGCCTCATCCAATGCCGCCAGCGCCTGGGGCACCTCGTCCGCCTCGTCCGCGCGGATGATGTGGGATGGCCGGTCGAACCGGGTTCCCGGACCGGCTGGCCCCTGATCGAAACGAATACGCAAGTGCATCCTCATAAGCCGTGCTGCGCGATATAGAGAATACGCCGCCAAGGGAAAGAGGGGAAAGCGGCAATTTCGCACCTGTTTCCGATACCTCTTGCACCTTTTCGCGCGGTCCCTATAACGCAGGACAATTTGGGCGCTGGGGCGGTGCCCTGACTCGCGGACAATCGAAGGAACAAGGCCATGCCGAGAAGAACCGACATCCAGTCGATCATGATCATCGGGGCGGGCCCCATTGTCATCGGGCAGGCGTGTGAGTTCGACTATTCCGGCGCTCAGGCCTGCAAGGCGCTGCGCGAGGAAGGTTATCGGGTCATTCTGGTGAACTCGAACCCCGCGACGATCATGACCGATCCCGGTCTGGCGGATGCCACCTATATCGAGCCGATCACGCCCGAGGTTGTCGCCAAGATCATCGAGAAAGAACGCCCCGACGCGCTGCTGCCCACGATGGGCGGACAGACCGGCCTGAACACCTCGCTAGCGCTGGAAGAGATGGGCGTGCTTGAGAAGTTCGGCGTCGAGATGATCGGCGCCAAGCGCGACGCCATCGAAATGGCCGAGGACCGCGCCCTGTTCCGCGAGGCGATGGACCGACTGGGCATCGAAAACCCCAAGGCCGAGATCGTGACCGCCCCCAAGGACGAAGACGGCAAGAAAGACCTGGATGCAGGTGTCGCCATCGCGCTGGAAACCCTGGAAACGGTGGGTCTGCCCGCGATCATCCGCCCTGCCTTTACACTTGGCGGCACCGGCGGCGGTGTGGCCTATAACCGCGAGGATTATATCCATATTTGCCGCTCGGGCATGGATGCCAGCCCCGTGGGCCAGATCCTGATCGACGAAAGCCTGCTGGGCTGGAAAGAATACGAGATGGAGGTGGTGCGCGACACTGCCGACAATGCCATCATCGTTTGTTCCATCGAAAACGTGGACCCGATGGGCGTGCACACCGGCGACTCGATCACTGTGGCCCCGGCCCTGACGTTGACTGACAAAGAATACCAGATCATGCGCAATCACTCGATTGCCGTGCTACGTGAGATCGGCGTGGAAACTGGCGGGTCGAACGTGCAATGGGCGATCAACCCGGTCGACGGCCGCATGGTCGTGATCGAGATGAACCCGCGCGTGTCGCGCTCCTCGGCGCTGGCCTCAAAGGCGACCGGTTTCCCGATTGCCAAGATCGCGGCCAAGCTGGCAGTGGGCTACACACTGGACGAGCTGGACAACGACATCACCAAGGTCACGCCCGCCTCGTTCGAGCCGACCATCGACTACGTCGTCACCAAGATCCCGAAATTCGCGTTCGAGAAATTCCCGGGCTCGGAACCCTATCTGACCACCGCCATGAAATCGGTGGGTGAGGCGATGTCCATCGGCCGCACCATCCACGAATCGATGCAAAAGGCGCTGGCCTCGATGGAATCCGGGCTGACCGGTTTTGACGAGGTCGAAATCCCCGGCCTGAACGTCGGTGTCTGGGACGAGGCCACCGACAAGGCCGCAGTGATCAAGGCGATCAGCAAGCAGACGCCCGACCGCCTGCGCACCATCGCGCAAGCCATGCGCCACGGCCTGAGTGACGATGAAATCTTTGGTGTCACCAAGTTCGACCCATGGTTCCTGGCCCGCATCCGCGAGATCATCGACGCTGAACGTCAGGTCCGCAAAGACGGCCTTCCCGTGACCGAGGATGGTATCCGCAAGCTAAAAATGCTGGGCTTCACCGATGCGCGTCTGGGCAATCTGACCGGCCGCGACGAAGACAATGTCCGCCGCGCCCGCCGCAATCTGGGCGTCAATGCCGTTTTCAAACGCATCGACACCTGTGCCGCCGAGTTCGAGGCGCAGACACCCTATATGTATTCGACCTATGAGGCCCCGATGATGGGCGAGGTCGAATGCGAAGCCCGCCCAAGCGACCGCAAAAAGGTTGTCATTCTCGGTGGTGGTCCGAACCGGATCGGTCAGGGCATCGAGTTCGACTATTGCTGCTGCCACGCCTGTTTCGCGCTGACCGAGGCCGGGTATGAGACCATTATGGTCAACTGCAACCCCGAGACGGTTTCGACCGACTATGACACCTCGGACCGGCTGTATTTCGAGCCGCTGACCTTTGAGCACGTCATGGAAATCCTGACGAAAGAGCAGGAAGACGGCACGCTGCACGGTGTGATCGTGCAGTTCGGTGGTCAGACCCCGCTGAAACTGGCCAACGCGCTTGAGGCTGAGGGCATCCCGATCCTGGGCACCACACCAGACGCCATCGATCTGGCCGAAGACCGTGAGCGGTTCCAAGCGCTGGTCAACGATCTGGGTCTGAAACAGCCCAAGAACGGCATCGCCGCGACTGACGCGCAAGCGTTGGAGATTGCCGACGAGATCGGCTTCCCGCTGGTGATCCGCCCCTCATACGTTCTGGGTGGCCGAGCGATGGAAATCGTGCGCGATATGGATCAGCTGCGGCGTTACATCAATGAGGCCGTGGTGGTCTCGGGCGACAGCCCGGTTCTGCTGGACAGCTATCTGGCCGGTGCGGTGGAACTGGATGTGGATGCGCTGTGCGATGGTACGGACGTCCACGTTGCGGGCATCATGCAGCATATCGAAGAGGCAGGCGTGCATTCGGGCGACTCGGCCTGTTCGCTGCCGCCCTATTCGCTGTCGGATGAGATCCTCGAACAAATCAAGGATCAGGCGTTCAAACTTGCCAAGGCGCTGAACGTCGTCGGCCTGATGAACGTGCAGTTCGCCATCAAGGATGATGAGATCTACCTGATCGAGGTGAACCCGCGCGCCAGCCGCACCGTGCCCTTCGTGGCCAAAGCGACCGACAGCGCGATTGCCTCCATCGCGGCGCGTGTCATGGCGGGTGAGAAGCTGTCGAACTTCCCGATGCGTCCGCCCTATCAGGAAGGTCAGGATACAAAAATTGCCGACCAGATGACGTTGGCCGACCCGAACATGCCGTGGTTCTCGGTGAAAGAGGCGGTCCTGCCCTTTGCCCGCTTCCCCGGTGTGGACACCATTCTGGGCCCCGAGATGCGCTCGACCGGCGAGGTCATGGGCTGGGACCGCGACTTCCCGCGCGCCTTCCTCAAGGCTCAGATGGGCGCGGGTATGGTCCTGCCGTCCTCGGGCCGTGCGTTCATCTCGATCAAGGATGCCGACAAGACCCCCGCGATGCTTGAGGCCGCACAGGTTCTGGCCGCGCAGGGCTTTGTCCTTGTGGCAACCCGTGGCACACAAAGCTGGCTGGCCGAACAAGGCGTTGCCTGCGATCTGGTCAACAAGGTCTACGAAGGCCGCCCGGATGTGGCCGACATGCTGAAAGACGGTCAGGTGCAGCTGGTGATGAACACCACCGAAGGCGCGCAGGCGGTCGAAGACAGCAAGGTCATCCGCTCCATCGCGCTCTATGACAAGATCCCCTACTTCACCACCGCCGCCGCCAGCCACGCCGCCGCGCTGGCGATCAAGGCGCAGGCCGAAGGGGATGTTGAGGTGATGTCGCTGCAGGGGTGATCCTTCACCCCAAAGGGAACAAAGCAAAACCCCCGGTCCGTGACCGGGGGTTTTTCAATTAAGCAGCGGATTGCGCGGCCATTTGCCTTGCCTCTTCCCGCCTGAAGAACAGCAGGTAGAACACCGGCGCGGCGACCATGGTCAGGACTGTGGCAAAGGCCAGACCGCCCATGATCGTCACGGCCATCGAGACAAAGAACGCGTCTGTCAGCAGCGGGGCCATCCCAAGGATCGTGGTGATCGCAGCCAGCATGACCGGGCGCAGACGCGAGACCGAGGCTTCGATGATCGACTCTTGCAGGGGTTTACCGGTGGCCCGGACCAGATCGATTTCTTCGACCAGAACAATGCCGTTCTTGATCAACATCCCCGACAGGCTCAGCAGGCCCAGCAGGGCGGTGAAGGTGAACGGCAGGCCGGTTCCCAGCAGGCCAATCACAACGCCGTTTACCGACATCGGCACCAGAAGCCAGATGATGATCGGTTGTCGGATCGCATTGAACAGCAGGACCGAGATCAGCACCATGATCAGCAAGCTTAGCGGCAATTGCCTGCCCAGACTTTCCTGCGCGTCGCGCGAGTTTTCGAACTCGCCCCCCCACTCCATCTTGTAGCCGGGCGGCAGATCGATTGCTTCAATCGCGGCGCGCACCTCGGTATGGACCTGAGCAGCGGTAAAGCCCGCCGGGATGTCGGCTCCGACCGTGATGGTCAGAACCCTGTCGCGCCGGTGGACCAGCGTGTTCAGGGCCTGGTATTCAAACCCGTCCACCATCTGTTCGATGGGCACGAAACGTTGCGATTGATCCGAATAGACGACCTGATCGACGATTGAATAATCCCCGTCCGCCGGGCGGCGCAGGATGATCGGGATCAGGCGGTCACGCTCGCGCAGGACCCCGCCGGTGATCCCATCGGTCGAGAATTGCAGCGTGGCGGCAATATCTTCGCGGGACACGCCTGCCGTCTGGGCGCGTTCGGTCGCATAGATCGGCTGCACCGCCAGTTCCTTTTCACGCCAGTCGTGATGGACATGCAGCGCGTTGGGCGAGGCGGCGGCCATGCGCTGCACCGCTTCATCCGCCAGTCGCCGCAGAACTTCCGGATCGCTGCCCGAGAACCGCGCCTGGATCGGATCGCCGCCGCCGGGCCCAAAGACCAGCCGCCTGGTGCGGAACTCGCTTTCAGGAAACTGCACCGAACCAAACGCCTCAAGATCTGCCTGCAAGACAGGGATATCGTCCAGCGTTTCAGTGCGGATGATCATATGGCCGTAGCTGGGGTTCGGATCTTCGGCGGCATAGGTCAGCATGAACCGGGTGGCCCCTTGCCCCACAAAGGTCGTGACCGACACAACGTCGTCACGCTCATTCAGCCATTCTTCAAACACGGCCATATCTTCGGCGGTGCGGGCGATTGTGGTGCCCTGAGGCAGCTTGTAATGCACAAAGAACAGCGGCGTATTCGAGTCCGGGAAGAACTGCTGCTTCATCAGCCCGAAGCCTGCGTAGCAAACCACCGTAACCGCAGCCAGCCCCACGACCACCAGCCAGCGAAACCGCAACGCGCCGCGCAGAACCGAGCCGTAGATGCGGAACAGAATGCCGCTATAGGCGTCCACTTCGCCTTCCTTGCCCTGTTTGAAGAAGTAGTGCCCCAGCATCGGCGTGACCGTGATGGCCAACACCCAACTCAGCAGCAGCGAGATGCCGATCACCGCGAACAGCGAGAACAAAAACTCACCGGTTGCATCGGGGCTGAGACCGATGCCCGCAAAAGCCATGATGCCGATCACCGTGGCCCCCAGCAGGGGAATTTGCGTTTTCGAAGCCACATCTTCCGCCGCATCGCGCGAGGATTTGCCGCGCAGCATGGCGATCTGCATCCCCTCGGCCACAACGATGGCATTGTCGACCAGCATCCCCATGGCGATGATCAGCGCGCCAAGCGAGATCCGCTCCATCTCAATCGAAAACATCGCCATGAACAGCAGCGTTCCGACCACCGTCAACAGCAGCGTCGAACCCACGACAACCGCCGCACGCCAGCCCATGAAAAGGCCCAGAACCGCGACCACGATGGCCACGGACATGGCCAGATTGACCAGAAAGTCGGTCGAGGCTTGTTCGACCACCACATGCTGCTGGTAAATCGGCAGGATTTCGACGCCAAAGGGGATCGCGGTGTCCAACTCGTCAAACTTGGCATCCACGCGCTTGCCGACTTCGACAATGTTCTCGCTCGACAATCCGGCGATGCCCAGGGTGAACGCCTCGACCCCGTCAAAGCGGATCATGATGTCCGGGTCGGTCTGGCGCGCGCGGTAGACGTTGGACATATCGAACAGGTTGATCACCTGCCCCTGAGAGCCGACGGAAAGCCCGGCAATGGCGGACACACTGTCCGAACCTTCGGCGGTCAGGATTGTGGTCCGGTCGTCCGCAGACCGCAGCGAGCCGGATGAATTCACCGAATCCGCGTTCGAGATCGCCTCGTTAATCGCCTGAATCGGCACGTTCTGATTCACCGAGATGGCAAGGTCGGGCTCGATAAAGATCGCCTCTTGCGGCAGGCCCTGAACCTCGACATCGGCGACGCCACTGACGGTCAGCAGCTCACGCCGAAGAAACGTAGCCAGTTCGTGTTTTTCCGCGTCCGAATAACCCTCGGCCGTCACCGCGTAGAACAGGCCAAAGACGTCACCGAAGCCGTCATTCACGTAAGGCTGGCCGACGCCCGAGGGCAGGCCGCGCGCCGCATCGCGAATCTGGGCGCGTAGGCGGGTCCAGATGGCGGGCAGTTCGTCACCGTCATAGGTGGACTTGATCTCGACCTCGATCAGCGACCGGCCGGGTTGGTTGACCGAGGTGATCGTGTCCACCTCGCCCATTTGCTGGATGGCGGATTCAAGCGGTTCCGAGACCTCAAGCGCCACTTGTTCAGCTGTTGCGCCGGGATATTGGGTGATGATGACGGCGTTCTTGATGGTGAATGCCGGGTCTTCGAGACGACCCAGAGACAGAAAGCCCCAGATACCGCCAAACAGGGCAATCAGGATGATCAACCACGTATATAGTGGCCTGTCGATCGAGGCGCGCGCGATGTTCATATCTCAGCCCCTCAGTTCCCAAAGCCGGAAAACCGGCGCACGGTTTGACCGTCGGCCAAGGCGGCGCCACCTGCGACAACAATCTCTTCCCCGCCAGACAGGCCGGTCAACACCCGAACACCACCCAACTGGGTCGGCTCGATGGTCACGGGGACGCGGCGAACGGTGCCCTCTTCTGCGCCAACCGGTGAATAGATCATGACGCCCAAATCTCCGCTCGCATCTGCGACGATGGCGGTGGTGGGTACGATGATGCCAACGCGCTGGTCCTGAACCTGAACATTCACGGTGACGGATGATCCGGGCAGAATCTGCAGCCCTTCCGGCGGGGTCAGGCCGAACTGGATGCGGAAGGTCTGACCCACGCTGGAGGTTTCAGCATCGAATTCGCGGATTTCCAGCGGAAAAACCTCATCACTGGCGGGAAACTTGGCAGAGATCGTGATGTCGTCCTGCTGGCCGGTGCGTTGGAACAAAATCTCGGGAACATCCACTTCGATCCGCAACTCGGACATATCGTGGATGCGCACAATCGGTGTGCCTGCAGAGACGGTCGTAAACGCCTCGACCGTACGGCTGGAGACCAGCGCATCGAACGGGGCGGTCAGCGTGGCGTGTTCCAGTTCGTATTCGGCATCGCGCACGGCGATAGCGGCCAGTTGCGCCTCGGTCTCGGCGTCGTCGACGGCGACCTGGCTGGCCGTGGTGCCCCGCAGGCGCGACAGTCGGGCCTCGGTCCGGTCTGCCTGTTCCTTTTGCAGGCGCGCCCGGTCCAGGCGCAGCTGGAACGGCTCGGAATCAAGCTGGGCGATCAGCCCGCCTTTGGGAATAACAAAGCCCTCGGTGACAGGCATTTCGACAATCTGGCCTGACACCTGAAACGCCAGATCAACCGTCTGCCGCGCCGCCACACGGCCAAAGAACTGGCGCGAAAACCCCGGCGTGGTTTCCTGCACAAGCATAAGTTTGACCGGCTTTGCAACCTCTTGCGCGGCCATCGGCGATGCCAGAACAGCCAAAACAAGGCCCAGAGAAGTCAGCAGTTTCATTTCTTCAATCCCTCGGGAATTCCCGTTTTCAGAATGGTGTCACGTATCTTACACGCCAGATGCGCGAATTGAGCGGTTTCTTCTTCGTTCAGGCCAGACGCGCGATGAAACAGCGCCCCCGCTTCGGCCACAAGCATATTGCGGGCATCTTCGCCCTGTTGGGTCAGCACCAGCAACCAGGCCCGCCGATCCTGCGGGTCACGTTCGCGTGTCAGATACCCCGCCTTTTCAAGCCCATCCGCCGTCGCTGTAATGGTCGAGGGCACGGTCAGCATGTCCGTGGCCAGCACCCCCATGCGCTTGGGCCGATCCAGTTTGATCAGCATATGGCATTCCGGATGGCTCAGATCGGTCTCCATCGAATCGAAAACTTCTTCGAGTTTCCAATACAGCGCATAGACGCCCATGATCGCCTGTATCTCGGGGCTAAGGCGGCCCAACCTTGTGCCAATGTCGTCCTGCACGGTGCGTCTCCTGCGTGATTGCTGGCCATATACTTCAAAATTTGAAATATTCAAGATATGAAGTTGAAATCGGCCCCTCAGAGTGTATTCCCTTGGGTTAACAACTCTTGATCAAATGCCGCTGTGACTGCATTTTAGGCGGATTCGAAACCTTCAGGACCCGTCATGTATACGCCCGCCATCACCGGTACCGGTGTTTTCACGCCAGAAAACGTCATCACAAACGCTGAGCTTGTGGAAGCATTCAACGCCTATGCCGATAAGCAGAATGCCGAAAACGCCGAGGCCATCGCCGCCGGTCAGATGGAACCGATGCAGCATTCCTCGGAAGAGTTCATCGTCAAGGCCTCGGGCATTCAAAACCGCTATGTGATGGACAAGACCGGCGTTCTGGATCCGGACATGATGTACCCCGCCCTGCGCCAGCGCAGCGATGACGAGCCGGGGATCATGACCGAGATGGCAGTGGATGCCTGCAACAAGGCGTTGGCGCAGGCCGGTCGTACGGCCGCGGATGTGGATCTGGTCATCTGTGCCGCGTCGAACCACGAACGCGCCTATCCGGCGATTGCGATTGAGATTCAGCAGGCCCTGGGCATTGACGGGTTCGGGTTTGACATGAACGTGGCCTGTTCCTCGGCCACTTTCGGCATTCAGGCGGCGGCGGACATGGTGCGGTCCGGCTCGGTCCGGGCGGCGCTGGTGGTCAACCCCGAGATCTGCTCGGGCCATCTGGAGTGGCGCGACCGCGATTGCCACTTTATCTTCGGCGACGTTGCCACCGCCACGCTGATCGAACGGATCGAAGACGCCCAAGGCCCGCATTTCGAGGTCCTGTCGACCCGTTGCGCCACTGCCTTCTCGAACAATATCCGCAACAATAACGGTTTCCTGCGCCGGTCGCGCCCGGCAGGCATGGTGGACCGTCGCGATATGCAGTTCATGCAGAACGGTCGGAAAGTGTTCAAAGAAGTGCTGCCGATCGTCAGCAAGCATATCGGCGACCACATGGACGCCGAGGGCGTCAGCAGCGATGACCTGAAACGCCTTTGGCTGCATCAGGCCAACAAGACGATGAATGATTTCATTGGCAAGAAAGTGCTGGGCCGCGAGCCGGAAGCCGGTGAGCAGCCGAACATCCTGCAGGACTATGCCAACACCTCATCCGCCGGATCGATCATCGCGTTCTCCAAATATTCGGATGACTTGCAGGACGGAGACGTCGGGCTGATCTGTTCTTTCGGGGCTGGCTATTCGGTCGGATCGGTGATCGTGAAGCGGCACGTTTGATGGGCATTGCAACATCCGCCTGACCCGCTTTGCGATCCGGGGGCCAACGCACGGCGTCCAAAGCGTTTCCGCGCGTCGTTGGGTCAATCTGACCAGCGCTCAGCGCGCACGAGGCGCGTCAAGGATTTCATCGGCTCTTAGCTGACGCTTTCTTCCTCGAGATGCAGTTTCATCTCGATCAGAACCTGTTGCAGCAGGCTGGTCTCTTTCAGCAAACGCTTGGCTTCGTTCACCGTGATGATGCCGTCTTCAATCGCGGCCTGATATTCTGTCATCAGCATCGCAAAGCGCTGACTCAGGGCAATGACATCCGAATTCACGCCGCCGGTTCGTGGCTTGTCTGTGTTGCGCCCGTCATAGGACAGGGTGATGTTCTTGAGATCGGCCAAAGCCGAGGTCACATGCGGATAGGCCGCCGCATTCTCTAGCCGGGCCACGGCGTCAACTGGCATGAACCTGTCGGCATGTTCCGCATTGTCAGAATAATACCGGCCCAGAGTCGCCTTTGATTTACCCGTAATCTCGCACGCCGCTTCGATCCCGACGTCTTTGACAAGCGCCTCGGTGTGTTTCTTCAGATAAGCCCCGATCTCTGCCATTGTTTTACCTTTGTTACCTGCACGCGCTGTTCCACCCCTGTTGTTGGGGGAAAGCCTCGGGAAATTTCCCATAACAGAGTCATAATTGAAATGTCATACATTGGCTATCCCTCAGATATGCGAGGGATTTTGTGAGTGAGTGGCGGCAGTTCCTGCCGGTAATGAGTGATCGTGGGGCAGGATTGTTTAGCCTCACACCGTTAAGGCCGCATGTTGGCCGACGGCGTCGCTGTTGTGAGAGTGGTGGTTCCATCCCCAAAGAGCATGTGCTCGGCCTTCGCAACTGCAATGGCGACGTCGATTCTTTTCAGGCATTTTGAACCCTTGTCCGTTTGGCGGATGCGTTTTAGACCCGGCGCATGGCAAAGCTGTATTTCAACTACTCTACTATGAACGCGGGCAAATCGACCGTGTTGCTGCAGGCCTCGCACAATTATCGCGAGCGCGGCATGGACACCTACCTGATGACTGCCGCTGTTGACGGGCGCGCGGGAACAGGTCGCATCGCGTCACGTATCGGCATTTCCGAACAGGCCGACACGTTCCGGCCTGACACAGATGTGTTTTCCATGATCGATGCCCGGCTGAAACAAGGCTCTGTCGCCTGCGTTTTTGTCGATGAGGCGCAGTTTCTGTCGGAAGATCAGGTCTGGCAGTTGGCGCGCGCCGTTGACGACCTGCGCGTCCCGGTTCTGGCCTACGGGCTTCGGGTGGATTTTCAGGGCAAACTGTTCCCCGGATCCGCCGCTTTGCTGGCGCTGGCCGATGAGATGCGCGAAGTCCGCACCATCTGCAAATGCGGGCGCAAAGCCACGATGGTGATTCGTCAGGATGAGAACGGCAGGGCCATCACCGAAGGCGCACAGGTTCAGATCGGCGGGAACGAGACCTATGTTTCACTCTGCCGCAAACACTGGCGCGAAGCCGTCGGCGACTAGACGCGATTGGGCAGGTCCCGGCCCGCAACAAACGCCGCCACGTTATCCAGCGCCATGTGCCCCATGCTGGTCCGAACCTCTTCGGTCGCGGTGCCCAGATGGGGCAACAGGGTGACGTTCTCCATATCGCGCAAGGCCTGAGGGACCGCAGGTTCGAATTCGTAGACGTCCAGCCCCGCCCCGGCGATCTGACCCGCCTGAAGGGCAGCGATCAGGGCGGCTTCGTCCACCACCTCTCCGCGCGCGATGTTCACCAGAATGGCTGCCGGGTTCATGGCCTCCAGCACCGTCGCGTTGATCAAATGGCGGGTTTCGGCCCCACCGGGCACGGCCAGAACCAGAAAATCGACCGACGCGGCCAAAGCAGCCAAATCCGCAAAGTATTCTGCATCGAAATCCAACTGCTTGGCGCTCCGGGACTGGTAGGCAATCTGCATCCCGAACCCGAAATGACACCGTCGGGCAATGGCCTGACCGATGCGCCCCATACCCACGATACCGACGCGCTTGCCGGTAACGTGATGCCCCAGCATCTGAGTGGGATGCCAGCCCTGCCACGCGTCAGACCGGACCAGACGTTCCCCCTCACCCGCGCGGCGTGCGGTGGACAGCAGCAGAGTCATCGCGATGTCTGCGGTGGCATCGGTGACGGCGCCCGGCGTGTTCGTGACCGTGACCCCCGCCGCGTTCGCCGCTTCGACGTCGATATGGTTGTAGCCCACACCGAAATTGGCCAACAGCTTGCAGCGTGGCGCAGGCACATCCGCAAACACGGCGGCAGAGAATTGGTCGCCCAAAGTTGGCACCACCACGTCGTAGTCTTCCAACGCCCGCTTCATCTCATCCTGTGACAGCGGCGAGGTGGAGCTGCGGATGTCGACCTCAAACTCGGCCTTTGCCCGCGCCTCAACTGCTGGCGTCATGGGACGGGTGATCCACAGTTTCATCAGTGCATCCGTCCGCCCAGCGGGACCTTTCCGTCCGGTCCGATCAACACGATCTCGCCGTTTTCGTCGGGCAGGCCCAAGACCAGCACCTCGGACATGAACTTGCCAATCTGGCGCGGAGGGAAGTTGACCACCGCCATGACCTGCTTGCCGACCAGAGTTACCGGATCGTAATGCGCGGTGATCTGGGCCGAGGTCTTACGCTCGCTAATCTCATCGCCGAAATCGATCCACATCTTGATCGCGGGCTTGCGGGCTTCGGGGTAGGGCTCGGCCCGGATGACCTCGCCAACGCGGATATCGACTTTCATGAAGTCGTCGAAGGAAATCTCACTCACCGGACAGTTCCTTGGATCGGTCGGTCGCGGCTTTGACCGCGCGTTGCAGCAGATCGGGGAACCCTTCCTTCTCGTGCATCAGAACCTCAAGCGCGGCCTGCGTGGTGCCGTTGGGTGATGTCACATTGACCCTCAGTTGCGAAGGGTCCTCTTCCGCCGCCATCGCCAAAGCCCCTGCCCCGGCCACGGTGGATTTGGCCAGTTTCATCGCCAGATCGTGCGGCAGGCCCTGCGCCTGTCCCGCGGCGGCCAGCGTTTCGATCAGGTGGAAGACATAAGCCGGACCCGAGCCGCTAACGCCGGTCACCGCATCAATCTGCGCTTCGGCCGACAGGCGCACAGTCTCACCGATGGCCGAGAGCAGGTTTTCTGCCAGCGCCAGATCATCTTCGGATGCATGGGTGTTGCCGATCATCGCCGTAATACCCTGACGGATCGCGGCGGGCGTGTTTGGCATCGCCCGCACAATCGGGGTGCCTGCACCCAGCACATCCTCGAACGTGGCAATCGATGTACCTGCCGCGACAGACACGAACAGGCTGCCGCCCCCGCCCAGCGCCTGTATGGCGGGCAATGCGTCACCCATCATCTGCGGCTTGACGGCCACCAGAACCACGGCGGGTGCTTCCGGCAATGTGGTGTTGATATGAACGCCCTGCGCCTTCAGCCAATCTGACGGGTACGGATCGATCACCCAAACGGATGAGGCGGGCAGGCCGTGTTCGAGCCAACCCGCCAACATCGCGGACCCCATTTTTCCGCATCCCAACAGCACCAGGCCGTGTTCGGCCACGCGCGACATGTCCATGATTGCCCCTTCCCTGACGTAACGGTTCGGGGCAAAGCTTTACGCCCGGCCGTAAGCCTCTGCAATGGCAACCTGCATCGCATCTTCCGGGTCGCGATTGCCCCATGTCACCAGCTGGATCGCCGGGTAGTAGCGTTCGGCGCTCATGACGGCGGCGGTGATCATCGTATCGATCTGATCCGGGCTTGCCATCTGGCCACCGGCCAGCACCAATCCGTAGCGATAAACCATCAGCTTCTGGTTCGCCCAATATGTGAACGCCCCCGCCCAGCACTGATCATTCATCCTGTTCAGCAACTCATACAGCTCGCTCTCACGCTCGGACGGTGGTTCCATCTCGAATGAGCAGACCATGCGCAGCGTTTCATCATAGTTGGACCACGCCAGTGTAATGGAATATGTCCGCCACTGCCCCTCAACAGCCATGGCGATCTGATCGTCGCCGATGCGGTCAAAATCCCAGTCGTGATGTTCGGCCAGATGTTCAACAATATCGATCGGATGAAGGTCTTCTTCGAGAAACTGCTCGGAAAGGGCCATAATGCCACCTCACTAATCTCTAGCATTTCGGGGCTGGCAGCGCCCCAGCGCTAGTTGCCTGCTCTACAAGCCGGGCTTCCCCCATGGGCCTGTACTAAATATGGTGCGCCGCTGGATGGAATCTGGCAACCCTATTTCTTGGGGATAACAGCAATAAGTTGTGGACAGTCAGCAACGGCGAACAAAATATTGGCACTTGCGCCAGCTTTGTCTTGATTAATTCCTGCAAGACGGCAAGATACACTCCACCGCACAATCCGGAATTGGATTGCGCGGCGTTTGTTTTGTCTAAAAAACTTCGATTTGGACGTTACTTGTCCAGTTTCGCCTCAAGCGCGGCGATGCGCGCCTCAAGTGCTGCGTTCTCTTCCCGGGCCTTCTGGGCCATGGCGCGCACGGCATCAAATTCTTCACGGGTAACAAAGTCACGGTCGGCCAGCCAGCGGTCGATCATGGAATTCATCGCATTCTCGGCCTCTTCCCGCGCGCCCTGCGCCACACCCATGGCGTTGGTCATCAGCTGGGAAACATCGTCGAGGATCTTGTTGCGGGTCTGCATGGTTATTCTCCGATTGCGGGCTTTTCCCTATATGGGGAATGATTGGCGCAGGCTCAAGGTTGACTTGCCCCGTAAACCCCGGGCAATGAGACGCACATGCAGGCTGTTCTGAATTTCCCCGATCTGTCACCCGAATTGTTCTCGATCTCACTCTTCGGGATGGAGTTCGCCTTAAGATGGTACGCGCTGGCCTATATCGTCGGCATTCTGATCGCGTGGCGGCTGGCCATTGTCGCCCTGCGCCGCCCCGCGCTGTGGCCCAATGACACGCCGCCGATGAAGCCCGAACAGCTGGACGACCTGCTGACATGGATCATTGTCGGCGTCATCCTTGGCGGTCGGCTTGGGTTTGTGCTGTTTTATCAACCGGCTTACTACCTGTCGCACCCGACCGAGATTCTGAAGGTCTGGCAAGGCGGTATGGCCTTTCACGGCGGTTTGCTGGGCGTCATCCTTGCGTCTTATCTATACGGTCGGCGTCACAAAATCCCGATCCTGTCGCTGGGCGATCTGGTCGCCTACACGGTTCCGCCCGGCCTGCTGCTGGGGCGGCTGGCCAATTTCGTCAATGCCGAGCTTTGGGGCCGACCCAGTGAGCTGCCATGGGCCGTGATCTTCCCCGGCATGGCCGCGCAGGATTGCCCCGGCGTCGTCGCGGGAATGTGCGCCCGCCACCCCTCGCAACTTTATGAGGCCGCGCTTGAGGGCGTTTTGCTGGGCGCGGTCCTGCTGTGGCTGGTCTACCGTCGCGGGGCCTTTCACGCACCGGGCCGGATCATGGGGGTGTTTCTGGCCGGGTACGGCGCCTCCCGCTTTATCGTTGAGTTCTTTCGGCAACCGGACGCGCAGTTTGTCTCGCCCGGCAATCCGCTGGGTCTGGCATGGCATGTCGGCGGCTATGGCCTGACCATGGGGCAGTTGCTGTGCCTGCCCATGATCGCGCTGGGCCTATGGTTCGTCCTGCGCGCGCGGCGTTCGGCATGAATCTGTCGGACCACTTGATCGCGCGCATCCGTCAGGATGGCCCGATCAGCGTGGCTGAATATATGACCGACTGCCTGTTGCATCCCAAGCTGGGCTATTACAGCACCCGCGACCCGCTTGGGGCGCAGGGCGATTTCATCACCGCCCCCGAGATCAGCCAGATGTTTGGCGAACTGATCGGGTTGTCGCTGGCTCAAAGCTGGATCGATCAGGGACGCCCCGCGCCTTTTACCCTTGCCGAACTTGGCCCCGGACGCGGCACGCTGATGGCCGATGCGCTGCGCGCCACGCGGCAAGTCCCCGGATTCCATGCTGCGGCTAAGATCTGTCTGCTAGAGGCATCGCCTGCATTGCGGCAGATTCAGGCCGAAACGCTGAACCAGTACACGCCCGAATGGATCGGAAACACCGCCGACCTGCCTGAACAGCCCTTATTCCTGATCGCCAACGAATTTTTCGACGCCCTTCCCGTTCGTCAGTTCATCCGTGACGGCGACGGCTGGCGCGAACGGCTGATCGGAGAATTGGACGGCGCGCTTGCCTTTGGTCTGGGCCCAAATGCGCCTCAGGTCGCGTTAAAGGACAGGCTAGTCGACACCAAAGACGGAGATCTTGTCGAACTCTGCGCGGCTGCAATCCCGATCATGACGGTCCTCGCCAGTCGCGTCGCAACTCATTGCGGGGCCGCATTGATCATCGACTATGGCGATTGGCATTCACTGGGCGACACCTTGCAGGCGTTAAAGGCCCATGAACGGTCTGATCCGTTGACCGATCCGGGGCAGTGCGATCTGACGGCGCATGTGGATTTTGAACCGCTGGCCATTGCCACACGCGCGGCAGGTTGCTCGCATACGCGGCTGACCCCTCAGGGTGTCTTCCTTGAACGGTTGGGAATCACGGCCCGGGCGCAGGCCTTGACGAAAGCCGTGGACGGTTCAATGCAAGAACAGGTGATTGCTGCACATCGCCGGTTGACGCATCCCGATGAAATGGGAAACCTGTTCAAAGTGCTGGGCCTGTATCCATCACATTCAGCGCCACCGCCGGGACTGGAGCCATGACACTGGAAATTCTGACCTCTGAAATGCTCGCGCCCGTGCGCCACGGCTTCTTTACCCGACGGGGCGGTGCGTCGTCCGGGATCTTTTCGGGGTTGAATTGCGGCTATGGGTCGTCGGACCAAACCGAAGTGGTCGCGCTGAATCGCAGACGTGTGGCCGAAGCCATGGAGGTGACGCCTGACGAACTGGTCGGCATTCATCAGGTGCATTCCCCAACCGTCTTGACCATCGATGCCCCGATAAAAGGCGAGAAGCCCAAGGCCGATGCGGTCGTCACCGCAACGCCAAACCTTGCCCTGACAATTCTGACCGCAGATTGCCAACCGGTGCTGTTTGCCGATCCTGACGCCAATGTGATCGGGGCCGCCCATGCCGGGTGGCGCGGCGCTCTGGATGGCGTACTCGAGGCCACTCTGGAGGCCATGGAATCACTCGGCGCGACACGCGAAAACACCCGTGCTGTCATCGGGCCGTCAATCTCGCAGCGCGCCTATGAAGTCGGGCCCGAGTTTCTGGACGACTTTCTGGCCGATTCCCCCGAAAACAGCCGGTTTTTCGCCAATGGTCACGAAGACAGGCTGCAGTTCGACCTGCCCGCGTTCGGCCTGCACCGGCTGCGACAGGCCGGTGTCGGGCACGCCGAATGGACCCGTCACTGCACCTATTCCGACCCGGATCGCTTTTATTCCTACCGCCGTGCGACGCATGCAAAAGAAGCCGATTACGGACGTCTGATTTCTGCGATCAGATTGTAGAATTAGCCTCGATTAAGGCAATCCCGCCACCTTTCCGCCACATTCATTGTGTTTACCTGAGGGCAGAATCGTAGCGTAATTTTTTGCCAGTACTCAGATGGTTATCTGACTTTCAGACATGTGAATTCTGGCACCTCAACACGGAGGATCTGTCAAACTTCACCTTCTGTCCTGATAATTTCCCGGATACGTCACATCACTGCCGCAAATCTGCGTCACATAAGGGTTACAAAAGGAAAAAGGGGCGTCAGACCCCGCGTCAGAGCAGGATCAGAAATGAAATCGAAATCTCGTTTTCTCAGCGCGGTTGTTGCGGCCGCGCGGGACCAGAAACTGGAAATGCCGTGGAAACGAGTTTCTAGCAATTCTGTCAGGGTCGCCCGCCGGTTGGCAGCGCGTCGCTGAAAAAGAAGCCCTCGGGACCAAGCTGCCGGTCCTTCTGGGAAACGCGTGTCAGGGATGCTCCGACCTGATGTGCGTTCGGTCGCATAACGCTATGCGGCCTTTGGTTCAGGGGTGTGTGTGCGGGCAATTTCAGCCTGCAAAGTACGAGTTTGTCTGGGGGGTCAATGTGTTGACCAATGGAATGCGACGTTTTTCTCGCTGTGCACTGCGATTACGGGTGCCCAAGGGTCTCTCATTCATTTCAAGGCAAAGAACTGTTCCGTCAGGCGGGCCTGCACGGGGGTACGCCCCGTCTGTTCGGAAATTAGAGGGGAAGGAATATTAATGACTATTCCTAATTCACTGGCCCGCGCAGCCAGAAATGCCGTCGAAACGTCGGCTTTACTGCGCGAGGCTCCAAGACCAACCGCCAAACCCAAGGCGCAACTGCGCCGATACGAGGTTTGCACGCTGCTCGATAACGGGGATATCGCGCAGACACGCCACATCGCACCGGCTCTGCCCATGTTCGAAGACGCGTTTTGCGCCTTTTCGCGCGGCTCGCTGGTCGAGACAGAACAAGGACCGATGGCAATCGAAGATCTGTTGCCGGGGGATACGGTCCTGACGCAGGATGGCACATCGGAAACCATCGTTTGGAAAGGGTCAGTTACTCTGATCCCCGGGCGCGAGGATTCGCGGGGGCGCACACGACCTCTGACGCGAATCATGGCCGACACGTTTGGAATGCAAAAGCCGATGTCAGGCGTTATCGCAGGCCCGGCGGCGCGTTTGCTGGGGACACCTGCGCATTTGCGACACCTGCATGGCGACGCGCCGGTTTTGACGCCAGTTGCGGAATTTCAGGATGGGATGAGCGTGATTGAAACAATGCCGCCGACACCGGTGGAACTGTTTCACATTTGCCTCAGGAAACATTCGGTCATTCGGGTTGATGGTTTACAGTTCGAAACCTATCACCCAGGAGTAAACGCGGTTCGGATGATCAGTCATTCCTTGCGGTCGATTTACCTGAACCTGTTCGCGCATATCGAATCGCTGAGCGATTTTGGCCCGCTGCTGATGCCGCGCGCCGGAGACGGAGAGGTGGACGCGATCACTGCGTAAACGTTAACGATTACTGCATCCTGGGGGCATTATGCAGATATTACTAAGTTGGATTGTATCCTTGGCGGTCGCAGCAATGCTGCCGCCCAGTCAAACACATCAGAATCAGATGCGGTTCACGCCGTCCGGTTCATGCGTTCTTCCAGAACGTCGAATGGCACGCCTGGTTCGTCTTTTGCGCCGCGGATAACAAGCGACGTTTTAACGCTGGCCACGTTTGGCGTGGTCAGCAACTCTCCGGTCAGGAACTGCTGAAAGTTGCTCAGATCGGGGGCCACGCATTTCAGAATGAAATCTACCTCGCCGTTCAGCATGTGGCATTCACGGACCAATGGCCATTCACGGCACCGGTCTTCAAAGGCGCGCAGCTCGGCTTCGGCCTGACTGTCCAGACCGACCATTGCAAAAACCTGCACCTCGAACCCCAGTTCGCGCGCGCTGACTTCGGCGTGGTATCCGGTGATATAGCCGGATTCCTCCAGCGTGCGCACACGGCGCAAACAGGGCGGGGCCGAAATCCCGACGCGTTTGGCCAGTTCGACATTGGTCATGCGACCGTCTGCCTGCAACTCTGCCAGAATCTTACGATCAATCTCATCCAGCCGCGTCGTGACCATAAAATGCTCCTGATTTTTTCGGTTCTTATATCAGCACCCACCGAGTGCGCAATAATGTTTCGCAGGGGCGCAATATTATTCGGTGACGGGTCGCGAATTTGCCCGCGCCTGGGAAAATGAGCCCGGACAGGAAAGGGCTTTAAGCCCTGCCCCCGCGTCGCTATATCGGGGCGACGGGCAAACGGCCCAATTCAGGCAGTTCGAGCGGGGGTACAATGGCCGACACACGACACACCAAGGTTCTGATCATCGGATCTGGACCGGCAGGATATACCGCAGGCGTCTATGCCAGCCGGGCGATGCTGGAACCCATTCTGGTGCAGGGAATCGAGCCCGGCGGGCAGTTGACCACCACGACCGAGGTTGAAAACTGGCCCGGCGATACCGAGGTTCAGGGCCCCGATCTGATGGTGCGCATGCAGGACCACGTCAAGGCGATGGGCTGCGAGGTGATCGGTGACATCATCAGCGATCTGGATCTCAGCCAGCGCCCCTTCACCGCCAAGGGTGACAGCGGCACCACATACACGGCCGATGCCGTCATTTTGGCGACCGGCGCGCGCGCCAAATGGCTGGGCCTGCCGTCGGAAGAGAAATTCAAAGGATTCGGCGTCTCGGCCTGCGCCACCTGCGACGGGTTCTTCTATCGCGGGCAAGAGATCGTTGTGATCGGCGGCGGCAACACCGCCGTGGAAGAGGCGCTGTTCCTGACCAACTTCGCCAGCAAGGTGACGCTGATCCACCGCCGTGACGAATTGCGGGCCGAAAAGATCCTACAGGATCGCCTGTTAAAGAACGAAAAGATCGAGCCGCTGTGGTTCCACCAACTGGAAGAAGTGGTTGGCACCGATGCACCTTTAGGCGTCGAGGGTGTCCGCGTGAAAAACGTCAAGACCGGCGAGATCACCGAGATCCCCTGCAAAGGCGTCTTCGTCGCCATCGGCCACGCGCCCGCGAACGAGTTGGTCAAGGACACGTTGGACACCCATATGGGCGGCTATGTCGTGACCAAGCCGGGCTCGACCGAAACGTCCGTACCGGGCGTGTTTGCGGCGGGCGACCTGACCGACCACATCTATCGTCAGGCCGTGACCAGCGCCGGAATGGGCTGCATGGCCGCGCTGGATGCGGAACGTTTTCTGGCGGAACAGGAATAATTCCGGGGCCAGGGGTGTGGCTTAACCCCACACCCCTGGCCGTTTTTCCCGCACCTATGCAGGTCGGCTTGACCCTTGCCGGGCGGCCCCGCACACTCGGCCCTGACGAAGCATCTGCGGGTACTGGCATTGGACAACGCACTCTGGCGCGGCGGGTGGGCAACCCGGCTCAGGATCGGCAGCGGTCTGGTCCTGTTTGTCTTTGCCTTCTTCCATTTCATCAACATCGGTCTGGGCCTGTTTCACACAGACTATCTGCACGGGATGCAGGATGGCCGAAAAGCGGTCACACGGCATGATGTCGTCAGTGTCTTGCTCTATGCCGCGCTGATCGTGCATGCGGGGTTGTCGCTGGCCTCGATCGCGCAGCGCAGAACGCTCAGGATGCCGCTCAGCACAGCGTTGCAGATCGTGCTGGGCCTGCTGATCCCGCTGCAACTGATTTCCCACATCATTCACACCCGCGTCGCCCACGAGATTTACGGCGTCAATGATGAGATGGGCTATATCATCATCCTGATGTGGCCCAGCACGGCAGTCTGGATGCAAAGCCTGCTGCTGTTGATTGTATGGATCCATGGCTGCATCGGGTTGCACATGTGGCTGCGCCTGACGTCGTGGTGGTCGAAGACCGTACCCTACCTGATCGGCGTTGCGGTCTTTGTTCCCTCGTTCGCGCTGGCGGGCGTTCTGACCGAAGGCAGGCGCATCTGGGCGGATTTCGCGGATGAGTTTCTGCGACAGCAATATATCGAGCATTACAACTGGCCCTCACCCGAAGCCTTCCAGACCATGTTCACAGTCAAGGATAACGCGGTTCTGGCCTTTCTGATCACTTTGGGCGCTTGCGGGGCCATCTTTGCCGGGCGCAAGCTTTGGCGTCGCAGGCATTCGGTTCGCATCAAATATGCACGTGGGCCCGAGGTCGTCGCAGAAAAGGGCATGACCTTGCTGGAAATCTCGCAAGCCAATGGCATTCCCCACACCGCGCTGTGTGGCGGCAAGGGGCGGTGCACCACCTGTCGCGTCATTGTCGAAGAGGGCGGCACCCAGCTTGAGGCCCCCAGCGATGTCGAGGCCCGCAGTCTGGCAGCGGTCGGGGCCTCTGCGCAAACACGGCTGGCGTGCCAGATTCGCCCGACCGAGCCGCTGACCGTCTTTCGCGTGTTTCGCCCCGATGGCGGGCGCAATCGGGGCCATGCAAGCCAAGGGCAGGAACGGCAACTGGCCGTTCTGTTTTTGGACATGCGCGGGTTCACGGCCCGCACGACCGGCCAATTGCCCTATGACATCGTCTTTCTGTTGAACCGGTTTTTCGATGCAATCGTTCCAGCCATTACCGACGCAGGCGGCATTGTCGACAAATACATGGGCGATGGCCTGCTTGCGGTGTTCAACAAGCCCGACGCAACGGCGTCAGCGAAGGCCGGGTTGCGGGCGGCGATAGAGATCAGCCTGGCGCTGGACAGCTTCAATCAACGGCTAGAGGCTGAAGGCAGCCCCGGCATCCGCATCGGCATGGGCTTGCATCTGGGCGATCTGGTGTTGGGTGAGATCGGCGCGGCGGGCCATGCCTCGCAAACGATTATCGGCGATGCGGTCAACGTCGCCAGCCGCCTGGAAAGCGAAACCAAGGCGCTGGGCGTCGAGTTGTTGGTGTCGGACGAGTTGCTGCAAGCCGCTGACCTGACAATCAACCCCGACCGCATCCGCCTGTTCCAATTGCGCGGCGTCAGCCAACCCGTACCGGCGCTGCCGGTCACCCGTGCCGCCGACCTGCGCGAGGCATCGGTGACACAAGAACAGGCATACTCTGGCTGACCCGAAATCGCATTCGGTCCGGAACTGCGGTCGCAATCCGACGTAGCATATGGAAAATCCTTCCATTTCGGAGGAAATCAGCGCATATCGTCCTTTGTTTCACAACCGCTTGTGGACTTCGGGCAAAAGTCGGGGCAAACGCCCCTCAAAAGACCGAGAATCACCGGCAATCCAACACTGCGACAAGAGTATTCTGATGACGATGTTAAGTAATCTGGCCCCGATCCCTGAATTGTATGTGTCCTACGAGTCGGCACAGAAACTGAAGGTCGACGCCGCCGACCTGACCAGCTGGGATCTGAGCCCGCGCCAAATCTGCGATCTGGAACTGCTGATGAATGGCGGGTTCAACCCGCTCAAGGGCTTCCTGTCCGAGGCCGATTACGACAACGTCGTCGAGAATATGCGTCTGGCCGATGGCACCCTGTGGCCGATGCCAATCACGCTGGACGTCAGCGAGGATTTTGCAGACAGCATCGAGCTGGGTCAGGATATTGCCCTGCGCGATCAGGAAGGCGTCATTCTGGGCACCATGACCGTGACCGACCGCTGGACCCCGGACAAGGCACGCGAGGCTGAAAAGGTGTTTGGCGCCGATGACGACGCGCACCCTGCGGTGAACTATCTGCACAACGTGGCCGGCAAGGTCTATCTGGGTGGCCCCGTTGTCGGCATCCAGCAGCCGGTACACTATGATTTCCGCGCCCGCCGCGACACGCCGAATGAGTTGCGCGCCTATTTCCGCAAGCTGGGCTGGCGCCGCATCGTCGCGTTCCAAACCCGCAACCCGCTGCACCGTGCGCATCAGGAACTGACCTTCCGCGCCGCCAAGGAAGCGCAGGCCAACCTGTTGATTCACCCCGTGGTCGGCATGACCAAACCGGGCGATGTGGACCACTTTACCCGCGTCCGCTGCTATGAGGCGGTGCTGGACAAATATCCCGCATCCACCACCTCGATGTCGCTGCTGAATCTGGCGATGCGCATGGCTGGCCCGCGCGAGGCGGTCTGGCACGGCCTGATCCGCGCCAACCACGGCTGCACCCATTTCATCGTCGGCCGCGACCACGCTGGCCCCGGCAAGAATTCCGCCGGTGAGGATTTCTATGGTCCCTATGATGCACAGGACCTGTTCCGTCAGTTCCAGGATGAAATCGGCGTCGAAATGGTCGACTTCAAACACATGGTCTATGTGCAGGAACGCGCCCAGTACGAACCGAATGACGAGATCGCCGACAAGGATAACGTCACGATCCTGAACATCTCGGGCACCGAACTGCGCCGCCGTCTGGCTGAAGGGCTGGAAATTCCGGAATGGTTCAGCTTCCCCGAGGTTGTGGCCGAGCTGCGCAAGACCAAGCCGCCGCGCAGCCAGCAGGGCTTTACCGTGTTCTTCACCGGCTTTTCGGGCTCGGGCAAATCCACCATCGCCAACGCGCTTATGGTCAAGCTGATGGAGATGGGTGGCCGCCCGGTCACGCTGCTGGATGGGGACATCGTTCGTAAGAACCTGTCATCCGAGCTTGGTTTCTCGAAAGAGCATCGCGACCTGAACATCCGCCGCATCGGCTATGTCGCGTCCGAGATCACCAAGAACGGTGGTATCGCCATTTGTGCTCCGATTGCGCCCTACGCCACCACCCGTCGCGCGGTGCGCGAAGATGTCGAGCAGTTCGGTGCCTTCTGCGAGGTTCACGTGGCCACCAGCATCGAGGAATGCGAACGGCGCGACCGCAAGGGCCTGTATAAACTGGCGCGTGAGGGCAAGATCAAGGAATTCACCGGCATTTCAGACCCCTACGACGTGCCCCAGAACCCCGAGCTGACGGTCGAGACCGAGAATGTGGATGTGGACAACTGCGCCCATCAGGTTTTGTTGAAGCTGGAAAGCATGGGCCTGATCGCCGCAACATGATCTAAAGGCATACTGAATGAAAAGCCCCCGGTTCGCCGGGGGCTTTTTTGTTTCCAAACTGTCACCGAGCCAAGTTTCGTTGAGCCTTAGCCCAAATCGACCTGTCCGCGCATCAGGATATGACCGCAGCCTGCCACCTTGATCCCGGTCATGGCATCACGCGACCCGACGCGGGTGACGGTCGCCTGACCGGGGCGGCCCATATCGTGGCCCTGCTCGGCAATGAAACTGTCCTTGTCCATCAAGGCGTATTTCCACAGATATGCCGCCATCGCGCCGGTTGCTGATCCGGTGAACGGATCCTCGGGCGGGCTGGGCGGTGCCAGCAACAGGCGCGAGAACGTGTCCCCCGCAGATGTCGCGCCTTGCAGCGTCACCAGAAACGGTTCCGCCATATCCGAGCCCGAATAGCCAGCGGCGGCGGCTACTTCTCGCAATGGCCCTTCATCCAGCCGTGCCGCGCGCAGGGCATCGTGATCGCGCAGGACTGTGATACAGAACGGCAACCCGGTGGAAACCAGTTGCGGCGGCGAGATAATGGCACTTTCCGGCAGGCTGATGGCCGAGGCCACCAATTCCGCTGGAACATGTACGCCGAACTGCGGCGCGACTTGCGTCATTTCGATCTGGTCCCCGATCAACCGGATCGACACAATCCCGGCCCCGGTTTCCAAGGTCAGCGCATCGCCCGAAATCATCCCGCGCGACCGCATCGCGGCAACTGTCGCAATTGTCGGATGCCCGGCAAAGGGAATCTCACGGCTGGCCAGAAAGTACCGGACGCGAATATCGGCCACCTCGGACGGGCCGGTAAAGGTGCATTCTACCAGCGAGGTTTCCCGGACATAGGCCATGCACACATTCTCGGGCAGTTCCGCGCCTTCGTGCACCACGGCACAGCCGTTACCGCCAAAGGCCCGGTCGCTGAACGCGTCTACCCAATCGAAGTCAAACCAGCTCATGCGAAAACTCCCTGACACAGATGATGCGGCGGCGTCCGCCTGTGGTCATGTGTCGCGCGTGTCGCTGGGAATGTCACGCCCTATCCGGTGTGAAGGGGCCGTTCAGTGAACGGCCACCGGGGACAGGTCATGCTGTCGGGCCAGCACAAAGGCCAGCTTGCGGTCGGCCACCAGCGCCAATTGCTGGCCATCCGAGTCGTGTACCGCATAAAGCTGATCCAAATCGCCTGCCTGATCGCGCAGATCACGCGGCAGATCGGCCACCTCGACCGTTTTGACATAAACGATACGGTCGCCTTCGGTGTTGATCTCAATCGGTGTATTCATTGCTCTTACCCCTTCCGTATGTTGATTGTCTGAACCACGGTTTCCGGCACGGCGCGGGTCAGATCCACATGCAGCAGACCGTTTTCCATAATCGCCTCACCGACCTCGACACCGTCCGCCAGCACGAACATGCGCTGAAACTGACGCGCCGCGATGCCACGGTGCAGGAATATGCGCCCCTCGCTGTCGTCGCGTTGACGGCCCCGGATCACCAGCTGGCGATCCTCGATCGTGATCGACAGATCCTCTTCCGCGAACCCGGCCACCGCCAGAGTGATGCGGTACGAAAAGTCCGAGGTCTGTTCGATGTTGTAGGGCGGATACCCTTCATTACCAGCCTTTGCAGACCGTTCCAGAAGGCGTTCCAACTGCTCGAACCCCAAAAGATGCGGGTAAGAGCCAAGAGTAAGTTTTGACACGTTTTCTCGTCCTTTATTGCCAAAGCGACGTGTTGTGCGGCCCCGTTCCGGCAACCGCGCATAATAGAATATGGGAAGAAACCAGGATGTCCACAAGGTCTGGCGCGATAACGTCTGACACACTATCTTGTTGATGACGCACCACAACCAGCCCGAGTCGCCAATGAACGCGCCCACCGACCTTTCGATGAAAACAGATGACGTTCTGCGGGTTGAGCTTGAGGTTTTCCGACGACAGCACCGCGATCTGGACGAAGCTATCGAGGCGCTGCAATCCACCGGAACGGCGGATCAACTGACGATCAAACGGTTGAAAAAGCAGAAATTGCGGCTGAAAGACATTATCCGTCTGATCGAGGATCGCCTGACCCCGGACATCATCGCCTAACGCATTGCCACGAAGGCGGATTTGGATATAGTGCGCGCTCTGCAAACGGGCGGGGATTTAGCGGATGGGTAACGTCAAGGTCGGGATCATCATGGGCAGCCAGTCGGACTGGCCCACGATGAAAGAAGCCGCAGATATTCTGGACGAGTTGGGTGTGGCTTATGAAAAGCGCATCGTGTCGGCCCATCGCACACCGGACCGTCTTTGGGACTATGGCAAAACCGCTGTTGAACGTGGTCTGAGCGTGATTATTGCCGGTGCAGGCGGTGCGGCGCATCTGCCGGGCATGATGGCGTCGAAAACCCGCGTGCCGGTGATCGGAGTTCCGGTGCAGACACGGGCCTTGTCGGGGGTCGATTCGCTTTATTCCATCGTGCAGATGCCCAAGGGGTTTCCTGTTGCTACCATGGCGATCGGATCGGCGGGCGGCGCAAATGCGGGGCTGATGGCTGCCGGTATTCTGGCCCTGCAGGATGACGCTTTGGCCGAACGGCTGGATGCGTGGCGCGCGGCCCTGTCAGCCTCAATCGCTCAAGAGCCCGAGGGATGAGCCGCATCGGCTTTGTCGGAACCGGGCACATCGCAGCGCCGATGGTGCGTTTTCTGGCGGCCAAGGGGCATGACATCTGCGTCACCCAGCGCAACGCCGAGGTGTCCTCGCAACTGAAATCGGAACTCGGCGTGACAGTCACGGACCCGCAAACCGTGATTGACGCCTCTGAGATCGTCTTTCTGTGCCTGCGCCCTCATGTGGCCGCCGACATTCTGACCCCGCTGACGTTCCGCGCCGATCAGCAAATCGTGTCGGTCATGGCTGCAGTCCCTTCGGATCAACTGGCCGAGCTTTGCGCACCTGCGAAGGATTTTGTTCAAACCATTCCTCTGGGCTTTCTGGAAACCGGCGGGTGCCCTCTGGCCGCATTGGGCAATGATCGCCTTCTGGCCGATCTGTTCGAGCCGGAAAACCCCGTGATCAGGGTCGAGAGTGAGGCCGCCCTGAATGCCCATTTCGCGATTTGCGCCATGGTGCCGGGCTTGCTGGATCTGATGGCAACCGGGTCGGAATGGCTGGCCGGGCAGACAGGCGACGCAGACGGTGCGGAATTTTATGCGACACAGCTGTTCTCGGGCTTTCTTTCCGCGATGGAAAAGGGCAAAGCGGGGCGACTGGCGGCCGAACGAGATGCGCTGGCCACCGATGGAACGCTAAGCCTGCAAATGACCGAGAGTTTGCGGTCGGGCAAAGCACATGACGCGCTGAACGCGGCTCTGGCGGCGATTGGCAAACGGTTGGAGACCTGATGATGACAAAGATGCTCGCCCCCGGCGCAACGATTGGAATTCTGGGCGGCGGTCAATTGGGCCGGATGCTATCGGTTGCGGCGGCACGGCTGGGCTTTGTCAGCCATATCTACGAGCCCGGCGCAAACCCGCCTGCGGGACAGGTCGCAGATCGGGTGACAACGGCGGCCTATGACGATGCCGAGGCGCTGAAAGCCTTCGCGGAATCGGTCGATGTCATCACCTATGAATTCGAAAACATCCCCACCGAGGCGCTGGACATTCTGGAAGCCCACCGCCCCATTCGCCCCGGACGCGAGGCACTGCGGGTCAGTCAGGACCGCCTGACCGAAAAGACATTTCTTCAGGATCTGGGACTGAACACTGCGCCCTTTGCGGACATCACCGATATGGCCAGCCTTGAGGCCGCGATTGACCAGATCGGCGCGCCTGCCATCCTGAAAACCCGCCGCTTTGGCTATGACGGCAAAGGACAGGCGCGCCTGAGCACGCCCGAGGATGCCGAGACGGCTTTGGCCGACATGGCCGGAGCACCTGCGATTCTGGAAGGCTTCGTCAATTTCAGCCACGAGGTATCAATCATCGCGGCGCGCGGTCTGGACGGTCAGGTGGCCTGTTTCGATCCCGGCGAAAATGTCCATCGCGATGGCATTCTGCGTACAACGACCATCCCTGCCCGACTGCGGCCTGCGCAACGCAGCGACGCGATCCTGCTGGCGGCCAATATTCTGAACGCGTTGGACTATGTCGGCGTGATGGGTGTCGAGCTGTTTGTGACGCCAGAGGGCCTGATCGTGAATGAAATCGCCCCGCGCGTCCACAACTCGGGCCACTGGACGCAGAATGGCTGCGCCGTGGATCAGTTCGAACAGCATATCCGGGCAGTAGCTGGCTGGCCTCTGGGTGATGGCCAACGTCATTCGGACGTGGTGATGGAGAACCTGATTGGTGACGACATGGACCGCGTACCTGAATTGGCGCAGGAACGGGATGTCGCCCTGCATCTGTATGGCAAGGCCGAGGTCAAGCCGGGCCGCAAGATGGGTCATTTCAACCGGATCGTTCGGGGCTGAAAATCGCGCTGACGCGCGATGCCTCCGGCGGAGGTATTTTTGAACAGAAGAAGGCGGGCCGGGATCAGGTGATGAACCGGGCCGCGATATCTCCGGACATGTAGCTGACGCGCCCTGCCGCCAGCGTCGCGGCGACACGGTAGGTTTGCGCGTCCAGAATGACCAGATCGGCGCGTTTGCCCGGTTCAAGCGTGCCGCGATCCGTCAGGCCAAGAACACTTGCGGGACCGGACGAGATCAGGCCCCACGCGCCTGCCAAATCCAGAACGCCAGACTTGGCCAGCATCAGCGCGGCACGGCGGGGGCTGGGATAGTGGTAGTCCGACGCCAGAGCGTCGCAAAGGCCCATCGCGACAAGTTCGACCGCGCTTGCATTCCCTTTGTGTGACCCACCGCGCACAACGTTCGGCGACCCGAGTATGACGTGATCACCGGCCAGGCGCGCGGCCTCGGCCGCCTCCAGCGTTTCCGGAAACTCGGCGATCAGGGCACCCTGATCCCGCCACCAGGCACGGGTCTCGGCGGTTGCGTCGTCATGGCTGCCCAGACGAACACCCATTTCCGAGAGCTCGGCGCTGAGCGCCTCAACCGCTGCGGGAACGTCACCCCGGCGCGCGTGCATGTCGAGAAGCAGTTCGAAATGCGCGTCAGGATTGCGTCCGGCTTTCAACGCCTGCCCGGTCAGGCGCGGCGGCTTTTTGCCCTGGGCCAGCCGGTCATGTGGCAAGTGGTCGTTGAACACCACGTAAGGGACCTGCCAATCGGCGATGCGCCGGGCCATACCAGCGTAATCGTCGAGCATATTGGTCTCGAACCGCAATTGCGGGATCAGATCGGTGACCGTGTCGGTTTTGACGGCCCGGATCGCCTCAAACACCTGCCCCGCGAACTCCGGCCCCCGCACACCGCCTTCCCAGCTGTAGAACTGGGCCAGCACGGCGGTCGTGATCCCGTTTGCGGCCAGTTCGGCCTCGACGGACAGGATGCCTTCGTTCATCTGCTTCATCGCACCACGACGCGGGGCGATGTGGCGTTCGAATCCGTCGCCGTGAAGGTCGATGATCCCCGGCAAAACGACATAGCCGGACAGGTCAACTTCGCGCCCAACCTGCGTTTCCTGCACCTGCCCATCGGCGATCGAAAGCGGCGCGCGAGACAGGCTCTCTTGCGGCAACAGCACCTCTGCGCCGGTCAGCGTAAGGTTTAGTCGGGTCATCGTGTCGGTTCCGAGTCAGGCTCGGAACAGTCTTCGCCGATGCAGATTTCTTCGATGACGTCGAGCACGCTGTCGAGCCACGTGATTTGCGGATCAAACTGTCCGAATTCGATGAAATGCAGCGCCTGCGCCATGACGCGTGGGTTGTTCATCATGAAGGTATGCGTGACCGGCAAAACGATGTGATCTGCCATGCCATCGACCTTCGTTGTCTCAACCGACACTTTGCCATCATCGGGGCCGTCGATCAGTGATGAGAACAGAGGGTTCAGAGAATTCTCACCCGCGATCACGCCCAGATCGAAATCCACGGCAGGCAGCTTGCGCGGGATGCCTTCCGGCCCCGTTCCCAGTTGCAATCCGGCAGGGCCGTTCAGATAGCCGAACACTTCCCATGCACTGAGTTCATCGACCAGTTGGCTGCCCTGATTGGGCGGGCCCAGCATGACTGCGCGACCCATGTTTTCGGGATGGTTGTCCTGTAGCCAATAGCGCAACAGGATGCCGCCCATCGAATGCGCCACAACGTTTGCCTTGTCCTCGCCACAGGCCGCAAACGCGTCCGGCAGGGTTTGTTCGGCCAGTTCGGGGATACCCATATCGGTCGACGGGTATCCGGGCCGAACGACCGTATAGTCATGGGCCTTGAACAGCTGCTCCATAACTGAAAACGACGCCTCGGTCCGTGCCAGCCCATGCAACAGGATCACGCATTTCGCGCTGGCGGCGGCAGGCAGACACAGGAAAATCAGGGCGCACAGAAGTCTCATACCCGCCCAATAGCGCCGATCTGAAGCTGTGGAAAGACCTACCCTCGGGTCCGGCGCAGAACGGCCAGGGCGATTCCGCCCAGAACCAATGCTGTCCCCGCCATCAGGCGCGGGCCAGCAACCTCGCCCAACAAGACAACACCTCCGACGATGGCGATCACCGGCACGCTGAGTTGAACCACCGCCGCGACCGACGGGGACAGCTGCGGCAGCACACGGTACCAAAGCGCATAGCCCAGGCCCGATGTTACGCCCCCAGACAGCGCGGCCAGCAGGTAGCCCAAACCGCTCATTTGCCAATTGCCACCCATACCGACCAGCACCAGACCTGTGATCGGCAAGGCAACCACAAAGTTCGCAGCCGTGCTTGCCAGCGCGTCCGGTTCGGACCGTCCCGCCAAGGAGTACATGGCCCAGCCCAACCCGGCCGCAACCATCAGCCCCGCGCCCAGCGCATCGACCTGAACCGAACCACTGGGCCAAAGCACAAAGGTCAGTCCCGCCAACGCGATCCCGGCCCCTGCGACCTGCCGAACGGTCGGCGCCGCCCCCATGATTGCGCCGACGGCAAACATGGCGATCTGCACCACCGCAAACAGGATCAACGCGCCCAGACCCGCGTCGAGGGTCAAATAGGCCAGCGAAAACCCGATCATATAAAGGAACAACGATCCAGCCCCCACAATCCGCCTGCGCGACCGCAGCGGCATTGCGGCGCCGCGCAGCAGTACCAGCACCCACAAAACTGCAGCCCCAGATAGAACGCGAAACACCGCGAAGCTGGCCGGGTCACTGGCGCCGCTGTCAATCGCCAGCCGGTTCAGGATCGAGTTCGCCGCAAAGGCGCACATGGTCAGGGCAGTCAACAGAAGCAGTCTCATTCCAACCGCATAGCTGGTTCCGCTGGGTTTGCACACTCACATTGTCTCAGCCGACCCAAATCTTCTTCTGTTCAAAAATACCTCCGCCGGAGGCATAGCCGCGCAGCGGCTATTCAAAACGAAACGGGGCCGCCCAAAGGCGACCCCATAACTCAGTCTTCCAAAAAGACGACGTCTTACATCATGCCGCCCATGCCGCCCATGTCGGGCATGCCGCCACCGGGTGCTGCGCCTTCTTTGGCAGGCTTGTCGGCAACCATTGCTTCGGTGGTGACCAGCAGGCCGGCAACCGATGCCGCATCTTCCAGAGCGGTGCGGACAACTTTGGCCGGGTCGATCACGCCGAACGAGAACATGTCGCCATATTCTTCGGTCTGAGCGTTGAAGCCAAATGCAGCGTCCGACGATTCACGGACCTTGCCAGCAACAACCGCACCGTCAACACCTGCGTTTTCAGCGATCTGGCGCAGCGGCGCTTCGATGGCCTTGCGAACGATGTTGATACCTGCGTTCTGGTCAGCGTTTGCGCCTTCCAGAGCTTCCAGTGCTTTACCGGCCTGAACCAGAGCAACACCACCGCCTACGACAACGCCTTCCTGCACAGCAGCGCGGGTCGCGTTCAGAGCATCGTCCACACGGTCCTTACGCTCTTTCACTTCGACTTCGGTCATGCCGCCGACACGGATCACGGCAACACCGCCTGCCAGTTTGGCAACACGCTCTTGCAGCTTCTCACGGTCGTAGTCGCTGGTGGTTTCTTCGATCTGAGTGCGGATCTGGCCAACGCGGGCTTCGATCTCGGCTTTCTCGCCAGCACCGTCGACGATGGTGGTTTCGTCTTTGGTGATTTCGATCTTCTTGGCGGTGCCCAGCATGTCCATGGTGACGGACTCGAGCTTCATGCCCAGATCTTCGCTGATGACCTGACCGCCGGTCAGGATCGCGATGTCTTGCAGCATGGCCTTGCGGCGATCGCCGAAGCCCGGTGCTTTGACAGCAGCAATTTTCAGGCCGCCGCGCAGTTTGTTGACAACCAGAGTCGCCAGCGCTTCGCCTTCAACGTCTTCTGCGATGATCAGCAGCGGCTTCTGCGACTGGATCACCTGCTCCAGCAGCGGAACCATCGGCTGCAGCGAGGACAGTTTCTTTTCGTGCAGCAGGATCATGCAGTCGTCGAGCTCTGCGATCATCTTGTCTGCGTTGGTGACGAAGTAGGGCGACAGGTAGCCGCGGTCGAACTGCATACCTTCGACAACATCGGTCTCGGTTTCCAGACCTTTGTTTTCTTCGACGGTGATAACGCCTTCGTTGCCAACCTTCTGCATCGCATCCGCGATCTGCTGGCCAATCTCGGCTTCGCCGTTGGCCGAGATGGTGCCAACCTGAGCAACTTCGGCCGAGTCTTTGACTTCACGCGATGCGTCTTTGATGCCCGCAACAACCTTGGCAGTTGCCAGGTCGATGCCGCGCTTCAGGTCCATCGGGTTCAGGCCAGCTGCAACCTGCTTGAGACCTTCGCGAACGATGGCCTGTGCCAGAACAGTTGCGGTGGTGGTGCCGTCGCCGGCTTCGTCATTGGTGCGGCTGGCGACTTCTTTCACCATCTGCGCGCCCATGTTTTCGAACTTGTCTTCCAGTTCGATTTCCTTGGCAACCGAAACGCCGTCTTTGGTGATGCGCGGTGCGCCGAAGGATTTGTCCAGAACCACGTTGCGGCCTTTGGGGCCCAGGGTCACTTTGACAGCGTCGGCCAGGATGTTCACACCTGCCAGCATGCGGTTACGGGCATCGGTGTCGAACTTGACGTCCTTTGCAGCCATGTCGTTTCTCCTTGAGAAATAAGTTGGAAATGAAGATCAGAGAAAGCGCTTGGGCTTACTCGATGATCCCCATGATGTCGCTTTCTTTCATCATCAGCAGCTCTTCGCCGTCGACCTGAACCTCGGTGCCCGACCATTTGCCGAACAGGATCTTGTCGCCAGCTTTCACAGCCATTGCGATCAGCTCGCCGCTGTCCTTGCGCGCGCCTTCGCCGGTTGCGACGACTTCGCCTTCGCTGGGCTTTTCTTTTGCGCTGTCAGGAATGATCAGGCCGCCTGCGGTTTTCTCTTCGCTTTCTGTACGGCGAACCAGCACACGGTCATGAAGCGGTTTCAATGCCATCTTTGCAGCTCCTTGGGCTCAAAGTTTATCTATCCTCCCCTCACCGGCTGGTGAGGCGTTAGCACTCGGGGTGTGTGAGTGATAACGACGCATAGCTAGGGGGTCTGAAACCCCGAGTCAACAAGCGGATACGGATTTTTTGCCACAAGGGATCAGTCGGCCTGTTCCCAACTGTAAGCCCAGTGTTTCAGGCCCTCGGACCCTGCATCCGACAATGCATAGATGCCTTTTTCGACCTTGTCGAACCAGCCGTAATGGTTTTCGCGCATCAAACGGGTGGCAGCGGGCACGCCGGTGGCCGATGCAACCTCGGCCCCCTTGGTGGCACCATGTTCCGCCAGATGGGCGGCGCATTTCAGCGCATCCTGCCGATAGGCCGTAACGATCCCGTGGCGGGTTGCGCCGCCCGCGTTTGGATCCCCTTCCAACCGGTCAAATTCGCGCAACATCCGCGCGGCCTTGGCTTTGTTCTTGCGCGGAGCGTATGGGCCGGGATCGCACTGAACCTCGACAACCCCGTCGTTTCGCACGGTGATCAAGCCCAGCCCCAACCTGCGGCACAGGGCCAGATTGTCCCGCAAGGCACGCCGGGCCGTGCGCCCCGTGGGCTTACTGACGCCCAGATACACCTGATCGCTGATCCGCAGCCGCGCGACAGCCTGATGGAACAAGGCCAGTGAGAACCGCAGTTTCAACTCGACGATCACCGGCTCGGACTCGTCGCGCATGGCGACAATATCGGCTGCGCCGACCTCACCTTTGACGGTATAGCCCTGCCCCTCCAACATTGCCTTGATCGGGGGGTAAAGATCCTGCTCGCGCTCCATGCGCCCATGCTATGCGTTTTGGGCTGAAATGCCAGACGGGTTGCCTTGAATATGCTGCATTTGCATGACTACATCCTTGGTCGTCCCGCCTGACAAATCTCTGAGGTTCATCCATGCGTCTGTTGGCCCTGTTCGGTTTTCTGCTACTCCCCATGACGGCCAGCGCCGCGTGTGAGGGGCATGATCTGCGCCCGCTTATGTCCGAAGCGGACCGCTCGGAACTGCATCAGGCACTGGCTGACATCCCCTATCCGGAAGGAAACCACTGGATCGCCCGCAAGGGCGACACCACGCTGCATCTGATCGGCACATTGCACACAAACGACGCGCGCATGGATGCGGTGGTCGAACGGTTGGCGCCAACCCTTAGCCGGGCCGACGCCTTCTATTTCGAGGTCACTCAGGCCGAGATGAACACGTTTGAGCAGGGCTTGGCCAAGGACCTGAGCCCGGTAATGATCACTTCGGGGCCCACATTGATTGAGCTGATGAGTGCCGAGGATTGGGCCGCCCTGTCAGGGTCGCTGACGGAACGGGGCATTCCAAGCTGGATGGCCGCCAAGATGCGGCCCTGGTTTCTGAGCATGATGCTGGGCATTCCGCCCTGCCTGATGCAGAACCCCGACGCGAAATACGGCATGGACGCGCGTCTGACAGATCTGGCCGAGGCCAACGGCATCCCCCAGCACTCGCTGGAACGGATCGAAGACCTGATGACCATGTTCGACGATCTGCCGCTGGATCAGCAGGTGGACTCGTTGGTGCGACTGGCCGGGGCGATGCAAAGCGACGCCAATCATCTGACCACCATGGCCAATGCCTATCTGGAAGAACAGCACGCCCAGATCCTGCAACTGGCGCGGTTGCAGGGGCTTGAGGCCTCGGGCCTGTCCGAAACCGAATACAACGCGGAATGGGACCAGTTCGAACAGAAACTGCTGGTGACCCGCAACGCGAATTGGATGAGGCATATTCTCGCCATTCAGAATCAAACCGCCGTCATCGCCGTGGGTGCCGGGCATCTCAGCCAAGATTTCGGTCTTCTCGCCTTGCTGGAACAGGAAGGGTATACGCTGACCCGCGCGCCGTTCTGACCCAGGCGCATAGCAGACCAACAGTCGCAGCAGGCCGCAACCGGGTGACAAGCGGTGCCTTGCACCCTATAAGGCGCGCAAATTTCCAATCCTCAGGATAGCTGACATGACAACCCTCGTATTTGGCCACAAATCTCCCGACACAGACTCGACCGGTTCTCCGATCCTGTGGTCGTGGTACCTGAACGAAGTGAAAGGCGAACAGGCCGAGCCCGTTCTGCTGGGCGAACCCAACACCGAAGCGGCCTTTATGCTGCAACGCTGGGACCTGCCCAAGCCGCGCATCATCGACGATGTCGAGGCCGACGCGCCGGTTGTAATCGTGGACACCAACAACCCGGCGGAACTGCCCGCGAGTGTCAACAGCGCCGATATCCGCGCGATCATCGACCACCACAAGCTGGTCGGCGGGCTGGAAACCAAGGGCCCGATCGACATCACCGTGCGCCCGCTGGCCTGCACGGCAACCATCATGGTTGACCTGATGGGCGACTATGCCGCCAAGATGCCCGAAGCCGTCAAAGGCGCGGCGCTGACCTGCATCTTGTCGGACACGCTGGAATTCCGCTCGCCCACCACCACCGCGCATGACCGCGCCGTGGCCGAGAAGCTGGCGGCTGAACTGGGTCTGGACGTCTCGGCCTATGCGGCTGACATGTTTGCGGCGAAGTCGGATGTGTCCTCGTTCTCGGACGCCGAACTGATCCGCATGGACAGCAAGGAATACGAGGTCGACGGCACCAAGTTCCGCGTTTCTGTTCTGGAAACCACCGCGCCGGGCGTTGTGCTGGACCGAAAAGACAGCTTGGCTGCATCCATGGTCGATGTGGCAAAGGAAGACAGCGTTGATCAGGTTCTGCTGTTCGTCGTGGACATCCTGAACGAAGAAGCCACCCTGCTGGTCCCGAACGATCTGGTCAAAACCGTTGCCGAGAAAAGCTTTGGCGCATCGGTCGAGGGCGACGCCGTTGTCCTGCCCGGCATCATGAGCCGCAAGAAACAGATCATCCCGAACCTGAAGGTCTGATCTTCTGTCATTCCCGTGTGAAAGGCGTCCGAACCGGGCGCCTTTTTCTTTTTGCGAGGCTCTGCCTCGCGCTCCGGGATATTTTTGGCCAGATGAAGAACGGATTCCTTGCTTCATCTGGCCCGAAATATCCCGGGGGAGACGCCCGGCACGGGCGGCGGGGGCAGAGCCCCCTCTGGCAAAACCCGTCAAGCTCTGCCATAGGCTTGGCAGCCGCAGTTCATCGCCGAAAGAGACCCAATGACCCAGATTATCTCCTCTCTGACCGAGATCTCCGACCGATATAAGGCGCTTTTTGTCGATCTCTGGGGCTGCGTTCACAACGGTATCACCGCCTATCCCGAAGCGGTGGCAGCGTTGCAGGCCTACCGCGCCGCTGGCGGGCTGGTCGTGCTGGTAACAAACTCTCCCAAACCGCGCGCCGGGGTTGCATCGCAGCTGACCCAGTTCAACGTACCCGCCGATGCCTATGACACGATCGCAACCAGCGGAGATTCAGCCCGGTCCGCCATGTTTCGCGGCGCGGTCGGGCACAAGGTGTATTTCATGGGAGAATGGCAGCGCGATGCGGGGTTCTTTGAGCCGCTGAAGCTGCTGCACCACCCCATCCACATCGAACGTGTCCCGCTGAAAGAGGCTGAGGGCATCGTCTGCTGTGGACCTTTCGATCCGATGGCGGACCCCGATGTGAACCGGCCCGATTTCCTGTACGCCAAGCAGATGGGCATGAAGCTGCTCTGTGCGAATCCCGACATCGTTGTTGACCGGGGCGAGGTGCGTGAGTGGTGCGCGGGGGCTCTGGCAAAGCTTTACACCGAGATGGGTGGCGAGAGCCTGTATTTCGGCAAGCCCCACCCGCCCATCTACGATCTGGCCCGCCGCCGCCTTCAGGAATTGGGCGCGGATGTTGCCGACTCTGACATCCTTGCCATTGGAGATGGCCCCCACACCGACATCCTTGGCGGGATGGGAGAGGGAATCGATACCCTGTTCATCTCGGGCGGGTTGGCGGCAGCGGAAACAAAAACGTCGCACCATCCGCACGCTGATTCTCTAACTGACTATATCCAAAGGGAAAAGATCAACCCGACATATACAATCGGTCGCTTGCGATAGTCATTTTTGACTTGATTTTCTGCAGTTGCGAAGTAATAAAGTTGCCAACCTAGGCCTGATGGTGGATTTTTCTTTCACGGCCAACTTCGAGTGAGGGCAACATGTTGGACAATCTTCCACGCGGAACGATCTGTATCGAAGACATCGAGATGGGCATGTCCCGCCACCTGCGCAAAGTGGTGACGGATGAGGATATCGAGATGTTCGCGCAGGTTTCGACCGACCGGAATCCGGTGCATCTGGATGACGATTATGCGCGTGACACGATCTTTGAAGGGCGCATCGCCCACGGGATGCTGACGGCGGGTCTGATCTCGGCCGTGATCGGAGAGCAGCTGCCTGGCCATGGCACCGTATACATGGGTCAGTCGCTGAAATTCCTGGCCCCCGTGCGCCCCGGCGACATGGTCTATGCCGAGGTGAAAGTCATCGACATCGACTTTGCCAAACGCCGCGTCAAGCTGGATTGCCATTGCTCGGTCGACGGCAAGAAGGTCCTGATTGGTGAGGCTATGGTTCTGGCCCCGTCGCGCAAATTCGACTGAGCCTTGATCACATCACGTCACAGCAAAGGCGCCCAAACCGGCGCCTTTTTTGTTGTTGGCGTACAAGATCATGGGATCGTAGAGGGATAGCCGTTCATCAGGCCAATGGGTCAAATAGTGCCCCGCTTCAATTCCTATTTCATCTGAACCAGCTCCTACAGTGGCAGCACTCTGTGATGTCGACTGTTACGTGAAACCGGGTGCGCGGGTCGGCCAGACACCTATTTTCACGCGCCATCCCCGTCGGATTGGCCTAGGTGATGCAAACCCTGGCTCTTGATCCGGATCTGGCGCAGGGCGTCGAAACGCCGACGGCCAAACTCTCGGATGCCACGAACAGGGACTGGGTTCGCCAATTCGCGGCAAAGCACATCTGAGATGCCGTGCATGCAAGAACAATCAGGTGCTTGAACCCGCGTGACAGTCCAGCTAGGCAAGCCATATGCACATCATCCGGGATTTTCAGTACATCGAGCCTCAGGACCGCGGCGCCAGTGTGGCGATCGGGAATTTTGATGGCGTTCATTTGGGGCACCAGTCGGTGATCGAACTGGCGCGCCGCGCTGCCCCTGATGCGCCTTTGGGTGTTTTGACGTTCGAGCCGCATCCGCGCGAGTACTTCGCCCCGGACGCCCCCCCTTTCCGGTTGATGCGGGGCAACGCGCGGGCGCACCGGCTTGAGAAGCTGGGCGTGCAGATGCTGTACGAACTGCCGTTCAATGCGGCGCTTGCCGGGTTGTCCCCGGAAGAGTTCGCCAGAAACGTCATTTGCGATGGGCTGGGCCTGTCCCATATCGTTGTGGGGGCAGATTTCTGTTTTGGCAAAGGTCGTGTCGGCACCGCGCAGGATATGGTCAACTTTGGCGAGCAGATGGGATTTGGCGTCACCATTGCACCACTGATGGAGCGGTCGGAAAACGTTGTTTCCTCGACCGCCATTCGCACCGCTCTCAGCGACGGGCGTCCGCGTGATGCGGCCGCCATGCTGGGCCATTGGCACCGGATCGAAGGCGTGGTGATCGGGGGCGAGCAGCGCGGGCGCGAGTTGGGCTTTCCAACCGCGAACATGTCCATCGAAGGTCTGCACCCGCCCAAATTCGGGGTGTATGCCGTGCTGGTCGACGTGTTGGACGGACCGCATCAGGGCAGCTATCACGGGGCGGCCTCGATCGGTGTGCGCCCCATGTTCCATGGCGAAGCCCCCAACATCGAAACCTTCCTGTTCGACTTTTCCGGTGATCTTTACGGCTCGACCCTGTCCGTCGGTCTGATCGACTTCCTGCGACCAGAGCTGACATTCGATGGGCTGGACGGCCTGATCGCGCAGATGGGTGCCGATTGCGAAAAGGCCCGTGGCATTCTGGCCGCCCTATGACCACCGATCCGATTGAACGCACGGGCCTGCCGGCCCGGTTTTGGGAACGCAAGCCCTTGCGCAAGATGAACCAGCGCGAGTGGGAGGCCCTGTGCGACGGCTGCGGCAAATGCTGCCTGAACAAGCTTGAGGATGAGGACACAGGCGAGGTTGCCCTGACCTGCGTTGCCTGTCGCCTGCTGGACGATGAAAGCTGCCGCTGCACGCAATATGACATCCGGCACCAGTTCGTGCCCGAATGCATCGTCATGACTCCCGACAATATCGACGACCACGCCTATTGGTTGCCGCAAACCTGTGCGTATCGATTACTGTGGGAAGGCAAACCTCTTTACGACTGGCATCCTTTGATATCTGGTACGCCGGACAGCGTACACGCGGCGGGCGTCTCGGTTCAGGGCCGCACGGTGTCCGAGTTCGAAACCCCCATGGAAGAGTGGGAAGACCATATTATCGAGGAGCCAACCTGATGTATTTCGCGTCTGACAATTCCGGCCCGGTTCACCCGCAGGTCATGGCCAAGCTGGCCGAGGCCAATCAGGGGTACCAGATGGCCTATGGCGCGGACACGATGATGAACGAGGTGCGCGACCGTATCCGCAGCATCTTCGAGGCACCGGGCGCTGCGGTTTATCTGGTGGCGACGGGGACGGCGGCAAATTCGCTGGCCCTTGCGACGCTGTCCAACCCCTGGGAAACGGTCTTCTGTTCTCCGGTCGCGCATATCCACGAGGATGAGTGCAACGCGCCCGAGTTTTACAGCGGGGCCAAGCTGACACTGGTGCCGGGTGGCGACAAGATGACCCCCGACGCGCTGCGCGGCTCGATCCTGGGCGAAGAAACCCGTGGGGTGCACGGGCCACAGCGCGGGCCTGTATCGATCACTCAGGTCACCGAGCGCGGGTCAGTTTATTCGCTGGAAGAGTTGCAGGCCCTGTGCGGTGTGGCCAAGGAATACGGCCTGCCCGTCCATCTGGACGGGGCGCGGTTCACCAACGCGCTTGTTGCCCTAAATTGTTCCCCGGCCGAGATGACGTGGAAATCGGGTGTCGATGCGGTCAGCTTTGGCGGCACAAAGAACGGCCTGATGGGCGTCGAGGCCGTGGTGTTCTTTGACGAAAGCAAAGCGTGGGAATTCGAGCTGCGCCGCAAACGCGGGGCGCATCTGTTTTCCAAGCATCGCTACCTGTCGGCCCAGATGGCGGCGTATCTGGAAGATGATCTGTGGTTGAAAATGGCGCGTCAGGCCAACGACAACTGCGCCCGGCTGGCCGATGGATTGCGCGCCAAGGGGGCTGCGTTCCTGCACGAGCCGCAGGCCAATATGATCTTCGCCTCATTCCCGCGCGCCAAGCACAAACAATTGCACGAGGCCGGGGCGGTCTATCACCTCTGGGGTGCCGAGCTTGAGGGGGACGATGACGACGAAAACCTCGCCTGCCGATTGGTTTGCGACTGGTCGATTGGCGCGGCTGAAATCGACCAGTTCCTCAGCCTGCTGTAACGCCCGTCGCGGGGTTGGCTTTCCAGAACTCCTGAAGCAGCGCGCCTGTCTCATGGGGGTGCGAGATGGGCAACATGTGCCCCGCGCCGCGTACCACCTTATGCCGCGCATTTGGCAGGCGCTGCCGCAAACCTTCGCAGATCACCGGCAGTGTCGGGTCGGTTTCTGATCCGCTCAGCAACAGGGTCGGCATCGTGACGCGCTTGCAGTTCTCCGGGTCCAGCAACCCGGCGCGGTCCTCGTACAGCACGGGATGGGAGGCAGGAACAACATGTATTCCCCGCACCATGCTGGCCCGCGTTCGTTCGGGCAGGTCAGGCCATTTCGGGCTGATGCCGGTGCTCCACATCCGGTTGAACAGCCGTGCGGCCAAAGCTGTATCGCCCGCCGCGAAGGCTGCATTGATCGGTTGGGACGCGTGGATGTGCTGGTCGAACAACTGGGGCGCATCCTGTTTTGCCACGGCAAAGAATACGGGTTCGATCAGGGTCAGGCTGCGCACGTATTGCGGGTTTACCATTGCCAGCCGCAGCGCGGCGATCGCCCCAAAGGAATGACCGATCAGATCCATGGGTTCGGTCAACTCCTGCGTCGCCTGCCCAGTCACCGCATCGAAGAAATCGCTCTGCCCGTCCCAATCCGGACTGCGCCCGTGCGACGGCATATCTGGGGCGATCAGAGACGCGCTGCCCTCCAGAACCTTGGCCAAACCGGACCACGCGCCGGAATGCGCAATGGTGCAGTGAAGGGCGAGCAATTTGCGCTCCCCCTTCCCCAAATGCCGGACGAAGGCCGCGTGTGACGCCGCAGCCAAGGCTGTCACCCGTTCATCCCTGCCAGATGCCGATCCAGATCGTCCAGCCGGTCCTGACCCCAGAACCGCTGGCCATCGGGTGTGAGGTAGAACGGCGCGCCAAACACGCCGCGATCCACGGCCTCTTCCAGATTGGCGGCATAGGTCTCGGCCCCGACCAGCAAGCCACTATTGGCCAGATCGGGGTCAAACCCGGCATTCGACAGACAGTCGCGGATCACATCATCCTGTGCCACATCCTTTTCCTCGGCCCAGCAGGCGCGCAGGATGAACTGGCACAGCTTGCCCACATCGCCCGAGCCATCCTTGATCGCGGCGATCACCGCATAGGACGACGGGGCCATATTGGTCGGCCAGTGTGCGGGCTGCAGATTGAACTCCATCCCCAGATCCCTGGATTGCCGCAGCAACTCCTGCGCGCGGTATTCGGTGCGCGAGATATGGCGGTCTTTTGGCGGCGTTCCCCCGGTGCGCGCGAACAAGGCCATGATATCCAGCGGTTTGTAATTGATCGTCGCGCCGTGCTTCGCCGCGATCTCTTCCAGCCGGGAACCGGCCAGATAGGTGTAGGGCGAAATTGTCGCAAAAAAGTAGTCAATCTGGGTCATGTGCACTTTCTCCGCAGCGTTATCTTTGCGGGACGGTAAGGCCATGCTAAGCGGTGTCAACATCACGAATCTGTCACATTGCCAACGCTGCCCGGGGATCTCAGCCAATGCCGACACTCCACGAACCCAAGCTTATTGCTGGGAACGCAAACCTTCCGCTTGCCGAAACCATCGCTCGCCGCATGAGCCTGTATCGCGGCGTTGACCAGGGTCTGGTCGATGCGCGGGTCGAGCGTTTCAATGACGGCGAGATCTTCGTCGAAGTCTTCGAGAACGTACGGGGCGAGGATATGTTCATCATCCAGCCGACCTCGAACCCGGCCAATGACAACCTGATGGAACTGCTGATCATCGCCGACGCGCTGCGCCGGTCGTCGGCCCAGCGGATCACCGCCGTGATCCCCTATTTCGGCTACGCCCGTCAGGACCGCCGCACCAAGGCCCGCACGCCAATCAGCGCCAAGCTTGTCGCAAACATGCTGACCGGTGCAGGGATCGAGCGGGTTCTGACCATGGACCTGCACGCAGCCCAGATTCAGGGGTTCTTTGATATCCCGGTAGACAACCTTTACGCCTCGCCGATCTTTGCGCTGGATGTGAAGCATCAGTTCAAGGACAATCTGGACGAAATCATGGTGGTCTCGCCCGATGTCGGCGGCGTGGCCCGCGCCCGCGAGTTGGCCAAGCGCATCAACGCCCCGCTGTCGATTGTCGATAAACGCCGGGAAAAAGCGGGTGAAGTGGCTGAAATGACCGTGATCGGTGACGTCAAAGACAAAATCTGCTTGATTGTGGACGATATGTGCGACACCGCCGGAACGCTGTGCAAGGCGGCTCAGGTCCTGCTGGATAACGGCGCGAAAGAGGTTCATTCCTACATCACCCATGGCGTCATGAGCGGCCCCGCGGTCGAGCGTGTGACCAATTCGGTCATGAAATCTCTGGTCCTGACGGATACAATCCAGCCGACCAAAGAGATCCTGAAGGCCAAGAATATCCGCATCGTTCCGACCGCACCGATCTTCACTCAGGCCATCCTGAACATCTGGAACGGCACCAGCGTGTCATCTCTGTTCGAAGACAAAACGCTGACGCCGATCTACGAATCCATGTACCAGATGGACTGAATGTGATGACTGCCAACAAACGTATTGTCCTGTCCAGCGACCACGCAGCGATCGATCTGCGTCAGGCCGTGGCCAACCACATCGCCCAGCAAGGCTGGGAGGTGGTCGATATCGGCCCGACGACCCGGGAAAGCACGCATTACCCCAAACACGGCAAAGCCGCAGCGCAAGCTGTGGCGTCGGGTGACTGTCAGCTGGGCATCATCCTTTGCGGCACCGGGCAAGGGATCATGATGGCGGCGAACAAGGTCCCCGGCATCCGTTGCGGCGTGTGCTCTGACGCCTTCTCGGCCCGGATGATCCGCCAGCACAACAATGCCAACATGCTGTCCATCGGTGCGCGCGTCGTCGGCGAAGGTCAGGCTCTGGACATCGTGGACGCGTTTCTGTCCGCCGAGTTCGAAGGCGGCCGCCACGCTACACGAGTGGATATGATCGAGGCGCAGGACAGCTAATCCGCGCCCTGCTCCGATCAGGAGATATTCCAATCATCTGCGTGGGCGACTTCACCAATAGCCGTCCATGCAACCCGGATGCGGGCGATACGGGTATCCGACCAGGTGCGGAATACAGCCGTGAACCCCTGGGGCGTCACATCCTGCGCCTTCACCTCTGCCCGTAATGCCGAAGACGTGTCCACGTCCCACAGCGAAATGCCCACCTGTACAACCGGGATCGACCGAAAGGCTTCGCTGAATCGAATCTGAGCCCGACGTTCGCGCGGGCCTTCGCCGGTCCACATATCGCCGCCTTCGGCGAATTCGGAAAACAGCACCTCTTCGCCCTGATCGATGCCGATGGGATGGGTAAGAAATTTCTTCATTCTGTCATCATTATTCTTGAATTCCCGCAACTTATCCCGGCTTTTCGGCAAAAGCACGACAAAAAAACGGCCCCGCAGGTGCGAGGCCGTTCAAATTTTCAGCTGTGATGCCTGTTACAGGCTCATATGCGTTCCAAGCGCTTCCATGTCGGCCAGCAACTTGGCGGCATCATCGACGATGGTCTGGTCGTCACCACCCTTGGCCGCCTCGTGCGAGGCGCGGGCGTCTTCGATCAGCTCGTCCAGATGTGCGCGGGTCACTTCGGCCACCGGGATCGCTTTTTCGGCCAGAACCGAAAGGCTGTCGCCGTTGATCTGGGCAAACCCGCCGGTGACCAGGTATTCGCTGGACCCTTCGGGTGCCTCAACCTTCAGCAGACCGGGGCGCAGCGTGGTGATGGTGGGGGCATGATCGGGCATCGCCGTCATGTCCCCGTCCGCGCCGGGAATCTGGACCGCGGTAGCGCTGAGCGAAGCGAGGCTCCGCTCGGGGCTGACGAGGTCGAATTGCATCGTGTTTGCCATCAGGGATACTCCTTAGGCGGCTTCTGCTGCCATCTTCTCGGCTTTGGCGATCACTTCTTCGATGCCGCCAACCATCAGGAAGGCCGCTTCGGGCAGGTGATCGTATTCGCCAGCCACAACGGCCTTGAACGACGAGATGGTGACATCCAGAGGAACCTGAACGCCCGGCGAACCGGTGAAAACCTCGGCCACGTCGAACGGCTGCGACAGGAAGCGTTCGATCTTACGGGCACGGGCCACGGTCAGCTTGTCCTCTTCCGACAGTTCGTCCATGCCGAGGATGGCGATGATGTCCTGCAGCGACTTGTAGCGCTGGAGGATCTGCTGAACGTCGGTCGCAACCTTGTAGTGCTCTTCACCAACAATCGCCGGGTCAAGCAGACGCGAGGTCGAGTCGAGCGGGTCAACCGCAGGGTAGATACCCTTTTCCGAGATCGCACGGTTCAGAACGGTTGTCGCGTCAAGGTGCGCAAACGAGGTCGCCGGCGCAGGGTCGGTAAGGTCGTCCGCAGGCACGTAGATCGCCTGCACCGAGGTGATCGAGCCCGACTTGGTCGAGGTGATGCGTTCCTGCAGCGCGCCCATGTCGGTGGCCAGTGTCGGCTGATAGCCCACCGCCGAAGGAATACGACCCAGCAGAGCCGAAACCTCGGAACCCGCCTGCGTGAAGCGGAAGATGTTGTCGACGAAGAACAGAACGTCGGTACCGGACTGGTCGCGGAACTGCTCGGCCAGGGTCAGACCGGTCAGAGCAACACGCGCACGCGCACCCGGAGGTTCGTTCATCTGACCGTAAACCAGCGCAACCTGCGATTCCGACAGGTTGTCGGGCTTGATCACGTTCGATTCGATCATCTCGTGATACAGGTCGTTGCCTTCACGGGTCCGTTCACCAACACCTGCGAACACGGAAAAGCCCGAGTGCACTTTTGCGATGTTGTTGATCAGTTCCATGATCAGAACGGTTTTGCCAACGCCCGCGCCGCCGAACAGGCCGATTTTACCGCCTTTGGCGTAGGGGGCCAGCAGGTCAACAACCTTGATACCGGTGACCAGGATTTCCGACTCGGTCGACTGTTCGTCAAACTCGGGTGCGGGTTGGTGGATCGCGCGGGTCTCGGTTGCGACAACCTCGCCCTTTTCGTCGATCGGCTCGCCGACAACGTTCAGGATGCGGCCCAGGGTGGCGTTACCAACCGGAACCGAGATCGGCGCGCCGGTGTCGGTAACCGCTTCGCCACGGACCAGACCTTCGGTCGCGTCCATCGCAATGGTGCGGACAGTGTTTTCACCAAGGTGCTGAGCAACTTCCAACACCAGGCGCTTGCCGTTGTTGGTGGTTTCCAGCGCGTTCAGAATTTCAGGCAGCTGATCATCGAACTGCACGTCAACGACGGCCCCGATGATCTGTGTGACTTTGCCTTTTGCATTCGCCATGTTTCGTCTCCGGTTTTCTTACAGCGCTTCGGCGCCGGAAATAATTTCAATCAGCTCGTTGGTGATCACGGCCTGACGCGAGCGGTTGAACTGGATCGTCAGCTTGTCGATCATCTCACCCGCGTTGCGTGTCGCGTTGTCCATCGCGGACATCCGTGCACCCTGTTCAGACGCTCCGTTTTCGAGCAAGGCCGAGAAGATCGCGGTCGCAACCCCCTTGGGCAGCAGGTCGGCCAGAATGGCCTCTTCGCTGGGCTCGTAGTCGAAAATGGCACCGCTGTCGTCACCCGTCGCTTCATCCTCGAACGAGGCGGGGATGATCTGCTGTGCCGACGGGATCTGCGTCACAACGTTGACGAACTTCGAGTAGAAGATCGTGGCAACGTCGAACTCGCCCCCGTCAAAGCGGGACAGGATGTCCTTGGCGATGTCCTGCGCGTTGGTGTACCCCAGACGCTTGACCTCGCTCAGGTCGATATGTCCAACGAACAGATCGCCAAAATCACGCTTGAGCGCGTCGCGGCCTTTCTTGCCGACGGTCAGAACCTTGACCGTCTTGCCTTTGGCACGCAGCTCGTCCGCCTTTTGGCGGGCCAGCTTGGCGATGTTCGAGTTGAAGCCGCCGCACAGGCCGCGTTCAGCTGTCATGACAACCAGCAGATGGACATCATCGCTGCCCGTACCCCGGAGCAGCTTGGGGGCGCTGTCGCTGCCCCCGACCGATGCCGCCAGCCCCGCCATCACGGCATTGAACCGCTCGGCATAGGGGCGCGAGGCTTCGGCAGATTCCTGGGCGCGGCGCAGTTTTGCAGCCGCGACCATCTGCATGGCCTTGGTGATCTTGCGGGTCGATTTGACCGACTCGATCCTGTTTTTAAGGTCCTTAAGATTTGGCATATGCCCGCCTCTCCCTTAAGCGAAGGTTGCGGCGTATTCGTCCAGCGCAGCCTTGATCTTGTCGGAAGCGTCACCCTTGATCTTGGGATCTTCGTCCGTGATCCACTGAAGCAGATCCGCGTGTTTGCCACGCAGGTGCGCCAGCAGGCCAGCCTCATAACGGCCAACGTCGGACACGTCGATCTTGTCGAGGTAACCGTTGGTACCGGCGAAGATCACGCAGACGATTTCAGCGTTGGTCAGCGGCGAGTACTGCGGCTGTTTCATCAGCTCGGTCAGACGCGCACCACGGTTCAGCAGCTGCTGGGTCGCGGCGTCAAGGTCGGAACCAAACTGCGCAAAGGCCGCCATTTCGCGGTACTGAGCCAGTTCCAGTTTCACCGGACCGGCAACCGACTTCATCGAGTTGGTCTGAGCCGACGAACCCACACGCGAAACCGACAGACCGGTGTTCACGGCGGGACGGATGCCCTGGTAGAACAGTTCGGTTTCAAGGAAGATCTGACCGTCGGTGATCGAGATCACGTTGGTCGGAATAAACGCCGAAACGTCGCCACCCTGAGTTTCGATAACCGGCAGAGCGGTCAGCGAGCCCGCGCCGAAATCTTCGTTCAGCTTGGCCGAACGTTCCAGCAGACGGGAGTGGAGGTAGAAAACGTCGCCGGGATAGGCTTCACGTCCGGGCGGACGGCGCAGAAGCAGCGACATCTGACGATAGGACACAGCCTGTTTCGACAGGTCATCATAGATGATCAGCGCGTGGCGACCGTTGTCACGGAAGTACTCGGCCATCGCGGTTGCGGCGTAGGGTGCCAGGAACTGCATCGGTGCCGGGTCGGACGCGGTTGCGGCCACAACGATCGAGTATTCAATCGCGCCGGATTCTTCCAGCTTCTTCACCAGCTGCGCAACGGTCGAACGCTTTTGACCGATGGCAACGTAAACGCAGTACAGTTTCTTCGACTCGTCGTCGCCTGCTGCGTCGTTGTAGGTTTTCTGGTTCAGGATCGCGTCCAGAGCAACGGCAGTTTTACCGGTCTGACGGTCACCAATGATCAGCTCACGCTGGCCACGGCCAATCGGGATCATCGCGTCAACCGATTTCAGGCCGGTTGCCATCGGCTCGTGCACCGATTTACGCGGGATGATGCCGGGGGCTTTGACGTCAGCAACACCACGCTTCGACGCGTTGATCGGGCCTTTGCCGTCCAGCGGGTTGCCCAGACCGTCAACAACGCGGCCCAGCAGCTCGTCACCGATCGGAACGTCCACGATCGAGTTGGTGCGCTTGACGGTGTCACCTTCTTTGATGTCACGGTCGGAACCAAAGATAACGACACCGACGTTGTCGCTTTCCAGGTTCAGCGCCATGCCCATGATGCCACCGGGAAACTCGACCATTTCACCCGCTTGCACGTTGTCCAGGCCGTATACACGGGCAATCCCGTCACCGACGCTCAGCACGCGGCCGATCTCGGCCACTTCGGCTTCTTGACCAAAATTCTTGATCTGGTCCTTCAGGATTGCAGAAATCTCTGCAGCTTGGATTCCCATTTATCCGACCTCTTTCATTGCATTCTGTAGGGAGTTCAGCTTCGAACGGATCGAACTGTCGATCATTTTCGAGCCCACTTTAACGACAAGACCGCCGATGAGGCTTTCATCCACGGTCGCATTGATTGTCACGGTCTTGCCCACACGCTCGGACAGCGTCTTGGACAGTTTTTCCATTTGCGTCTTGGTCAGCGCCTTGGCCGAGGCGACATCGGCGGTCACTTCGCCGCGCTCGTCGGCCAGCATGTCGCGCAGAACCTGCACCAGCTGCGGCACCACGAACAGGCGGCGTTTCTGCGCCATCAGGCCCAGCGTGTTGCCCAGAATGGTGTTCAGACCCATTTTCGCAGCGATTGCGGTGATTGCGCCTTCTTGTTCAGAGCGGGAAACCAGAGGCGAGGCAATCAGGTCGCGCAATTCGGCGCTGTCGCCCAGTGCTGCTGCCAGATCATTGATGCCGGTTTCCAGACCTGCGAGGTCATTATTCTCTTTCGCGATCTCGAAAATCGCGGTGGCATAGCGCTCGGCGATGCCTGTGGAAATCGAAGCTGGTTCGGACACGTCCACCCTTCCGATATTTTGGGCCCCGAATTCGCGTTGCGGCAGCTACCCCGGGGGCGTGAAGAAACCCCGTCCATAAAGGGCGGGGATCAAAATCACCGGGGATGTAGCAGAGCCGAACCAAGCTAGCAATATATTATCACGGCCAGCGCCTTATCCACAAAACGTTGAATTTCATACACTTACGAAAAGTGCGACCCTTTTGACCGGCTGGCTTGAGATAAAAATGTTACCAAACTGTAGGTTTTTGCGATTCCTGTGGCCGATTTTCATCAATTTCGGGCGGTAAAAACGCCCCGCAGGTTTCGCGGTTACGCGGGCTTGAGCAGCCCGTCCAGTGCCTTGATCGGCCGTTTTGCGGTATCTTTCGTTACACTGCCGCTGGGTGGGCGGATATGTTTGCTGACCTCGACCATAAGAACGCCACCGGCCATGACTGTCGGGATCCGCTGGCCCGTCTTTTCGATCAGACTGCCGGATTTCAGCCAGAAGCGCCGGAATGACGGCGGCAGATAAAGCGCCGAGCAATGGTTTTCACGCTTGAAATGATGCGCCTTCAACTGGTTTTCCAACTGTGTCGCCGAATACGGACGCCCAAAGCCAAAAGGCGTGCGATCGGTTCGGGACCACAGCCCGGCCCGGTTCGGTACGACGAACAGGGCCTTGCCACCCGGCCCCAGAACCCTCCAGCATTCGTCCAGCAACTGGCTTGGGCGTTCCGAGGTTTCCAGCCCGTGCATGACCACCAGCTTGTCGACATGACCGGTTTCGATGGGCCACAGCGTCTCTTCGGTCAGGACCGAAACATTGGGCATGCCCGCAGGCCAGGGCATCACGCCCTGCGGACCGGGCATAAGGCCGATCACGCGGCGCGCATCGGCCAGATAGGGGCGCAGCAAAGGCACCGCGAACCCAAATCCCGCAACCGTTTGGCCCTTGGCTTCGGGCCACAGATCGACAAGCCGCCCACGGATCGCCGCCTGCGCCGCACGGCCCAGCGTGCTGCGGTAGTAAAAGTTCCTCAGATCCTGCACATCAAGATGCATTGCGGATACCCGGTCAATCGGCTTAGCTGGGCGCAGTCTAGCAATGAAAGGGCAAAAGGCCATGCCTCTTGAGATCGTAACCATCCCATGTCTCAGCGATAATTACGCATTTCTGGCGCATGATGCCGCAACCGGCCAGACGGCCCTGGTCGATGCGCCCGAACCGGGGCCGATTCTGGCCGAACTGGACCGCCGCGGCTGGAGCCTGAGCCACGTGTTGCTGACCCACCATCACTGGGATCACGTCGATGGCCTGCCCGATATTCTGGAAAAGCATCCGGCCAAGGTGATCGGGGCCGCCGCAGACGCCCATCGCCTGCCCCCGCTGGACCTGCAAGTGTCCGAAGGTGACAGCTTTGAGATCGGAGGAGAGCCGGTCGAGGTGCTGGACGTTTCGGGCCATACGGTTGGTCACATCGCATTTTATCTGCCCCAAAGCGCCGTGGTCTTTACTGCAGACAGCCTGATGGCCCTGGGCTGTGGTCGCCTGTTCGAAGGTACGCCGGATCAGATGTGGGCCTCGCTTAGCAAGCTGGCGGCGCTGCCCGACGATACTCTGGTGTGTTCGGGCCATGAATATACCCTGTCAAACGCCAAGTTTGCCGTCACGGTCGATCCCGATAACGCCGCCTTGCAACAACGCGTTGCGGATACCAACCGCGCCCGCGCCGCCGGAGAACCGACAGTTCCGTCAACTTTGGCCCTTGAGAAAGCAACAAATCCATTCCTGCGGGCCTCTGATCCCGCGATTCAGGCGCATCTTGGCATGGTGGGGTCTGACCCAGCCGCTGTTTTTGCCGAGATCAGGGGTAGAAAAGACCGGTTTTGATGCCTATTTGCCCCTCTTCACGGACACGGTCACAACAAATGTGACTGTCAAGTGAAAGAAAACCCTTGAAGCCGGGCGTCGATCAACCAAACTCTAATAGTATGAGGACATGGTTGGGATGGGGTTCCGGCCGAAAGCCCGCCCCCTTCTGACCCAAGACAGAGGAGCACCCGCGTGCCTTCATTCTCGAGCACATTGGAACAAGCCATCCACGCGGCCCTTGCGGCTGCGAATGAACGGCGACACGAATTTGCAACGTTGGAGCATCTGCTGCTGGCGCTGCTGGAAGAACCCGATGCCATTCGGGTCATGAAGGCCTGCAGCGTCGATCTGGACGAATTGCGCAGCACCTTGGTCGAATTTATCGACGAAGACCTGTCTAATCTGGTCACTGACATAGATGGGTCCGAAGCAGTGCCCACTGCAGCCTTCCAACGTGTTATCCAGCGCGCCGCGATCCATGTTCAAAGCTCGGGACGGACCGAAGTGACCGGGGCCAATGTGCTGGTCGCCATTTTTGCCGAACGCGAAAGCAACGCGGCCTATTTCCTGCAAGAACAGGACATGACCCGTTACGATGCGGTGAATTTCATCGCCCATGGCGTTGCCAAGGACCCGGCCTATGGCGAAAGCCGCTCGGTCTCGGGCGCGGATCAGGTCGAGGAAGAGGTGCAGTCCAGCGCTGGCGATGGTGAGCAGAAAGAAAGCGCTCTGGGCAAATACTGCGTCGATCTGAACGCGAAATCGCGGGCCGGAGACGTTGACCCGCTGATCGGCCGCGCGGATGAGGTCGAACGCTGCATTCAGGTGCTGTGCCGTCGCCGCAAAAACAACCCGCTGTTGGTGGGGGATCCGGGCGTGGGTAAAACCGCCATTGCCGAGGGTCTGGCCCATAAGATTGTGGGCGGCGAGGCCCCGGATGTGTTGTCTAACACCACCATCTACTCGCTGGATATGGGCGCGTTGCTGGCCGGAACCCGCTATCGTGGGGACTTTGAAGAACGGCTCAAGGCGGTTGTGACCGAATTGGAAGATCACCCCGACGCGGTTCTGTTCATCGACGAGATTCACACCGTAATCGGTGCCGGTGCCACATCAGGCGGGGCGATGGATGCCTCGAACCTGCTGAAACCTGCCTTGCAGGGCGGCAAGCTGCGCACCATGGGCTCGACCACTTACAAGGAATTCCGTCAACATTTCGAAAAGGACCGCGCGCTGAGCCGCCGGTTCCAGAAGATCGACGTGAATGAGCCTTCGGTAGAGGACAGCGTGAAGATTCTGCGCGGTCTGAAACCCTATTTCGAAGAACATCACGAGATCAAATATACCGCAGATGCCATCAAGACAGCCGTCGAACTGTCGGCGCGCTATATCAACGACCGCAAGTTGCCGGACAAGGCCATCGACGTGATCGACGAAGCCGGTGCCGCGCAGCATCTGGTCGCCGAAAGCAAGCGTCGCAAGACCATCGGTGTGAAAGAGATCGAAGCGGTCGTCGCCAAGATCGCCCGCATCCCGCCGAAAAACGTCACCAAGGATGATGCGGCGGTTCTGAAAGACCTCGAAGCCTCGTTGAAACGCGTGGTGTTCGGACAGGACCTAGCCATCGAGGCGCTTGCCAGCGCCATCAAACTGGCCCGTGCCGGTCTGCGTGAACCTGAAAAGCCAATCGGCAACTACCTGTTCGCCGGTCCGACCGGTGTGGGCAAGACCGAGGTGGCGAAACAGCTGGCCGACAATCTGGGCGTGGAATTGCTGCGCTTTGACATGTCGGAATACATGGAGAAACACGCGGTTTCCCGTCTGATCGGTGCCCCTCCGGGCTATGTCGGGTTCGATCAGGGCGGTCTGCTGACCGACGGTGTCGATCAGCATCCGCATTGCGTGCTGCTGCTGGACGAGATCGAAAAGGCCCACCCGGATGTGTTCAACATCTTGTTGCAGGTGATGGACCATGGCGAGTTGACCGACCATAACGGTCGTACGGTGAATTTCCGCAACGTGGTGCTGATCATGACCTCGAACGCGGGCGCGCAGGAACAGGCCAAGGCCGCCATCGGCTTTGCCCGCGACCGCCGCGAGGGCGAGGATACCGCCGCAATCGAACGCATGTTCACGCCGGAATTCCGCAACCGTCTGGACGCCGTGATTTCCTTCGCGCCGTTGCCGAAAGAGGTCATCCTGCAAGTGGTCGAGAAATTCGTCCTGCAGCTTGAGGCGCAATTGCTGGATCGCGGCGTGACCATCGACCTGACCCCCAAAGCCGCCGCGTGGCTGGCCGACAAGGGCTATGACGACAAGATGGGCGCGCGTCCGCTGGGCCGTGTCATTCAGGAGCACATCAAGAAACCTTTGGCCGAGGAATTGCTGTTCGGCAAACTGGCCAAGGGCGGCGTGGTGCGCGTCTCGGTCAAGAAGGGCGAGTTGGATCTTGAAATCCTAGGCCCCGATCAACGCCGCATTCCGGGTGATAAGCCGCCGTTGCTGACTGCCGACTGATCGGTGAAAATACGAATGAGAAAACCCGCCAGTCTTTGGCGGGTTTTTTCGTTTCATAGCATTCTCGCGATGAGAACATACTGGGCAGTACCCAACCAAGTCACCGGTTGCGTGAGCGGAAACTGGTCACGTGGCATGGCACGGGCAAAACCAGTGGCTCTCTGCCCCGCGCTTCCCGATATGCAAGCGCCAAACTGACCGCATAACGCGGCCCATCTACACCCTGAGAAAAGGCAGATAGGACAGCGATACTCAGATCGCGCGCCTTGCGCAGCCTGCCCGCTTTTGTGGGCACAAAATACTCAAAATCGATAAAACGAAGCTGACGACCGTCCCAGCACATATCCCGAAAAGCGGGACGTCCATGCGCCAATCCCATCGCGTGAAGACGCGCCAGCGCGCGCCCAGCAGCCCGGCACGCCCTGAGCTTTTCCGCAACCGTAATGGACCTTTCGGTGCAAAACTTGGTCAGGCTGCGACCCGCATCCTCAACCGCTATGTAACCGCATCCTTCGGCCAGGATTCTGGGGACAGGCGCACCAAGGTTCCAAAGATTGCGATGAGAAGACCGATCCCGTTCAAAAGCCTGTTCGGGATTTCCTTTGACAAGCCAGAGGTGGGGGGCAAACCGTTCGACACGTTTCAGCCAGAACTTGTCGCCTTGCCTGGTCTGACACAGGGCCACGCGCTGATGGGACGCAAGCAGAGCCTCATCGACCGCATTAGCCAGACTTGTCACCCAGCCTTTCAAACACATCCCCTCTCAACCTCTTGAAATAATATAGGAAGCGAAGTGCCGTGTTTCATCGGATCCAGAGGCGAAATTCCCGCCGGGCAGAACGATTTAATCCAAAGTTGACGCCTTACCGCTCGGTCAGTTTCAACTCGATCCGTCGGTTTTGCGCGCGGGCTTCGGGGGTGTCGGCTGGATTGACGGGCTGGAACTCACCAAACCCGTTGGCTGCCAGACGGTTCGGCGAGATGCCCAGCGCATCGACCATGTAGCGCACGACCGACAAGGCGCGACCCTGGCTCAGTTCCCAATTGTCGCGATACCGCCCGGACCCGGCCAGGGGCACATTGTCGGTATGGCCATCGACCCGGATCACCCAATTCAGGCCCTCGGGGATTTCGGCGGCAACGGTGCGCAGGATCGCGGCGACCTTTGCGACCTCCTGCCGGCCTTCGGCGGACAATTCTGCTGAACCTGTGTCAAACAGCACCTCGGATGAGAACACGAACCGGTCACCTTCGATCCGTACGCCCTCCTGATCGCCCAGAACATCGCGCAACCTGCCGAAAAACTCGGACCGATAGCGTTGCAGGTCCTCGGCCTGCGCGGTGAGTTCCTGATTCTGCCCGGCCAGAGCTTCGGCCTCGGCCTCAAGCCGCTGACGTTCGGCCTCTTCCAACAAGCGGCGGCGGCGTTCTTCGGACGCGGCCCGCGCAAGCGCTGCGTTCAGGTCCTGACCCAAGGTCTGAATCTGGATGTCGGCGGCGGCGTTGCGTTCTTCATAGTCATCCAGCAACGCCTGTAGGGATCCCAACTGCCCCCGCAGGGCCGCAATCTGCTGGTTCAACAAAGCGGCCTCGCGCTGTGCCTTCGCCGAAATCGCCTGCTCTGCAGAGAGTGTTTCACGCGCGACGTCCAAAAGCGCCGCGCGCTGTTCCGCCAGCGTTCTTTGCGCATTGGCGTCGGTTTCCGCCTGTGTCTGCGCATCCAGAGCAGCCTGCAACTGGGCTTGCAGATCTTCGTTGTTCAATTCACCGAACTGGCGTTCCAACTCGGCACGGGCCGCTTGCGCGGCGGCCAACAAGGTCAGCGTGTCCTCGGCCTCTTTCCGCTGCGCCTCAAGCGCCAAAGTCATCGCGGTCAGTTCGGCATCGGCATTCTGCAAACGGTTGCGCAGGTTTTCCGCTGCGGCGGCTTCGGCAAGCCGTGCGGCCTCTTCATCGCTAAGCTGTTCCTGCAATTCCGCGATCTGCGCCGCGCGCTCCTCGCCGCTTTGTTCCAGGTCGGCGACCAGTGCTTCCAGCGCCTCGCGCCGGGCGGCGGCAAGGCGAGCGGCCTCGGCCTGCGCGTCGATTTCCGCGCGGCTTTGGGCCAATGCCTGATCCAAAGCGTCCCGTTCACCCAACAGGTCCGCACGCTGTGTTTCCAAAGCGGCAATGTCGTCCTGCGCGCGCGCCTGATCGGCCAGCAACGTTGCGACCTGAGCCTCAAAATCCGTAATGCGGGTCTGCGCCTGCGCCAGATCGTCCTCGGCCTGTGTCAGGGTGGCATTCAAGGCCCCCAGCCGGGCCTGCAAGCGGCTGTTTTCACGCTCTTCCAACCCCAGCGCACCGGCCAGCGCCGCGACCTCGTCCGACAGGGCGGTCAGTTCATCCTCCTGCCCCGAGATCGTCTCGCGCAGCACGAACTGCACCACCATGAAGATGGTCAGCACAAAGGTCAGCACCATCAGAAGACCCGTCATCGCATCCACGAATCCGGGCCAGACCGAGCCCTGGAACCGTTGACCGGTGCGACGGGACAGGGCCATGGGTTACTCTCCTTCGGGCGTCGTGCGCACGGCGCCGCGTGGCAGGGTCATGGCCTTGACCAGCAACTCGATGTCCTTGCGGAATTCGTTCATGCTTTCCTGACGGCCAGCCGAAATCTCTTCGAGGATGCGCAGCAGTTGCACGTCCATGGACCGCAGACGCATCCGGCTTTCGGCGTCGATGCCGTCGCCTGCGCCGTGATCGCGCATGTGATCCAGCAAGGCGTCCTGCCCCAAGGCCACACGTTCCAGCGCTGCTGTAATGCCTTCGTTATCCGCCTGACGCTGGTTCATTTGTCCGATGGCATCGACCAGTTGCCCCAGCTTGTTCGACACGTCGGCGCGGTCGGTTTCCTGCGCCACAAACAAGGTTTGCAGCGCGTCCATCTGTTCGGACATGGCATCCAGAACCGGGGTCAGCACGGCAATCTCTGCCCCGCCTTCCTCGCCCGAGGCAAAACCGACGCGGGTGATCGACGACAACCATTCCTCAAGTTCGCGGTAAAACCGATTCTGGCCGTGGCCCGCAAACACCTCTAGCAAGCCGACGATCAGCGATCCGGCCAGACCCAAAAGCGACGATCCAAAGGCCACGCCCATGCCCTGCAACTGCGCCTCAAGCCCGGTCATCAGGCGGTTGAAAACAGCAAGACCTTCCTCACCTTCTTGCGGGTTCAGGCTGCGGATGGTGTCGACGATGGCGGGGACCGTGGTGGCGAGGCCGAAGAACGTGCCCAACAGACCCAGATAGATCAGAACGTTGGTGATATAGCGCGTGATCTCACGCTCTTCTTCGACCCGCTCGGCCACCGAATCCAGAATGGACCGCGTCGAGGTCGAACTGATCTGCGACCGCGCGCCACGTTCCCGCAGCAGCGAGGCCAATGGGGCCAGCAACTGAGGGGTCCGGGCATCTTCGCGCACCACGCCGCCCACAAAGGCCTCGATCCACCGAACCGAGCCGATCAGTTGCAGAACCTGATAGAAACAGGCGAAAACGCCGATGATGAACACCAGCAGAATGAAGCCGTTCAGGTACGGGTTGGCGAAGAAGACCGGCAGAACGTAAGGCAGTGCCAGAAATACGCCCAGCCCCGACAGGCCAATCGCCAGCAACATCAAAAGGATTTGACGTGTCGGATGCGAGAAGTGGGGTCTCGCGCCCTGATGTGCCTGCGCCATGCGCGTGGTTCCCGGTTTTTATCTGCTCTGGCCCGAATCTAGCGAAATTACGCCGACGACGCCAAGGGTTTATGAGGTGATGCTGCGCACCCGTTGCGCCAACCACTCAAGATCGGGATCATGCAACCCGATCTCGGCCAGATGCTCGGTGGTGTTGTAGAGGTATTCGGTGTTTGGCCCGCGCCCGCCCACTGCATGCGCAATGATCTGGGCCTGTTCCTCCAACGGCATACCTCCGCAATACTGCATGTGATCGGCATCAATCACATAGGTAACCGCGTTGACAATCTCACCACTGTCCAAATGCACGTCCAGCATCTTTTCGACATAGGCGGACGAGATCAACTCTCGCTCGCGCAGTTCGTGCAGCGTGCGCTCTTCATGTCCGGCTTCGACCGCCAGCGCCAGCCCCATGCACTGCGCATCTGGCTGCTCATCCAGAGCCAGAACAAGACCGGGATGTTCATCGGTTCCCCGGTGATGGATCGAACTCATGCAGAACGATCGCGCGTATCCGTGCAAAGTGGCAAGCTCACTGCGGGCCACAGGGAACCCGGGGTTCCACAGCAGCGATCCATATCCGAAAACCCACATCGTCATTGCACTGGTCCTTGCCCGTTTCGGCCTATAAACATCAATTCCGAGGCAGGAAAAAGGGCCAAAGCTCATGCGCCGTCTGATACGAGTATTCATTTTTATCGCGATTGTCTGGAGCGCCTATTGGTTCATCGCGGGCTATGGTCTGCGCAATGCGATTACAGCCTGGTTCGATGCCCAACAATCGCGCGGATGGCAGGCAGACTTCTCGGATGTCGAAACGGCAGGCTTCCCGGCTCATCACGTCACGCGGTTGAACAACCCGGCGCTGGCCGATCCGGTGACTGGCACGGCGTGGAGCGCCGATTGGATCGAATTCCAAAGCCCTGCCATTTGGCCCGGTCGGCAGATCCTGCGCTTTGCCGAAACGCCGCAGCGTTTGTCCTATTTCGATCAGACTGCAACCATTGAGGCACAAGAACTTCAGGCCGAACTGCATCTGCAGCCAGGTGTAGCGCTGGTGCTGGAGAAAATGGCACTGACTGCCGGACCTTGGCTTATTACGGAAAACGGTGAAGCACTGGCAGGAGGGGAGACCCTCGGCCTCGTGATGGAGCAGACGGCAACGCCCGAAGCCTACGCGATCACCGCCCAAATCGATGGTTTTGCCCCGGGTGACGATCTGCGTGCGCTGATGCAATCGGCAACCTCTCTGCCCCAGCAGTTTGACACGTTGGAGCTGGATATGCTGACCGCCTTCGACAAACCGTGGGACCGGACCGCGCTGGAAGAAAGCCGCCCTCAACCCGTGGCCATTGATCTGAAGCTGGCCGAGGTCAAATGGGGTGAACTCCGCCTTTTTGCCGCGGGTGAGTTGGACGTGGACGCGCAGGGCATTCCAACCGGCGAGATCGCGATCAAGGCCGAGAACTGGCGCGACATGATCGCGATGGCCAACGCGGCCGGAGCCCTGCCCGATCAGGCCGTCGATCCGGTTACCCGTGCGCTGAACTTTCTGGCCGGGCTGGGCGGCAATCCGAATGCGTTGGACTTACAGCTGAATTTTCGCGATGGGCTCGTCGCGCTGGGACCATTGCCCTTGGGTCCTGCCCCGCGCCTGATCCTGCGTTAACGGCAGAAGGGGCCGCTGCGGTAACGTGCTGTATCCAGATGGAAATGATCGCGGTGATAGCGGTCCGAGTTTGGTCCCAGCACCGTACCAAAGGGTCCACACGCCCCGCGCCAAACTTTCTTGAGTTGCTTCTGCGAGGGGTTCTTGCGCCAACCATCATAAACGGTGACGACCTCACCATCCGCCATGACAAACCCCGAGATATCTATTGCCCGGCCCTTGCCGTGTTCAGAAACGCGGGCGCCCTTGCGATTGTTCCGGGTCCGGCAGGCATAATGGGCAGCGACCTGCAACTGCACCACCGGCCCGCGCCGTTTGAACGTCGGTTTGACGGACTTATCCACCCATTCATTCAATGCGATGGCTGTGCCGCAATCCATTTTGGACGGGCGACTGAGCGCCACACCCGATACGGACGTGATCTCCACCGCGTCCTTGATCCCACAGGCCTTGGTCTTGCTTGAGACACGGCCAACCGGTTTGCCCTGTATCGCGATATCGCCACAGACGGACCCTTTGCGCAGCTTGCGTTTCTTGAACAGAACGGCCTCTTCCAACGATTTGGGGCGAAGATAGGGCATCAGGGATGTGTACGGCCCCAACAGTGGCAAGTCTGACGGGCGCGCGGCGGCAGCTGTGACCTGCGGTGACTTCGGACGCAGCTCAGGGCGGAGTTTCGGGATGCTCAATGCCGTCGTCGCGCGGCTGCTGGCAGCAACCAAGTCCACGGTTTCGGAGGCTGCATCCGGGCGCGCGACAGGAACCAGCGAGTGTTCGGGTGCCGATGCCTGAGCGGCAACGGCCCAAAGCGCCGCTCCGATCAGCATATGCGCCCAAACAGGTTTCACGAACTGACCTTTCCCCGGCCAAAATCTGGCGCATCGGTGTCTTGGCCCGCATCGATAATCCCCCGCCGGATCGCGCGGGTGCGGGTAAAATAGTCGAACAGATGATCCCCGTCCCCGGTGCGAATGGCCCGCTGCAGCGCAAACAGTTCCTCAGTGAATCGCCCCAGAATTTCCAGCGTTGCATCCTTGTTGGTCAGGAACACGTCGCGCCACATGGTCGGGTCCGAGGCTGCAATCCGGGTGAAATCCCGGAAACCCGCCGCCGAATACTTGATGACCTCGGTATCGGTCACCCGGCGCAGGTCGTCCGCCACACCCACCATCGTGTAGGCGATCAGGTGCGGCGCATGAGAGGTCACGGCCAGAACCAGATCATGGTGATCTGCGTCCATCTCATCGACATTGGATCCCATGCCCTCCCACAAGGCGCGCAGCCGCGCGATGGCATCCCGGTCTGAACCTTCGACGGGCACCAGAAGGCACCAGCGGTTGTCATAAAGCTCTGCAAAACCTGCTTCGGGGCCAGAATGCTCGGTCCCGGCCAACGGGTGGGCCGGGATGAAATGGACGCCCTCGGGGATATGGGGCGACACGGCTTGGATCACATGACGCTTGACCGAGCCCACATCCGTCATCGTCGCGCCCGGCTTCAGAACCGGGGCGATCTCCCGCGCGACTGCGCCCATAGCGCCAACCGGAACGCACAGCACGACCAGATCGGCACCCTCGACCGCCTCTTGCGCGGTGTCACACACGCGGTCGCACAACCCGATCCGGCGGGCCGTTTCCCGCGTGGCCTCCGAGCGCGCATAGCCCGAAACCTCACCCGCAAGCCCGGCGCGTTTGATCGCCCAGTACATGGATGAGGCGATCAGGCCCAACCCGATCAGCGCCACACGGTCGTATATCTGGCTCATGCAGCGCCCCCTTTGAACGCAATAATGGCCGCAACCACGCGGCGGCAGGCCTCTTCATCGCCAACGGTGATCCGCAGCGCGTTGGGCAGGTTGTAGCCTGCAACGCGGCGCACAATCAAACCCTGCGTTTTGAGATAGTCGTCACATGCCTCGGCCTCGGCTTGATCCGCAAAGCGCGCAAGTATGAAATTGGTGCAGGACGGGTCCGAGGGTACGCCGACCTTGGCCAGTTCATCTGCCAGCCAAACCCGAAGCCGCGCGTTCTCGGTCTGGCAGAAGGACAGGAATTCAACATCGTTCACCGCCGCCTTTGCCGCAGCCAGAGCCGTCAGCGACAGGTTGAAGGGCTGGCGCACCCGGTTCAGCACATCGATGATCGGCTGATGGGCATAGCCCCAACCCACGCGCATGCCGCCCAGACCGTACACCTTTGAAAAGGTCCGGGTCATAATCACATTCTCATGGGCGTCCACCAGCCCGGCGCCGCCATCGAACCCATCGACAAACTCGGCATAGGCCCCATCGATAACCATCAGGCAGGTTTCGGGCAGTGCGCTGGCCAGACGGTCCAGCTCGGCCTCGGGGATCATGGTCGAGGTCGGATTGCCCGGGTTGGTCACAAAGACGATCCGCGTCTGCCCGGTCACTGCGGCCAGAATGCTATCGACATCCACATGGCGGTCGCGCTCAGCCACCATAACCGGCGTCGCCCCGGCCATACGCGCAATGATCGGGTACATCGAGAACCCGTGTTCGGTATAGATCACCTCATCCCCCGGCCCCGCATAGGCCTGAGCGATGAATTGCAGCACTTCGTCACTGCCAACACCGCAAATGATCCGCGCCGGGTCCAGCCCGTGCCGCGCGCCAATAGCAAAGCGCAGACTGGCATGATCGGTGCTGGGATAACGATGCAAGGTCGCGGCGCTATCGCGCACAGCTTCAATCGCCTTGGGGCTGGGTCCAAACGGGTTCTCATTGGAACTCAGCTTGATCACATGCTCGACCCCCGCCACATGCGACTGGCCGCCCTGATATAGCGCGATGTCCATGATGCCGGGTTGCGGGGTGATCTTGGTCATTGAGAGGCTCCGTTGATTGGAGCCTCTCATACCTGTCTCAAGAGGTTCAGAAAAGCGGCAATTCCCTCATGCGGCCTTGAAGCGCGCGGTTGCCGGGTCGGCGTTGTAATAGGGCGCAAATTCCGCAGTCCGGCGGGACAGGTCATTGACGCTGTCGATGATGAACCGAACCGTTTCTTCGCTCATGAGGTACGAGAAGTTCAGCCGCACCCAGCCGGGTTTTTTCATTTCCTCTCCCGCAGACAGCGCCGCGTGCAATTCGTCTGACGTCGCCCGGTCGATGCCCAGCAGCCGGTGCGCATAGGGCCCCGCGCAGGCACAGCCACCACGGGCCTGAATACCGTAAATGTCGCTGAGCATACGCGTGAACAGCTGCTGATGCACCGGCTGCCCCGCATTATCCCGCACAAGGAACGAGTAGATCGGTAGACGATGCGCCGACTCTGTCCCAAGCAAAGTCAGGTTTGGATTGTCCTTCCAGCCGTCCAGCGCCATGCGGTTATACAGCGCCTCACGCCGCGCAATTTCATCGGTTCCCACCACGTCCTTTACGATAAAGGCCAAGGCGGCACGGATATCCCCGATCACATTCGGCGTTCCCGCCTCTTCGCGCGTGGCAAGATCGGCGCTGTAGTCATGCCGCCAGGGTGAGACGAAAGTGACCGTCCCGCCACCAGGCCAGCTGGGGCTGGTGCGCTGCACCGCCTGCCCGTTTAAGATCAGCACACCCGACGCGCCCGGCCCACCCGGAAACTTGTGCGGAGAGGCCACAATCGCATCCTTGCGCGCATCCTCTGGCCCCATTTCCATGGGCAGATACGGCCCGCCACCGGCATAATCCCACACCACCAACGCCCCGTGGCGCTTCAGCAACCGCGTGACCGGATCGGGATCCGTGATAATCCCCGTCACATTGGATGCCGCTGAAAACGACCCGATCACAAGATCCGCATCCGCATGGCGCACCAACGAATCTTCGAGTGCACCCATATCAACCCCGCCATCCGCGGCTTCGGGAATCTCAACCACCAATGCCTTGCTTTCACGCCACGGCAGGATGTTCGAGTGATGCTCATACGGCCCGATTAAAACAACCGGCCGGTCGGCCTCCTCCACTCCAAGAAGGCTGACCAGCCGGTTCAAACCCGCAGTGGCTCCGGACCCGGCAAAGATCACCGCGTCGTCTCCCCTCGCACCAACAATGCGGGCAATTTCAGCACGCGCCTCATGGCGGAGCCGCGTCATGTAAGACCCACAGAAAGAGGCCTCGGTATGGCTGTTGGCATAGAACGGCAGAACATGCTCGGCCACAAAATCCTCAACCTGCCGCAATGCGCGGCCCGAGGCGACGTAATCCGCATAAACCAGCGGTACGTCCCCGTGCAGACCCGGAATCAGAACATTCTCTCCGATCAGCCCATCGCGCAGCTTGGAATTGCGAGTGGTGGATTGGATTTCTGCGCGAAACTTGGACAAGGTCATTACACCGGCTCCTTACTGTGACACCAATGTGATTGAGCAAAAGCGAGTAAACTTCACCAATCTTTGCATGGAAAACGCAAATTTTGTGTCATATGATCAGATATGACCGAAAAATTAGATCAAATTGACATGCGTATTCTGCAAGCGCTGCAAAAAGACGCCACCCTGTCCCAGCGAGAACTCGCAGATCAGGTCGGCCTCTCGCAAAACGCCTGCTGGCGGCGGCTGAAGGCGCTGAACGAAGACGGTGTTCTTCTGGGTTCCACCGCCCGGATCGCGCGCGAGAAACTGGGGCTCAACCTGGTGGTATTCGTCATGCTGCGCACGCGCCACCATTCGGCGGACTGGCTACAAGCCTTTCGCCGCCATGTGCTCACCATCCCCGAAGTGGTGGATTTTCACCGCATCGGCGGCGACTACGATTATCAGCTCAAAGTCGTCACTCAGGACATGGCATCCTACGACAAGGTCTACCAACGCCTGATTGAGAAGGTCGAGCTGGACAGCGTAACCTCATATTTCGCCATGGAGGCCATTGCCGAAGCCCGCCCCCTGCCACTCTGATCCGCCCTTCATCTGGCCAGAAATATCCCGGGGGAGTCGCGCAGCGACGGGGGCAGAGCCCCCTTCAAACAAAAAAGACCGCGCCAGATGGCGCGGCCCTTCGAATTTCGAATGTCAGCGAAGATCAGTTCTTCGCGTAGAATTCAACAACCAGGTTCGGTTCCATGACAACCGGATAGGGCACATCACCCAGACCCGGCGCGCGCACGAAGGTCGCGGTCATTTTCGAATGGTCGGCGTCGATGTAGTCAGGCACATCGCGCTCGGCCAAAGCAGCCGCTTCCAGAACAACGGCCAGTTGCTTGGATTTGTCGCGCACTTCGATCACGTCGCCTTCCTTGACGCGGTAGCTGGGGATGTTGACCCGCTTGCCGTTCACTTTGACATGGCCGTGGTTCACGAACTGACGTGCGGCAAACACGGTCGGCACGAACTTGGCGCGGTAGACAACAGCGTCCAGACGGCGCTCCAGAAGGCCGATCAGGTTTTCACCGGTGTCGCCTTTGACACGCTCGGCTTCGGCGTAGATGCGGCGGAACTGCTTCTCGGTCAGGTCGCCATAGTAGCCTTTCAGCTTCTGCTTGGCGCGCAGCTGCAGACCAAAGTCCGACAGTTTGCCCTTGCGGCGCTGGCCGTGCTGGCCGGGGCCGTATTCGCGACGGTTGACCGGGGATTTCGGACGACCCCAGATGTTCTCGCCCATCCGGCGGTCGATTTTGTACTTGGCAGACGTGCGTTTAGTCACGGCTGATCTCCTTTACTGTGGCATTTCGGCTTGATCCGAAAACCGGTTCCCACTTTTCGGGCCGAAATAGCGTCTCCGCTCGGACCGTTCGGTTCCAGTTCAGACCAGACATCATGCCGGGTTATAAAGGGCGTTGTCCTCTTGAGGTTTCCCCCATGACAGGCATCCCCTTGCGGGGGCCACCAACACCAATGAAGCCGCGCTTATATCTGCAGATCAGTCAGAGTCAATAAGCTATTCGGCAAGAAATTCCCGGGAAAAGGGCGCAATTCGAAAGGTCGCAGGTCGCTAAGCCTGGATTGCCGCTGCGCTTAGGTCTTCCGCGTCACAGCGTGCAGCGGAAAGGTAACGACGGTCGCGTTCTGAGGGGGCTCGATAAACGCCTGACCGCCAAAGTCCGAAACATCGCAGATCCAGAATGACTGATCGCGCGGTGGGCACCCGTCCGAGAATACAAAGGTCGGGTCAATCTCGCCGTCCTGAACAACCAGATCCGCGCTGAAACGTTGCGCGCCATTGGTCAGAACCACCGAGCCAAAAGCCTCACCGGAGATGTCCCGAACAATCGCAAATCGGTCACTGGTCCGAGAGGATACAGCGCCAATACCGCCCGCCCGTTCAACCGCCTGCTCGGCACCATCGCTCAGCAAGACAGCCTGCCCGCGCCAGGACCACGCAGCCCCAACGACCAAAAAAGCCAGAGGCGCCGCCTCAAGCTCATCAAGCTCTGTCTGTTTCCACGATATGGCTATACGACCGCTTTGCCCTGGTCTCATCTGCCCGCTCAAACCTTTCAACATCCCACCACTTACTCACACGTCCATATCAACCCTGAATTCGGCGAAAAAGAGACCGAATTCAAGCAATCCGAAGATTGTTGCAAAACTGATTCAAATGGGCACCGATCAGTTCGCTACCCTTCACTGTTACAACCGGGTGTCAGACGTCAAATAACAGATAAGTTACCCGCACTTAGAGTGGCCGCAGCTGCGACAGGTCATGCAGCCTTCGATCATGACCATATCGAACTGCCCACATGACGGGCAGGCCTTGCCGCGCGGGGCGTCCATGTTCACAACCTGCGCCTGCGGGTCGGATTTCAGGCCCATCCCCTCGCCTTCCAGAAAGCCTATGCTGATCATGTGCTGTTCGATCACACCGCCGATCGCCGCCAGGATCGAGGGGATATACTTGCCCTTGACCCAGGCCCCACCACGCGGATCGAACACCGCCTTCAGTTCCTCGACCACAAAGGACACGTCTCCGCCACGACGGAACACAGCCGAGATCATTCGGGTCAGGGCCAGCGTCCAGGCGTAATGCTCCATGTTCTTCGAGTTGATGAACACCTCGAACGGGCGTCGGCGGCCTCCGATGACGATGTCATTGATCGTCAGGTAGATGGCGTGTTCGCTGTCGGGCCATTTCAGCTTGTAGGTCGACCCCTCCAGCGCTTGCGGGCGATCCAGCGGTTCGGACATATACACGACCTCGCCACCATCGACCTCATGCGGCGCATCGGCGCTTTCGCCCGGTGCCTTGTCGTCGCTTTCCGATACCGTCAGGACCGAGCCGGTCACGTCGTTGGGGCGATAAGTCGTACAGCCTTTGCAGCCCTGATCCCAGGCCTGCATATAAACATCCTTGAACCCGTCAAAGCTGATGTCTTCAGGGCAGTTGATCGTCTTCGAAATCGAACTGTCGATCCATTTCTGCGCCGCCGCCTGCATCTTGACGTGATCAGACGGGCTCAAAGTCTGCGCGTTGACGAAGTAGTCCGGCAGATCCGCGTCTCCGAACTTGTCGCGCCACATCTGCACGGCGTAGTCGACGACCTCTTCCTCGGTGCGCGAGCCGTCCTTCTGCAACACCTTACGCGTGTAAGCATAAGCAAAGACCGGCTCGATCCCCGAAGATACGTTCCCGGCATAAAGCGATATGGTTCCCGTCGGCGCAATCGAGGTCAGCAGAGCGTTACGGATACCGTGTTCGCGGATCGCTTCGCGCACGTCGTCGTCCATCTGCTGCATCGTGCCGCTGGCCAGATATTTCTCGGCATCAAACAGGGGGAACGCCCCTTTCTCCTTTGCCAGGTCCACCGACGCCAGATATGCGGCGCGGGCGATCGCGTGCAACCAGCGCTCGGTCTGACGCGCCGCCTCGTCGGACCCATAGCGCAGGCCCAGCATCAACAGCGCATCGGCCAGACCGGTCACGCCCAGCCCGATCCGGCGCTTGGCCTGCGCCTCGGCCGCCTGTTCCGGCAGCGGGAATTTCGACGCGTCCACCACGTTGTCCATCATCCGAACGGCAGTCGCGACCAGCTCCTGCATCGCGGCCTCGTCCAGATGCGCGGCATCTTCGAACGGTTCAGCCACCAGACGCGCCAGGTTGATCGAACCCAGCAGGCAGGCGCCGTAAGGCGGCAGAGGTTGCTCACCACACGGGTTGGTCGCCGCAATGGTTTCGACATAGCTGAGGTTGTTGGCCTTGTTGATCCGGTCAATGAAAATCACGCCCGGCTCAGCATAATCGTAGGTGGCCTGCATGATCTTGTTCCACAGATCGCGGGCCTGAACGGTGTGATAAACCTTGTCGCCGAACACCAGCTCCCACGGGCCATCAGCCTTGACGGCCTCCATGAAGGCATCCGTGACCAGTACCGACATGTTGAACATGCGCAGGCGGGCCGGATCGGATTTGGCGGTGATGAACTGTTCGATATCCGGGTGATCGCAGCGCATGGTCGCCATCATCGCCCCGCGACGCGAGCCTGCGGACATGATCGTCCGGCACATCGCGTCCCACACATCCATGAATGACAGCGGGCCAGAGGCATCCGCCGCCACCCCATGCACATCCGCGCCACGCGGGCGGATGGTCGAGAAATCATAGCCGATCCCCCCGCCCTGCTGCATGGTCAGCGCGGCCTCTTTCAGCATGTCAAAGATACCGCCCATGCTGTCGGGCACGGTGCCCATCACGAAGCAGTTGAACAATGTCACCTGCCGCGCGGTGCCTGCCCCTGCGGTGATGCGCCCGGCGGGCAGGTATTTGAAATCCTCCAGCGCCGCAAAGAACTTATCCTCCCAATGCGCCGGGTCAGCCTCAACCCGCGCCAGATCGCGGGCAATGCGCCGCCAGCTGTCCTCGACCGTCTGGTCGATGGGCGTGCCATCCGCCTGTTTAAAGCGGTATTTCATGTCCCAGATCTGCTCGGCGATGGGGGCGGCAAAGCGGCTCATTGGTGATTCCCTGTTCTGAAAGAGGTATCCAGACTACCCTAATACACACACCTGCCACAACACCTTGATGACACCGGCCAGCGAGCTACAATATAAAGATGGGCCTCGGGACGACTCTGTGGGAAAGCTGTGGATAACTACGTAAACCTCATAAAACTCTCGGTCGGCTCGGAAAGCGTCAAGACACTGCAAGCGTGGCAGGACAGTCGCAAGCCTCTGTATGAGGACGGCTGCCCGCGCCATGTCACCCGCATGTGGCCAAAGCGCGAGGCCGAGATTCTGAATGGCGGGTCAATCTATTGGGTGATCAAGGGCGTCATCCAATGCCGCCAGCGCATCTTGCGTCTGGACGAGGTCCGCGGCGAGGATGGCATCCGCCGCTGCGCCATTGTGCTGGACCCCGAGGTGCATCGCACCCAGACCGCCCTGAAACGCCCGTTTCAAGGCTGGCGTTACCTCAAGCCCGAGGACACCCCTGCCGACCTGCCGAAAACCCGCGAACAGGACGACGCCCTGCCCGACGATCTAAACCGCGCGCTGGCGGAAATCGGGGTGCTGTAAAAACCAACGTCAACTCGTCCTCAGGTCTGCGCGTTGTGGATGCGCCAAAAAACACATAAAGTGCCCATTTAATTTATTAAGTTAACGAGGGCACTTTATGATGAATGGACAAATCCGGACAATTTTATTGGCGGCTGTTTGTGTGGCAGGTGGAACGAGCGTTCTTGCTGCCCCAAAGGACGGAAAATACAGCCTGACAGTACCTTCAAAAAACCCCTTTCCAGTGACGGTCACCATTGCCAGCGGCAACATTGCAGGTATCACATCCTCCACGCTGCAAAACATCAACGGCGCCAGCGTTTCGGGGAACAGCAAAAAGCAATCCATCAGTTTCAGCTTCGACAGCGCGAACTGCGGAGGCGGCAACACCGGCACCATGACATTCGACCTGAGAAAGAATGTCGTTTTCAAAAAATGGAAGGGGACGTGCGGGTCAAAACGTTTTGACGTCAGCAAATCTGTGACCGCTGCCCCTGATTAGGTTTTGCTCACCCGGTCCATCACTTCTGCAAGCACCCGCTTGTCATCAGGCGAATAACTGGCCACCCGGCTGCGCCACAGGGTCGCCTGTGACTGCAACACAAGCCCGTCCGTCAGGATTTTCAGGTGATTGGCGCGCAGGGTTTCGCCGCTGGATGTAATGTCCGCAATCGCCTCGGCGGTTTCGTTCATCACCGTGCCCTCGGTCGCGCCCTGACTGTCGACCAGCGTGTAATCGGCCACGCCTGCGTCCGTTAGAAACTCCCGCACCAAACGGTGATATTTGGTGGCAATCCGCAGCCGGTGGCCGTGAGCCTTGCGGAACGCCGCCGCTGCCGCATCCAGATCGTCCAGCGTATCCACATCCACCCAGCAGGCGGGCGTGGCGATGATCAGGTCGGCCTTGCCGAACCCAAGCCGCGAGACTTCTTCGACCTGCTGTTCCCAACGTGGCAGTTTTTCCTGCACCAGATCGATGCCGGTTACACCCAGATGAATACGCCCCGCCGCAAGTTCGCGGGGGATTTCCCCGGCGGACAACAGGATCAGGGAGACGCCATCAATGCCTTCGACCTTACCGGCATATTCCCGGTCCGAGCCGCTGCGCGACAGGGTGATGCCGCGCTTTTCGAACCACGAAAAGGTCTTGTCCATCAACCGGCCCTTCGAGGGCACGCCCAGTTTCAGGCTCATTGCGCGTCCTCCTCAACCTCAAGCATCAGGTCCGGGCGCAGTACGCCGCCCACGGCGGGGATTTCCGCGCCGTTGCCCAATTGCCGCGTCAGCGCGTCATAGCGCCCGCCGGTGGCAATCGGTGGCAGGTCGGGGCGGCCCTCGGCGTAGAAGCCAAAGACAAACCCGTCATAATATTCCATCGACGTGCGGCCATAGGCGGCCTCGAAATCCAGCCGTTCCACATCCACACCGCGCGCCTGAAGCGAGGCCACACGCGCCTCGAGCCGGTCCAGCGCCGGGGTGATCTGCGGCAGGTCAACTGCCACGTCACGCAGCTGCTCCAACGCAAAGGGCATGGTTTCGCGCACGTTCAGCAGCGTTTCCAACCCGACCAGCTCATTGTCGGAAATCGGCGGAGTGTCACGATCCTCGCGCAGCGCCGCGATCCGCGCCTCGATCTCGGATGCGCGGCGTTTGCCGATCATTGGGGCGTCGATGGCCAGAGGGTCAGCAGCATCCAACCGCGTATCCCGCCCTTCGGGGCCAGCCTTACGCCCGGCGAACCGGTCCAGCAGAGTGCGGAACCGGCGCGGACGCCACAGATGCCGCATTAGCGCATCCTTGCGTCTGTCGGTCGTGCGCAGGCCCTGCACGGCGGCCGTCAGAATACCGATATCCCCTGTTGCAGCACGCAGAGGCAGCCCGCGCAATTGCAACGCAAACAGCGAGAATACCTCGGCATCCGCGCCGGCGGGGTCATTGCGGTCAAAGACCTCGTACCCCACCTGAATGTATTCGTTGGACCGGTCCGGGTCGTGTTCCTGCCGCCGAAACACCTCGCCGGAATAGGTATAGCGCGCGGGCTCGGCCCCATCGTTCATATGCATCTGCACCACGGGCAGCGTGAAATCCGGGCGCAACATCTGTTCACCGCGCAGCGCGTCCGAGGTCACATAGGCACGGGCGCGGATGTCTTCGCCATAGAGGTCCAGCAGCGTGTCCGCCGGTTGCAGCAGGGGCGTGTCCACCACTTGCGCCCCGGCGGCCTCGAACCGCACCCGCATCATCGCGGCGCGGGCCTGTATCTGGGAACGGTTGGGCATGGCTCAGTCCTGACTGTCCAGAATTTCGCGGACCTTGGCGACCAGATCGCCGCGCGGCACTTCGAACTGGCTGGGGCGTTCTTTCCATTCCTCCAGCGTGGCGCTTTCGGCAATCTTGGCACCAAGGATCAGGTCCTTGATCTGCACGATCCCGTTTGCCTTTTCATCGCCCCCTTCGATCACCGCAATCGGAGAGTTTCGCTTGTCCGCATATTTCAGCTGATTGCCAAAGTTCTTGGGGTTGCCCAGATAAACCTCGGCCCGGATGCCCGCATTGCGCAGTTCGGCCACCATCGCCTGATAGTCGGCCATGCGGTCACGGTCCATCACGGTGACGACCACCGGGCCGGTGGCCTGCGCGGCGATGCGGCCCTTTTCGCGCAGGGCGGCCAGCAGGCGATCAACGCCGATGGACACGCCGGTTGCGGGAACCTCCTGCCCGGTGAAGCGCTTGACCAGATCGTCGTAACGCCCACCGCCCGAGACCGAGCCGAACTGCCGCTTGCGGCCTTTCTCATCGAAAATCTCAAAGGTTAGCTCGGCCTCATAGACCGGCCCGGTGTAGTAGCCGAGGCCACGCACGACCGAGGGGTCAATCTCGATCCGGTCCGCGCCGTATCCGCCTGCATCCAGCAGCGCGCCAATCTGTTCCAATTCGGCAATGCCGTCTGCACCGATCTTGCTGTCACCCACGGCGGCGCGCAGGTTGGCCAAAGTTCCGGCGGTATCAGCGGCCTTTGACGTCAGGAAGGCAATCACCGGCTCGGCCTGATCGTCGCTGAGACCCACACCGTCGATGAACGCGCCCGAGGCATCCAAGCGACCCTTGGTCAGCAATTCACGCACCCCGGCCTCACCCACCTTATCGAACTTGTCGATGGTGCGCAGAACGTTGTCGCGGGCAGCGGCGTCTTCGCCAAGCCCCATCGCCTCAAGCACACCATTCAGAACCTTGCGGTTATTGACCCGCACCAGATAGTCGCCGCGCGGGATGCCGACGGTTTCCAGCGTGTCCGACAGCATCGCGCAAATCTCGGCATCCGCAGCCATCGAGGCCGTGCCCACCGTATCCGCATCACATTGATAAAACTGACGATAGCGCCCCGGCCCGGGCTTTTCGTTCCGCCAGACCGGACCCATCGCATAGCGGCGATAGGGCGTGGGCAGATCATTGCGGTGCTGCGCATAGACGCGGGCCAGAGGCGCGGTCAGGTCATAGCGCAGCGCCATCCAGTCGCCTTTATCGCTTTCGTCCACTTCCTGCCACGCAAAGACGCCTTCGTTCGGGCGGTCCACATCGGGCAGAAACTTGCCCAGCGCCTCGACGGTCTCGACCGCACTGCTTTCCAAAGCATCGAACCCGTACCGATGGTAGACATCCGCAATAGCCCGCAGCATCTCGGTGCGCTGCGTGACTTCCTGGCCGAAATAGTCGCGGAACCCTTTCGGCGTGATGGCCTTGGGGCGGGGCTGTTTCTTGGGCTTGGCCATGTGGGGCGTCCTTGGGCGTTTAGTGTTCCGCGCGCGGTCTATCCCATGGCCCGCATCGGGGCAAGGCGCGCTTTGGCTGGCCTTGGCCCCAAAGGCCCGCTATGACCGTCGCGGAAGGAGCCCGCAATGCAGCATTTGGAAGAACAGATCGCCCATCTGACCCGCACGGTGGAAGAGCTGAACACGATCGTCACCGCGCAACAGGACGAAATCGACCGCCTGACCCGCCGGGTCGCCATGCTGTATCAACGCGAGGCCGAGCGGGCACAGGAAGGATCAGGCGGCATCGTCTATGGCGACGAACGGCCGCCGCATTACTGAGGGGTCACAGCCCCAGCGTGGATTTCACCGCGTTATCGACCACACCACCCAGAAGGGCATTCTTGTCCGCCGCGCAGCCCTCGGACAGCGCCGCGATGAAAGCTTCGCGCAGTTGGGCTTTTTCCGCGTCGGTGGTCGCGTGATCTTCGATATTGATCTGACGATTATAAAGCGACAGGGCCGTCATCTTTTCGACAACGGCGACAACAAAGGCTTCGTCGCCATCCGCCTCTTCGGCGATCGAAGCGCAGGTATAGTGCATCACGGGTAAGGCGTCCTGCACCATCTGCTCTGCCGCGTCGTCAGCGAACGCGCCATCCGGCAGTGAAAGGCAAAGCCCGGCAGCGGCGATTTTGGACAGGGTCATACGCATCACGTTCATTTCCAGTTATGTCCGATAATCGCCCCGGCCACACCGCCGATTGCTGCGCCCTTGCCGTCGCCGATCAAAGCGCCGACACCCGCACCGATCAATGCGCCTTCGATTGTCTTTTTCTTCTTTTTGTCATCCGCAAAACCCGCAGTCGCCACCGAAAGCGAGATCGCCCCGGCCAACATCAGCGCTTTGGACCCAATTCCTGAAAGTGCCAAACCAATGCCCTCCTGTTTCACAGGTCAATGAGAGTATGGGTTCAGCTTAGCTAGGCAAAAAGCCTGTGGCAACAAATCCGGGGGTCAGACCTCCTCGACCGACAGAACGCCATCCAGCGATTTGATCGCGCCCTTGATCTGCGGGTTGATCGGAAACTCCTGCCCCAGATCCATCTCAACATCGCCCGGCAGGGTCGGGTCCATCAAACACACCTGAATCGGCCCCTTCGATGCCCCCTTGGCGACGCTCGCCGCGTCCGCCAGCACCGTGGCGACGGTGGACAGGACCTGCGGTTGCTCCACAAAAATGCGCAGGCCGGTTGCCCCGGCCTCGGCAACAACCGAATCCGCCGGACCAACCGAGCGGCCCAGCAGTTTCAGCTGGTCTGCCTCCATGGTTGCCTCAGCCGTCAGCACCACCTGCGCTCCGGTTTCCAGAAACTCGCGGCATTTCTCCAACGTGTCCGAGAACAGCGTGACCTCATATGCCCCCGTCGGGTCCGAAAGCTGGGCAAAGGCAAACCGGTTGCCGCGCGCGGATTTCCGTTCCTGCCGCCCGGCCACGACACCGGCCATTTTGGCGATCAACGGGCCCGAGCGCGCCTTTTCCGTCACCTCATCCAGCGTCAGCACCTGCTTGCGCTTCAGCGCGGGCATATAGTCGTCCAGCGGGTGGCCGGAAAGGTAGAAGCCGATGGCCTTGAACTCTTCGCTCAGCCGTTCCGCAGGCAGCCAGTCGGGCGTGGGCGACAGGCGGGGTTCAGGCAGGTCGTCCCCTGCCTCACCAAACAGCGACACCTGGTTCGAGTTCTTCTGTTCATGGATCGCCGCCGAATACTGCACCAACGGATCGAGGCTTTCGAACACGCGGCGGCGGTTCTTGTCGAGTTGATCGAACGCCCCGGCCCGCGCCATCATTTCCAACGGGCGCTTGCCGACCTTCTTCAGGTCAACACGGCGGGCAAAGTCGAACAGGTTGACGAACGGTTTGTCGGCACGCCCCTCGACCACCAGATTCATCGCCTCGACGCCCACGTTTTTCAACGCGCCCAGCGCATAGACCAGATGCCCTTCGACCACATCGAACGTCGCAAGTGAGCGGTTCACGCAAGGCGGCACGTGGGGCAGTTCCAGACCCTTGCGGACCTCTTCGAAATAAATCGCCAGCTTATCGGTCAGATGGATATCGCAGTTCATGACGCCCGCCATGAACTCGACCGGATGGTTCGCCTTCAGCCAGCCAGTCTGATAGCTGACCACCGCATAGGCTGCCGCGTGGGATTTGTTGAAACCATAGTTGGCGAATTTCTCGAGCAGGTCGAAAACCTCGGACGCCTTCTTTGCATCCACGCCATTCTCACCCGCGCCTTTTTCGAACTTGGGCCGCTCGGCATCCATCGCCTCTTTGATCTTTTTACCCATCGCGCGGCGCAGCAGGTCGGCCCCGCCAAGGCTGTACCCTGCCATCACCTGAGCGATCTGCATCACCTGTTCCTGATAAACGATGATGCCCTGCGTTTCTTCAAGGATATGGTCGATCAGAGGGTGAACAGATTCGATCTTGCGCAGCCCGTTCTTGACCTCGCAATAGGTCGGGATGTTCTCCATCGGACCGGGACGATAGAGCGCCACAAGGGCCACGATATCCTCAATGCACGTCGGCTTCATACGCTTGAGCGCATCCATCATGCCGGTGGATTCCACCTGGAACACCGCCACCGTCTTGGCCGCAGAATACAGCTTGTAGGTCGCCTCATCATCCAGCGGGATGGCGTTGATCTGGTTCTCGGCCCCGTCGGCAGGTTCATAGAGTTGTGTACCGTCCGCCGCCACGTGCAAGGGCCGCCCGGATTTGAAGATCAGGTCCATCGCGTTCTGGATCACGGTCAGCGTTTTCAGACCCAGAAAGTCGAACTTTACCAACCCGGCCTGTTCCACCCATTTCATGTTGAACTGGGTCGCAGGCATGTCGGATCGCGGGTCCTGATACAGCGGCACCAGCGCGTCCAGAGGCCGGTCGCCAATCACCACACCGGCGGCGTGGGTCGAGGCATTTCGCAGCAACCCCTCGACCTGCTGGCCATAATTCAGCAGGCGCTCCACAACCTCTTCGTTGCGTGCTTCTTCGCGCAGTCGCGGTTCGTCTTTCAGCGCCTTTTCGATGGAAACGGGTTTCACCCCTTCAACCGGGATCATCTTGGACAGGCGATCCACCTGCCCATAAGGCATCTGCAGCACCCGCCCGATATCGCGCACGGCGGCCTTGGACAGCAAAGCACCAAAGGTGATGATCTGCCCCACCTTGTCGCGCCCGTATTTCTGCTGCACGTATCGGATCACCTCTTCGCGGCGGTCCATGCAAAAGTCGATGTCGAAGTCGGGCATCGACACCCGCTCGGGGTTCAAAAACCGTTCAAACAGCAGCGAATAGCGCAGCGGATCAAGGTCGGTGATCGTCAGCGCATAGGCCACCAGCGAGCCCGCGCCCGAGCCCCGCCCCGGCCCCACCGGAATGTCGTGATCCTTGGCCCATTGGATAAAGTCCGCAACGATCAGGAAGTAACCGGGAAAGCCCATGCCTTCGATGATACCCAGCTCGAAATCCAGCCGCTCCTGATATTCGTCGGGCGTCACCGCATGGGGGATCACGGCCAGACGTTTCTGCAATCCTTCATTGGCGATGCGGCGCAGTTCGGCGACCTCATCATCAGCAAATTTCGGCAGGATGGGATCGCGACGATAGGCCATAAAGGCGCAACGCCGCGCGATCTCGACCGTGTTTTCTATCGCCTCGGGCAGATCAGCGAACAGCGTCACCATCTCCTGCTGCGACTTGAAATAGTGCTGCGCGGTCAGACGGCGGCGGCCCTCTTGCTGATCGACATAGGCCCCTTCCGAAATACAGATCAGCGCATCATGCGCCTCATACATATCCGAGGTCGGGAAATAGACGTCATTGGTGGCAACCAGCGGCAGGTTCTTGGCATAGGCCATCTCGACGTGGCCCCGCTCGGTCAAGCGTTCAGCCTCGGGCTGGCCACCTTCACCCGGATGGCGCTGCAACTCAATATACAGCCGATCCGGGAACATTCCCGCCAGCCGGTCCACCAAAGCCTCAGCCGCCGGGCGCTGCCCCTGCTGCAACAGCATCCCAATCGGTCCGTCCGGCCCACCGGACAGACAGATCAGACCATCCGACCGTTCCGTCAACTCGTCCAGCGTCACCTGCGGCAACTGCCCGCCCTTGTCCACGTAAAGGCAGGAACTCAGCTTCATCAGGTTCTCATACCCAACCTCGGACTGCGCCAGCAGCACCAGCGGCGCGGGCGCTTTGGGCTTTTCACCGGGCTGCGCCCGCACATAGGTCAGATCGACCTGACATCCCATGATCGGCTGCACCCCGGCCCCGCTGGCGGTGACGGAAAATTCCAGCGCCGAAAACATCGAATTGGTGTCGGTCACCGCAACGGCGGGCATCTCGGCCTTTTCGCAAAGCGCGGGCAGCTTTTTCAGCCGCATGGCCCCTTCCAACAGGGAATATTCGGTGTGAACGCGGAGGTGAATGAATCGTGGGGAACTGCTCATGACCCCTACGCTATCCCAGCCAGAGGCGCTGCAAAAGCGGGAACCGACGCTTTGGGATGCCTAAAAAATCGGCGCTGATTATTCGGCTTTTTCAGAAGGTGCTTCGGGGGCCGCGGCTAGGCCGCTGCAGAAAACGCTTTAATTTCAATCGCCTGAATATTACTGAAAACCCGCACCTTCGCGCCGTTTGGGGGTAATGGTGCATCATACAGGCAGTTTTTCTTGCCAGAGAACCTGCCCTGTTTCTAACATCACACGGCAAGCACTCCGCCCGCCACTCTTTCTACGTCGCATCGAAGGAGGGCACCCAAGGGCGCAACCGGGTAACGCGACGGGTTTCTCGTATGACGATCACGTTTCTTCTGAACGGAGAGACAGTGGAACTGGCGGATGTCGATCCGACAGCCACCCTGCTGGACTGGCTGCGCGAGGATCGCGGCCTGACCGGCACCAAGGAAGGTTGCAACGAAGGCGATTGCGGTGCCTGCACCGTCATGGTGACGGATGCGGATGGCCACAAGGCGCTCAATTCCTGCATCCTGTTCCTGCCTCAGTTACACGGCAAAGCGGTCCGCACCGTCGAAGGGGCCAGCGGTCCAAACGGCGAAGCCCACCCGGTGCAACAGGCCATGGTCGACCTGCATGGCTCGCAATGCGGCTTCTGCACCCCGGGCTTCGTGATGTCGATGGTCGCAAGCCACGCCACCGGTGCCACCGATCACGACACGCAACTGGCCGGAAACCTCTGCCGCTGCACCGGCTACGCCCCGATCATCCGCGCCGCCCAAGCCGCCGAACCAAAACCGACACCGGACTGGATCACCAACGACCAGTCCTTCTCTTGTTCAAAAATACCTCGGGGGGAGGCCGCAGGCCGGGGGGCAGAGCCCCCCTTCCTCCCCAACAACTCCGACGAACTGGCAGCTCTTTATGCCGACCACCCCAACGCCACCCTGATCGCAGGGGCCACCGATGTCGGGCTCTGGGTCACCAAGCAGTTGCGCGATCTCGACTCGGTGATTTTCCTCAGCCGCTGCGACGACCTGAAACAGATCACCATCACCGATGACGAAATCCGCTTTGGTGCCATGGTCGACATGAATCGCATGGGCGAGGCGCTGGCCGATCTGCACCCTTCCTATGCAGAAATGATCCGCCGCTATGCCAGCGTTCAGGTGCGCCACGCGGCCACCGTGGGCGGCAACATCGCCAACGGCTCGCCCATCGGGGACAACCCGCCTGCCCTGATCGCGCTGAACGCCACGCTGCACCTGCGCAAAGGCGACAGCCGCCGGGCCCTGCCGCTTGAGCAGTTCTTCATCGACTACGGCAAGCAGGACCGCACCCCGGGCGAGTTCGTCGAGGCCGTCAGCTTCCCGCGTCAACCCGACCGGCTGAAGGCGTATAAACTCAGCAAACGGTTCGATCAGGATATCTCGGCCGTCTGCGGCTGTTTCAACATCACCGTCTCGGACGGCACCATCACCCGGGCGCGCATCGCGTTTGGCGGCATGGCGGCCATCCCGAAACGGGCAACCCATGTCGAGGCCGCGTTGATCGGCAACCCGTGGACGCGCGACACCATTCAGGCCGCGCTTCCCGCCTTTGCCGACGATTTCACACCACTCACGGACATGCGCGCCTCGGCCACCTATCGACTGGAAACCGCCAAAGCGATGCTCGAAAGATATTTCCTCGAAGATCAGGGTGAGGTGACAAACGTGCTGGAGGTATCGGCATGAGCGTGACCAAACCCCTGCCGCATGACGCGGCACCGCTGCATGTCTCGGGCACCGCGCGCTATGTGGACGACATCCCGACCCCCAAAGGATCGCTGCATCTGGCCTTTGGCCTTAGCCCGATTGCCAAGGGCAGGATCACCGCGATGGACCTGTCTGCGGCGAAAGCAGCCGACGGGGTCGTCGCGGTCCTGACCGCCGACGACCTGCCCTTTGCCAACGACGTCTCGCCCTCGATCCACGATGAACCGCTGCTGTCGGACGGCACCGTGCACTATATCGGCCAGCCGGTTTTCCTTGTGGTTGCGACCAGCCATCTGGCCGCCCGCAAAGCCGCGCGACTGGGGCAGATCGACTATGCCGAAGACACCCCGATCTTGACGGTTGAAGAGGCCCTGGCCGCCGACAGCCGGTTCGAAGACGGCCCGCGCATCTACGCCAAGGGCGACGCCGACGCGGCCATCGCGGGCGCGGCCCATGTGATCGAAGGCACGTTCGAGATCGGCGGACAGGAGCATTTCTACCTCGAAGGGCAGGCCGCGCTGGCCCTACCAAACGAGGGCGGCGACATGCTGGTCCACAGCTCGACCCAGCACCCGACCGAGATCCAGCACAAGGTGGCAGACGCCCTGGGCGTGCCCATGCACGCGGTACGGGTTGAGACCCGGAGGATGGGCGGAGGCTTTGGCGGCAAGGAAAGTCAGGGCAACGCGCTGGCCGTCGCTTGCGCCGTGGCGGCACGGGCAACCGGCAAAGCCTGCAAGATGCGCTATGACCGCGACGATGACATGACCATCACCGGCAAGCGCCACGCATTCCGGATTTCCTACAAGGCCGGGTTCGATGAAAATGGTCACATTCAGGGCGTCTCGTTCCTGCAATATGCGATCTGCGGCTGGGCGCAGGACCTGTCCCTGCCGGTTGCCGACCGCGCCATGCTGCATTCCGACAATGCCTATCTGCTGCCCAACGCGCGCATCGAGAGCCACCGGTTGAAAACCAACACCCAATCCGCCACCGCCTATCGCGGGTTCGGAGGTCCTCAGGGCATGGTCGGGATCGAGCGCGTGATGGATCACGCCGCGCATGAACTGGGACTGGACCCGGTCGAGCTGCGGCGGCGGAACTACTACGAGCCTGCGCATGTTGTTGCTGACCCTGTTCTCACGGAAAAACCGCTCGGCCACGTTGACCCGCACGAAGACCTGACCAGCCGCGGCGCCGTTGAGATGGGCGACGCCCCGGTGCGCCCCTTGCCTGCTGGTGGCAACACCACGCCTTATGGCATGGAGGTCAGCGATTTCGAACTGCACGGCATGACCGAGGCGCTGCTGAAATCCAGCGACTATACCGCGCGCAAGGCCGCTATCGAGAAATGGAACGCTGAGAACGCAGTCATCAAGAAAGGCATCGCCTTTTCTCCGGTCAAGTTCGGCATCTCCTTCACGCTGACACATCTGAATCAGGCGGGGGCGCTGGTGCATGTGTATCAGGACGGCTCGGTCCACCTGAACCATGGCGGCACCGAGATGGGTCAGGGCCTGTTCCAGAAGGTGGCGCAGGTCGCGGCCTCGCGCTTTGGTATCCCGTTGGAGATGGTGAAGATCACCGCCACCGATACCGCCAAGGTGCCCAATACATCGGCCACGGCGGCCTCATCGGGTAGTGACCTGAACGGCATGGCCGTGAAAGCCGCCTGCGACACGATCCGCGACCGGATGGCTGACTATCTGGCCGAACGGCATCAGGCCGATCCGTCGATCGTGACCTTCTCGGACGGGCATGTGTCGGTCGGTGAGGAACGCTATAACTTCGCCGAGGCTGCTGCGATGGCCTATCAGGGCCGGGTCAGCCTGTCGGCGACCGGTTTCTACAAGACGCCCAAGATCGAATGGGATCGGATCAAGGGCCGGGGTCGCCCGTTCTTCTACTTCGCCTATGGGGCCTCGGTGACCGAAGTTGCCGTAGATACTTTGACCGGCGAAAACCGCATTCTGCGCACGGATATCCTGCATGACGCAGGTGCCTCGCTGAACCCCGCGCTGGATATCGGACAGGTCGAAGGCGGCTATGTGCAGGGCGCGGGCTGGCTGACGACCGAGGAACTGGTCTGGGACGACAGGGGCAATCTGCGCACCCACGCGCCCTCGACCTACAAGATCCCCGCTTGTTCCGACCGGCCCGACATCTTCAACGTCGCGCTCTGGGACGGAGAGAACCGCGAGGATACGATCTATCGCTCAAAAGCGGTGGGCGAGCCGCCCTTCATGCTGGGCATCTCGGCCTGGCTGGCACTGTCGAATGCGGTGGCGGCCTGCGGGGATGGATACCCGGCATTGGATGCCCCCGCCACGGCCGAGGAAATCTGGCGCGGCGTCCAAAGGATGAAGGGAGGCATCTGATGGGATTTGATCTGGAGGCTTTGAGGGAGGCGGTCAAAACCCACGGAAAAGTGGTCCGGGTGGTCATCGCCGGGATTAAAGGGTCGTCCCCGCGCGAGGTCGGTGCCGCAATGCTGGTCTGGGAGGGCGGGCAATCGGGCACCATCGGCGGCGGTACGTTGGAGTATCAGGCGGCGCAAGCTGCGCGCCATCAAACCGACCACGTACGGCTGAGCCAACACGCGCTTGGCCCGGATATGGGCCAGTGCTGCGGCGGGGCGGTGTCGCTGCTGAGCGAGATTTATGACCTTGATACGGTGAACGGTCTTGATGACAAGATCATCGCTCGCCCGGTTTCGGGTGGCGAAATGCCCCTATCCGTCAAACGGCTGCTGGCGCGGGCGCGTGGTCAGGGCATCGAGCCAGACCCGCAATTGATTGATGGCTGGATGGTCGAACCGGTTCACCAACCGGCTCGCAATCTTTGGATTTGGGGCGCTGGCCATGTGGGCCGGGCGTTGGTTGACGTTCTGTCGCCCCTGCCCGACCTGGCCCTCACATGGGTTGATACCGGGCCAGAGCGCTTCCCTGAAACCGTACCGCACGGCATTACCGTCGTCCCAGCGGCAAAACCGGCCGAGTTGGTGCGCCACGCGCCGCGCGATGCCGAGCATCTGGTGCTGACTTATTCACACAATCTGGACCTGGAACTGTGCAACCGGCTGCTTTTGCACGATTTCCGCTTTGCTGGGCTGATTGGCTCGGCTACGAAATGGGCGCGATTCCGGTCGCGGTTGGCGGCCCTTGGGCATTCGCCCGAGCGGATCAGCCGGATCACCTGTCCAATCGGTGACCCCGGTCTGGGCAAACACCCGCAGATGATCGCCGTTGGCGTCGCGGCACAGCTGCTGCGCCCGGCCCGGCGGAACGAATTGAAGAAGGACCTGAGCGCGTGACCACTCCACTTTTAAGCTTGCAAGGGCTGACCAAAGCCTATCCCGGCGTCGTGGCCAATGATCAGGTGTCCTTTGACATCGGTGAAGGCGAGGTTCACGCCCTGCTGGGCGAAAACGGCGCGGGGAAATCCACGCTGGTGAAAATGATCTATGGGTTGGTGAAGCCTGACAGCGGTACGATGCTGCTGCGCGGTCAGCCATTTGCGCCACCTGAACCCCGCGCGGCTCGGGCAGACGGCATTGCGATGGTGTTCCAGCATTTCTCGCTGTTTGACGCGCTGAATGTGGCCGAAAATATTGCTCTGGGGATGGAGAACCCGCCCCCGATGGGCGATCTGGCCTCGCGTATTCGGCAAGTGTCCGAGACCTATGGCCTGCCGCTGGACCCTTATCGCACGGTCGGTGATCTGTCCGCTGGTGAACGCCAGCGGGTCGAGATCATTCGGTGTCTGCTGCAAGATCCCAAGCTGCTGATCATGGATGAACCGACCAGCGTGCTGACCCCGCAGGAGGTCGAAATCCTGTTCGAGACGCTGAACAAGCTGCGATCCGAGGGCACCTCGATCCTGTATATCTCGCACAAGCTGGAGGAAATCCGCACGCTATGCGATCACGCCACCATCCTGCGTCTGGGCAAGAATGTGGGCGAATGTGTTCCAGCTGAGACCTCGGCGCGGGACATGGCCGAGATGATGGTGGGCTCGACCCTGCAAACGCCGGAACGGTCCGGTCGCGCGTTCGGCGAGGTTGCGCTGGATGTCAGCGGCTTGTCGGTGCCGTCGCCATCGGAATTCGGGACGGCGTTGAAGAACGTGCATATGACCGTCCGCAAGGGCGAGGTTCTGGGCATCGGTGGCGTTGCCGGGAACGGACAAGATGAATTGCTGGGGGTTCTGTCGGGTGAAATCACGACAGCCGCTGATGCAATCAAGTTCAACGGACAGCCGGTTGGCAAACTTGGACCGAGCGCGCGCCGGAAGCTGGGCGTGCTGACAGCACCCGAGGAACGGCTGGGCCACGCGGCGGCACCGGATATGAGCCTGACTGAGAATGCCCTGCTGACCGGATCGGTCCGCGAAGGGCTGGAGAGCAACGGTTTTCTGAAATGGGCAGAAACCAAGGGTTTCGCCGAAAAGATCATCGAGGCGTTCGACGTGCGCACGCCGGGGCCGGAGAATGCGGCGCGGTCGCTGTCAGGCGGCAATCTGCAGAAATTCGTGATCGGTCGCGAAGTGCTGCAGAACCCCGACGTGCTGGTGGTGAACCAGCCGACCTGGGGTGTTGACGCGGCGGCTGCGGCCTCAATCCGGCAGGCGATTCTGGATCTGGCGGCCAAGGGGACAGCGGTTGTCTGTATCTCGCAGGATCTGGATGAGTTGATGGAAATCTCGGACAGCTTTGCCGCCCTGAACGAAGGACGGCTGAGCGCGCCACGCCCGACGACGGGCCTGACCGTGGACGAGATCGGCCTGATGATGGGCGGCGCGCATGGCATGGAGGTGGCGCATGTGTAAGCTGATGAACCGCCTCCGGCGGCCGTATTTTCAACGAGAAGAAGAACTTAGGGGGATGAGCAGGTGATTGTGTTGGAGAAGCGGCCGCAGCCGTCGAAGGCGTGGTCTTATGCGACCCCCTTGGTGGCGGTGCTGGCGACCATGGTATTTGGTGGCATTCTATTCGCCATTTTGGGCAAGAACCCTGTCGAGGCCATTGGCACCATTTTCTGGGAACCGCTGTTCGGTGAGTTTGCCTTTTACTACCGCCCGCAATTGCTGGTGAAAGGCGCGCCGCTGGTTCTGATCGCCATTGGTCTGTCGCTGGGCTTTCGGGCCGGTATCTGGAATATCGGGGCCGAGGGGCAGTATATCATGGGCGCCATTTTCGGCGCGGGCGCTGGTCTGGCGTTTTATCCGCTGGAGGCGTTCTATATCTTTCCGATCATGGTGATCGCCGGGGCGTTCGGCGGCTGGCTCTGGGCGATGATCCCGGCCTTTCTGAAAGTGCGTTTTGGCACAAACGAAATCCTTGTGTCGCTGATGCTGGTCTATGTGGCCGAGCAGATGCTGGCCTCGGTTTCGCTGGGGCTGTTGAAAAACCCCGAAGGGTTCGGCTTTCCCGGCTCGCGCAACCTGCAGTCTTATGACAGCGCGCATAATGCCGAGTTGATTGCAGGTTCCGGTATGCATTGGGGCGTCGTGACCGCGCTGATCGCTGTGATCTTTGCCTATGTGCTATTGAACCGCCATATGCTGGGCTTCCACATCCGCCTGACCGGAGAAGCCCCGCGTGCCGCGAAATTCGCAGGTGTGAACCCGGCGCGCCTGATCCTGTTCTGCCTCGGCCTGTCCGGTGCGTTGGCCGGATTGGCGGGGATGTTCGAGGTGTCCGGCCCTTCGGGCGTGGTCAGCATCGACTTTAACGTGGGCTATGGCTTTACCGCGATCATCGTGGCCTTTCTGGGCCGGTTGCACCCGATGGGCATTCTGCTGGCTGGTGGCCTGATGGCGTTGACCTATATCGGCGGCGAGATTGCGCAATCCCAACTGGGCCTGCCCGCCGCCGCCATTCAGGTATTCCAGGGGATGTTGCTGTTCTTCCTGCTGGCCTTCGATCTTTTGACCAACTACCGCATCCGTGCGGCCCGTAGCGAGGTAGCGTAATGGACCTTGGTGAAATCAACCCCGTCCTTCTGGTCGCCTCGCTGATGGTGGCCGCAACCCCCCTGCTGCTGGCCGCGATCGGAGAACTGGTCGTCGAAAAGGCTGGCGTTCTGAACCTTGGCGTCGAGGGCATGATGATCGTGGGTGCCATCAGCGGCTTTGCGATCTCGGTCGAGACCGGCTCACCCTGGCTGGGCTTTATTGCTGCCGCGATTGGCGGCGCGGTGCTGTCCCTGCTGTTTGTGCTGCTGACGCAGGTGGCACTGGCCAATCAGGTGGCAAGTGGTTTGGCGCTGACGCTGTTCGGTCTGGGTTTCAGCGCGCTGATGGGTCAAAGCTATGTCGGGGTCAAACCCCCCAGCATGGGCGACATCCATATTCCCTTGATCAGCGATATCCCGGTGATTGGGCCGATCCTGTTCCAGCATGATCCGATCCTGTATGTCGGCATTGCGTTGACCGCCGCTGTTTGGGCCACGCTGAAATACACGCGCGTCGGTCTGATCCTGCGTGCAGTGGGCGAAAACCACGACGCGGCACATGCCCTGGGCTACAAGGTCATCAAGATCCGCATCCTGGCGATCCTGTTCGGCGGGGCCTGTGCCGGTCTGGGCGGCGCCTACATCAGCCTGATCCGCGTGCCGCAATGGACCGAGGGCATGACGGCTGGCGTGGGATGGATCGCCTTGGCACTGGTGGTGTTTGCCAGCTGGAAACCCTGGCGGGCCTTGCTGGGTGCCTATTTGTTCGGCGGAATCACGGTGTTGCAGCTGAATTTGCAGGCAGCGGGCGTTGCCATCCCTGTCGAGTATCTGGCAATGTCGCCCTATATCATCACGATCCTTGTGCTTGTGATCCTTTCGGCCGACAAGAGCAGCGCACCTGCCTCACTGGGCCGGATCTTCCATGCCTCACACTAGGGGCCAACTGAACCAACTTGGGGAGTAACTAAATGAAATTTAAATCACTTCTGACGACGGCTGCGATAGCGCTGGGTCTGGCGACCGGCGCTGTGGCGCAGGACAAAACGAAGGTTGGGTTCGTCTATGTCGGCCCCGTGGGCGATGGCGGCTGGACCTATGAGCACAACAAGGGCCGTCTGGCGGTCGAGGAACACTTTGGCGACAAGGTCGAGACTGTCTTTGTTGAATCCGTTCCCGAAGGCCCCGACGCCGAGCGTGTGATGACCCAGATGGCGCTGGAAGGCGCGGATCTGATCTTTACAACCTCTTTCGGTTATATGGACCCGACCATCAACGTGGCCAAGAAGTTCCCGGATGTGAAATTCGAGCACGCCACCGGATATAAGACTGCCGACAACGTTTCCGTGTACTCGGCCCGGTTTTACGAAGGTCGCGCGGTTCAGGGCCATATCGCCGGAAACATGACGGAATCGAACATCATCGGTTATATCGGCTCGTACCCGATCCCCGAAGTGATCCGTGGCATCAACTCGGCCTATATCCACGCCAAGAAGGTGAACCCGGATGTCGAATTCAAGATCGTCTGGGCCTACACCTGGTTCGACCCGGCGAAAGAAGCTGACGCCGCAACGGTTCTGATCGAACAGGGCGCGGACGTGATCCTGCAACACACCGACTCGACCGCGCCACAAGCGGCAGCGCAAGAGGCAGGCAACGTGGTCACATTTGGTCAGGCCTCGGACATGAGCGAATACGCGCCATTCCCGCGCGTGTCTTCGATCATCGATGATTGGGCACCGTATTACATTGCACGGACCCAGGCCGTCATGGATGGCACATGGGAAAGCGCCAACACCTGGGATGGTATCCGCGAAGGCATGGTCGCAATCGGTGAAATCACCGACGCCGTTCCGGCTGATGTCAAAGAAGAAGCCTTGGCCCTGAAAGCCGCCATGGCTGCGGGTGAATACCACCCCTTCACCGGTCCGCTGAAGAAGCAGGACGGCAGCGATTGGCTGGCCGAGGGCGAAACCGCTGATGACGGTACGCTGGCTGGCATGAACTTCTATGTCGAGGGGCTGGAAGGCGAAATTCCGCAGTAAGTCCTAAGTCAAGCAAACAGAGAAAGCCCGCACCGATGTGCGGGCTTTTTTGTTTCGGACTAAACCCGGTTAGAACAGGCCAAGGAACCTTGATTTCTTTCGGGTGCTTCCGTCTTCAAAGGAATAGCCAAACAACTCGATGTCACGCGCGTAGGCCTGCGCAACCACATCCCGGCTGTCGTCATCGAAATAGTCACGGTAGTCCGAACGCGCCGTCTTTTTCCTGTGACGCGCCGTCGATCTTCGAAGGCCAAGCTGTTTCATCACCACTTTGAGATCGTCATCAAAGCGTTCGAACCGGCCGATGAAATCTATCGGCATCTCGCCCGAGCGTGTCGTCAGAAAGTAGCTCTGCGGTATGAAATACCGGATCTTGAGGAAGCGGTCCGGGTCACGCGCAAATGTCGCCATGAACTCGTCAAACGACCCGCAATCGCTGACTTCTGTCAGATCCGGGCGCCGCTGGCACACATAGTGATAGGCCGAGACAAAGCGATCCCACGGGTTTCTGACGAAGGTGAACTTGTAGTAGTCATCGGCCTCATCCCCCACCAGTTTCAGCAGCCCGGATATGGTCGCGCGTTCTTCATCCTGTGGATGGCGTTCGTTCACACGACGACTCAACAGATGGTCGCGCTTCAGCAAAGTGGTCACAGTCGACCCGCCGGTTTTCGGGATGTGCACGAAAACAGTGCGAAGATTGGTGTATACAGGCATCCGGCTTCCTTAACAGTGCCACGTGTCGGCGTGGTACGGCTTTGGTGATCGGTTGGTTCAGCGGTCAAACGCGTGTACCGCTACTTCGGCGCGGTCGCAATCAGAACCGATATGCGACACGCGCGGTTATGGTGCTCAGATCAAAGTCACTGTCGTTGGATGCTTCGTCAAACTGGCCCGAGACGTCGCGATAGGTGTAATCAGCGGCGACAAACCAGCGATCCGTGACGTTGTATTCGACGCCCACGCCGACATTGAAACCATCCAGCGTCGTTTGACTTTCCCGAGACTCAAAAGCTGCACTTGGATGAACGCGCAGGCGCGACCAGGACCAGCCCACAGCACCGTAAAGCAAAAAATCACCGCGGATATATCCGACGCGCCCGCGTACATCTGCGAAATCCATGACCTCACGGTTTTCCGGTGCGGGTGCTCCGCGTTCAAGCACGTAAGACAGGTTCGAATACCGGGCTTCGGCGCCGTACAAGATATTGCCGCGTTGCAGGTTGTAGCCAACCAAGACACCGAAACTGCGTCCGTTATCCGGATCGAACGAGGCATCTAAGGTTCCACCGGACAAGACAGGGTAATCCGTGTCACCGCTTGCAGTGCCAGCGCCAATTTCCAACCCGGCATAGAGGCCATGAAAGGCCCCGTCAGCCCCTGTCAGCCCATCTTGCGCCTGCGCGGTTTCTGGAATGAACAGCGCAAGCTGTGCCAGCACAATACCTGCTACCGCATTTCGCATATTCGACATACGTAACACCTCAATCGTTCCTTTTTTCGCCGCCTTACAGCGCCCGATACACAAAATCTAGCAGCACCTTCTGAAAAGCCAAAAACGACTTATTCTTTTCGCGCGCCTGCGGGACATACCCGCAACAGTCGCTAAAATAATGGGCATCTTCCAAGTTGTGCCTGATCAAATCGGCCCGTTCGTAACTCACTGTCTCATCTTGAGAATACCACGGGCAAGCGCATTCCTAAATCCCTTATCGTCCTGAACACTCGGGACATGTTCGCCGCATGGCGCTAAAGCCACATCGCGTCCGTTGAGTGATCGGATGCTCTGACCAAATCACCGCAACGATCTGCGCGTACACTCAAAATCCAGCAAGAAATTGCCGAAACCCCAAAAGGAAGGGATTCTTGGGGTCACTGACACAACGCGTCAAGCCCGCCCAAACCGGTCCAGCACGTTGCGGGTGATCTGCTCGACCTGCCAATCGCGGCGCGTCAGGCCCATGACCCACTCGCAGGTGGCGGCGGTAAAGACTTCGCCTTGCCCACGCTCCCAATGCACAATAACTCCGTTTCCGCGCGTGCTGCGGTCAAGCGTTTCCTGGGTCAGTTCGCCGAACAGTGTCCGTGCTTTGAAAGCAGCGTCGGCGCTGCCGATATGCATCGTCTCACCCCAAATTCCGTGATCCGGCTCTAGGTTTGTTGCCAGACCCATGGCCAGAATAGAGATGTCGGGATCAGCTCCATCGGTCCCTGTCGGAAACGGCAGGCCATCCTCCATTCTGTAATCCAGCCCGTCGACCTCGTACCCGTAAATCCGCGAGCTACTTCCCAGTTGATCGCCATAGCCCAATTGCGTTCCGGCAAGTGCCCAGTGATCGGGGCGGTAGACCGTGAAACCGCTGTTCTGCCCCGCACACCGGCCCAAGCCCGCGTAGATGCCCTTAAGCCCGTTCACCCCGAACGTCTGGGCACCCGGCCAGTTCACCGGATCAACCTCCCACGCTGCTGTCACCAGATGCTGCTGGTCCGTTCCGGCCAGCGGATCGAGCTCTGCCGTGTATTTGTAGCAGATCTGGGTCTGCCCTTCGTCTTCGATCCGGGTCTGCCACAGGAAATTCCCTGCAAACCGGGCGACCCGACCGCCGTTGGTGACAAAGCGATCCACGGCCTTGCGCATATTCGCCGACCAATACTCGTCATGCCCGACAAAAACCGCGCATCTGTGGCGTTCCAACAGGTCGGGATCAGCCTCCAGATCATGTTGGGTGGCAAAGTCGAATTCATAACCCTGCGCTTCGGCCCACCTGGCAAAATGCCGTTCATAGCTGGCCCACCCGGCCGAGGCATATTTCTTCGAATACCCATAGGCATAGGCCCATTCCATATAGGGGTAACGCACCATCTCACCAGCAGTATGAGCCCTGTCAGGCACCGCCCGAGGGGCCCCGGCTGGCAGTTTGCAAAACCCCCGCGTCCAGGGGCGTTGGGTTGAAACAACAGGCGAAAAGGCATTCTGGTCCGGGCCGGTGATACCCTCGTAATGATTGGACCCGCCCCAGCAATTATACGCCAGCCATGTGCCCGTGGCGCAAACCAACAGATATGGCGCGGCTGGTTTGTCCTTTGCGCGGCGCAGCAGAAACAGATGGTGTTCTTCGACGTGATCCCCGTCTCGCCCGGCCCTGAACGTCACCAGATACCCGCCTGCAGGCCAGTCGGCAGGAATGGTGAATTCGTAAGACGCCTCCCAATCGCACCCGGAAACCGAACAGTCGAAGGGCGTATCCTGATGCACCCCTTTCAACCCGCTTTCCCGAAGCACGGGCTGGTAGGAGACCCCATCCCGGCCAATCTCCAGATCCCATTTCTGCGCGGTTGTCGAAACGCGCAGCGCCACGCGTTCACCCGGGGCGTAGGTCATGCGGTCGGTGTAACCCCAGATCTCCAGCACATCGGCGTCACGGGACGGGCCAATGTAATAGTTGTCCAGAATATGCCGCGCCTTGGCGCGGGTTCGTGGCGTGATGGCCGGTTCGCTGGATTCTGAACGCGTCATTGGCGGATCGGCTTCGATGGGTCGAGTTCAGTCTTTGGTCGCATCTTCAGGCTGGCTTGGCTCATAAGCGGCAAGAAACGCCTTAAGCCGCGTGTTGTGGGTTTTGACCGCAACTGCGGCTGTTTGCGAAAACTGTGCCCAAGGCCATTGAGTGCCGTCAACAAGCGAGGACAAACGGTCGAACAAGGGGTTATCGGCACCTTCCGGCCCCGCCTTATGCAACGCCACGCGGTAATCACCTGGGGCATCCGCTTCGTTATAAAAGCGCAGCGAGGCAAGGTTCAGGTCGGCATCCATAAGAACCGCCGCCCCTCCGATCAGGGGTTGCGGGTCGGGGCTGTCGACCACCCAGCCGCCGCTGTTGACGGCGGTGAAACGGGGGGCAGTGAAATCTTCGATCTCCATCACTTTCTCAAATGGCTTGTGCGTGTGGCCGAAAACCACGGAAATGTCGGCGGGCACCGGCTTGTCGCCATAGGCGGCCCTGATCTGACCCTGAACCGGAACCTGCAAAAACCGACGCAGACCTGCACCACCATCGCTGAGCAGATGCTGCGCCGAGCCTCGCTCGAACGCTTTTCCGACCAGATCGCCCACCAGTTCTCCGGCCCCCTCGCCCAGCGATTTGCCCAGTGACCCGGCCTTGGCCTCCAGAAAACGCCGGACCGCCGCGCCTGCCAGCGCCCCCAGTTCCTTGGGGCTGTTGCCGAGGTTATAGATGATCTCTTCATCCGGCCCGATCCGGCCTGAACGACCGATCAGGGACCAGACAAAATCGATCCAGGCAAAGTTCTGCGCCTCCCATTCCTCCATCGTGACAGGGGGCTTGGTGTCGGGGAACAGAGTATCGGCAAAGGTGCTGGCCAGCAGATAGACATCTTCGATGAAGTGACCGTGGGTATAGATCACCAGCTTTTGGCCCGAGGCAAAGGCCAGGTTGGGATAGACCGTTTCGACCGTAAGATCGGACAGCCACGGCAAGCGTCGGCCAATCGATTGCAACAGGCAATCAGGCAGCGGATCGGGGTCCATCAGCGGCGTGGTATGCGGCACGGTTGGCGCGCTGTCCTGCCAGTCGGACCCTGCCAGATGATCGGCAAACCGGCGCTCCCGGCAGGTTTGCCACAGATGGTGATCATGGTTGCCCGGCAGATAGATCATCTTGGTCGAGAACAACCGGCTATCGGAATCCTCGGGCATGGCCAGTTCCAGAAACTGCTGAAACGCCATGGCCGAAACGGTCTTGGTGCTGAAGGCCAGATCCAGAATATCGCCATTCAGGATCAGGGTCGGAAGGGGCGCATCCCCGTTCGCGTTGATCAGATGACGCAGGCAGCCCACCAGTTGCACCAGCAGATCGCTTGGATGGTTCGGGTCCACTTTACCATCGGCCCTAGTCAGCCGCGTCAGGATGCTGTTATCGGCCCCGAAATGCATGTCGGACAGGCTGATGTACCGGATATCGCTCATGATTGTGCTTTCTCCTGCGGCCCGTTTTTCGAGGCGATCGCCGGGGATATGACCCGGGTCAGAGGCGCCAACTCTTACTTGACGCAGGGGAACTCATGCGGTCAAGCTGAAAGAGTTAACGCGTTAAACCTTATTTTGGGGCGTTTCAGGGGGCAGAGATGGTTCATTCCGACGAAGACCTCTCGAACCGGCACAATGTCGTCGGCGAACGCCGGCAGCTTGTTGTGGTCTTCGTCGATCTGGCCGGATCGACCGATCTGAGCGGCCGGATCGACACCGAGGATTACGCCGCGCTGATCCTTGCCTATCAGGAAACCGGACGGCGCATTTTCACAGACTATGGCGGACGGGTCGCCAAGTATCTGGGCGATGGCCTGTTGCTGTATTTCGGCTATCCGCAGGCGCGGGAAAACGACGCTGAGCGCGCTGTGCGGGCCGCGCTGGACCTATTGAACGCGATGAAACAGCCCCTTCCCGGTACGGACCCGGACGCTCCACGCCTGCAGGCCCGCATCGGGGTGCATACCGGCGAGGTGGTGGTGGGTGAAAGCGAACAGGGCGGGCGCGATGTTCTGTTTGGTGAAACAGTGAACATTGCCGCCCGGATCGAGGCGAAGGCCCGTCCAGGAACAGTATTGGTCAGCGATCCGGTGATGTCGCTGCTCAAACAGAAGTTCGTATCGCAACCTCTGGGTCCGGTTGACCTGAAAGGCGTCGCCCGCCCGTTGCCTCTGCACCGCGTATTGCGCCCTGCCGCTGCCAATGCCAGGTCTGGAAGCATCACAGGCTCGACCCTGCTGCTGGGGCGCGAGGCGGTGCTGGGTCAATTGCGCGAACTCTGGCAAAAGGCTACCGAACACGGGCCGGTCGCGGCAACGGTGAAAGGCAATCCGGGGATTGGCAAAACCAGCCTGCTGCGTGCCTTCCGGGCCCAATTGGCCGAAACCCCCCATATCTGGCTTGGGGTACAGTGTGACGCGCTGTCGTCAAGCGCGCCGCTTGCACCCTTCATCGGGCTGATCCAGCAAAGCCTTGGTATCACTCCGGGCATGGAGGACGACGAGGCGCTCAACCGTCTCAGACAGGGTGTGACGCAACAAGACAATGCACCGGACGAGACCGTGCCGCTGATTGCCCGGTTGCTTGGTATCCATACCTCCGACACGGCCGCGTTGGAAAATTCCAGCCCGGAAACCCTGCGCCACCGGACACTTCTGACCCTCGGGCACTGGCTTGCACGACTTGCCGTTGATCGCCCTGTCGTGCTGGTCTGCGAAGACCTTCACTGGTGTGACGCCACCAGCCTGGAACTTCTGGAGATGCTGCTCGACTGGCCTCAGCCGCTGCCGGTTTTCTGCCTTGTGGCGCAGCGCGATGATGGCAGTCCGGGGCTGCCCGCAAAACGGTCCGAAGTGATCGCGCTTGCAGCGTTGGATCACGACCAGGCGACGCAGTTGGCGCAACGGGCCGCAGCCCCCGCGGACCTGTCGGATGCGGTACTGGAAGATATCCTGACACGCGGCGCAGGCAACCCCCTGTATATCGAAGAACTGGCCCGCTTTGCCGGGGAAAACCAGACCGGACACCGCCAAAGCCGCGCGGTTCCGCCAACCCTGAACAGCCTGATCATGGAGCGGCTGGACGCTCTGTCGCCCGAGTCGAAAAAGACCGCTCAGGTCGCCGCCGTTCTGGGCGAGGATCTGGATATGTCGATCCTGTCCCAGGTCGCCCAGCGCGATGAGGTCGAGATATCCGGAACGGTCGGGGATTTGCTGGAGGCCGATATTCTGCGTCCGCGTTCGGGCACCAATGACGGCTACATGTTCCGCCACGCGCTGACGCAGGACGCGGTCTATGCCACGCTTCTGCGGGCCGAGCGGACCGATCTGCATGCCCGCGCCGCTGTGTGCCTTCAGGACGGGACGGCGGAACAGCCCGACAAGATCGCCCATCACCTGCATGCTGCCCGGCATTTTACCGATGCCGCCATCTGGTACCGCGACGCCGGGCTGCGCGCGGTCAAGCAAGCTGCGGTCGAGGATGCAACGGTGCTGTATCGCCGTGCTTTGGCCTCGCTGGAGCAGACCGAGGAAAACCGCCAGCGGGACGAGATCGAGCTGTCCATCCAGATCCCGCTGGAAAACGCGATCATGGGCGTGCGGGGCTTTGCCTCACCCGAAATCAAACCGGTGCTGGATCGCGCGTTGGAACTGGCCGAACGTCTTGACGACGCGGATGAGACCTCATCGGCGCTGAACGGGCTGGCCGCGCATTTTCTGGACAAGGGAGACTGCGCTAAGGGCATAGAATATGCCGACCGCATTCTGGCTGTGCCCGGCGCGACCGCAAACCGGATCGGCATGTTGCGCGCCCATACCACGCTTGCCTTTCTGCGGTTTCAACTGGGCGAAGGTGAGATTGCCGTTGAACATGCGGAAGAGGCGATCCGTCTCTACCGCCCCGAGGATTACGCCGAGGTTACTTATGGGATTGGCACCGATCAGGGCGTTCTGGCCTATGGGGTCAGCGCGGTCGCCCATTGGTGGTGCGGCGCGCCCGATACGGCGCTGAAACGTGCCGAGGCGGGGTTGGCGCTGGCCGAGGGGTTGAACTCGGCGCTCAGCTTGGCCGCCGCACGGGCCTTTCTGATCATCACCCTGCATTGCCGCCGGGACAGTGACCGCGCCTATGCTCTGGCCACCGAGACCTATGAGACATGCGCCCAGCTTGGCATCCCGCTTTGGGGCGGGTTAAGCCAGTTGTTCCGGGCCGGACAACCCATCGACCCGCCGGACAAGCGTTGTCAGGAGGTTGATGCCGGTCTGGCCTTGCTGGCGAAAACCGGCAGTCAGACAGGCTCGGGCATGGGGTTTGCGATCATGGCTGACACACGGCTGGCCAATGACGATCCGGATACGGCGCTGGCGATCGTTGACACCGGGCTGCAACTGTCGGGGATGTTGAACCAGCCGGTTTGGAACCCGGACCTGATGCGGTTGAAAGCACAGGTGCTGGCTGTTCTGGACCGACAAGATGAGGCCGAGGCGCTGCTGCGCACCGCAATTGACGAAGCCGGGGCTGCCGGATCGGTTTCGCTGGCCCTGCGCTGTGCGCGGGTGCTGTCTGATATGCTAAACGGCACCGCGCGCGAAGCCGAAGGCGCGCAGTTGGTTGCCGATTGGGCCGGTCGGCTGGAGCCCGGCGCAGCCGCTTCAGACCCGGCCTGACGACACTGAATTTTAACCAGAGGACCATTTCATGACAGACCATATCGTTTTCTGCTCGGGCCCGATGTTCAGCGTCGGTGATCTTTGGGAGCAATATAACATCGCCGCCGTGCTCGAGGCCGGAGGGTTCGGCACCTATCTCGCCCCGCGCGACGGCGTCGAGATCGCCAAGATGATGGATATGTTGCAGGACCCTCAGGTCTGGTCACAAAAGGGCCAGGAGATGCTGTATATCATCCTCAAGGTCGGCTACGCGCAGGATATCTACCAATTGCTCGGGCGCTGTTCGAGCCTTGTGTTCAACATGGATGGCCGGGTGCCCGATGGCGGCAGTATTGTCGAGGTGACAACAGCCTACGCCGCTGGAATGCCCCTTGTGATCTACAAGACGACACCGGTGACGCTGTTTGGTGGGGTCGATAACCCGATGATTCAGGGGCTTTCGACCAATTGGGACTATGTGCATGACACCGCATCCATCGTGCCCGCCCTGCTCAAACGGATCGAAGCTCAGTCGCAGAACGGCTATGTCTACACCCCGCCCCCGAATGTCAGCCTTGTGATGGAGGTTGGGGCGATGACGGCAGACCCCAGTTCGGACCTTCACAAGCGGCTCGACGCGATTTCGAATGCGCCAAACGAGAAGGCCGCGCTGGAAGCGGGTGAGGAACTGATCGACTGGGCGAAAAGCAACAAGGCTTATCAGGCTGCATTTGGCGGGTCGGCACCCACGTAAGCCCTGTTGGATTGGTGGGGTTGAAACGAATTCAGTGACACTCGCCTTGATTTCGACACCTCGTTCCCGGATCTCATCCAACACACGCTGATAGCGCCAAGCTGCATCACGGGCCGCTCCTCACTCGGGCATGCCGAATGGTCGGTGCGCGTGGTCTTGCAAACCGCGCCCATTTGTATACCATTGGATACAATTGACCCAATGACATCGGGCCTGAAATTTGTCCGTCCAAGCCACATCACCAAGCCGCCCCGTTAGGCGGGCCATTACCTTCGGCCTTGCCGGGCTGGGAACGGTCGTATTCTGGATGCTGGGCCTGCCACTGCCCTTTCTGTTCGGCCCCATGACCGCCTGCCTGATTGCGGCACTGGCGCATGCGCCGATGGAGGGGTTCGGGCAGATCTCGGTCGCGGCGCGCACTATCCTGGGCGTGGCGGTGGGGGCTTCGATCACGCCTGATCTGTTTGGCCAACTGCCGAAAATGGCAGCGTCGATTGCTCTGATCCCACCCTTCATCCTGTTGATCGCTTTGGTCGGGGTGCCGTTCTTTCGCAAGGTCTGGGGCTTTGACGACAAAACGGCCTTTTACGCCGCGATGCCTGGCGGGTTGCAAGACATGATCATCTTCGGCACCGAGGCCGGTGCCAATCCGCGCGCCCTGTCCCTGATCCATGGCACGCGCGTGCTGATCATCGTGACGCTCGCCCCGTTGCTCCTGACCCTGTTCTACGACGCTGACCTGACCAACCCCATTGGCGAACCCGCCCGCGACCTGCCTTTGCACGAACTGGCGCTGATGGTCGTCGCCGCCATTGTCGGCTGGAAAGGCGGTGAGCGGATCGGCCTGTTCGGAGCGTCCATTCTGGGCCCAATGATCCTGACTGCGGCCTTGTCACTGGGCGATTTCATCCACACCCGCCCACCGCGCGAGGCGATCCTTGTCGCGCAATTCTTTATCGGCTGCACCATCGGCGTGAAATTCGTCGGCGTCACATGGGTCGAGCTGCGCAAAGTTGTGGCGGCGGGCTGCGCCTATGTTGTTGTGCTGGCCGTACTTGCAGCAGCCTTCACGGCCCTTGTGACCACGTTGGGTTTTGGACAACCGATCGAGGCCTTCCTCGCCTATGCCCCCGGCGGGCAGGCTGAAATGACGGTCTTGGCCATCGTCTCGGGCGCGGATCTCGGGTTTGTCATTACCCACCACCTGACACGGATCGTTCTGGTGATCATCGGCGCGCCCATCGCGGCCAGTCTTCTGGTGCGCTGGTCCGGCTCTCGGGATTAGAGGTGTTTCGCAGTTTGATTTGGGTTCAATTCCTGCCGGGTTGCAATCCGACGCTGCGTGCTTTGCTGGCACCGGTGGACAGGGCTTTGGCCTTATGAGACTGTGCTGCCGATGGTGTCCGACGCTCTGAGTCGGCTGAAAAGGGAATGCGGTGCGGGCAAACGCCCAAAGCCGCAACTGCCCCCGCAACTGTAAGCGGCGAGCGACCCCCGACAGACCACTGGATGACCCCGCTTGGGTTGTCCGGGAAGGACGGGGACAGCGATGAACCGCAAGTCAGGAGACCTGCCATCTCCGGCGCATATGTGCCGCAGTCACCTTAACTCGGGCGGGGTGCCCGTGGACGGAGCGACAAGAGATGGACCGCACTGGCCAGACATCACTGTTGATGCCCCACACAAGCCGCCCAAAAGCGCGGAGGGCGGCGTTATGCTTGACCTGACCATTTCCCAACTGGATACCGGCCACGTGCCACCGCAGCGCGCGCAAGAACTGGGGCAGATGGGCTATATGCAATGGCTGGGTGGCCTGCCCGGTTCCGCGAACTACCACGCGCAGGCGCGGATTGCTTTGGCCAAGGCCAAACCGTTTGCCGAGACCTCACCCGCCATCGCTGTGTTCTGCGACCTGCTGGCCCGATCCATGCAGATGCCCCTGGAACCATTGTTCCTGGCCCTGCCCGCAAAACAGCGCCGAGGGGGCCATCGCGCGCGCCGAGCCGCCTTGTAACCTCATGCGGGCAATTCAGCTTGTGCCATCGCCCGCATTTTGGACGATTTTGGCCGGGCAATGCTTTGGCTGCTTATTGGTGATTCGGTTGGATTTGCGCGCCGAACAAGACACATTATGATGCAAGCTCATAATTTTGTCGAATAACAATCATTTCACCTCATAATGTCAACGCGCTATACCTTCGGCCAACACAGCCGATTGGATACCGCGAATGCTTGACTTTACCTTGCCCGACACACCCGCGCTCGCGACGCTGCGCGCATTGGCTGCCCAGCGCATCCTGATCCTTGACGGGGCCATGGGCACAATGATCCAGGCGCTGAACATGACCGAAGAGGATTTTACCGCCAACGGTCACATCCATGGCCCCGGTTGTCGGCATCATTATCACCCGGACCTTCCGCAACAGGGCAACAACGACCTGTTGGTGCTGACCCAGCCGCAGGCAGTTGAGGACATTCAATACGAGTTCGCAATGGCCGGGGCGGATATCCTTGAAACCAACACTTTTTCCTCAACCACCATCGCGCAAGCCGATTACGGGCTGGAGGCTGCGGTGCATGATCTGAACGTCGCAGGCGCGCAGGTGGCGCGGCGCGCGGCGGACCGGGCCACGGCTGAGGACGGCAAACCCCGGTTTGTGGCCGGGGCTGTGGGCCCGACGAACCGGACGGCCTCGATCAGCCCGGATGTGAACGATCCCGGATACCGCGCCGTCAGTTTCGATGATCTGCGCATAGCCTATGGCCAGCAGATCGACGGGCTGATCGAAGGAGGCTCTGACCTGATCCTGATCGAGACGATCTTTGACACGCTGAACGCCAAGGCGGCGATTTTCGCGGCCTTCGAGAGCTTCGCCAAGGCCGGACGCTGCCTGCCGCTGATGATCTCGGGCACGATCACCGATGCCTCGGGCCGGACGCTTTCTGGCCAGACACCCACCGCCTTCTGGCACTCGGTCGCCCATGCGCGCCCTTTCACCGTCGGGCTGAACTGCGCCCTTGGCGCTGCATCCATGCGCCCGCATATGGCCGAGATTTCGGGCGTGGCGACCGCCCTGACCTGCGCCTACCCCAACGCGGGCCTGCCGAATGAGTTCGGCCAGTATGACGAAACACCGAACCAGACCGCCGCTCAGGTCGAAGAGTTTGCCCGCGATGGCATCGTCAACGTGGTCGGCGGTTGCTGCGGCACCACGCCCGACCATATCCGCGCGATCGCCGAAGCGGTTGCGCCCTTTGCCCCCAGAAAGGTACCCGCATGACCCGTCATCTGCGCCTCTCGGGGCTGGAGCCTTTTGTCCTGACGCCAGACATCCCCTTTGTGAATGTGGGTGAGCGGACCAACGTCACCGGCTCGGCCCGGTTTCGCAAATTGATCGTGAACCGCGACTATGCCGCCGCGCTGGACGTTGCGCGGGATCAAGTGGAAAACGGCGCTCAGATCATCGACATCAACATGGATGAAGGGCTGATCGACAGCAAACAGGCGATGGTCGAATACCTGAACCTTGTCGCGTCCGAGCCCGATATCGCCCGCGTGCCAATCATGATCGACAGCTCGAAATGGGAGGTGATCGAGGCCGGGCTGCAATGCGTGCAGGGCAAGCCGGTGGTGAACTCGATCAGCCTGAAAGAGGGAGAAGAGGCGTTTCGCCATCACGCGGGTCTGTGTCTGGCCTATGGTGCCGCCGTGGTGGTCATGGCCTTTGACGAGGCCGGTCAGGCCGATACGTTCGAACGCAAGACCGAGATTTGCGCCCGCGCTTATCGCATTCTGGTCGAGGATATGGGGTTCCCACCCGAAGACATCATCTTTGACCCCAACATCTTTGCCGTCGCCACCGGGATCGAAGACCACGACAATTACGGCGTGGATTTCATCGAGGCGACCCGCTGGATAAGGCAGAACCTGCCCCATGCACATGTGTCGGGCGGCGTGTCGAACCTGTCTTTCAGCTTTCGCGGCAACGATCCGGTGCGCGAGGCGATGCATGCGGTGTTCCTGTATCATGCCATTCAGGCCGGGATGGATATGGGCATCGTCAACGCGGGCCAGTTGGCCGTTTATGACCAGATCGACCCAGACCTGCGCGAAGCGTGCGAGGATGTGGTCCTGAACCGCCAGCCGAAATCCGGCGGCACCGCGACCGAGAACCTGCTGGACATCGCCGAACATTTCCGTGGCGACAAGCGCGAGGAGAAAACCCGCGACCTGGCCTGGCGCGACTGGCCGGTCGAGAAACGGCTGGAGCATGCGCTGGTCAACGGCATCACCGAGTTCATCGAAGAAGACACCGAGGCCGCGCGCGCCGATGCGGAACGGCCTTTGCATGTCATCGAGGGCCCTCTGATGGCCGGGATGAACGTGGTCGGCGATCTGTTCGGCGCGGGCAAGATGTTCCTGCCGCAAGTGGTGAAATCGGCCCGCGTGATGAAGCAGGCCGTGGCCGTGTTGCTGCCCTATATGGAGGAAGAAAAGCGCCGGAATGGCGGTGAGGGCCGGCAATCTGCGGGCAAGGTGCTGATGGCGACCGTGAAGGGGGACGTGCACGATATCGGCAAGAATATCGTCGGCGTGGTTCTGGCCTGCAACAATTATGAGATCGTGGATCTGGGCGTCATGGTCCCGCCGCAGAAGATCCTGCAAGTCGCGCGCGAGGAAAATGTGGACATTATCGGCCTGTCCGGGCTGATCACGCCGTCGCTGGACGAGATGGTGCATCTGGCCTCGGAGATGGAGCGCGAAGCGTTCGATATTCCGCTGCTGATCGGCGGCGCAACCACGTCGCGGGTGCACACAGCGGTCAAGATCGCGCCGCGTTACACGCATGGGCAGGCGGTCTATGTCACCGATGCCAGCCGCGCTGTCGGGGTTGTCGGCGCATTGCTGAGCCCGACGCAGAAGCCCGATTATGTCGCCGGGATTCAGGCCGAATATGCGGATGTGGCCGACAAGCACGAGCGCGGCGAACGCGCCAAGAACCGCCTGCTTTTGGCCAAGGCGCGGGCGAATGCGCTGAAGCTGGATTGGGATGATTACGAGCCCATTGCTCCGTCCTTCACCGGCGCGCGCGTGCTGCCCGATTGGGATCTGGCCGAAATTGCGCGCTATATCGACTGGACGCCCTTCTTCCAGACCTGGGAAATGCGCGGTGTCTATCCCGGAATTCTTGAAGATGAAAAACAGGGCGCGGCGGCGCGGGCGCTTTTTGCCGATGCGCAGGCAATGCTGGAACAGATTATCGCAGAGCGCTGGTTCACACCCCGAGGGGTTGTTGGATTTTGGCCTGCCAACACGGTCGGCGATGACATCCGGCTGTATACCGGCCCGGATCGCGCTGAAACTCTGGCCGCCCTGCACACGCTGCGCCAGCAGACCGTAAAACGCGGTGATCGACCGAATGTCGCGTTGTCGGATTTTGTCGCCCCGGAAGGCCATAGTGCGGACCATGTCGGCGGGTTTGTCGTCACGGCGGGACCGGAGGACTCTGACATTGCCGAGCGGCTGGACAAGGTCAACGACAATTACGGCGCGATCCTCGTCAAGGCTCTGGCCGATCGGATCGCCGAAGCCATGGCCGAGATGCTGCATGAAAGGGTCCGGCGTGAATTTTGGGGTTACGCAAAGGGTGAAGACTTCGACCCACAGGCCCTGATCAGCGAACCTTATGCCGGTATCCGCCCCGCGCCGGGCTATCCGGCCCAGCCCGATCACACCGAAAAACGCACGCTGTTCAGCCTGCTGGACGCCGAGGCCGCGACCGGAGTGGCGCTGACCGAAAGCATGGCGATGTGGCCCGGCTCATCTGTCTCCGGGCTCTATATCGGGCACCCGGACAGCTACTATTTTGGTGTTGGCAAAGTGGAACGCGATCAGGTCGAGGACTACGCCCAGAGAAAACGAATGACCGTGGAAGAGGCCGAACGCTGGCTGGCCCCGGTGCTCAACTACGTCCCGGCCAAGGCATCGCGCAAGGCAGCCGCGTAAGTCGATATGTTGTCAGTCAATCGCCGGGCTATGAGGTCAGCAAACCCGACAGTTTGCGCGCACCGTCCTGTAGCAAGGCAAGAAATTGCTTCAAACTGTTCAGATCATGGCGCTGCGTCGGCGCATGAACGGACAGAGTGGCGGCCAGCCTGTTGTTCTTGTCTATGACCGGGACCGCGATGGCCGTCATACCGGGCATGAACTCCTCATCATCTGTCGAAAACCCGTTCTGCGCGACGCGGGTTATCTCGGCCCGCAAGGCCTGGGGCTTCGTTATCGTGCGATCGGTATTCGGGCTAAGATTACCTGCGGAAAGAAACCCATCCAAAGTGCTCGGACGCAGGGTCGACAGATACATCTTGCCACTGGCGGTGCAGTGAAACGGGACTTGTGTTCCGATCGGCAACTGAATTCTCAGCGGCCATTTCGTCTCGACCCGGTCCAGATAGATCATACCCTCGCGATCCGGGATCGCCAGATTGCAGGTTTCACCGATTTCATCCGCGACGCCGCGAATAATGGCCAAACGGGCTGTGCGAAGATGTTCGGACGACACTGTATTCAGCGACAGCTGCCGCAAGCGCGGACCGGGACCATAAGACCGACCATCCAGATCACGCTGAAGAAACCCCTCGGCCTCGGCTGTTTGCAGCAGGCGATGTATCGTCGGCTTTGCCAGACCCAATGCGTCGATCAGGTCCGAGGGTTTGACGGCGACCCCGCGCCGTGCCACCTCTTCCAGGATCAGCAGCAGGCGCAGGTTCGTGGGAATCTGGGTGTCTTTGTCTTTTGTGTCCGCTTCGGTCATCCCGCAACAGTCTAGTTATTTGGCAGCAGGATCAACGCCAGATCGGGCACCAGCGAAACCAGAATCCAGACCGACAGCAGTGCTACCAGATAGGGAACTGTATAGCGCAGAAGCCGGAAATAGGGCACGCCAGTCACGCCCGACGCCACATACAGGTTCAACCCGTACGGAGGCGTAATGAACCCGATGGACGCGCCGACCAGAAAGATCACCGAGAAGTGGATCGGGTCAATCCCGACCGAGGCTGCAATCGGCGCAAGGATTGGCGCAAGGATGATGGTCACCGGCAGGCTTTCCAGCACCATGCCCGAGAAGAAGACAATCACCATCGAGGTAAACAGCACCGCATGGTAGCCGCCCATCGAGGTCACGAAATTCCCGATGGTTTCCTGCGCCCCCAGCAGGGACAGGATTTGCTGCATCACCACTGAAATCGCGATCAGCGGCGCAAGGATGCCGGTGATCTGGGCTGAGCGGATCACAATTGACGGAATTTCCGGGATCGTGAAGCCTTCGACCACGAACATCTCGGCAAAGGTCTTTTCGGTGGGTGTAATGTCATTCCGCGCGCCCATGATGCGGTTGATCGGATAGCTGACCAGACCCGCGATGACACAGAAGCCCACGGTCACCCCCGCCGCCTCGGTGGGTGAGAATTTGCCCGTATAGATGCCCCACAGCACAAGCCCGATGGCGAAGAACCCAAGCCAGGCGCCGAACGCGGTTTTCAGAACGCGGTTCAGTTGTAGCGGGATCAGGTGGCCCCAGCCATTCATGCGGCAGATGATCCAGCAGGCAAACTGCATGCCAAAGACCATCAGCGCGCCGGGCAGGATACCGGCCACGAACAGCTCAGAGATCGGCAGGTTCATCAGGAACCCGTAGACGATGAAGATAATCGACGGAGGGATGATGATCCCCACCGTCCCGCCCGCCGCAGCGGTTGCCGCGCTGAACCGTTCGTCATAGCCGCCCTTGACCATCTCGGGGTGCAGCATCGAGCCGATGGTTGCTGTCGTCGCCGAGTTCGACCCCGAGATCGCCGCGAACAGCCCGCAAGCCCCCAGCGAGGCCATCGCCAGCCCGCCGCGTATCCAGCCCAGACAGGCATAGGCAAAATCGCTGAGCCTGCGCGCAATGCCTGACTTGTTGATCAGGTCTCCGGTCAGGATAAACAGAGGCATTGCCAGAAGGGCGAACCCCTTGTTGAAGACGTTCAGCAGTTCGGCCCCCATATTGTCCAGCGTCAGGCCAAGGACAAATGAACAGCCGATGACCCAATAGCCGATGACCAGCAGCACCGGCACACCCAGCATGAACAGGAAGGTGACCCCAAGCGAGATCAGTGTGACCATGGTTCCATCTGTCATCAGTCTGCTCCGATCACGGCCTGCTTGATCAGCGGCTCGCCTGTTTTCCAGTTGCGCAGATCGTCGGCGAGGTTCTGAAACACCCGCCCGACCATCAGAAAGAACGACAGCGGCGCGGCCAGAAGGAACCACCACTGCATGATGTTGTCGGTGCCCAACACGATCTGGAAATTCGAGGCTGACAAGGCCACCAACCGCGTTGTGGTCACGATGACGATCACCGCAAAGATGAACCACAGGACTGCATCCAGGATCAGACAGGCCAGTTGCCCTCCGCGCGGCATGGCCGTGCGAAACTCGCTAAAGCTCAGATGCGTGCGCAGGCGGACGTTGTAGGAGGCTCCGAACCAGGCCATCACCATAAACAGCAGCGGAGGGATCGTGGTCGACCACGGCTCTTGATCGTTGAACACGAACCTGTCGATCACACCCCAAAAGATGATCAGGGCAATCGCGAGGTAGGAATAGACCATCACAGACCGTTCGAAATGACGTTCGACAAAGGGAACTGCCCGATAGATCAGCATGATCACGAACCCGCCGATGGCCGAGGCGACCGCACCCAAAACCCAAGCCGCGTCGGATTCCAGTGCGGATTGAATCTCGAACGAATCCTGGCTGAGAAAAGCGCTGAAAATCGCGCCGATATCTGCCCAAAACGACATGTACCCCGTCCTCCCAGTCGGTGTGTTTTTTGGAACCGGCCCGCGTGGGGCCGGTTCGCATCAGCTTATCAGGCCTGGCCCATCCACCAGCGGCGCGGCTCGACATTCTCGGGCAGCATATCTGCCGGGATCTCGCGCGCGATGTCATAGATCTCCTGATAGGTGTCGATACCACCCGCCCATTTGTTCAGACGCTCACGCCACTGCGCCCACGGCTCGGGGTTGAAGTTGGGGGCGCACATCTCTTCGGCCAGTTTGATCTGATCATCCGGCAGGAAGGCCGCGCGCACGCCGTTTTCGGCAAAGATCGTGCCCGGCAGTTGCGGGTCCGAGAAGCCAACGGTGTTCAACAGCGCCGCCTCGTTTGCGCCCTGAATCAGTGCCTGAGTGAAGTATGAGGACTCCATCACGGCATCCTGCAACTCACCGCCAAGGCTATCGAAGACCTTGGCCGACATCGAGGTATGCTCGGTCCCGCAGAAGAACTTCAGGTTCACCGACTGCGATACCACTGGTGCCATGTTGGCATAAGCCACAGCCGAGGCCCATGTTTCGGCCCCATCGATCAGACCGGTTTTCAGCGCGTCCAGCGTTTCTTCCCACGCCACCGGAACCGGGTTCAGATTCAAAAGCTGCATGGCGATCCGGCCCAGCTGAGTGCCCGTCACGCGGTTCTTGGTGCCGAACAGTTCCTCCAACTTGGTGACAGTTGGCTTGTCGGCAAAGGTTGATCCCATTTGCAGACCGCGCAACTCGCAATGGGTGAACAGGAACTTCAGCCCGTGCCGTTTTTCCAGCGGGTCGCGCAGGATGCGCTGACTGGCGGGGCTATAGAAGAAGTGATACTGCGCCGCGCGGCTGGGGAACATATAGGCATAGTCCAGCACGTTCAGATAAGGCGCGCCACCGGCCGAGTTCTGGGTCGAAGCCGCATAGATATCGACAATGCCCTGCTGGGTTTTCTCGACACAGCTTAGCTGACCGCAGATCTGGTTGTCGCCGATGAACTCGATGCGAATCTCACCATCTGTGCGTTCTTCAAGGTCACGGGCGAATTCGATGGCCCCGGCGCGCTCGATCAGAAGGTTGCGGGTATTGAAGCCCGACGCACCAAATTTCAGCGTATGCTTCGGCTCTTTCGAGAAGCGTTTTTCGTAATTCGATTCAGCGGCCTGCGCCAAATTCGCCAGACTCATCGCGCCGCCGAACCCGCCTGCCGCAAGCAGCGTCGAGCTCATGCCATAGCGTCCGGCCACGCGGAAGAAATCCCGCCGTGAAATCCCGCTTAGTTTCTTACCGATCTCCATTGCTTACCTCCCTGATCGCAATTATTGAGACGTTTTGTATCAAAAAATGCTAGTATAATTCCTGCATCTTGCATAGAGTTTTTTTCAACGACGTTGGAAGGAGGCGATCATGGAAGTGGATTATGCGATTGTCGGAGCAGGGTCTTCGGGCTGTGTCATCGCCAATCGGCTCAGCGCCGATCCCAATACCAAGGTCGCCCTTTTGGAAGCCGGTGGGCCGGATACCAACCCGTGGATTCACATCCCGGTCGGCTATTTCAAAACCATGCACAACCCGTCGGTCGATTGGTGCTATCGAACCGAACCCGACCCCGGGCTGAACGGTAGAAGCATTGATTGGCCGCGCGGGAAAGTGCTGGGCGGATCATCCTCGCTAAACGGGCTATTGTATGTGCGCGGACAGAAAGAGGATTATGACCGCTGGCGCCAGATGGGGAATATCGGCTGGGGCTGGGACGACGTGCTGCCCCTGTTCAAACGTTGCGAGGATCAGGAACGGGGCGAGGATGAATTCCACGGTGTCGGCGGGCCCTTGTCCGTGTCGAACATGCGCATCCAACGCCCGATCTGCGACGCCTGGGTCGCGGCGGCGCAGGCTGCGGGCTATCCGTTCAACGCCGATTACAATGGGGCCGAACAAGAAGGGGTCGGCTATTTCCAACTGACAACACGCAATGGCCGACGGTGCAGCGCGGCTGTGGCCTACCTCAAACCTATCCGCAATCGCGACAACCTGAACATCATCACCCATGCCCTGGTGACAAAGATCGAACTGGACGGGAAACAGGCGACCGGAGTGGTCTATCAGGACCGGTCCGGCGAAACCAAGACGTTGAAGGTACGTCGCGAGATCATTCTGTCCGGCGGCGCGATCAACTCGCCACAAATCCTGATGTTGTCCGGGATCGGAGACCCTGATCACCTGAAAGCCAATGGCATTGAACCGACCCACGCCTTACCTGCTGTCGGCAAAGGGCTACAGGATCACCTGCAGGCCCGTCTGGTGTTCAAATGCAACGAACCCACGTTGAATGATGAGGTGCGCAGCCTGTTCAATCAGGCGCGCATCGCGCTGAAATATGCGCTGTTCCGCGCAGGTCCAATGACAATGGCGGCCAGCCTGGCGACCGGCTTCCTGAAAACCCGCCCGAATGTACAGACGCCGGATATTCAATTCCATGTTCAGCCATGGTCCGCCGACAGCCCCGGCGAAGGCGTACATCCGTTTTCCGCCTTCACCATGTCGGTCTGCCAGCTTCGCCCCGAAAGCCGGGGAGAGCTGCAATTGGATGGTCCCGACCCGTCCAAATACGTGAAGATCATCCCCAACTACCTTTCAACGGAAACCGATTGCCGAACCATCGTCGCCGGCGTGAACATCGCGCGCAAGATCGCCACCCACAACCCGCTGGCCTCGAAAATCTCCGAGGAATTCCGGCCAACATCGGACCTGTCTTGCGACGACTATGAAGGCACGTTGGATTGGGCACGGTCGAACTCGGTTTCGATCTATCACCCCACTGGAACCTGTGCGATGGGCACCTCGGAAAACGCGGTTGTGGATCCGGAACTGAAGGTGAAGGGGATCGATAACCTGCGCGTTGCCGATTGCTCGATCATGCCGGAAATCGTCAGCGGGAACACCAATGCGCCCGCGATCATGATTGGCGAGAAAGCAAGTGATCTGCTAATCGCGCGCAGTTGAACCAAGCGACAGTGCCAATCCGCGCCATTCACCTCGGTTGCCCTGATGCACCACCTGATGCAAACTGATCTGCGGAGGAGGGATGTGCCATGACATCCAAAACCGCAGGGTCCACGCCACCGGACAATCTGGCGCCGCAGCAGCCAGCCGCGCCCAAGATCAACAAGGTGACAGCGGATGACATCACCGCATCTCTGAAAGCCGGGTTTTCCGACTTTCTGGCGCGCCCTTTCATGAGCGGTTTTTTCGGCCTGTTCTATGCGGTTTTCGGTATCCTGCTGGTTTGGTGCCTGATCTGGCTGGGAAAAATCTGGATGATCATCCCCGCCATTGTCGGCTTTCCGCTGGTTGCGCCGTTTGCTGCTGCGGGTCTGTATGAAATGTCCCGCCGCTTGCAGAAAGGCCAGAGTTTCGGCTGGTCAGACATCCTGACTGTCATGGCCAATCAACGCAAACGCGAGATGGGTTGGATGGCCTTTGTCACCCTGTTCATCTTCTGGGTCTGGATTTACCAGGTTCGGCTTTGGCTTGCGATCATACTGCAGAATGCGTCTTTCTCGGATTTCGACGGTTTTTTAAACACCGTTTTCTTCACGCCACAGGGCTGGACCTTCCTTGCTGTCGGCACCTGCATAGGCGCGTTGCTGTCAGCTGTGCTGTTTGCGGTGACTGTCGTTGCCATGCCCATGTTGCTGGACCGGGAAACCAATTTCGTGTCGGCGATGCTCACGTCCATTCGGGTCGTCAACGAAAGCCCGGTGGTCATGCTGGGTTGGGCGGCGATCATCTCGGTCACGATGTTGCTGTCGATGGCCCCGGCGTTTCTGGGCCTGATCTTCACCCTTCCCATCCTTGGGCACACCACATGGCACCTGTATCAGCGGGCGGTGACACCGGCGGAGGGGTGATCCATCCCAACCCGGATCAGCAAGATCACCCCTATTCCCGGCGCTGCGGTGCTTTGAACAAATCCTTGCGAAGGGTCATCAGCGCGCCGGGGTCGATTTTGGCCTGAATAACAGTTGTTTCCCCCGAGGCTATTGCCTGTTGCAACGCAGGACCCATGCCACCGGGGCCATCGACCCAGATGCCTTTGCCGCCACAAAGTTCCGCGAATTTGTCAAAGCGGGGGGACTGGATTTCAGCCCCCAACAGACGTCCGCCATAGAACTCCTGCTGATAGGCTTTCTCGGCCCCCCATGCCTCATTATCCAGAACCACGATCACGATGGGCAGATTGTGTGAGATGGCGGTCTGGATTTCGATCATCGTATACCCCACCGCACCGTCGCCCATGACGGCAACAACGGGCCGGTCGGGGGCTGCGGCCTTGGCCCCGATGGCGGCGGGCAGGCCAAAGCCAACCAATCCGAAATCCAAAGGGGTGATCAGCGACAAAGGCTCATAATGCGCCAGCCGATCAGCGGCTTGAAGGCAGGTGTTGCCGGTGTCCAGCGTGACGATGGCGTTTTCGGGCAGCGCGTCGCGCAGCTCGCCCAAGGCACGGCGGGGATGCATGGGCAGGGTCTCGATTGCTGCTTCCTCGGCGCGCTCGGCCCGAAGGGTCTCCATGTCGGCACGAAACGCATCACGCCATGGATCGCAATCAGGTTTAGCGGCCGCATCGGTCAGGACCTCGGCAGTCAGGCGCGCATCCCCCTGGGCCGCAATTTCAGCCGGGAAATAGCGCCCCACCGCAGATCCGTCGATATCCACATGGGCGATCCGCGTCTCGGCCCCCACATAATCGTTTGAATGAAAGGTCGAGTTGAACCCCAGCCGTGCCCCAAGCACGACCATCACATTCGCCTCTTTCGTCAACCGGCTGGCCACCCGGTTGCCACGCGGCCCGGCCTGCCCCGCAAACCACGGGTGTCCGTGGCGCATCACGTCGGCATGGCCGGTTGATGCAACCACCGGCACCTCAAGTGTCTCGGCCAAAGCGGTCAGCGCGTCTCGCCCGGCGCTCCATTTGAAGCCACCGCCGGCAAAAATCACCGGGCGTTTGGCTTCACCCAGAAGCGCGGCGATGGCGGCAACATCTTCGGAGGCCGCAGGACCGGGCCGGGCGATGTTAACTGACACCGGGTCAACCGCAAGCACCTCAGCCGCAAACAGGTCGCGCGGCACATGCAGCACGACCGGCCCACGACGGCCCGAATTTGCCAGCCGTATTGCATCTTCCAGCATCGGGACCAGACGCGACGGGTCCGTGACCATGACCGAGCGTTTGGAGATCGGGGCAAACAGCGCCACCTGATCGACCTCTTGAAACGTGTCCTTGTGTTGATCGGCCCGCGTGATTGCGCCTGCGATGACGACCAGCGGGGAATAGGCCAGATGCGCCTCAGCCACGGCGGTGACGATATTGACCACGCCCGGCCCGGCCTGCGCGCCCAGAACAACACCGGGCTTGCCGGTCATCCGCGCCCAGGCATCGGCCATATGCCCCGCCGCCCGTTCATCGCGCGCACCGACATACGCGACCTCGCCCCCCTGATACATCGCGTCATACAGTTCAAGCATCGAGCCGCCCAACAGGCCGAACACGGTGTCGATCCCATTGGCCTTGAGTACGCGATAGACGGCCTCGCCGCCGGTGATGTGGGTCATGGGTCTAGTCCTCGGATCGGGGTCTCAGATTTTGTGGGTCAAACAGGGCGTCGTCATGCACGGTCACGGGGATGGCACGGTTCAGGATTTGCACGCTGAGGCCATCGCGCGGGGTGCCTTTGCGCACGAACAGCCAGCCCAGCGACTTGCCCACCGTATAGCCATACCCGCCCGAGGTGGTCAGACCAACGGGCATGCCATTCAACAACACAGGCTCGCCGCCATGAATGTCGATGCCGTCGGCACGGAGTTCCGCATAGAAGAGCTGCCAGTCCGGGTCGCGGGCTAAAAGGGCATCCTTGCCGATGAAATCGCGACCTTCGACGCGGACAAAGCGGTCAAGGCCAACGTCGAACGGACCGACATCCGTGGTCAGCTCGCCGCTGGCGCGATAGGCTTTCTCCATCCGCATCCCGTTGAACGCGTAAGAGCCCAGATCGACCAGCCCGTGCTTGGCACCAGCCTCAAACAGCGCATCATAGAGCGCGCCGATCCGGTCCAGCGGCGCGTGCAATTCCCACCCAAGTTCACCCACAAAAGACACCCGCAGCGCATAGCAGGGGATGCCTGCAACGGTGATCTCCTGCCCTGACAACCAGGGGAAGGCAGCGTTGCCGAGGTCAGCCTCCGTCAGTTCCGACATGATCCGGCGCGACGCCGGTCCGGACAGGGCCAGCATCCCCCAATCGGCGCTGCGATTGACCATCTGCACGTCTTCACCGGGTCGGATATGGGATTTGATCCAGTCAAAATCCGGGTTCGCCCGCGCGATGGCGGAACCGCTGAAATAGCGACCATTGGCGATGCGCCAGATGGTGATTTCGGTCTCGAACCGGCCCTTGGGGGTCAACAGGTGGTTGAGGCTCAGCCGCCCGTCTGTGGCGGGGATTTTGTTGGCCGATAGCCGGTCGAGCAAGGCACCCGCATCCTTGCCGGTGATCTCGAACTGGGCAAAGGCGCAGAGGTCGATCACGCCAGCGGCGGCGCGTGTGGCTTTGGCCTCGGCCATGGCGTTTTGATGCCAGGTCTGGTGGCCCCAGCCGATCTGCTCGACCTCGCCGACCGCACCGAAATAGCGCGGGCGCTCCCAGCCAGCGACCTCGCCAAACACCGCGCCCTTGGCGGCCAGCCGATCATAAAGCGGATGGCGGTTCAGCGGGCGCAGGCTGTCGAACTGCTTGCCGGGACAGGGCGTGTCATGGCGGCGCATGAACTCGTCCTTGGTGCGTTCGACGATGAAATTGTCGGTGCTGAAATCGCCATAGCGGCGTGGGTCCATCCCACGGGTGTTGATCCGGGTTTCGCCATGCACCATCCAGTCGGCCAGCACCTTGCCAGCCCCACCACCCCATGCGAGCCCGATCGAAGACCCGCAGGACAGCCAGACATTCGGCGCACCCGACGGCCCCACCAGCATACCGCCATCCGGCGTATGGGTGATCGCCCCGCGCACCACACGCTTGATCCCTAGTTCCGCCAGTACGGGCATCTTGCCGAATGCCACCATCAGAAAATCGCCAATCGAGTCGTAATCGGCCTCGAACAAATCATTCTCCGCCGCCCATGGCGCGCCTTGCGGCATTTCCCAAACCGTGGGGCAGACATGGCCTTCATAAATCCCGATCAGTCCCGATTTCTGCTCCTGCCGGATATAGCCGCCAAAGGCATTGTCGCGCATGACGGGCAATTCCGGACGGTCGAGAAACTCGGGCACCGTATCCGTGACCAGATAGTGATGCAGGCAAGACATTGACGGGATTTTCAACCCGAACCATTCCCCCACCTGATTGGCATACGAGCCTGCGGCGATCACCACATGCTGGGCCAGAACATCACCCTTTTCCGTCGCCAGACGCCACATATCACCCTTGCGCGATGCGCCGGTGACGCGGGTGTGCCGCTCGATCCTGGCCCCCCGCGCGCGGGAGGCAGCGGCCAGCGCCATGGTGACACCGGATGGATCGATATGGCCGTCTTCAAAGGTCTGCACGGCGGCCTTGATGTCAGAGGTCCGGTAGAAGGGGTTGCCTTTGGCCACTTCCTCGGGCCCGACCAGTTCCATCGGCAGATCAAGCAGCTTGCCGACCCCCATAATCGACTTCATCCAGTCGACCTCATCATCGGTGGTGGCGATCCGGAAGCCGCCGACCTGATGCCAGCCGATGCTCTGGCCGGTCTCTGCCTCGACGCGCTTGTAGGTCTCGATCGAGGTTTTGTTGATCCAGCCCGCGATCCGACTGCCGACCGCATGGGCGATCTGGCCCGCCGCGTGCCAAGTGGAGCCGGAGGTCAGTTCGGCCTTTTCGAACAGGATCGTGTCTGTCCAGCCGTTTTCAGCCAGCTGAAACTGGGCGGCGACGCCCATGATCCCGCCGCCGATGATCGCGACCTGAGTGGTGCGGGTCGTATCACTCATTGGAATGCCTCTTTGGCGGGTTTCAGGGCGGCGCGGGCGGTAAAGCGGGTGCAGGCGATTTCCACCTCCACCGCCCATGTGCCATCTGCGGTGGAAGATTTTTCGTCGAAAAATCTCGGCGTGCCCGAGATCATCGCCAGCGCAACGGATCGGCCAAACCGGTAACTCCACGCGGCGGAGGTGATCTGGCCCGCGACCTTCCCTTCGAAATAGACCGGCTCGTCATGGATCGGAATCGCATCCGGGTCATCGAATAACAGTGAAACGGTCCGGCGTGCGGGCGTGTGATCCCGCAACGCCTCTTCGCCCACAAACCCGGTGACCATGGCGCAGAATGCATCCAGACCGGCCTCGTGCGGGGTGGTGCCGGGGGTCAGCTCGTGTCCGAAAGCGCGGAACCCGCTTTCGATGCGAAGGCTGCCGCTGGCGTAAAGACCCGCGTGGCTGGCCCCGGCAGCTAGCAGCGCCTCATACGCGGCCATGGCCATGTCGGTCTGGATATAAAGCTCGTACCCCTCTTCGCCGGTGAAGCTCAGCCGCCCCGCCCAACCACGTGCAAGGCCGATTTCGACCGGCGCGAAGTGAAAGCGTTTCAGATCGGGGACCGGCATGTTCGAGGTTGCCTGCAAAACGGAGCGCGCCTGTGCCCCGGCCAGTCCCAGAATGGCATAGCCGCTTGTCACGTCGGTAAATTCTACCCGGAAATCGCCCCGTGTCTCGCGCATACGCTTGAGGACGCGCACGACCTCTCCCGCGCCGGTGATCAGCAGATAGGTTTCGGGACCATGGCGCTGAACCGTCAGGTCGCTTTCCACCCCGCCATGCGCGTTCAGGATTTGACTGTAGGCGATGCGCCCGTCGGGCATATCCATCTGCGCCGCGCAGAGACGATTGAGAAAGGCGCAAGCGTCCGGTCCCTGAACCATGATCTTGCCAAAGGCGGACTGATCCAGAATGGCGGCACCGTTGCGGCAGGCCTCGACCTCGGCCCCGACCTGCTCGCGCCATGCGGGCACACCGAATGTCAAAGGCAGGTGCGCGGCCTTGCCGCCGAAGTGCACGGCGCGCTCCCAGCCGCCGCGCGATTCAAACTGCGCCCCCGCAGCCACCAGCCCGGCGTGAATGGGGGACCGGCGCTGACCGCGCGCGCTGTCCATCGCCCGACCCGGATAGGGGTTGTCGTAATGGCGGCCCAGCACCTCGGGGATGCGGGCCTCCAACGCGCCCAGCACGTTCATCTCGGGGCTGAACCGGCGAATATCGGCCTCGTTCAACTCCATGGTCGGCTCGCCCGCGATGATCCATTCGGCCATCGCCTTGCCCGCCCCGCCAGCCAGCGCGATGCCGGTCGAGTTCATGCCCCCCATCAGGAACAGACCCGGCACCTCGGGGCTTTCGCCCAACATGAACTGACTGTCGAGGGTAAAGCTTTCGGGCCCGTTCAGCAGCATCCGCACCTCGGCCCGCTCCAACGCGGGAATCCGGCGCAGGGCGTTTTCCATCATTGGCATGAAATGATCCCAATCCTCGTCCAGCAGATCAAAGCTGAAACCCTCGGGCAAACGGTCCAGAGGCAGACCCTTGGCGTTGGGTTCAAAGCAGCCCACCAGCAGCCCCTCGACATCGTCGCGGGCATAAAGGAACGCGTCCTGATCGTTCAGCGTCGGCAGATGCGCCCCTTTGCCAAGCGCCTGCACCTCGGGCAGGGGTTTGGTCAGGATGTAGAAATGCTCGCAGGCATAGAGCGGCATATGGGCACCGGCCATCGCCGCCATCTCGCGGGACCAGAGGCCACAGGCGATCACCACCTCGTCGGCCTCGATCACATGATCCCCCACCGCGACGCCTGCGATACGCCCAGCCTTTTTCCGCAAGCCGGTGACAGCGGTATCCTCGAAGATCCGCACCCCCCGTGCCCGTGCGCCTTTCGACAGCGCCAGCGCCACGTCCGAGGGGTTCACCCGCCCATCCGCCGGGGACCAGACCGCGCCGATCACGTCATCGGTTTCAATCAGCGGCCACAGTTCTTTCGCGCGGGCGGCATCGACCACCTCGGCCTCAAGGCCAAAGGCACGGCCCAGCGAGACCTGCCGTTTGATATTGGTCAGCCGGTCCGGGTTGGTGGCCAGCGTCAGCGACCCGGTCTGGGTCCAGCCGGTGGCTTGGCCGGTTTCACGCTCCAACTCCCTATAAAGATCAATCGAATAGTTGATCAGCTTGGTCAGAGTTGCCGAGGGCCGCAGGCGGCGCACCAGACCGGCAGCGTGCCACGTCGTGCCGCTGGTCAGTTTCGAGCGTTCGAGCACCACGATATCCGTGCGCCCCTCGCGCGCCAGATGATAGGCGATGGAACAGCCGATGACGCCGCCACCGATCACAACCGTGCGGGCATGGGATGGCAGGGTCATGGCATTACCCCGTCGCGGATCATGTCGCACAGCGTGGCGCGAAACGCCTCCAGCGCCTCATAAATCATGTGTGGCTCATGCGCCGCCGAGGTGACACCGGACGTGTAGGACATCATATCCACCCCGCGTGCCACCAACCCGTCGCGATAGGCTTTGACCGTCGATTTGGGCAAGCCGCGTATCTGAGCCGGGCCAAGACCGTCCAGAGAGTCTTGACCAAAGAACACATGAAAGACCGAGCTGTCGCCATAGGCCACACCGGCAACGCCCAGATCGGCCAAAGCGGTATTCATGCCGTCCCGCATCCGTTCGGCCATCGCATCGGCCTTGGCCTGAGCCTCGCCACTGGCCAGCAACGGCATTGCGGCGCAGGCTGCAGCGGCCACCAGCGGTGAGGCATTGAACGTGCCCTTATGACTGACCGCTGGTGCGATGCCGTCGCGCATGGTCGTGTTGTTCATCAACTTCATGATCTCGGCCCGGCCGCAGACCGCACCGCCCGGCAGACCGCCGGTGACGATCTTGGCCAGCGTTGTCAGGTCGGGCAGGATACCATCACGCGCCTGTCGCCCGCCGGGGGACCAGCGGAACCCGGTGATGATCTCATCAAAGATCAGCACCACACCCGCCGCCCGCGCCACGTCGTGCAGTGCCCGCAATGTCTCGCTCGACAACGGAACCGATCCGTAGTTCGCCCCGGACGCCTCGATGATGACCGTTCCGATACGATCATCTCGCAGCGCATCTGCCATCGCGTCGGGGTTTGCCGCGCAGACATGGATCAACTCATTCACCGCCTTTGGTACGCCCAGCGACGCGGCATGATTTGTTCCCGGTTTTGCACCTTTGAGCGCGTGGTCGTGCCAACCGTGGTAATGCCCATCCACACGCAGCACGTGGTCCTTGCCGGAATACGCGCGGCCCAGACGCAAGGCGAGCATCGTCGCCTCGCTGCCTGACGCGGTGAACCTCGTACGCTCGGCGCAGGGGTATAACCGATTGACCCATTCGGCCCAGAGGATCTCAGCCTCGTGACAATCGGCACTGAAGATCGACTGTCCGGCCTGCCGTCTGATCGCCTCGATGATCGCAGGATGGCCATGGCCCAGCAGTTGGCTGGCGCTGCCCATCTTGAAATCGATATAGCGGCGGCCTTCGCTATCCCATTTCTCGGCCCCCTGCGCATGCTCGATGTAGACAGGATGCGGATCGCGATAGCGCAATTCGTGGCTGACACCGCCCGGAAGGACCGCGCGGGCGCGCTGGCTGAGGTCAGAATTCTTCATTCAGGTCGTCCGATTTGGGTCCGTGTCAGACGGATGTCAAAACTGCCACGCAAGCTGCGGTCGATGTGATCGGGGATATGCGCAGGGAAGTGGCTGTTCAGGATCTCACGCGCCCGTTCGCGGGCGACGTCGCCGATCCTTTGTCCGCCGTGTTCCTCCCAGTCACGCGGGGCCCGACGGTCGCCGATTTCGGGGTAGAAATAGTCCGACTTCATCCGGCTGAACGTGTGCATTTCGCCCAGGTAATGACCCTCTCCCCTGCACACATCCGCAATGACATCTGCAGCGATGTTTTCCGGCGTGGCCTCGATCCCGCGAATGGTGCGCAGGATGTTGCCCAGCAGATCGTTGTCACTGACATAGGCGGCATGGCTGACACCCAGAAGGCTCGACATCATGCCCGCCGCCTGCGTGACGATGTTCGACCCCGCATGGGCGGCCATGGTCACGGCCAGTGATTTCTCGGCACCGTATTGGGCGTCCAGTCGCTTGGCATCGGTGATCCCGGCAATCGAGCTGGTAGGCAGATCCCAGTGCCGCCCCATCTGTGCCGCCCCCGCCATCAGGATCGCCTGCTCGCCGCCGCCGCCACTCATGGATCCGGTGCGCAGATCAGCCACAAGCGGTTTGGGCGCAAAGATCGCCTTGACCTCGGGATCGACCAACCGCGCAAAAACCAGCCCGGCCAGAGTTTCCGCCACCGCCTGCACCAGCGACCCAGCAATCGTCGCCGGGCTGGTCGCCCCGGCCTGACCGGCGCTGATCAGCTGAACGGGAAACCCTGCCCTGATCGCAAGGTCCAACACCTCGCAGGCCTCTTCGGCGAAGCGCATCGGCGGGACCACGTGGCAGACCATGACAGTCAGAAACGAGCGGGCACGAAACGCGGCCTCACTGCCTGCGATGCTGTAGCAAAGCCGGGCGATCTGGGCGACGTTTTGCGGTTCAGTGATCGAGATCGACACATGCTTGGACGTGCCTGCCAGACAGGCATAAGCGGTATTAAGGTCCATCACGGCGGGGTCTTCGATATCCCGCGCCACGACCGACCGGCTGAAATGATGGATATTGTCCATCTGATCCACGATCCTGGCTGCATCATAAAGGTCCTGCAACGTGGAATCGCGATATTCGTGCGTGTTAAGGTCGAACACCCCCGGAGCCGCCCCGCCGGTTGACATATGCACCCGCGATCCTTCGATTTTCAGGTCTCGGTCGGGGTGCTGTCCACAAAGCGAGAACCCACGTTGCGCCCCGTCAATCGCCCAGCGCACCAGATCGGGCGGAAACAGCAATCGCCCGTCACCCGTCCGCACACCGCCCGCCGCGACAACCTTGTCGATCATCGACGGGGTGGCCTGACTTAGACCAAGCGTTTCCAGCAGCGCAAAGGCAGAGGTTTCGACCAACGCCACCTCATCCGGGGAAAGCGGTTTGAGACGACCGCCCATGACCCCCGGCCAGACAGGCAGAGAGCCTTCGCTTTGCAGGGTGTCCTTCAGCCGGTCTTTACGACCTCGGCGGCGGCTGGGTTTGACCATTGACTCATGAAGTTTGCTTTTCGTCGAGATCAGGCTTTCATATCCAGAACACGTTTACAAAGGCAGCTTACTCAGCAATAGATGAGTAAAACTATTCAATAGGCTTGGCATGAAACCGTCCCTTCCCGCCTTGCGCGCCTTTGAGGCCGCCGCCCGGCTGGGCAGTTTTCGCGCCGCGTCCGAAGCCTTGTCAGTCACCCCGACGGCGATCAGCCACCATATTCGCGGGCTGGAAGATCGGCTTGGCACCAAGCTGTTCGTGCGCAGCGGTCGGGATGTCACACTGACCGAAGACGGCGAACGACTTGCAAACGCCGCCGCTCAGGCCTTTGGGATATTGGACGAAGCGGTGCGCACGCTCCACCGCCGGTCCCGCAAGGTGGTCCGCCTGGCGGCCGGCCCGATTTTCACCGCGCGGTGGCTGATGCCAAAGATCAGCGATTTCTGGGCCTCTCACGCGGATATCGAGCTTGAGGTTCTGCCCACTTTCGAACCCGGAACAAGCGTGCGGGAAAACCTCGACATCGTGATCCGCTGGGACCGCATGGCCGAGACATCGGGTGACGCGATCAAATTACTTGAACTCAGCCCTGTCGCCATTGCGTCCAAGTCATTCCTTGACACCCACGGCCCCATTAAGGACCCGAAAGACCTGCTGAATTTACCCCTGCTGCACCAAAGGAACCACTGGGGATGGCTGGATTGGTTCGCAGCCATGAACGTGCCCGTCCCAAACCGGCTGCGCGGTTCGATCTTCCAGGACGCAAACGCCCTGCTGCGCGGTGCTGCCGAAGGGCAAGGGATCGTGATCGGCTGGCTGCCGCTGATCGATCAGGACCTTGCCGAGGCACGGGTCGTTCGCCTTTTCGATGAAAGCATCCCCCCCACCCATGCCTATTTCGTCGAGGTGCGCGGAAGCCGCCCCGTGAGGCGGGAGGTGCAGCAGGTCGTGGACTGGCTTGCGGGCTGATGCTGCGCTATTGCTTGCGGATTGAAGCGCGTTTGATTGTGGTCGTCACACGAACCTGTTCACATAATTCTCCAGTATCTCCTGACGCCCTGAATGTGGTTCGGGGTTGATCCCATCCCGCAAGACTCGGGCGGCAATGTCGTCGAGGCTGCTGTTCAACATGGCTTGCGCTGAGGGTGAGCTCCAATTGGAATACCTGTCAGAAAGCGCAGCATCCAAGCCCCCGTCTTCGATCATTGCGGCAGCGGCCCTGAGACCTCGGGCGCAAATATCCATGCCACCGACATGCGCGGCGACAAGGTCTTCTGCGTCAATCGACTGACGGCGGATTTTGGCGTCGAAATTCGTGCCGCCGGTTGTAAAGCCCCCCGCTTTCAGAATGTAGTAGTAGGCCAAGGCCACATCGGGCGTGTTGTTGGGGAATTGATCCGTGTCCCAACCCGACTGATAGTCGTTTCGGTTCATGTCGATGGACCCCAACATCCCCTCGGCCGCGGCAACTGCGATCTCGTGTTCAAAGCTATGACCGGCAAGGATTGCGTGTCCCTGTTCGAGATTCAGCTTCACTTCGTCCGCCAACCCGTATTTCCGCAGAAACCCGATGCAGGTTGCAGCGTCATAATCGTATTGGTGCTTGGACGGCTCTTGCGGCTTGGGTTCGACAAGAATGGCACCCTTGAAGCCGATCTTGTGTTTGTATTCCACGACCATGTTCAGAAACCGGCCCATATGGTCCAGTTCGGTCTTCAGGTCGGTATTCAGCAGGGTCTCATAGCCTTCGCGGCCACCCCAGAGGACATAGTTTTCGCCGCCCAGCTTGTGGGTTGCGTCCATGCACGATTTCACTGTTGCCGCCGCAAACGCGAACACGTCGGGATCGGGATTGGTGCTGGCCCCGGCCATCCAGCGTCGGTGGCTGAACATATTGGCCGTCCCCCACAGCAGTCGGGTGCCGGACGCCTGCATCTTTTCACCGATATAGTCGGTGATGTCTTCCAGCGTTCTCAGATTGTCGGCGAAATTGCCCTGTTCGGGCCGAATATCGGCGTCGTGCCAGCAAAAGAAGGGCTGACCCAAAATCTCGAACAATTCGAATGCGATATCCGCCTTCATCCGGGCCCGGCCCATATCGTCCTGCGGATGCCAAGGGCGTTCGAAGGTGGGTCCGCCAAAGGGGTCTCCGCCCTCCCACGCGAAGGAATGCCACCAGGCGACCGCAAATCGCAGATGATCTTCCATGCGTTTGCCCATGACCACCTCGTCCGGGTCGTAGTGGTGGAAGGCCAAGGGGTTTTTGCTGTCCGTACCCTCGAACTTGATCTGTTCGATCCCGTCGAAAAATCCGCTTTTCATTCCTGCCCCCTAGTCCGCCTTCTGACCGGGCTGTTTGCCCAGAATGATCATCGACAAAAGATCGTCATCGGTGACGTCTGCGATATCGACAGTTCCCACCAGTTTCCCGTTTTTCATCACCGAGGCGCGGTCGCACAGATCCATGACCGCGTGCACGTCGTGATCAATCAGGAAGATCCCGATGCCCTGCGCCTTGAGTTGATGGATCAGATCCGCGACCATCTGCGTTTCATGCGGGCCAAGCGCCGCGGTGGGTTCGTCCATGATCAGGATGCGGGCATTGAAATAGACGGCCCGTGCAATCGCCACAGACTGTCTTTGGCCGCCCGACAGCGCAGACACCGGATCGCTGAACTTCTGAAAATTCGGGTTAAGCTGCGCCATGATCTTGCGGCATTCAGCCTCCATGGCGGCGTCGTTGACCAGCCCAAAGGGCGTCGTCATCTCGCGCCCCAGAAACAGGTTCGACGTTGCATCCAGATTATCGGCCAGCGCGAGGGTCTGGTAGATGGTCTCGATATTATTCGCCCGCGCATCACGTGGGTTGTTGATCTCAACCGGATTGCCATCAATCAGGATCTCGCCATGATCCATTTGATAGGCACCCGAAAGCACCTTGATCAGCGTCGATTTCCCGGCCCCGTTATGGCCAAGCAAGCCAACGACTTCGCCGGGGTAAAGATCGACCGATACATGATCGACCGCCTTGATCCCCCCGAAGGAAATCGAAATGTCGCGCATTTCGACCAAGGGCGGCGCACCGGTTCCGCGAGCGGATGTTGAGGGCGTTTTCTGCGTGTCCTGAGCTTGCATCACTTTGCCCCCAGTCGCTTGCGGTAGACGATGTCGATATAGACGGCCAGCACAAGAACGCTGCCGACCACGATGTTCTGGAACGGCGCGTCAACGCCAACCATGGCCATGCCGGACTGAAGCGCCTGCATGATCAATGCGCCAAGGATCGCGCCGTAGATTGTGCCGATGCCACCGGACAAGGCGGTCCCGCCGATCACTGCCGCCGCGATGACCCTCAACTCATCCAGCGTACCGATGTCGTTCGAATGGTTCGCCAGCCGCGCCGAGGCGACCACGGCGGATACAGCGCACAGGAACCCCATCAGCGCGAAAATCTTGACGGTCAGAAGCCGTGTATTGATGCCGGATAGCTCTGCCGCGTCCGGGTTGCCGCCGGTGGCAAAGATATAGCGGCCGAACCGGGTTTTCCGGGCCACAACAGTTAGGGTGACCGCAACGATGATCAGGATGAGGACCGAGATCGGGATGCCGTACCCCACGACCAATCCCTCGGGCATCTCCTCTCCACGTGCTTCGAACATGCGTTGCAGTCGGCGCGTGGGAATAGCGTAGCTGTTGACAATGTATACATAGCCAAGGATCGCGACAGCGATGATCCCGGCCAGGGTGCCTTCGGCCCAGACGGGTTTGACAGGAAACCCGTGCGCGGATTTTGCGCGCCGTCCGCTCCACAAAGCCCAGATGGCGATTGCGGTGGCGAACAGCCCGAACAGCCAGCTTACCGTTGTGCCCAGGGTTCCGTTTGTTCCGCCGAACATAAGGAAGGTGCTGTCCAGCGGGCCAATGGTCTGGCCGCTGGTCAGGTACCAGGCCACGTTTCGCCAGACCAGGAAACCACCAAGGGTGACAATAAAGGCCGGTATCGTGAGATAGCCGACCAACCAGCCGTGAAAAGCACCGATCACCGTGCCCGCAAGCAGGCCGATCACTATGGTGACCGCCCATGTTGCCGGGTTGTTCAAACCCATCCCCAGCATGTGCGGCAGCAGTTCGGTCTGTGTCATTGCCATCACCGCCGAGGTTGTCGCCAGCAACGCCCCGACCGACAGGTCGATATGCCGCGTGACGATGATGAACACCATCCCGCAGGCCATGATGGCCACTGAAACCGTCTGGATGGACAGGTTGAACAGGTTGCGCGGGGTCAGGAACCGTCCGTCGGTGACGATGTTGAACCCGATGCACAGGATGACAAACGCGCCGATCATGCCCAAAAGCCGCATATCCAGTTCCAGTTGCTGGAACAGGCTGGGTTTTGCCTTTTCAGGTATCGGCTGAGACGAAGTTTCGGTCATTTCCGATCTTTCATTTTCAGCAAGTACCCCCGGCCCAAACAGGGCCAGGGGCTGAGTGGTTTAGTTACAGGGGGCAGGTCCGTTTTCGACGCCCTGACACAGCGCTTCCTGCGAAATCCATCCCGCATCCACGACGACGGACAGGTTGTCCTTGGTAATCGGGACCGGAGCAAGGAAGACCGAGTTCATCTCGGTGCCGCCCGGCGATGTCCAGCTGACCACACCATCCACGTCTGCAGGGCTTGTGCCACTGCTCAGCGCAACCGCAATTTCACCGGCGGCTTTGCCCAGTTCACGGGCATCCTTCCAGACCGAAACAGTCTGTGTTCCCAGTGCAACCCGGTTCAGCGCCGCATGATCGCCGTCCTGCCCGGATACCGGAATACCCTCCATGCCCTGCGCCGTCAGCGCCGCAACAACACCGCCTGCTGTGCCGTCATTCGACGCAACAACCGCGTCCACGTTGTTTTCATTCGCCGTCAGGATCTGTTCCATGTTGCGCTGCGCATTCGCAGGCAACCAGCCGTCGGTATAGGCCTCACCAACGATGACGATGTCACCGCTGTCTACCGCCGCACCGATGATCTCTTGCTGACCGCCCCGCAGGAAATCGGCGTTTGGATCGGTGGGGGACCCCTTGATCATCACGTAATTGCCCTTGGGCATGGCATCAAAGACGGCGCGGGCCTGCATGCGGCCGACCTCGACATTGTCGAAGGTCAGGTAAAAGGCCCGGTCATCCTCGATCAGACGGTCATAGGCAATCACCGGGATACCTTCGTCAGCCGCAGCCTGAACGGCCGGCCCGATGGCCTGTGCGTCTTGCGCCAGAATGATCAACGCGTCCACGCCCTGTGCGATCAGGCTTTCAATATCCGAAAGCTGCTTGGCGGATGACGACTGCGCATCAGATGAGATGTATTCAGCGCCACCTGCTTCCAGCGCTGATTTGATGGCTGCTTCGTCCGTCTTCCATCGCTCTTCCTGAAAGTTGGACCAGCTTACGCCGACCACCGGCTCTGCGAAGGCAGCAGAAGCCAACAAGGTGGCCGCAGCCGAGAAGCTGAGAATTCTTTTCATGATTTCCTCCCATTTGCCGAGCCATCGAATCTCGATTCGCGGCTCTCACAATTTTGAATACCATATTTATTTCAGTCGGTAAAATATTTACTCTACAAGAAGGCGGCAATTTCAAATAGATTGGGCCAACGGCAAGATTCGCGAGGATAAGATGCTGAAAAGCAAAGCCTCTCTGGTTTCATTAGAGCAAAGAAACACCACCCGCCTGCGGGTGTTGGAGCATATTCGAGCGCAAGGATTCGTCTCGCGGATCGATATCGCATCCGCTTTGCAAACCAGCCCGGCCACCGTCACGGCAGCAACAGCCGATCTTATTTCCGCCGGGTTGATCAAGGAAACCGAAGGCGAGGCGCAGCCCGGTTCCGGTAAACGAGGCAGGCCCAGGGTTTTGCTGCAACTGGACGGGCAATCCCACCTTGTGGCGGGTCTGAAAGTCGCGCGGCAAGTGATTTCGGTTATTCTGGTCGACTTTGAAGGCAACGAAGTAACATCACACAAACAGCCACTGGAACACGCCCGAATGACACCGGCGGAATTCGTCGAGGCAGTGGGCAAGGCACTTCAGGAAACCTGCAGGCAGATTGGCGGCACGCTCGACAATCTGGCCGGTGTTTCCATTGGCGTGGCGGGTCTTGTCGATGCAAAACGGAACTTTGTGCACTGGTCGTCTTCGATCACCGACCGGAACATCGATTTCAATCTATTGCTGTCGAAGGATATCCCCTGCCCGGTCTTCGTGGACAACGACGCCAATCTTGTCGCCAAAGCCGAACAGCTGTTTGGGCTGGGCAAGGGGCTGAAAAACTTTCTGGTTGTGACGATCGAGCATGGTGTCGGTCTGGGAATTGTTCTGGACGGAAAACTCTACCGCGGAGAACGCGGCTGCGGCGCGGAATTCGGTCACACCAAGGTTCACCTTGACGGGGCATTGTGCCAATGCGGCCAACGTGGATGTCTTGAGGCTTATGTCGGGGATTATGCCCTGATACGCGAAATGACCGTCACAGGCCACGACAGTGAGATGGGGAGCGTGTCCGACATCTATGATCGCGCCAGTTCCGGGGATGAAAGGGCTGCGTCGGTGCTTGCCCGCGCTGGTCAGATGTTCGGCCTTGGGGTGTCAAATCTGATCAACCTGTATGACCCTGAATGTATCGTCGTGTCCGGCACCCAAATGAGCTTTGAACACCTCTGCTCAGACCAGGTGATGAACCGCATCCGAAACGGCGTTGTCAGTGTCGATGCCCCCCTGCCGGAACTCAAAGTCCACGATTGGGGCGATCTGATGTGGGCCAAGGGTGCGGCCGCCTATGGGATCGAACAGATATCAATCCTCAAAGTGCAGGAGCTTACGGCCCATGCGTCCTGAACCGCTGGTCTTTTTGGTTCTGGTCAGTGGGGCTTACGCTGAGGGGCCTTCCCCCGAATTCCAGCGCGTTGACGTCCCAGCTCATATCTACGATGGCGGATGGGAGCATTTTGTCGGCGGCGGGGTCGCGGTTTTCGATTGCAACGGTGACACGCTGCCAGAGTTGTTTGTTGCAGGTGGATCAAACCGATCTCAAATGTTCAAGAATACCTCAGGCGACACGATTTCCTTTCGGGCCGAAACACCCGATCAATTGTCGCTGACCGGGGTAACCGGTGCTTATCCCCTGGACGTTGACAGCGACGGCTTGATGGATCTGGCAATTCTGCGCGTTGGCGCAGACCTGCTTTTGCAGGGCCTGCCAGATTGCCAGTTCAAGCCCTTCGATAGCCTTGGTTTTCTGTCCGCCGACCATTGGACCACCGGCTTCTCGGCCACTTGGGAAGACGGGCAAGACTTGCCCACTCTGGCCTTTGGAACCTATGTTGATCGATCCGATCCGGACGGTCCGTTCGAGGCCTGCGGGCCGACCCTGCTCTACCGCCCCGAAGGGCACGGCTACGGGCAACCGCAACATCTTGAACCCGGCTATTGTTCCCTGTCCATACTGTTCTCGGATTGGGCACGAACGGGGCGTGCGGATCTTCGTGTCAGCAATGACCGCCACTATTATGTGCGCAACGGGCAAGAGCAGCTTTGGGCCATGGAACCGGAACCCCGCCTGTTCACGCCCGAGGACGGCTGGATGCCCTATTCGATCTGGGGCATGGGGATCGCCTCGCGCGATCTGACGGGGGACGGCTTTCCCGAGGTTTACCTGACCTCCATGGGCGATCAGAAGCTGCAGGTGTTTGACCCAGCGGCGCAAGGCCCAACGTGGCGCGATGCCACTTATGACAAGGGAACGACAGCCCACAGACCTCATGTCGGCGATGATGGCAGGCCGTCGACCGGGTGGCACGCGCAGTTTGGCGACGTCAACAACGACGGCCGCGACGACATTTTCGTTGCCAAGGGCAATGTAGAACAAATGCCGGATGCCGCTTTGAACGATCCCAACAACCTGCTTGTGCAGACACCCCATGGGCAATTCGCTGAGACCTCGGCTGAGGCGGGCGTTGCTTCAATGACAAAGTCCCGCGGTGCGGCAGTTGCCGATCTGAACAATGACGGGCGGCTTGATCTGGTGGTCGTCAATCGAGGCTCGGAACTGGAAGTCAGCCAGAACATTTCGCGCGCGGGCCACTGGCTGTTGCTTGGCGTTTCTCAGGATAGATCCAACCGCTTTGCAGTTGGTGGATTTGTCGAAATAAAAACTCCGGCAGGGGTTCAAACCCGCGAAATAACGATTGGTGGCGGTCATGCAGGGGGCATCTCGGGGTTTCATCATTTTGGCCTGGGCGATGAAAGCGACGCGCAAGTTCGGGTCATTTGGCCGGGCGGAGAAACGGGCAAATGGCAAAGGGTCAGCGCCAACCAAATCGTCCGGATTTCCCGTTAATCACTGATCCACCGGCAGGCCACTTGGAACTTGAGAGGGCACCCCCAACCGCTTTGCCGGGTCTTCAAGACTTGCCAGAAAGCTGAGAAGAGCGTCGATCTCCTGATCCGTCAGAGACAGTGGCGACAGGCTGTTGCTTTCCGCGATCTCGTCTATGTGTTGCCGATCCAATAACGGGCTTTGATCATCAGCACCGGGGAAATCCGGCAACAGGTCCATTTCAATCGTGTAATTCCGCAAAGAGGCCACTGGGTCCAAATGGTGGCGCACCATATCCTCGAGCCGGGCGAAGGCACCGTTATGTCCGTAAGGCGCGGTCAATGTCACATTGCGCAGCGATGGTGTGCGAAACGCAAATGCATCTTCCGGGTTACCTGTGACGCGAAAACGCCCGTCATCGCGCAGATGACTTTCAAATCGCGCGGATTTTCCCGGCCCGATCTGCGGCACTGCAATCGAATGGAAGCCGTGATCTGTCTGGAACCAACCTGAATGGCAGGTGCTGCACCCGGCCTTGCCATAGAACAGGCCCATGCCGGTTTCGGCGTCTTCCGGCAATTCACCTTCGCCTCTCATCGCGCGGTCAAAGGGGCTGTTATCCGCGCGCCACTCGAACGCGATGAAATCTGCGATCGCGTTGGCAATGGCGGTAAAGGTAATCTCGGCATCCGGGGCGATGACGCCAAACCTCTGCCGGTATTCCGGAATGGCCGCAACACGGGCGGCTATCAAATCCCACGCGCCGCCTTGCTGGGTCAAAAGACCCAGTCGAACCGCCTTGCTGACGTCATTTTCCGAGTAGTGACCCGCCATTTCATCCGGCGAAAGCACCGGGAACATGGCTTGCGCCGCCAAGGCGGATTGAAAGCCGGGCCGCATATGCGTGCCCAGCGGCGTTCTGATCCCGTTCGGTTGCGTGGGGTCCGCCTCAAGCCGCCCATCGTGGAAAAACGTTGTAAACTCCGTCGCGCCGAGGTTCCAAAGCCCCGGTGAGTTTCTGGGAATACGTTGCTCAGGCGTGTTCTCGGGAACCAGCCTGCGTTCGGGACCCAGACCAAGCCCCCCTTCCCCGATGCCAAGGGACAGGCCATCTGATGTACCAAGATCGGGATGGTGACAGGTTGCGCAACTGATGTTCTTGTTGCCGGACAAAATCGGGTCATAGAAAAGCAGCTGCCCCAGTTCGACGCTGTTTAAATCAGGCTCGAGGAACTCGGGCCGATCACCAAGGTTCTGGGCACTTGTGCTGCCTGCGCTTGAGATCAATACGCAAAGAACCGGAAAGAGCCACCTAACCTTCATCACGACCCTCTGAGATCTCAAGGGTAAGCACCTGCCGGTACGGGCTTTCGGGCGTATGGATAATCGAAGGAAAGGACGGGATGTTGGGGGCGTTTGGGTATCCCGAAGGTTCGATGCACAGACCGGGCGATGCATATGGCGGTTTTGCCAGATTGGCACCTGAATAGACCTGCGCACCGGGCTGGTCGGAATAGGCTGTCAGCGTCAGGCCGGACGGCGCAGTGAACACCACCACCGGCGCGTTCGGGTTACGATCCTGATCGAAGCAGAAATAATGGTCGATCCCCTTTGACGCCTGTCTGATCGGACTTGGCGCCGAAAACTCCAGTTCGCTGCCAATGGTCGAACACAGTCGACCAGTAGGAATTCCCTGCTCATCGATGTGCAGATATCGGCTTGAGGCAAGTTCCAATCGATGTGAGTCAACGCCTTCGAAGCCACCCAAAGTGTAGTAGTTGTGTTGCGTGACACTGATGGGCGTCGGACGGCAAGGATGTGCCGTGATCGTGTAGATCAATCGCGGAAACCGCAGGGTGACGCGGACCTCGAACCTGACATCGCCGGGGAACCCGCCTTCCCCATCACGTGACCGATGGCTCAGCACAGCCTCGTTTGGTGCCGTCTGCGCAAGGGTCCAGAATTGCCGGGACAGGCCCTGCGCGCCGCCATGCAGAGTGTTGGTGCCTTCATTTGCGCTCAGGTCATGCCTACGACCCGCCAAGTCAAATTGGGCACCGCCGATCCGGTTCGCGACGCGCCCAATAATTGCGCCCATGAAACTTGTATCCGAGAAATACGCGGCCGGGTCATCGAACCCAAGCACAAGTGACGTGTCCTTGTACCACCACCCTTGCGTGATCGCCCCGTAGTTCAGAACCGCGACCTGCATGTCACCATCCGACAACATGGCCGTTTCGATCCGAGAGCGCGTTCCCGCATCAGGTGTCATCTTGCAGCCAACGGCGCCAACGCCTTGTAGAATTGCCGGTATCGCCCGTATTCGCGTTCATACATGTCGATCAGGTCGCTGCGCGGATCGATACGATCCTCGATTTCAGGCGGCGTCATAACCTCGGCTGGCGCGGCGCTGTTGACGGCGCAGATGGCAAGGCGCGCGGCCCCCATTGCGGCACCGAACTCGCTGCCCTTGGGCAGGTCCAGCGGCACTTGCAAGACGGTGGCCAATGTCTCCAACCAGAACCGGGATCGCGCGCCTCCGCCCACTGCCATCAGACTGCTTGGTCTTGTCCCCGTGCGTTTCAGGGCCTCAAGGCAATCCCTCATCGCAAAGGCAACGCCCTCCATGACGGATTGCGTCAGATCAACGGGCTCCGAGGCGACATCCACGCCCAAGAACGCGCCCCGGATGTGGCTATCGTTATGCGGCGTCCGTTCGCCCGACAAATAGGGCAGGAACGTAACCGACGACGGGCCCGACACCGTGCGAGGCACGGCCGCAACCAGTTTTTCAACCGGCTGGCCCAGGTTCCGTGACAACCAGTTCATGCTGTTCGTGGCGGACAGGATGACCCCCATTTGTATCCACTTGTCAGGTACGGCGTGACAAAAGCAATGCACTGCCGTTTCCGGCGCAGGGGCGTAACCATCCCGCGCAACAAGCAATACGCCCGACGTTCCCAGCGAGACAAACCCCGTGCCGTCCCGAATACTGCCAATGCCACAAGCCGCAGCCGCGTTATCCCCTGCCCCTCCGGCCACGATTACATCGCCGGAAAGCCCCCATTCCTGTTTCAATGCGGCCTTCAACGCGCCGCCCGGATCGCTGCCTTCAACCAATCGAGGCATCTGATCGGCGCGCATATGACCCAATGCAAGTGCGGTTTCCGACCACTGCCGGGTTCCAACATCCAACCAGGATGTTCCGGCACTGTCTGACACGTCCGAAATGTATTCGCCCGTCAGCCAATACCGCAAATAGTCCTTCGGAAGCAAAACCTTGGCTGTCTTCGCAAACACATCGGGCTCGTGTGAACGCACCCACTCCAGCTTTGGCGCGGTAAAGCCCGGGAAGACAATGTTGCCCGAGATCGCGCGCATGCCCTGTGCCTGATCCAGCACTGCCGCCTCTTCGGCTGAGCGCGTGTCATTCCAGAGGATACAGGGCCGCAACACGCGACCGTCCGCATCCAGAAGTGTCGCGCCATGCATATGTCCGCTCAGACCAATTCCACGCAATTTGGAAAACGCCTGTGCATCACGCGCGCGGAGTTCGGTGACAACCTTTTTGCATGCATCGATCCAATCTGACGGAGTCTGCTCGGACCACCCGGGTTTGGGCGTTGACGTCGAAATGCTGACTTCGGCGGCACATAAGACGAGACCGGCGTCATCCACCAGAATCCCTCTGAGACCGGACGTTCCCAAATCCAACCCAAGGTACATTCGGCATTATCCCGTGCTATTATTTTAGTTGATAAAATTAATTGTAGCAGAAATCTTGTCAAGGTGCCTCGAAAGATACGACTTTCCCATCCTGAAAAGGCCGCTATGGGCGAGCACCTCTCACGTGCCCAGCGGAAAGTCGCAGTTTCAATTGCCGTGACGCGGACAAGAACAGACTGTTTTCAGTATGGTTAGGCTGCCTTCACAAATTGAGCTGTCATTTTGTAATTTAACCCGGCCTTCCGGTTTCAGTTAAGTGTGAGTCGGGGCAAGCCAAAATCTCCCATTGGTTGTGCATTTCCGCCACAGCGCTTCCGTCAAAAAAGCTTAACGTCGCGATCAGATTGACTAATTATATCAATAGACTAATCGTGCCGTCATATTACGTGATTTGAGGCTATTGCTATAAATGGACCCTGCTTCTTCGCCATTAGGCATACATCTTATAGCGGATTTTTTCGATTCGACTGCGCTTTATGATCCTACCCCTGCTCAAGACGCTTTGACGCGCGCGGCACTGGCTGCCAAGGCCCAAGTTCTTAGCGTCGAGACCCATGATTTCGGACAGCGTGCCGGCTTTACCGGCGTGGCGTTGCTGGCCGAGTCCCATATCTCGGTCCACACCTGGCCCGAGCATGGCTATGCCGCCATCGACATATTCATGTGCGGCGAGGCCGAGCCGCAGCGCAGCCTGGACGTGCTGAAGTCCTTTTTCCGCCCGCAACGCGTCGAAGTACAGTCCATCCAGCGCGGTCTGATCGGCCAAACCGTACCGCGGCTGGCGGTGGCAGGTTGCTGAAGGGCGAATGAAAGAACTGCGCAGATGCCCGGTCACGATCTCTCTTATCCTGTGCGCGATCTGCGCCTACTTGCTGTTGGGTCCGGTGCGCTATTCGGGGCCGGTCCTGAGCTTGCCCGACCATCTGGTGTTCGTGATCCGGCATGGGGATCTGAACCATCTGACGCTCAATTGCCTGATGATCCTTGTTGGCGGTTCCCTGACCGAACCCCGGCTGGGCAGCATCGCAACCGCAGGTCTTGCGGTTCTGAGCACGCTTGCCGGAACGGTGGCAGAGTTCGCTCTGGCCGGGCCGGGATTTGTGGGGTTGTCGAGCGTTTCCTACGCCCTCGTCGCCTATGGCGTGGTTGCATCGCGCCCAGCAGCGCAGCGTGTCTGGGCGCTGGCGCTGATCTGCGGGCTGCTGACGGCCGAGTTTCTGTATCTGCGGTCTCAGATCGCGGTTTTCACCCATATTGCATCCGCGTTGATCGGAGGAGGTCTTGCCGTGTTTAACGCCCTGTTCGGCTCGAAAGGTCCGACGCTCAAACCTATGGAATGGCGGCATGTTTCGCCCGCCGTTCAGATCATCGCCCAGACCGACGAGGATGATGCGCTTGAGGCTGAAAGCACGTTCGTCAACGAAGGCACCGACAACATGTTTGTGCTGCTGGACCGGGGCGACGTGCTGGGACTGATCGGCTATAGCGTCGACGAAGACGTCCCCGATGTTGCCTGGCTGTCCTGGACCTATCTGGATCAGGCCCATACCGGCAAAGGTCTGGGCGGGCAGATGCTGAACGACTTGTTGGGCAAGCTGGCGCAGCTGCACATCCGCAAGATTTTCATTGAAACCAGCGACTATGAAGAGTTCGGCAAAAAGATCTATGCCGCCGCACACAAACTGTATGAAGAGTTCGGCGCTTCGGTCGAGCTGACTGTGCCCGGATATCACAGCCCCAAAGAGGCGAAGATCATCTATGGGCTGGACAATCCCGACGCGCCGGACCTGCCGCCCGCGCCTCCGGCCTCGACCGCGGGCCTGTCTGTCATTGACCTGCATAAAGCCGCTGAAACCGATGATGTCGCGGGTCTGCGCTGGCGTGAAGCCGGGACCGGGCTGGCCGGGCTGGATCAGCAGCTTTCGCTTGCGCGAACGCAAAAATACCGCATGGCGGTTCTGGCTGTCCCCTCTGACCTATCCGATGCCCACGCGGATGAATTGCAGGCGCACGGGATGACGAAATGCGGCGAACTGAATGAGTTCTACGGCAAGGACCTGCACCAGGTGTGGTGGTCCTGCCCCCTTGGTGAAACCTGAAAACACTGACTAAACTCGATAGGAGATTTCATGTTTGGAAAACTTAAACTGATTGCCATTTTGGGCGTTCTCGGCTTCGTCGGCTACACGATGTTCCTGGCCCCCAAATCCGAACAAACCGCCGATCTTGGGCAGGTTCTGGACCGGACCGAATTTGCGATCAATCAGTATCAGGAATACCTGACAGCCAACAGCATCGCCGAAGCCTCGGACGAGCAAGTGGATGAATTCACAATATATCTGACGCAGGTCATGAACTCGGAACCGCGCTTTTATGACAAGCCGCTGGGTCTGGAGATTCTGTCCGACGCCAAATTCTCGGGCTATGCGGATCCGAACGGCAACGGCGTTCGCGACTCGGACGAGGGCGAGGTTTTCACCATCGAGATCGACGAGGCCAACAACCGTCTGATCGCCACCGACACCGCCGGTGAGTCCGCAGGCCTGCGTTTCTCGGGCGCTGGTTTTCTGGCGGGTGCGCTGATTGGCAACCTGATCAGCCGTCAGCGTTCGGCCGGGATCAGCGCGTCCAGCTTCAACAATCGCAGCGTGACACCGCGCAACAGCTATTCGGCCCCACGCAGCGCCCGCGCCGGTGGTTTGCGCGCCGGTAAATAAGCGCCGCGCCTACCCGAACCCCAACTTTGGCCCGGCGCGCTGATCGCGCCGGGCTTTCCAGTTTTCCGGATTTCACCATGACCGACACACTGACACCGCGTTACACCGACCTGCCGCGCCGACAGGCGATGGTTCTGCTTGGCGCGATCCTTGTTGTTGCCCTGTGCGGCATCGTCTACGAACTGATCATTGGGACGGTGTCCAGCTACCTGCTGGGCAACTCGGTCTATCAGTTTTCACTGACCATCGGCTTTTTCATGTTTGCCATGGGGGTCGGGTCGTATGTCTCGCGTTTTTTCCACGGCAACCTGATCCAGACCTTTATCTGGGTCGAGCTGATCCTGGCCCTGATCGGCGGCCTGTGCAGCGTGTCCCTGTTCATGCTCTTTCCCTATGCCCCGTGGTTCTACACGGTTGGCATGTTCACCTTCATCTCGTCCATCGGGTTTCTGGTCGGGCTGGAGATTCCGCTGCTGATGCGGGTCCTGTCCGAAAGCAGCACGACGCGGGAATCCATCGCCGACGTGCTGTCGCTGGACTATGTCGGCGCGCTGTGCGGGTCGGTTCTGTTTCCGATCCTGCTGCTGCCGTCGATTGGGCTGATCTCGTCCTCGTTCGCCATTGGCCTGACCAATGCCATGGTCGCGTTGCTGAGCGTGCTGTGCCTGCGCGATCAACTAGACACGCCCAAACGGATGCTGGGCTGCGCCATCGGGACCATTGTCCTGCTGTTCGCGCTGACTCTGCTGGCCGGGCGGATCACCGCATTCGCGCAGGATCACCTGTATTTTGACCGCATCGTCTGGCGCAAGCAGTCGCAATATCAGTCGCTGGTCGTCACCAACACCTGGCAGAAAAACGATGTCCGCCTTTACATCGACGGCCATCTGCAATTCGCCGAAGCGGATGAATATCGCTATCACGAAGCCCTGGTCCATCCCGCCCTGTCCTGGGGTGAGGCCGCCCCCAAATCCGTGCTGGTTCTGGGCGGAGGCGACGGGCTCGCCGTGCGTGAGATCCTGAAATACCCAACCGTGTCGCGCATCGATCTGGTGGACCTCGACCCGGCGATGACCGATCTGGGGCGCAATCTGGCCCCCATCGCGCGTCTGAACGAAAACAGCATGGAGGCGTCGGCCCTGCACGTGCACAACACCGACGCGTTCAACTATGTCAAATCCACCGACCAGACCTATGACCGGATCATAATCGATTTCCCCGATCCCCATAACGAGGCGCTGTCCAAGCTCTATTCGGTCGAATTCTACGCCATGGTCCAGAGCATCCTGACCGAGAACGGCGTACTGGTCACCCAAAGCAGCTCGCCGTTCTTTTCGCCTCATACCTACTGGACGATTTCCAGAACCTTGTCCGAGATTTTCCCGCAGGTCGTGACGTACCAGATGTCGATCCCGTCCTTTGGCGTCTGGGGATACAACCTTGCCGCCAATGACCCGAACTCGACGCTGGGCCAGCTTCCGGACGGTCTGCGCTTTGTCACGCCTGATGTTTTTGCCGCCGCGCGGGTGTTTTCCGAGGACCTTCTTCCCAAGCGCGAACTGGCGGTCAATTCCATCTTTGATCCGGGCATCTATCACGAATATTCGCGCGACGTTTCGGGGTACTGAGCACTCCGTGACGCCGGGTGGAGGGCCGGCTTTTGCTGGGGTCGTTTCGGATCTGAACGTTCTGGACCGAGTTGTCTGTAAAATATGATGTTAGAAGTCTTACGGATAAGCGGACCGAATGGGTTCAATTTCGTTGGGTCGTGACGTGTAACTATCCGGTACAATGGCTTTCCTGCGCCCGCTTAGCAGAGCAAACCCAAATCCCGAAACATTGCCCGGCGAATTCAACGATATTCCGATCACTGAATATATTTGCTACCTTAGCGCTATTGGTGACGCCGCCAACCTAGGTGATCAGTTCCGTGGGGCCAGCAATGCGAAGAATTCTTGCAGTCGTGATATGCGTCCTTGGGCTGGCCATACCGCGTGCATCATACGCCTGCGCGGTGTGTATTGAGCTGCCGGACGCATCCTTGGCCGATCACATTCTATCCGCGGAAGTCATCGTGCTGGCGGGCCCAGCATCAGACAATCCTTTCAGGTTCGAGGCGCAAAAAGTTCTCAAAGGGGATAACGAAAAGCTTAAATCCGCACCGGACATTCCGTTTTTGATCGACAGCGTTACACGACGGTCGTTCCGCTCGGATCCAACGCGAACCGTTTTGCTGACCTATGGACCGACCTACAAGGATAGTACTGGTCGCAGTTCTTCGCGGCATTGGAGACGTTTGTTTATTCTGAACCCCGAAAGACACGGCTTTCTGGAAGACCTTCGTACCTTCGGTCGGCTTTGGGCCTACGGAGAAACGGATAATCCCGACAGGGTTTTGTTCTTTGCCCGGTATTTAGGGCACTCGGATCATGTGTTGCACAACATGGCCCTGGTTGAAATCGGTCGCGCACCCTACGCGCTCGTGCGCCCGTTGAGCGACAGAGTTCCCGCAAGCTTGATTCTACAGGAATTCAGCGACATAAACCGCTTCGCATACAGATCCGCCGCCATTCGTTTGCTCGGGTTGCAATCCGATCCCCAGGCGCGCTCGTTTGTGCGCGCGCGATATGTTCGTTCGCTGGAATCGGGGGGGCTGAATTCTTTCGAGTGGGCTCTTGCTGGAATAGAAGCGGACCAATCGACTGCGATCAGCGCCATTGGCGCGGCCCTTCAAGATCCTGGCAAGACAAAAGAACACAAAAAGGCGTTGATCCGGGCTTTGGCCGAAGCGGGCACCTTACAATCGGAGTTCAAGCCAAAAATCGTTCAGATCTTTTCCGCTGCTCTGGAAAATGACCCCGAGCTTTTGGTTCAAATCGCTGTCGCAACGCGAAATTGGGGTGAAACTGCGCTGCTTCAACAGTTTGAAGCCTTAGCCGCTTTGGAAGAAACGGACCCCGCAACGCAGTTTGTTCTCAATATGGTTTTGGAAGCTGATTTACCGGCAGATTGATTTGGGTCTGTTCATGCCTCGCCGGTGCTGCACGTCTACGCTCGGGCCTTGGCGCTTGAGCCGACCAAGTAGTCAGCACTTGGCGCACGAAGGAACACGCCTGCATTGCTCAGACCAGCGTTCTGACCAGCTTCAAGCACGCCGGAAAGAAAAACCTCACAGAAACCAAAACAGCATGATATAAACAAAATCGAATATAAACAAATTGCGAATACTCTACTTCTTCGCAGAATTTTTCGATGTGGGAGGTCCCAATGCTTCGGTTATCCGTTTGTTTTGTCGCTTTGATGTTGGCACCGGCAAGTGTTCTTTCTGACGCCGTGCCCAGCGAACAGGCGGCAGAAGGTTTATTTCAGGATCAGCCGTATTCCCCATATGCCGAACGCTCGTTCCCTGAACGTCCGCTTTGGGGGGACACCCATCTTCACACCGGGCTTTCGCTGGACGCCGGGGCCTTTGGGAACACTCTGCTACCAGATGAAGCCTGGCGTTTCGCAAAGGGCGAGCAGGTCATTTCGTCGACAGGTCAAGCTGTCAGATTGGCACGACCTCTGGATTGGATGGTTCTTACGGATCACACGGACCTGATGGGATTTGCGCCGGACCTTCAAGCCGGAAAACCGGGCGTTATTGCTGATCCAAAAGGGTTAGAGTGGTACGAAGGCTATAAAGCTGGCGGGGAAGAGGCCGGGAAAACGGCCTTCGATATTATCACCAATTTCTCGCAGATGACTTTGCCGGAAATTCTATTGGAATCCTACAGCCCCGGCGCAGACGCTTTTGCGTTCACTTGGGAACATATCGTTCTGGCGGCCGAACGGCATAATGACCCCGGAAACTTTACCGCCTTCATCGGGTTCGAATGGACCTCGGTTCCCAAGGGTTTCAATCTGCACCGGAACGTCATGCTGCGTGACGGCCCGATCCGGGCCTTGCAGATGGTTCCCCCGGTTACGCAGCCCCCTTACGGCGATACGGACCCTAAATCGCTCTATGCCTGGCTTGAGGAGTATCAAGAAAAAACCGGGGGCCGCGCAGTTGCCTTTGCGCATAACGGCAACCTTTCGAACGGATGGATGTTCCCGACCGAGGATACGTATCACGGCGGCAAGGTTGACGAGGAATACGTCGCGGCCCGCGCCAAATGGGAACCTCACTATGAGGTTACGCAGATCAAAGGTGACGGCGAAGCCCACCCCTTCCTGAGCCCGGATGACGAATTTGCGGATTACGAGAACTGGGACGTCGGCAACCTCGACATAACCGAATTGAAAACCGATGACATGTTGGCCGGAGAATACGCCCGTGAGGCACTGAAACGCGGTTTGATGTTAGAAGAAAAATTCGGCGTGAACCCCTATAAGTTCGGCATGGGCGGTGCGACGGACAGCCATACCTCTCTGGCCACGGCGGAAGAAGACAACTTCTTTGGCAAATCCGTCAGCGTAGAGCCCTCGGCCTCGCGTATCAAGCACCCGTTTATCGCCAATGATCTGGGTGAGATTCCCGGTGATCTGCTTGTAGCGTCCGGCTATACGGCTGTTTGGGCGACCGAAAATACACGTGCTGCGATTTTTGACGCATTCAAGCGGCGTGAAACCTACGCGACCACGGGCCCCCGGATCGGCCTGCGGTTCTTTGGTGGGTGGGATTTCAGTGATGCTGATGTCGAAACCCGCTTTCTGGCAGATATTGGCTATACCAAAGGTGTTCCGATGGGGTCGGACCTGCGCCCCCGCGAAGGGGACGGCGCGCCATCCTTCCTGATCGCCGCTTTGCGCGACCCGATCGGGGCAAATCTGGATCGTGTGCAAGTCATTAAAGGCTGGCTTGATGCCGAGGGTGCCTTGCAGGAAAAGGTCTATGATGTTGCGTGGTCAGACAACCGTGTTGCAGATGATAGCGGCAAGATCCCCGCGGTGGGGAACACGGTGGATGTGGATACCGCCAGCTGGACCAACACAATCGGAACCGCCGAACTGGTCACTGTCTGGTCTGACCCTGATTTCGACCCGAACGCGCGGGCCTTCTACTACGTGCGGGCGATCGAAATCCCGACCCCGCGTTGGGTGCTGTACGACAAGCTAAGGTTCGGCTCCGAGCTGCCCGAGGATGCAGTGCTCACGCATCAGGAACGCGCGTATTCGTCCCCGATTTGGTATACGCCGGCCGAGTGATCCGCTGCGTAGTGCAGATCTGCGAACCGAGGTCGTGACCGCGACCTCAGTGGCCACAGCCAGCCCCTGAATCGGCAGCCGTCCATCACCTTGCAAAATCCAACCCTCTGATGCCAGCATCGAGGCGTAGAACCAGATCACGTTTTACGAGGAGCCTTCATGCGAATACTGAAAGAACCTCTGTTCCACTTCTTCCTGATTGGAGCGGCCATTTTCGGTTGGTTCCATATTGTTGCGCCAGAGTACCAGACGGCGGAAACCTCCGAGACGATTGCAATCGACGAAGAAGATGTTGCGGCTTTGTCCTCTCGGTTCAAAGCCAGATGGAAACGCCCACCAAACGATACAGAGCTTCAGTCTTTGGTCGATGCATCCATCCGCGAAGAGGTTCTGGTCAGGGAGGCAAGGAAACTGGGCCTGGATCGCGGAGATACCGTGATCAGGTCTCGGCTAAGCCAAAAGATGGATTTCCTGACCGAAGCAATCGCCATGTCGGTTGTTCCGAAAGATGAAGATTTACAGGCATTTGTCGATCAAAACCCGGACCGCTATGCAACGCCTGACAAGGTTGCCTTCACCCACGTCTTTCTGGGGGAAAGGCCAAGCGAGGCAGAAATTGAATCAGCTTTGGCCGCGCTGCCTGAGACCGACGAAACCTCGGCTTTCGGGACCTCAACGCTGCTGCCCGCTTCGATGCCGTTGACCGCGACAAAGGTCATCGACTCGGTCTTTGGGACAGGGTTTTCTACGGGGCTAATACTGGCCGAAACAGGCCGCTGGACTGGGCCTGTCCAATCCGGATACGGGACGCATCTTGTGCAGGTAATTGCCGTTGAACCGAGCCAGACACCGCCGATGGCTGACATTCGCGATGCGGTACTTCAGGACTGGCGTCGCGCCACAAGCGAAGACATGGCTCGGGCGCAATACGAGACGCTTGCCGCCAGCTACGAGATTGTAATCCCCGATCTTTCAGGCTTGGCGAAATGAGACCCCTGATCTGCCTATTGTTTGCGATGTCGCTGTCCTGGCTGGGTGGCAACGCCACAGCCCATGCCCTTGACCCGGGATACTTGGAAATGCGGCAGATCGCGCCGGACACCTGGGCTGTTCATTGGCGAAAACCCGATGTGAATGGTCAACCGATGGCGATTGAGCCCGTATTGCCGGAAACCTGTGTTCCGGCCCGTGGTCCAGATCCCGTTTTCGACAGCCGGGCCTGGGTTTCATCCTGGGTCACGGAATGCCCCAAGGGCATGGCAGGTGAATTCATCGCCATTGAGGGTCTGAAAAGGCAGTTGAATGACGTATTGGTACGTTTGCACCCGACGGTATCCGAACCTGTGACGCTTCGACTAACCCCTGACGCGCCCGTTCAGGGAATTCCTTCCGATCAAACGACGTGGTCGGTGTTCGTGGCATATTTCCAGTTGGGATTTGAACATATTCTGGAAGGCTGGGATCACCTGCTGTTTGTTTTGGCGCTGTTCATTCTGGTTCGCGATCCTTGGCGGTTGGTCGGCGCCGTGACAGCTTTCACCCTTGCGCATTCCATAACTCTGGCGCTGGCAACTTTTGGCGTGCTGAGCATTCCCGGCCCGCCGGTTGAGGCCGTTATCGCGCTGTCTATCGTCTTTCTGGCTATGGAGATCGTAAAAGGCAGCGAAGGTGGATTCCGGCTTTCGAACCAAAAGCCCTGGATTGTCTGTTTCGGGTTCGGGCTTTTGCATGGGCTGGGTTTTGCAGGGGCTTTGGCCGACATTGGGCTGCCCGCGAACGATATTCCTGCGGCGTTGTTTGCGTTCAACCTGGGTGTTGAAGCCGGTCAGCTGAGTTTCGTCAGCGCTCTGGCTCTTATGGTTGCTGTCTGGCGGCTGATCGCGCGCCCGGTTGGCCAGAGGGCCACAGTGATTGCCGCCTATTGTATCGGCTCGGTGTCGATGTATTGGCTCATTGAACGAACCAGCGGGTTTTGACTGATCCCCGGCGTTGCTCTTCCAGAGAGTGCCGCAGTAAATGAACGCGCAACACGGCAATCATTCAGGTCAAATACAGCCCGAAGGCGATCAATCGGCGGGTCGGTCCGGCAATCCGGCAGTCCGCAAATCGTCGATAAAGCGATCCGGAATGCCCTGATCCCGGAACTTGCCCTTAAGACTGTGTCGTTGATCCTCAATCGTATAGCCAGGTTGATTTTCCAACAGCTTGTCTATCGAGGCTTTGGCCTCCTCCAACCGCCCCAACCGGACATACAGCGCCGCCTGTGTACGGCGCGCCAGATTAGGAATGTTTGTCATCCGATCGATCGCGTCTAACCCGGCTTCATACTCACCAGTGAAATATTGCGCCCAGGCGAGGCTCCACAGGTACCAGTCCGGATGATGCGGATTCAGCCGGATCGCGGTTTGAAGCCTTTCGACGGCCTCGGTCGCGCGGCCAAGATATACCAGCGTTTCGACCGAGCCCGCCAGCACACCCGCCGAGTTCGGATTAAGCGCAATGGCGCGGTCGTACTCTCTTTCGGATTGCTCAAGATCGTTGGCCTGCATATACGCGTGCGCAAGAACCCAATGCGCCAGGGAACTGTCGGGATCAAGTTCAACAGCTTTGCGAGCCGCCGCAAAGGCGAGGTCCAGAGCTTGGTCTCGTGGCCGGTCAGCACACCATCCCCACCGATCACAATTGATATGCACCCAGGCAAGGCTGAAATATGCAACGGAATAGTCGGGGTCCAGTTTGATAGCCTCTTCAGCCAACCGCTTGGCTTCTTGATTACCGGCCGGCGTGAATTTGAAACGTTCGGCGCGGCTTAGATAAACAAGTTCGTACGCTCCGTGGCTTTGAGTGGACTGGCGCAGCAATCGGTCGAATTCGGCAAGATCAAGGTTCTGTTCCAGCGTCGCAACAATTGTTCGGGTAATTTCATCCTGCAACGCAAAGATATCCGTCAAATCGCGATCATAGGTTTCAGTCCAAATTGCATTCCCGGCCGCCGCGTCAATAAGGGTTGCATTCACGCGAAGCTTGTCGCCGAACTTTTGCTGGCTGCCTTCAAGTACGTACCGCACGCCAAGTTCTTTAGCGATTTCACGAATATCTGCCGACTTGTCGCGGTAAAAAAAGCTCGAATTTCGGGCGATGACAAAAAACTCGGGGAACCGGGAAAGCTTGGCAATGATCTCTTCACTGATTGCGTCGCTAAGGTAGCCCTTGTCGGCACCCTGGCTTACGTCGCTGAACGGCAGCACGGCAATCGAAGGCTTGTCCGGCAGTGGATGTTCCATTTCTGTCGTTCCTACCGGCTGAAAATCCGGTGTAATGAAACGCCAAGCGACAAATCCGACGACAAGAGCCAAAGCCAAAAAGGCAATGGCAGCCGTCCGCACGGCAAAGGGTTTTCGGTCAGGTTTTGCGGTTTTGACCGAAGATACTAGCTTTGCCGCTTTCTCGTTCAGGTCCAGGCGAAACACCGGAACAGGCTGTTCGATATTCTTGACCGTGATCCCGCCCAGATCCTCGAAATCCAGATCAAGTTTTCCGCGGACCTGACTGAAGACGTTGCGGTGAACGCAGACTCCGCCGGCTTGGGCGAGGCTCTCGATCCTTGCAGCCAGGTTTACACCGTCACCGAAAATGTCCCCGCTCTCATCAATCACGTCACCGACGTTGATGCCGATACGAAATTCTATTCGGTCGCCAACGGGAACGTCCGAATTCCTGCCGGACATGGCGCACTGTATTTCGACGGCAAATCGGACCGCATCGACAACGCTGGCAAATTCCATCAACGCACCGTCGCCCATCAGCTTGATCGTTCGCCCGCCATACTGAACGGCCTTTGGATCAATTAATTCCGAGCGATGCGCTTTGAGCGCGTTTAGTGTTCCCGTCTCGTTTTTTCCCATGAGGCGGGAATAACCCACTACATCGATTGCAAGTATGACCGTGAGTCGACGTTTCACCATGGGCCTCCCTTAGTGCAGGTTAAGGAAGAACGGTTGGAAATTCCACTTTGCCCAACGGTCTTCGAAATGCAGGGCTTCATAGCGCAGTTATTTTGGGGTCACGCGGCCTTGGCGATTGCCGGTCACTCATGGCCGAGGTCAGCAACTGACGGTTCCTATCAGCAATCAGCTGTCAGGTTCGGGCGGATTCGAATTCAGACCACGCGGTTTCAAAAGCTTCAAAATCAAATCCAGGCTGGCTGGCCGCGTCCAGGACAATGCGCTCGGTCGTCAGCAGCTTTTGGATCGCGGCCTCTAGTTGGCCCACGACGTCTTCGGGCACCACCAGCGCGCCGTGACGGTCAGCATGGATCAGATCGCCGGGATTGACCGTCAGGCCAAAAACCGAGACCGGAGCGTCGAGCTCGCGCACATGGACAAAGCCGTGGCTTGGGCCGACCGACCCGGCAACCACCGGGAAGCCTTGCGGCAAATCCCCAAGGTCACGCATCACCCCGTTGGTCAGCGCACCCGACAGGCCGAAACCTTTGTGGACCGTCGTGTTGATTTCACCCCAATAGGCACCGATGCAATCGGGGAAATCCAGATCCTCGATCACCGCGACGGACGGTGACGGTGCTTCTGCCATGTATCTGTAATAGGCCATGCGCCGCGCCCTGATGATTTCGGGCGGTTCGGCGGGCGGATTGACGGCGGCGATTTTGGCAGTCCGTGCATACCCCACCATGGGCGGTTCTTCAGGGGCCGAGCAGTGCATGGTGCCGCGCGTGAAACGGTCGAAACCGCGCTGGCCTTGTGCCACTTCGATGGCATTGCAGACCGTGGGGGTATCAACCTTGCGAAGCAAAGACAAAAGGGACGGTTTCATAGGTCCTCCAACCAGCGCGAGATTGCGGCTGTGGTTTCATCGGGTTTTTCGAGGGTGGGCAGATGCCCTGCGCCGGAAATGATTTCGAGCGTGCTGTTGGCCAGAAGGCGGTGCATCAATTCATGGCGTTCGACGGGGCAAAGCCCGTCATCCTGACCGCACAGGACCAGAGTTTTGCCTGCATAGGCAGACAGGGTATCGCATTGATCAGGGCGATCCATCAGCGCCTGCGATTGACGCAGGAATACGTCCGGCCCCAGATCGGTCGCCATCGCCATGCACAGGTCAAGAACGGCCCCCTGCCTTGGTCCGTCTGCCAGATAGTTGGGCTTCATTTCGTCCCGCATAACGTGCCACAAGCGCCCCTCGCGCACCGCAACCATCTGGGGGGCGCGGCGGGCCTTTACCTCGGGGGTTTCAGCAAGCGGGTTGGTATCGAGCAGCGCAAGGCGCGACACGCGCTCAGGGGCCTGACGCACCACCTCCATCGCGACGATCCCACCCATCGAAAGGCCCAAAAGCGCAAAAACAGGCGGCGCGTTTCTCAGAATGTCTGCCGCCAGAACTTGGACGCTGTCATGCTGGCCAAGTGGAAAGGTCATTACGGGCATTCGGCCCGACAGCGCCTGAATCTGCGGGCCGAAAAGGCGCGCATCGCACATCATGCCGGGCAACAGGATCAACGGAGTCATGATGCGGTCAACTTGGCCCCGTCTGACAACGCCGCCAGCTTGGCATAAGCGATCTGAGGATCAACCGCGCCAAAGCCCGCAAATGTGCCAAAGCCGCAATCGCTGCCCGCGATAACGCGATCGGCACCTACGATTCCGGTGAACCGTTCAATCCGCTGAGCCACAAGTTCGGGATGTTCAACGAAATTGGTGGTAGTGTCGACCACCCCCGGCACAAGAATCTTGTCATCTGGAATTTCGGCTTTGCGATCCCGAAACACCGTCCACTCATGCGCGTGGCGGGGGTTTGACGTTTCGAACAGGACATAACGCGACTTGGTCGCCATCAGGGTGCTGAACACCTTGTCCATCGCAATATCGCAGCAATGCGGGCCTTCGTAATTGCCCCAGCAGATATGCACGCGAACTTTCTCGGCAGGCACGTTCTGCAGCGCGTGGTTCAGGGCCTCGACATGCATGTTGGCGATCATGACGAACTCGTCATCAGACAGATCGGTGAACAGCATATGCCGGGACAGTGCCAGATCCGGGCAATCCAGCTGAAGGTCCAGACCTGCCGCCACGATGGTTTCGTATTCTTCCTTCATGGCATCGGCCAACGCGGCCAGATACGCCTCGCGCGTGGGATAGAAATCATTCTGCAGGAACAGCGAAATGACACCGGGCGAGGCCGCATTCATAAAACCCCGTTCGGCCCCGTGCTGCGTCATGGCGGCTTTGAGGTTGGCGATGTCCTTCTCCAGCTCACCCTGCCCTTTTGAGCGAACCTCATCCGTGCACATGGGCCGCGCATATTGCGGCGTGCCACCATCATCTGCCAAGCGTTGCAAGAAACCCGGAAACATCTTCAGATCCGCAGGCGCATTGCGCGGGCTGTCACCCGAAAAGCCGGTGTAGCGGTCTTTGACATAAGTTGCGTAGGAGATTTTCGAGGTCTCCCCATCGCTGACAATATCGACCCCGGCTTCAACCTGTTTGCGCACCGTCTCGGACACGGCATCCGCCATACAGGCGTCAAAGGCCCCCGCGTCGTAGGGTTCATTGTTTTCACGGGCGAAGATGAAATCCACGACCTCCTGCGTGCGGGGCAGAGACCCGACATGGGTGGTTTTTACGGTCATTGGGGCCTCTCCTTACAGTTTTCGTGCCATCAGGACTGTGTGGCTTTGGGTTTCGGGGTCTTCGGCCAGAAATCCGGTCAGGTGCAGCCTGTTTTCTTCCAGACACACGGCATAGCCTGCCGGGGACAGCGAGGCGTGATATACGCGCTCGGCTCCTACCGTGCCGCTGACCTCACCCGCACTTGGACCGACGGTCAGCATCAGCATTCCACCGGGCCGCAAATGGCGCGCCATACGCGCGATGCAACCCTTCTGCTCATCTGCTGTCAGATGAAAAAAACTGTTCCACGCGATGATGCCGTCAAACTGCTGGTCCAGCTCGAAATCCCGCATGTCGGCTTTGCGCCAATCGCCATCGGGCCAGCGGTCCCGCGCCAAGGCCAGCATCGCCTCGGAAAAATCGACGCCGGTGACGGCGAAACCTTCGGCCATGAACCAGCGCGCTATAGGGTCGCCGGTGCCGCAGCCCAAATCCAACACATGATCGCCGGGCTTCAGGCTGGCCGTAAAGCGCGCCAGCCAGCGCGCCTCGAACAAAGCCTTCGAGCGGCGCTTGTCGTATTCGCTCGCCTGCCGCTCGTAAACGTCGTGTGTGTCATTGGGATCTGCTTTCATCCTGTCCAGGTCGCTCCTGCCGGGTCATCGGTTGCGGTGATCCGGTACAGGCCCGCCTGCCCGGTCATCGATGGAACAACGCGATAGGATTCACCGGGCAGAACCAAAGCGGTGTCTCCAACGGACAAAGTGGTTTCGTAGCCGTCGACAGTGACACGCCAATGGCCGCTGGCTGGCATTAACACCACGGGTTTCTCAGTTTCGGTCGCGTCTGCTACGCAAGAGCCCCGCCCAAGGAAATCGACCTCAAAACCCGGTCTGTCCTTGATCAAGCCATCCTCGCCAATAACCACGGCTGGCTTATTGGACGACAATGCCATCAGATCCCAGTACCGGGCCACGTATTTGCCAACCACATCCTCAACCGGAACCTCGGGATACGTCTTCAGTTGGTCTTCGGTCAGCAAAGGCATCGGGCGCACATTGTGCGGCAGCTCCTGCCCTTTCTTGGAATCATAAAGAACGCCGTTGTCGCCCAGCATCAGACCATGCGCCTGCGCGTCTTCGATCACCTGCGGTGCCCATGTGACGCCGCCGCCCGCATCATCGCCGCCGAGGATCGACATGATCATGCCGTAGTCCTGACCGACATTTTCAAAGCCACGAAAGATACCGGTGGGGATGTTGAAGATGTCACCTTCTTCGGCAATGAACTCACCAGCCGTGCCATAGCGGCCCCAGAAGAACCGCCAGCGGCCTTTGGCGACAAAGAACACCTCGGCCGTGGTGTGGCTGTGCAAAGAGTTGCGGCATTTCGGAGGTTGCCCGGCAGCGCCGATATTGAACCCGATCTTGTCGGTGATGTGCACATGCTGATCCGGAGATTCGGACACCCCACCGCCGATGATGGTAAAGTTCTCTTTCTGATCGCTGCCCGGTGTGTGGGCGTCGATAAACGCGGTTTTGCAGGGTTTCAGTTCGCCGTAGCGGACGATGCGTTGTTGAATGGTGCTCATGTCAATTTTCCTTGTGTTTGGGGTACAACGATCTCAACCCCAAAGCCCGGAGGACGGTTGTTCAGCCGCCGGGCGCGCAGGCTGGCCCGATGGGCGTGGAACCGCCGCATCGCCTGCCCGGCATCCAGATTTGACATAAGACAGGCCATCTTAAAGATCACCGGTCTTCAACAGGATCTGTTTCCAGACAGATGTTTCATCGAACAGCGTGTATTCGCGGCGCAGGCCCCACGGACCGAATTCGGCATGGCTGATGCCAAGCACAAAAACCTCGGCTCCGGTTGGTACACCGAAGACACCCCACCCATCGTGTTTGCCGTGCAACGTCCAACGAAGCGCGGCACGCGGCGGCATCATCGGGTCGTCCCGACCGATATGGTGCTGGATTTGGAACTCGGCATTCGGGAACGAGGCGCGCAGGCCCATCCAGAAACGATCAACCGGTCCCCAACTATGCCCGGTGGTGCCGCCGGGGTATTCCGACTGCACGGCCCGGTCATATTCGGCCTCAATAGCGCTCATATCCGCGCTCATGATCCGGGTCAGGATATCGGCGTATTTCTGACCCCATTCATTGTCATTGCCGCTGCCTTCATACGGGCCAGGCTGATCATTCGATGGGGTGTAAGGCCGCACGCAAGCCTCTGGTCCGCCTTCGCGTGCGATCAGATCACGGGCATAGTCTTTCGACTCCCAGCCCATCTGCTGCACGATTGCACCCTGGTCCCGGATCAGCCACTCATCATTGATCTGGTTATTGATGGCGTGGCAGTCGGCCAGAATACGGTAGACCAGCTTTTTCCCGGTGGCCTTGCCGTACACCCCGTCCCCAAGATGGGTTGCAGTCGACAAAAGACGGTGTGAGGACAGCATCCCCTCTTCCGGCGTACCGGACCAGATCACGTCTTCGCCCAACAGCGTCCGATCCGGAAACTCGGCCAGCGTCGCCATCGTGGCCGCTATTACCCCCTGATTGCCGACAACCACCGATCCGGGCGAACGCACGACAATGTCCGGCGCATAGTAATCATGCAGCGTGGCAATTCCGCGATCTTCCCAAATCTCTTTGGTGATCCCGATGATGTAATCGGGAAAGTCTTTGAATTTGGGATCAAACCCCTTCATGTTTTCCATCCTTCAGGTACGCGGGCCGATCCGCGAACGATCAGCGGCCCATCAATCTCTAAACGTCGGGGACCCATGCGCGGGTCATTGATTTTGCTTAGCAAGATGTCCACGGTTTCAGACACCATGCGGTTTGCCGGTTGTCGGACGGTGGTCAGGTCGTAGCTGGGCCAGGCTGCTACGGTAACGTCGTCATAGCCCACAACCGACACATCCTGTGGGATCTTCAGGCCAATTTCGAACCTGAGCGTGTCCATAACGGCGATGGCCATATGGTCGTTTGCAACAAAGACGGCCTCGGGCGGATCCGAGGCGAACATCCTGCGGGCCGCTTCCTGCGCCTTTTCGGTTCCGAAATTGCCGACCTCGCGGGCATGCAGCGCAACGCCTGCTTCGTTCAGCGCGGCCGTAAAACCAGCTTCGCGATCCCGCTGCGTCGACGCGCCCTCCCACCCGGCGATGTATCCGATCTTCTTATGTCCGGCGGCCAGCAGGAACTCGGCCGCCTTGCGCCCGCCCGCCGTGTTGTCCGAGGTGACCGATGACATGGCCGGGTCATCCTGCGCCCGGTTAAACAGTACCATCGGCACACCGGCAGCGCGGCACCGATCGGAAAGGTCCGATGACAATGCAACCGACGCCGCAATGATCCCATCCACCTGAAAATCAAGAATTTCTTCGACAACCTTGTCGATATTCTGAGCTGAGTTCGAGGCCATGAAGATCAAGACGTGATAGCCGCGTTCCTGCAACGCGTTGGTCAGTTTTTCCAGCGCCTCGGGGTAGAACTGATTGTTCAGATAGGCGACCACAAGGCCAATGATCCGGCTTCTGCCCGACACCACAGCCCGGGCCAGAACATTTGGACGATAGCCCAACTCCTCTGCCGCTTTGCGGACCTTTTGAATGGTCTTTTTGGAAGCCGATGCGCCGGGGGTGAAAACACGACTGACCGCCGATTGGCTTACTCCGGCCAACCGCGCAACGTCCATCGATGTGACCTTCTGTATTGCCATCAGTCCGCCGTCCAACCTCCGTCCACCAGCATGGAGGTGCCCGTGACCAGCGCCGAGGCGTCAGAGGCCAGATAGACAACCGCGCCCATGATGTCTTCGATCTCACCCGGTCGGCCCAGCTTGATCTTGTCCAGAATCCAGGCGCGTTTGTCAGGGTCTTCAAAGGTTGGGCGCGTCAGATCGGTCAAAATGAAGGTCGGGCAGATTGTGTTGACACGAATTTTCTCCGGGCCGAATTCCAGAGCCATGGCTTTGGTGAAGCCTTCGACAGCAAACTTCGAGGCGCAATAGACCGCACGCTCGCGCCCGCCGACATGGCCCATCTGGCTGGAGATATTGATCAGCGATCCTGACCGCCCGGCCTCCAACAACCCCCTTGCCACGGCCTGAGTCAGAAAATACGCACCCCGGACATTCACATCCATGACGGCATCAAAATCCTCGGGGCGCGTGTCCACAGCCTTGCTGTGACGCGCCAACCCGGCTGAGTTCAAAAGAACATCAAACGGGCCGCTTTGTGCCACTGCCTGCGCCGTCGCCTCGATATCCGACACATCCAACTCCAGCACATTGGCCTGCCAGCCACGCGCCTGCATTTCAGCGGCTATGTCTTGCAGCGCGCCGGTCCGGCGCGCTGCTAATGTCACCTCTGCCCCGTGTTCCGCCAGCGCCACGGCACAGGCCATGCCGATGCCAGAGGATGCCCCCGCAACCAAAGCGCGCTTGCCGCTTAAACTGAAACTGGGGGTGCTGGGGAATTGGGGCATATCAAACCTCGCCGACCGGGAATGGAATCTCGCCCTGTACGCGTACCTTGTTGAATTCACGCAGCCGGGCAAAGACATCTACGCCCAGTTGCCGGTAGGCGTCCAGCACGTCGACCAAAACCCAGTTTTCACGGATCAGACCATTCTCCAAGCGCCAGAAATCAAGGCTGCGCATGGTGATCCGCTTGCCAGATGGCGCAATGCCCATCCAACCGTCATGGGTCACCGTCTGGATCATGTTCGGCCAGCCGGTCACGGCGGCGTATTCAGCATCCCCGAAGAAATGATAGGTGATGTCGTCCACGTATTTGCCGCGATCCGGCATCCCGTTCAGGAATGGGATCTGATGCCAATTGCGGAACCCTGCAATGCCGCGCCCGGTGCCGATCCCTGCGGGGCCATACCAGTTCATGCGAGGATGCCAGAATTTTGGCATCTCCATCACCTCAGGGCCACCCTGGCTTGGGTGTTTCTTGAGGTGTTCCAGCATTTCAACGATATGGGCGCAGGACGCCTGAGATTTGGCCTCATCCCACGGGCCCGGCACAATTCCGTCTAAGGTGGCAGGGCCTGGAATACAGAACTCCAGACCCAAGGACGGCGCCATGGGCCAGGCTTTGGCCTGCATCATCACTTCAGGGATATCCCAGAGCGTCTGAATCTCGACCACTTGCCCATCCACGACGCGATAGAATTCGTGATACCGCATATGGGTCAGGTGCCCGGTTGGCGGAATGTCCAGCCACGGGGCGACAAAGGTGCCGTAGTAATGACCGCCGCACCCGATCCAGTCATCGCCATGTTCGGTTTTGCCGCCCATCACGATCCAGTCCCGTCGTTCAAGGTCGGGCATGGCTTTCAGCAGGGGCGCATAGCAGGTGTCATAGAGTTCCTGCGGACCGGTCAGATCACCGAAGGGATGCGGCATATGGATGACGGCGTCGGCGGCGATCACGCCCTTCAGCGCCGCCTGAACACGGACGTCGTCAAAGTCATACATCGCGGCCCGAAGCGGCGCGATCAGTGCCTTGTTCGCCGAATGGATATCGCTCATTCCGCCGCCTCTCGATAAGGCGCACCTTCGCCATAGGGAACATTGATGCCCCCATAGCGACGCACCCGGATATTGCACTGCTCAGCATGGCCAACGAAACCTTCGAGCATACACAGGCGCGACCCGAACTCGCCGATCATCGTTGCGGCTTCATCCGTCAGAACCTTTTGATAACTGTGCGTTTTCAAGAATTTACCGACCCAAAGACCACCAGTATAACGCCCGGCTTTCTTGGTGGGCAGCGTGTGGTTGGTGCCGATCACCTTGTCACCATTGGCCACATTCGTTCGCGGCCCCAGGAACAGCGCGCCATAGCAGGTCATGTTCTCAAGGAACCAATCGTCGCGGTCGGTCATGACCTGCACATGCTCGGACGCGATGTCATCGGCCACTTTCAACATCTCTTCATACGTGTCGCAGACAATCACCTCACCATATTCATCCCAACTGACGCGGGCCGTGTCCGAAGTTGGCAAAATGCCCAGAATACGGTCGATCTCGGCCAAGGTGTCCTCGGCCAGTTTGCGCGAGTTGGTGAGCAGAACACAGGGGCTGTTATACCCATGCTCGGCCTGACCCAGCAGATCGGTGGCACAAAGCTCGGCATCTGCGGCAGTTTCATCTGCGATCACCATGGTCTCGGTCGGGCCTGCGAACAGGTCGATGCCGACACGGCCAAAGAGTTGCCGCTTGGCTTCCGCAACAAATGCGTTGCCGGGACCGACCAGCATGTGCACGGGCTCGATCGTTTCCGTTCCGACGGCCATGGCACCCACAGCCTGAATGCCGCCCATCACGTAGATCTCATGCGCGCCGCCCAGATGCATCGCCGCGATGACAGCGGCATTGGGCTTGCCCTGAAACGGCGGGGTGCAGGCGATGATGCGCGGGACACCGGCAACCTTGGCGGTCGCGACAGACATATGCGCCGACGCCACCATCGGGAACTTGCCGCCAGGAACGTAGCAGCCCACAGACTGAACCGGGATGTTCTTATGCCCCAGGATCACTCCGGGCAAAGTCTCCACTTCGATGTCCAGCATTGAATCGCGCTGAGACTGGGCGAAATTCATCACCTGCGCTTGCGCGAACTTGATATCCTCCAGTTCCCGTTCAGACAGCGATGCGATCAGATCATCGATCTGTTGCTGGCTCAGGCGATAGCTTTCGGGTGAGTAGTTGTCGAATTTCTCCGACAATTCGCGCACAGCCGTATCCCCACGCGCTTCGATGTCTTTCAGGGTCGCCTCGACGACAGCGCGGGTCTTGGCATCATCTTCGGCCCTGTCGGCCTCGGGTTTGCCGCGTTTCAGATATTCGATTGCCATTATCCTGATCCTCAGTTTGCGGGCCGGGGCGGCGTTTTCTCGCCCCGGTCAAATGCTTCCCAGCCTTCGCCGTTGAAGACGTCCACGCCCAGCTGTGCGGCGACATGAGCGAAATCGACATTCACCCAATTGTCGACGATCTTGCCGTCGACAACTTTCCAGAAGTCCATGTAGCGGATTTCGACCCGCTTGCCGGTTGGGGCGATCCCCAGAAATTCGCCTGAATGGGTGGCTTCCTGGCGACCGAATGCGGCGGCCCATTCGCCCATGTAAAGGCGGGCCTCATCAATGCAGGTCTTGTCCGAAAACGCCGCCTGAAACGGGCGTTGCCAGTTGTCCTGAAACTGTTGCAGGCCGGTTTTGGTGCCACATCCCTGATTGCCCATCCAGCGGAAGCCCTGCGAGAAGAACTCGCCAATGTCGTCGATGCGATGATCGTTCAGCCCATCGACCATCCCTTCGATAACAGCGCGCGTTTCTTCGGTTTTGCTCATATCCGTGTCTTTGGTCAGCACGGCCTGTTCGGGGCGGGAGCCCTTCATGTGTCTCGTCCTTTTGTTGGTGCGTAAGGAATTTCCGTTTTTTCAGAGAGTGTTAATGCTCTGACAGAAAATCCCTCGGCATCCGGTTGAGCGCCGGATGGCGCCCAATGGCCTTATGTCGTGCAGACGCGCTCATCAGCCTTTCACCGCACCGGCGGTCAGTCCGCTGACGATCTGGCGCTGGAAGAACAGGATCAGGACGAACAGCGGGGCAGTCGCCGAGACAACGGCCGCGACGGCATACATGACCTTGCCTTCAACCTGAGTGGTGCCCATGAAGCTGTTGATGGCGGGAATGATGGTCTCATTCTCTTCACTCAAGAGCATCACGGCCACGGTAAAGTCGTTGTAGGCCAGCAGGAAACTGAACAGACCGGTGGTGATCACGCCGGGCCACATGACCGGAACGATCACATGCCGGAAAGCCTGAAACCGGGTGCAGCCATCGACCATGGCACTTTCGTCCATGTCTTTCGGGATGTTCTTGAAGAATGAATGCAGCATCCACAGGGTAAAGGGCTGATTGATTGCCACAAGCACAATGATGGTCGTTGGCAGAATGCCCCAGACGTTCCATTCGAAGAACCACAGCAGATAGCCTGAAACCAGCGTGATATGCGGCATGGCGCGGAATACCAGCGCCGCCATCAGGATCCAGAACGCATAGCGGAAACCGGACCGGGCCAATGCGTAGCCGCCCAATGTTCCGAAGGTCAGCGAGATGACCACGGTGAAGAAGACAACGATGCCGGTGTTCTTGAAGTTGAACCAGAAATCTTCCTCGATCCACGCGCCGTAATAACCTGCACCGGTAAAGGCGCTTCCGGTTTGCTCGATAGTGTTTGTGCCGCGCAGCGCGTTCATCCAGTCGGCTTTCGACAGGAAGTCAGCCTGAACCTTGAAGCTGCCCCAGAAGGTCCAGAAGAAAGGGAACGCTGCGATGATCAGCCAGAACGCCACAAAGGTGTATGAGAACAGCTTTAGCGGGGTCATGCGGGATTGTGCTTTGGTCGCCATGTCGTGTCCTCAGTGAGATTTACGGGTGAAGTCGCGCCATGTGCGCACCAGCACCGGCATCATCAGAATGACCACGATGATGATGGTGATCAGCGAGGTCGCGCCAGCCGAGGCGTAAAGCGGATTGCCGCTTTCGCGCAGGTCGTTGAAGATAATCCAGCTGAGCGAGCGCGCATGGGCCTCGGCCTTGAAGCTGACGATGGGTTCAAAGACACGCAGATTGTCCATGATCATCATCAGGGTCACAAACGAAACCAGCGGCATCAGATGCGGCACAACCACATGGATCATGCTCTGCCATTTGCTGGCACCGTCGATCTGCGCCGCTTCCATCGTGTCTTCGGGCACCGTCTGAAGCCCGGCATAGAAGGTGATGAAGCTGAACGGCAGGGTGTGCCAGACACCATACACCATCAACATGATCCACATCAGCGGCGTGGATGCCTTCAGGCTGAGGGTTGGATCATTGAAAAGCCGTTGAATTGTTGCTCCGATCACCCCGTCACCGTCGACCATCCAGAACAGGATCAAGGAACCTACCAGTGGGGTTACGAGGAATGGCAAAAGGGAAATGAAGATCGCAAGGCCCTTCAACGCGCGTGGCAGGTTGTTCACCCCAACCGCAATCGCCAGACCCAGGACCAAGACCAGAGGCGTCACAATGAAGGTATAGGCCAGCGTAAAGGTCAGAGCGTTGTAAAATGGCAGGTTGTAAACCTTCGACCAGAACTCACCCAGGCTTTCTGAAGTTGACCAGGCCTCCCCAATGTCGGCGAGTGCCAGATGTGACCGGTCGAAATACGTGCCCAGACCGTTGAAACGACCCAGCGGTTGTTCTTCCCGCAGCTTCTCGGTCGCTTCCGTATCAACTGTTGTCGTCGGGTTACATCCAAACGGACCGCAACTTTCCGAGACGATCAGAACCTGCTCGTGTTCGACAAAAAGCGACTGGATAAACACCGACACGATCGGCAGCGCGATGAACAAGATCATCGCTGACAGTGTCGGCAGAACAAACCAGAAGAAGGTGCGGTGTTTCATAACATGCGTCCCGATCTAAATTCGAGAAAGAGAGGGGGCCGTGACAGCCCCCTCAAGTCGGGGAGATTTACTGGAGGAAGCCAGCCTCTTTGGCCGACGTTCTGTAGGTTGCCTCGACATCGGAAAGCGCTTGCTCCGCAGACTCGCTACCCTTCATGAAGTCAGACAGCTCCTTGCCGAGAGCGGCGTGCAGAATGCCGATCTGAGGGATCATCGGGTAGGGTTTTGCGCCGCCCTGCGCTGTAGCAGCAACGCCAGCAGCGGCCGCCCCTGGTTCATATCCTTCCAGCAACCAAACGGCATCGTCATTGTTTGCCGCGACCATCTCGGGTGTCAGCGCGCTGGCAAGTGCCGCAAAGGTAGCCTCTGCTTCTTCATCCGACACGTTGGAGGCAATCGAGAAACCATCCCACCACAATGTCGAAGCCGGGGTCGATCCCCCGCCAACAGTTGGAGCCGAAGACAGAACAGTGTTCGAGGTTACCTCTTCCGAGGACCCTTCATCATCCAGAATTGGCGAGCCGCGCGAACCCCACATGACGCCCAGGGCTGCCTGACCAGCTTCCCACAGGCCTTGCGTCTCGTTCGAGGCGTGAGTCAGGTGATCCGGGTGCGCGTATCCAGCCAGAGCCTTCATAACTTCAAGCGTGGCCAGACCCTTTTCATTGTTGATCGCTGGCTCGGCTGTGCCCGGCTCAAAGAACTCTCCGCCATGCCCAAGGTAGATCATGTTGAACACCTCAGCGAGGTTCCAACCACCGTCCCCGGCGCTTAGGTTCATCACGATCGGATGTTCCATGATGCCGGCGGCGCGGATCATCTCGGCGGCTTCAAGGACTTCTTCGTAAGTTGCCGGAATACCGTCAAAGCCTGCCTGCTCAAGAATGTCCGTACGCGAGAACAGGTGCTGCGAGTTGGCCATAAAGGCCACAGCCATGACATTGCCATCGATGGTGATCAGAAGGTTGGGCGAGATGTTTTCGCCATACTTTTCAACCAGATCATTCAGCGGACGCACCAGACCGTCATTCATCAGCTGGGTCAGCGTCGCGTTGGCCAGAATGACCGAGGTGTATTCAGACGGGTTCGGCGTCAGGGCCGCGTTCATGATCTGGCGCGCTTCGGTTGTGTGGTTGGTCGAAAACTCGGACGCCCCACCTGCACAGTTTTCCTCGGCTGTGCCTGCAACGGCATGGATGGCCGGAAAATCACTGGCCAGAATTCGGATGGATTGACCTTCGGGACCGCAGTTCGCCGCATATGCAGCCGAACCCATCAATCCGACGAAAGTGGTTACGGTAGCTAGCTTTTTCAGAAACATCTCATCTCCCTGTTTCTCTGAAGTGTCGTGCGCGCCCCTGTCACGCACAAAGTTCTGGTCCCGAGGCTGATCCCCGGTGATTTACGGGGCTACTTTCAGATCCGTTCGCCGGTTTGGCCGTCAAACAGATGGCAAATCTCGACCGGCACCGAGATCGACACCATGTCGTCAATTTCAGCCCGGAAATTCTTGTCGGCCTTCACGGAAACCAGCGCGCCACCAACGCGAACCGAGATCATCGTCGCGTCGCCCAGCAACTCTTGGGTATAGATCGGAGCGTTGATTTGCCCCTGCCCGTTTTCCGCAAGCGTGGCATCTTCTGCGCGGAACCCCAGTGTCAGCGGGCCCTCGGGCGCTTGCACACCGGGAATCTCCACGTTCTTCGTGACAAAAACTCCGTCGCGAACCTCGCCTTCCATCAGGTTCATCGCCGGGTTGCCGATGAAGCTGGCGACAAATGTGTTGGCAGGCGTGTCGTAAATCTCGGTCGGGCTGCCTACTTGCTGCACGACGCCCTTCTTCATAACGACCACACGATCAGCAAGCGTCATCGCCTCGATCTGGTCATGCGTTACGTAGATGGTTGTCACCGCAAGCTCGTGGCTCAGGTTCTTGATCTGAGCGCGCGTGGAAACCCGCAGCTTGGCGTCTAGGTTCGAAAGCGGCTCGTCCATCAGGAAGACATTCGGCTCGCGCACAATTGCGCGCGCCAGGGCGACGCGCTGACGCTGACCACCGGACAGTTCCGCCGGTTTGCGATGCAGAAAATCATCAAGTTCGACCATAGCCGACGCGCGGCGCACCTTGTCGTCATGGGTCGACGGGTCAATGCCGCGCACTTTCAGCGGAAATCGGATGTTTTCGTAGACGTTCATATTCGGGTAGAGCGCATAGGACTGGAACACCATCGCCACGTCGCGGTCCTTGGGCTCCATATCGTTGACGCGCACCCCATCGACCAGAATGTCGCCTTCGCTGGCATCTTCCAAACCCGCAATCATGCGCATGGTCGTCGTCTTGCCGCAGCCCGAGGGCCCCAACAATACAAGGAATTCCTTGTCAGCTATGGTCAGATCGAAATTGTCGACGCCGACAAACGAACCCCATCGCTTGCCAACATTCCGCAATTGAATCTCGGCCATCAGCCCCTCCCGTCAGTTTTTTTGCATACGCTTGCATTGACGGTAGACTTAACTGCGGCATTTTGGCAAGATTTTTTTGCAATCGTATGCAGGGAGCGCCTTCACATGCCAGATTTTTCGGCGGAAAAACAAGTCATAAGAAACTTCTACGCCAAGCTGGACACTGCCGAACCGGGGACTGAAAGCAGCGTTTTGGCCGAGTTCTACGGCTCGAATCACATATGGCGAGGCTTTCATCCCTTTGACGAAATTCACAACGCTGCAGAGGTCGCGCACACCTTCTGGACCCCATTGAAGACTGCCCTGAAAAACCTGCAAAGACGGCAGGATATCTTTATGGCCGGGGCCAACGAGATTGATGATTTCTCGTCGGTCTGGGTTGTTTCGATGGGGCATTTGATGGGGTTGTTCGATGCACCCTGGCTGGGCATCACACCGACCGGCAAACTGGCGTTTCTGCGGTATTGCGAATTCAACAGGGTCGAAAACGGGCAGATCACCGAGACAGCCATGTATTTCGACATACCGCATCTGATGCTGCAAGCTGGTTTGCAGCCCTTTCCACCGCAAACGGCAGCGCAGCTTGTTCAGCCCGGACCCATGACCCATGACGGGTTGATTTTCGAACCGCAGCCTCCTGAAGAAGGGCAAAAGACCCTTGCCGCAATCAACGCGATGATCGCAGATCTCGGCCAATGGAACAGCGGTCTGAGCCTTGAGGATGAACTGCGGCGCACATGGCACGAAGACATGCTGTGGTGGGGGCCGACCGGCATCGGCGCGACCTACACGATCAAGCGGTATGCCAAACAGCATGCCGGGCCATTCCGGGCCGGGTTCACGGACCGGTCAAAGACCAAACATATCTGCCGCATCGCCGAGGGGCATTACGGGGGGTTCTTCGGATGGCCCAATTTCACCGCACGGCCCACCGGTGGTTTCATGGGCATGCCCGCCACAGACAAGGCGGGTGAGTTCCGCGTCATCGACATCTACCGCCGCGCCGGAGACAAGCTGGCCGAAAACTGGATCTTCATCGATCTGCTGCATTTCTGGAAACAGCAAGGCATCGATATTCTTGAACGCACACAAGAGGTGCCGCGCACATGACCGGCTGGATCGACGCCCATCACCATCTTTGGGATCTCGGGGCGGTTCACTACCCCTGGCTGATGGCCCGCGGGGTAAAGCGCTTTTTCGGGGATCCGACGCCAATTCAAAGAAACTACTTACTGGATGAATTCCGGTCCGACGCACAAGCCAACGGCATTCGCGCCTCGGTTCACATTCAGGTCGGCGCTGAAGACGGTCTGGCCGAGGCCCGCTGGGTTCAATCTGTTGCCGATGCCAATCCCGATTGGCCAATGGCGCAGGTCGTTTTCTGTGATCTCACCGCACCGGATCTGCCCGACCAACTCGACGCGTTCCAAAACCTAAACACAGTGCGCGGCGTGCGCCAGATCGTCGGGCGTGCACCGGGCGAGGATGCCCGGACCGGCACCAATGCCCTGTTGGACGACCCCCGCTTTCTCGCAGGATTGCAGGAGGCAGGGCGCGGCGGGCTGAGCTTTGACTTGCAACTCATCCCCGAGCTTTACGCAAAAACCGCCCACATCCTTGCGCAAGCCCCGGACACGCAGATAGCGCTCTGCCACGCGGGCTCGCCTCATGACCGGAGCGCTGACGGTTTGGACCAGTGGGCTGAAGATCTGCGAGCATTGTCAGAGCTGCCCCACATAACATGCAAGTTGTCCGGTTTGGGCATGTTTGATCACAGTTGGTCAGGTCAGAGCATTCGTCCGATCATTGATACTTGCCTCGCGCAGTTCGGAATGAACCGAGTGATGATCGGGTCGAACTTTCCAGTCGACAGCCTCTACAGTGACTATACAACACTGATGAAAGCCTTCCGCGATCTGATCCCAGATCAGGCCAAGTCAGCAGTATTTCGCGAAACCGCGGAACGGTTTTATCGATTTGGTACTTCTTAGAGCGGTTAGCGGGTGCGTTGAAGATCTGGAAGCAGGTCAGAGCCAGCAGGCTTTGCGGCGGACATATTTCAAGTCTGTTCAGGTCAATCCCAACGACTAGGCTCAGCACCCAAACTACTGGATGCTGCAAAATGCAACAGAATCCAGCAGTGTCCGACCCTGTCAATCGAGGGCGATCCTTTGCGCTCGACTACAGCTGGGCGCGCGAGATTCTGTGTTACACTCAGGTCTTCAAGGCTTCGAAAATACAGATCACTTTCGAGCTTTGATCGTGCAGTATCGTGCCGGTCACCTACGGCTATTCGCCCCAAGCCGGACAAGCCGATACCCCAACGTTGTCGCTATTTTTTTGATTTCCAAACAACACGTTACCCGGAAATCAATGAATTAGTGACTCAAGAGTGTCTATTAGCTTAAACTTTATCCATTAACGGGTCGAGGTATTTCAATGAAATTGAATTCCAAAGAGCCTAACTCTGAGAGTGGGTATCCTGAAACCAATATCATCATAATTTGTGCGCGCCTTCTTCAAGATCGATCTGAAAGAGGATCGCGCGATTTCTTACAATCAATGAGCGCGCTTCACTTGGGATCATTGATTGATCGGAAAAAATATAATCTGAAAATTCATTTGGAAGATTGGCATGGCCCATACAATTGCGCCGAGACTACTGGTGTGGATATCTGCGTTCTGACCGGACTCCAAACGGATTTTGACCGCATGCGGCAACTTGCATATTCCTTTCGAAGCGCCGGTGCAAAGGTGGTCGCCGGGGGTAGTTTGTGCACGCTGTTTCCAAGATTCGCCAGTCAATTTTTTGACACCGTCTGTGCAGGCGGGGTGGAAGCGTTCCGGGATTTTCTAACCGACTACGAAATCGGCGAAACGAATGAGATCTATTATTCGTCGTCGCATCAGATTCGAGATTATGAGATTGATCACGGTTTGCTTTCAGAGAATGGAATCGACCTGCCGCTTCATTTAATCGAGGCGTCACGTGGATGCAGCTTTCGTTGTGATTTCTGTGTTCTTCCGGCAGAAAATGCCTTGCACGCTAAATACAAATTGGAGCGGGTGGCCGCAACGATCGACGACGCAATCAAAAAAAGTCCGTCGGGCAGCGCTCGCGCCAAATACCCAATTATCTGGTTCATCGACAACAACTTTATCGACAACCGCGCCCACATGAAGGCAGTCGTCAACCTTCTTGCCCGCAACCCAAAAGTCAGAGCGTGGGGCGCAATGCTCACGCAAGATGCTTTGCGGGACCGGGATTTGATCAATCTTCTTGTTCAATCAAAATGCAAATACGTCTTTGTTGGAATTGAGTCGCTTGATGAGAATTTTCTGAAGAGCCACAGAAAAAAGCAAAACCTGTCACGCAGATCGAATGTCATCGACGACGTTATTTATGCCGAAAAGCAGGGTTTGTGTGTCGGATACGGGTATCTCTTTGACCCTGAGACAACATCTGTCGAGACAATGCGCCGACAATTGCGCCACATTGGCGATAGGCGCGATTTTCCGCTACCCTGTTATTGCAGTTTTGTGACGCCCTTACTCGGAACCGGATTTTTTTGGAAGTGCGCCCGCGAGAGGCGCCTTATGCCCAATGTCCGTCTGCGAGATCTGGATTGCGAGACTATCGTGGTAAACAACACGATTAGCTCCCATGATGAAATTACGGTTTTCGCTCGAGAACTGCTTGAGAGCCCCGGACGTCTGTTTGGCTGGGCAAATGTTGTTTCATCAACACTGTACCGGCTTTTCCGGACTCGCAGTCTTAATCCATATTTTTGGTTTATTGCTGTACGTTCCAACCTGCGCATGATGTCTTTTGCCTCTCGATATTCAGATGTGGCAGAGCGCAGTTTCATTGCCGGCCAAGATCGTCTGGATCCTCAATATGCCAATATACCGGACGGCATTACCGAGGCGGATCGAAGAAAGTATTTCGAGCCAATTATGATAACCGGCAACGACGGACAACTGGCAAGTTGGCTGATGGATGCTGCGCCCAAAGATGTATTGGAAACCGACGAGATGCACTTGATGGAGGCGCATTCATGCTGAAGGGTCAAAACTCGCAATCGTCAGGCGGCGAAAGACGTCAGATTACAGCTTTGTTTTGTGATCTCGTTGATTCCACCCAGTTGTCACAACATATCGACCCCGAGGACTTGCACAGCATTCTAGAAGGGTTTCGCGAGGAATGTATGAATGCGGCCCGGGCGGCGAACGGGAAAATCGGCGGCTTTTCCGGGGACGGTGTTCTTGTTTACTTCGGTTACCCAACCGCTCACGAGGATGCCCCTCGATTTGCAATTTCGACCGGGCTGGAGATTGTGCAACGCATATCAAAACTCAACGAACGGTTCTCTCTCGCGCTCGACAAACAGCTGCAGATACGTATCGGTATTCACACCGGAATAATGTTTGCGAACGATACGGGGGCTGACGAAGGGCCGGAGGCTGCAGAGATCGTTGGCGACGTTCCCAACGTAGCCTATCGCGTCCAAGGAATGGCAGAACCCAATTCGATTGTTATCAGCGCAAATACCCAACCACTGGTCTCTGGTTATTTTGACCTTGAAACGATGGGGTCGGTCGAGCTTAAGGGTGTTTCTGTTCCGATAGAGCTGTTCCGCGTCGTTTCCAGCCGCGATGTGCCCAACAAGCTCTCCATCCGGCTTCATAAAGTTGTCAGCCCTCTTGTGAATCGTACAAGCGAGCTAAGAATTCTCGAGGAGACGTGGAAGAGTACGACCGAAGGTCAGGGTCGCTGTATTGTCCTGATAGGGGAAGGTGGGATAGGAAAATCCCGCCTGATCAGGGTGCTGCGCAAAAAGCTTTCAGCTCAGGGTAATGCCAATATTCTATCTCTTTATGGCTCAGCAGAACATAAGAATGAGGGGTTCTTTCCCATCTTCGATGGTATAGCGCGGCTATCGGCATTGAACATGCCGGACGCGACCCACAACACCCCTGCTCAACTACACGAATTACTAAGTGAGGCAGAATTCGATGGCTCAGATCTCGCGAATTCCCTATCGCAGTTCTTAACCAAAGAACCCAAGCAAACGAGCGAAACGAGAGATTCCTGGGAGCTTCGCCAAAAGCTGGTTTCTGATCTGATCCAGTTTATTCTGTCACTTGCGGAACAGAAGCCGTTGCTTGTCATTCTCGAAGACGCGCACTGGGTCGATCCTTCAACGATGGAACTGTTCGGCCGTTTGATCGCGGAGATTTCATCACGGCAAATTATGATAGCAATAAGTTCGCGTGAACCGATCGCTATGCTAGCCGGAACCCTCGCAGTTGAAGTCGCGTTGGACCCGCTTTCTCGCGATGATAGCAGAAGATTATGCCTGCAAGTGGCTGATGAAGAAACTTTGGTAACCGACGCGGTTGACGCGATTGTCGCTCGGGCCGATGGAAATCCATTGTTTATTGAAGAGGTCACTCGCGTATTTCTCGATGCCGCCGACAAGGAAAGTCATTACGATTCAGGTACCAGCGGATTCCGTGTTCCCGCGACACTGCGGGATTCTTTGATGGCCCGATTGGACAAGCTGGGTCCGGAAAAGGAGCTTGCGCAAGTTGCCGCCGTTTTTGGCCGCAGTTTCGACAGGGCGGGTCTGAGTGCAATACTCGGATGGGATGAACTTGAAATCGATCAGGCACTGGAATCCTTGCTTGCGGCGGGACTGATCTTCAGGGTTATTCGAGACCCTTCCACTGATTATCGCTTCAAACATGCGTTGGTGCGAGATGTGGCCTATCTGTCCCTGCCGAAACCGCGGCGACGGGAATTGCACAAGGTCGCGCTGGACTTTCTCAGAAAGATGCCTTCCGACCGCAGTTCCTGTTCGCCGCTTGTACTTGCACAACACGCGTCCCGGGCGGGATTTGCCAAGATCGCGGCGACCTACTGGCTGCAGGCGGCGCAGCTTTCGTTAAATGGATCATCTAATCTGGAGGCAATCGCAAACCTTCGCCATGCGCTGGAAGAGGCAGAAAAACTGCCCGAAGGGCAAGAACGGGATCAGTTGGAGTTGGCGGCGCAAACCGCGTTGCTGGGACCATTGTTCGCGACCAAGGGTTTTGTGGCGAGCGAGGTTGAAACCGCAAGTGATCGCGCGCTTGAACTGTGCCACAAACTTAACGACACACAGCGTTTGTTTCCGCTGCTATACGCGCGTTGGGTTTCACGGCAAACTGCCGGAGATGTCTATTCCGCACTGTCGCTGGCCCAAGAGTTTCTGTCGCGGGCCCGGCGCGAGTCGCACGACGACGCAATTCTCGTAGGGCTGCGCCTAAGCGGGTTCTCACTCTTCTTGTCAGGCCGCCCCGCCGAAGCGCGCGAGCACCTGGAAGCGGCCTTGCATCAATACCAAACTGAACGGCATCGTGATCTCGTCTACTTCTATGGCACCGATGTACGTGTGATGGCACTGTGCAGCCTGGCGCTGGTCTGTTGCGCCGAGTGCCGCGGTGGTGAAGCCAGCAGGCTGATCGAGCGTGCGTTAGTTGAAGCGAAGGAATTGAACCATGCGCACACGCTGGGCTATGCGTTGTCATTCGCGCATTTTGTAAAGCTGAACACCGCGCAGTTCGACGAAGCTGAAACGATCTCGGAAACGATCTTTGACTTTGCAAAAGAGCGCAACATGCCATTCTGGGAGGTGCTCGCTGACGAATGCCTAGGCATTGTCGGGATCATGCAAGGGTATGCTGCAGAAGCAGTCAACCGCTTGGAAAGAGGTTTGGCGATACATGCCGAGACCGGGGACAACTTCGCTGAGCCGTTCAAGCTGGTTTTCCTTGCGAAAGCGTATGCGATGCTGGGAAGGCAGGATGAGGCGCTAACGGCCTTGCAGAGCGCCGAAGAGGCAGTCGAAACCGGAGGAGAACTTTGGGCCCAACCAGAGGTCATTCGAGCCAAAGCCGATCTGCTCGCCGCAGGGCGGGCTGCTGATCCGGCTGCCATTGAGGCCTTGTATTGTTCATGCATAGAGCAAGCCCGCGAACAAGGGTTCAAGTCACATGAGTTACGCGGCGCCCTGTCGTTCGCGGAATTCTTGGGCGCAACCGGGCGGCCTCGTGAAGCCGCCCAGGCGCTTTTGCAAGCGGTAGAGGGGTTGGACCCAGCCGCTGACAGCAAGGAAGCCGAAATGGCGCGCGCGATTATCGAGGGCCTGTCGAGCTGATCATCCCTCGAATTTGGAGCAAGTGCCAACAAAGCAGCATTCCTTCTTGCTGCAACCAGCAGGACAACGGTGCCGAGGGGCCAAAAACTCCCGGCGGGACAAGACCGGAGTAAAAGATGGCCGACCAAACCAAGAAACTCTCACCAGGGACCGGTCGCAGGCTGTTCATGAAGGGCGTCGCAGCGCAACTTTTGCTCAGCGGTTGTACGGTCTGGCCGCCACGCGCTTCCACTAGGCAACTGCCGATTCGAGCAATCGACCCCCACTGCCATGTTTGGAACGCGTCCGACATGCCGGCTTGGGGTTTCGTCTACTATGTGCTGCTAGGTCACGATGAAGAATTCGGGCACCCCGTAGGGGTGAAGAAAAAGATTTATGACCCATTGGTGGCTTTCTACGTAAACCTCATTTTTGGAAAGGCCACCACTGCCAGAGAAGAGCTAGAATTGCTCAGCGATGAAGGGTTAGAGGCAACAGCAAGGGCTAAGTCGGACGAGGAGTTTGAAGATGATTTGGCAAAAACATTGGATTTCTTTCTCAACCAACCAACCGTGGCATCGCAGTCATATGGCGTCGACGCCCAACCCTTGCGCGATATGATCGTCAAGGATCTCAAACTGACGCCTGACGGTTCCGAGTATAACTCCAGGACAGCTGCGCGCCGCGCGATGCGAAGCCGTTCCGTTCTCTTTGCACCTTTAGTGTTTGTGCGACACATGCGCCAAAACCGGTCGTTTCTGATAAATGAAATGAACCGGATCTATGGTGGCGAAGCACGTGTAGGATTGTTCACTCCGGCGCTTATCGACATGAAGGCCTGGCTGGCTGGGGAGCCTGGACAGGAGTGCAATCTAACTGTGCGCAGAAACACCTACAGGGGCGATGTGCGCGACGACCAGCGTTCAAAACTGATCGATCAGCTTATTCTTATGGATAAGTTGCAGCAAAAGCGATTTGACACGCCGTTTCACTGTATGGTCCCTTTTGATCCTTGGCGTCAGGCACGGGATAGACAAAAAGGACGCTCAGAACATTCGAAAGGGGATAATCACACTCGGGAAAGCGCGCAGCAGCTTTCTGCGTTGGGCATGGTGCAATGGGCTATTGATTGTCTCGGTTTTGTCGGCGTGAAGATTTATCCGGCAATGGGGTTCAAGCCATTGGAAAACGGTAAATTTGATCTATACCCGTGCCGCGCGATCAAAGAATTTCGACAGTTTCACAAAGAGTTAGATAAATCGCTCGAGGAGCTCTACAGGTGGTGCGTCAATGACGAAAATGACGTACCAATCTTGACCCATGCATGGAACAGTCAGGCTCCGGCCGATGGGCTGGGCAAACGGGCTAATCCAAAATACTGGCGGCCAGTACTCAAAAAGCATGAGTTTTCGAAACTTCGAATATGTCTTGCGCACAATGTTGGACTTAAGCCGAATAAAAAAGGGGAACTTCCAAAATGGACACATGAATTTGGGAAAACAATGAATCTTCCTGATCGAGCTGTTTATGCCGATATCTCTGATTTAGGGGACATCCTGCTTTGGAAGAACAACTTAAATAAATATGCCAGAGGTTTACGCGATTTCGTCGATGACTATGACGAAGACTGTAACCGGTTAATGTATGGCAGTGACTTCGCTGCTCTAAGCCGAACACCACGCTATGCGCGGTATCCGGACAGAATGAACGCATTACTTGATGCGGCCGGATTTGACGAAGCGCAAAAGCACCGTTTCTTTCAGAAAAATGCGTTGGATTTTTTGGGTTTGCGCCCAGGCAGGAAAGCCTACGAACGCCTACGTGAATACTATGCGCGACATGGCCTGAGCTTCGAGCGAATATCGAGCTTTACTCTGTCAACTAAAGCTTGATTGCCCAGCCTTGGTCTTTTGCCGATGCCAACATGATTGATCAAGACTGTACCCACAGCGTTTTTGTCGCTGCGCATTGCCACTTCGCTGGGATCGCTAAAAGGACTTGCCTCTACTCCCTGCCACTATCGACTTTGGTATTCACCTAGCTCGGCAGGTATTCCTCACTCCAAGACTCGGCGACATCGCGGGATTTGATCATCACTTCGATGGCCTCGCTCGAATAGCCAATTTCACCGAGGATCGTGCGGGTTGAAGTACCGAACTTCTCGGATGGCTCGACGGCAAAAACCTTTGCACGGGTTGGGCGCACCGCGTAGGGATCAAGCTGTGTGACTTCATGCCCGCTGGGGTGATCGGGATAAATCGAGAAAGAGTAGCTGCCGTTTTCGGTGCCCGGTGTGCCATCCGCCACGCGTGAATTCCTCGCCCGCAAGGCGTCAAGGTTTTCGCAGATTGCCACGCCGATATCGGCGGCGCGCAGCTTTTCCACCCAATCCGACGCAGGCAGGGATTGGAAAGCCGTCGCCAGATAGGCGGCGCGGTCTTCTTCTGGCAGATCAGGCAAATCCTCCAAGCCTTCGACTTTGCGGAACCTCGGTAGGTCGGCTTCGTAGGCGCTGAGCAGGACGTAGCGACCTGATGCGGTGCTATAGAACCGGGTCAATGCATCATAGCCATTTGCCTCGGGGCCTGATGGCTCGTCAAATAGCCCACGGCCCTTGTAATCAAAAGCAAAGGGGATCTGCAAAAGGCCGCTATTGGAACTGAGCGAGGTGCGCCCGCGCCCAATCCGACCGAAGCGGTATTTTTGATAAAGGGCTGCCGCTACGCCAAGCGCGCCACCAAATCCGCACATAACGTCGATCGTGCCCACATGGGCGTGCTCCTCTGGTCGGTCCATGGCACCACCAAAGCGCAGCATGATGCCGGTTGTCGCCTGAACCAGATCGTCATAGCCGATGTAATCGGTCCGCGTGCCCCGGCGGACACCGCTGAAACAATCGAGCTTGCAGAACAGCGCATCCGGGTTGAGCTTGCGCAGGCTGTCAGCATCAAGACCCATTTTCCTGATCTGATTGTCGGGTGCGTTCCAAACGATGACATCGACAGACTTCACAAGGTCTTCGAATACCCGGCGTCCGTGATGTGAGGTGATATCGGCCAGAACAGAGCGTTTGCCGCGCATCTGCGACATGCCATAGATGACGGTGTTCCAACTGTCATACATCGGCACCGATGGGTCGAGCTTGATCACCTCGGCCCCGAAGCGTGCCAGATAGCTGGCCGAATGCGGGCCCGCGATCACATTGCACAGGTCCAGAACACGCACGCCGGACAGCCAGCCTTCCCTGGCGGCTGTGTCAGAAGGGGCTGGGATCTCGGTGCGGTGTTTCTGCAATAGTTTCAGCGCTTCGTTGAAGTCGACCCATCGGCGGGGCTCGGGCTGCAATGCCTCTTCACCGCTTTCTTCCATCCAAACCACCGGGCCAGGTTGCGTCATGTCCCCGTAGATCGGGTCGTGAACGTCGATCATCAGCCCCGAGGTCTCGGCATATTCGTCGTGAATCCATTCCTGCAGCCAGCGCTGCGGCGCGCCGGGGATCAGCCCACGGCCGAACATTTTCTTCCACTCGTGCGATGTGCGGGTCATGAAGACCTCTTTCATCCGCGCGGCGATCTTGTCGGCCCAGAACTTCGGCATCGGATAGACACCCAGCGAGGTGTCGTGTTCCCATTCCGACCATGGTTTGTAGGTGTCTTCTTCTGACGTCAGCCCGTCCGTGACCAACTCGTCATAAATGCCGAGCACTTCCAGACAGCGGCGGGCGTGGTTCTTATGGCTGGGGCAGACCACATAGAACATGCGCCCGTCCTTGCACATGTAGCTTCGGAAGAACGGGTCCAGCAACTCCTGCAGATCTTCATATGTAACATTCATCGGCAGGCCTTCGATGCGCCGGCGTTCAATCTCGACCTCGCGCTGGGTCAGATAGCGCTCGGGCATGTTTTCAACCTTGATCGAGTTGTAGCAGAGCCCCTCCATCACGGCGGCTGCCAAGGGAACTTCGATCTGGTCGCCAAGGCCAGTCACCTGACGGGACTGCAGAGCCAACACCGTGGCAGAAGCCGCGATCTGCGACGCGTAAGCCGAGGCAAGCGGCAGAGGAGAAAATGACGGGTTCAGCCCCATCAAAACCCGATTCAGCCCCATGTCGGTAAACACGCCGGAACTTGCCGCGACGATGCTTTCATAGGCACGCAACTCGCGCCGTTCTTCGTCGTTCGAGGCAAAACCGGGGATTGAGATCGTGATCAGCTCGGGCCTTTCGTCACGCATTGCCGCAAAGTCTATTCCAAGCGCGGCCAGTTTCCCGGGGCGGAAGTTCTCGACGATGATATCGGCCTCGGCGCAGAGCGTCTTGGCCCTGTCCAACCCCTCTGGTGTCTTGAGGTCCAGATTTACGATCACCTTGTTTCGGTTCAGAGCAGCATTAGCCGGGCTGTCCCACATCGGGCCGTCAGGTGGGTCGATATGAACCACGGTTGCGCCCAGATCGCCCAGCAACATCGCAACAGCAGGGCCCGCGATGTACTGACCGAAATCGACGACCTTCACGCCGGTTAGCGGAAGATTGGAAAACGAATTGCGCATGGGTCCTCCCGGAAACTCTTATACCCGCATGTCGTCGTGTCTTATTGGCCCGCCAGCATCCAGCCTGCGGCCTTTTCTGCGATCATGATCGTGGGTGAGTTGGTGTTGCCACTTGTGATCTCTGGCATGACAGAGGCATCGACCACGCGCAGGCCGGCCACGCCCTTCATGCGCAGATGCGGATCGAGAACGGCGGTTTCATCGTCCTCGCGGCCCATCTTGATCGTACCAACTGGGTGAAAGATCGTGCTGGCAATGTCGCCTGCCAACCGGGCCAGTTCCTCATCGGTTTGATATTGGATGCCCGGTTTGAATTCTTCTGGCTCGTAAGCTTCCATAGCGGGCTGAGCCATGATTTCGCGCACCTGCCGCAGGCTTTGGGCGGCCACTTTCCGATCTTCGTCTGTGTCCAGATAATTGGGCGTGATCTGGGGCGGCTGACGGAAATCCGAAGACGCGATGCGGACATGCCCACGGCTGGTCGGGTTCAGGTTGCAAACACTGACGGTGATAGCGGGGAAATCATGCAGGTCTTCACCAAACGCCTCAAGGCTCAGCGGCTGGACATGGTATTCGAGATTGGCGTGCGGGCGCGTCGGATCCGAACGGGTGAAAGCACCCAACTGGCTGGGCGACATGCTCATCGGGCCCGAGCGTTTCAGCACATATTCCAGACCGATCTTGGCCTTACCTACAAGGGAATTGGCCAAGGTGTTCAGCGTCTTGGTGCCCTTGACCTTGTAAACCGCACGGATTTGCAGGTGATCCTGCAGATTTTCGCCCACATAGGGCGCATCCATCACCACATCTATCCCATGCTCTTTTAAAAGGGCCGCCGGACCAATCCCCGACAGTTGCAGGATTTGCGGTGAGTTCACGGCACCAGCCGACAGGACCACCTCTTTTGAGGTCGCGACCGCAATGGGTTGTCCTTTGTGGTGAACGACCGCTCCGGTGCAATGCAATCGACCGTCTTCGCCTTTTTCAAAGGTCAGCTTCTCGACCTGCGCCTCGGTCCATATTGTCAGGTTCTGACGCGACTTGGCGGGGCGCAGAAACGCCTTGGAGGTATTCCATCGCCACCCCGCGCGCTGGTTGACGTCGAAATAGCCCACCCCGGCATTGTAGCCTGCGTTGAAATCATCGGTCTTTGGAATGCCGTTTTCGACCGCAGCATCGGCAAAACTGTCCAGAACATCCCAGCGCAGACGCTGTTTTTCGACCCGCCATTCACCGCCATGTCCATGCAGGTCGGAAAACCGGCTGTTGTCGCCGGTGTGCGGGTCGGCGCCATCGTCCAGCTTGTAGTGGTTCTCATGAGCCTTAAAGTCGGCCAGCGAGTTTTCCCAACTCCAGGCCTCTTCACCGGTAAGCTTGGCCCAGTTGTCATAGTCGCGGGCTTGGCCCCGCATATAGATCATCCCGTTGATCGAGGAGCACCCGCCGAGCGTCTTCCCGCGCGGGTAAAGCAGGCTGCGTCCGTTCAAACCTTTGGCTGGCTGGGTCTTGTACATCCAGTCTGCGCGCGGGTTGCCAATGCAGTAGAGATAGCCAACCGGGATGTGTATCCACGGATAGGTATCGGGCTTGCCCGCCTCAAGCAGCAATACCCGGTTCTTCGGGTCAGCACTCAGCCTGTTGGCCATCAGGCATCCGGCTGATCCGCCACCAATCACGATATAGTCGAACCTGTTAGCGCCGTCAGACATGTTCGTCTTCCACCTGTTCTGTCGTTTCATTGCCAACTGTGCCGCAGGCGGAGCGATGAACCGTCTTGGTTCGTGGTGACCTAAGGCAAGCCGGTTTTGATGATTTCTGAAGCGCGCTTACAGAAAAAGCTAATGACAATTCGCACAATGCCATATTAGTAAATTTTATATGGACCGGTTTTCGAACATTAACACCATTCTGGCCTTTGTGACGGTGGCTCGTGAAGGCAGCGTTTCACGCGCAGCCGAGGTGTTGAACCTGACCCAACCGGCCATCAGCCATCAGATCAAGCGTCTTGGTGAAGAGACGGGGCTTACGCTGTTCAACCGAACGCCGACCGGGTTGCAGATTACCCATGACGGAGCGGCGGTCCTAGCGAAGGCGCAAAGAGTTCTCGATGCAGTCAGTGACTTCCACCGCAGCGCCCGCCAGCGCGTCGGTCGCCTGAGTGGAAAACTGACAATCGGCACGATCGTCGACCCGGAGTTCATTCGGTTGGGCCGTCTGTTGGCACATCTGCGCGCCGAGCATCCGGGCATCGAAACCGAACTGGTACATGGGGTCAGCGGAGACATCCTGACATGGCTCAGGCGGGGTCGGGTCGATGCGGGGTTCTACCTGTGTGGACCCGATGACCTTTCCAGCATCGAGTTGGACGGAGGCGATCCGGTGCACGCCATAAAGCTGGCCGATTTCACCTATCGCGTGATCGGGCCTGCTGGTTGGCAGAAGCAGGTGGAAAGCTCCGACTGGTCTTCGCTTACAGCCCTGCCTTGGATTGGCACCCCCGAAGCCTCTGTCCACCATCGCCTTCTGGCCAAGGTTTTCGAAAGTCAGGACAGCCGCCCGAACGTGGTCGCCTTGGTGGATCAAGAAGCTTCGATGCTTGAAATGGTAAGATCCGGCATTGGCCTGAGCCTCTGCCGCGACGCCATCGCGCTCCATCAAAAACAATCCTTCGGACTTGCCGTCTGCAATTCTGTGTCGGTTCCTGCTTGCCTGTGTTTCGTGGCGTTAGAACGGCACAAGGATAGCCCGATGATAGCTGAGACATTCGACCTGCTGCACCGGTCCTGGTGAACTGGTTTTCAGAAGCGGCACAATGACTGACGTTGAAGCTGTGGCGGTTATCGAACCGCCCTGATCAGATGAAAGACCTTTTAGTCGCAAAAAAGGCAACACCTCGCCATTTTCGCCTCACGTCTTTCATCCAGCGCCTAGGCTGGCTTTCTGTTCAGACGGCGAAGCCGCCTGTTCTCGGTAGGCTACCGCGTGGTGAACGTGGGAGTGGGGCGAGGCAACGCTATTCAACAATGGTGGTGCGGCGCGCAGGCTCAGCTTAGGACAAGGCGCCGTTTAGTAGGGTCGCCCGTGGGGGGGGAAGTCAGCGCCTTAACCGCAAACAGAAGAGCGTAGCATTTTTCAACGCTGGGTCAGTCGCCCAGCGGCTGCGGGCCTGTTCGTCCATGATAGGCGGTGAGGGATGCCCGGATCCGCCGCAGGTTCTCTTTGGTCTCGTCCGTCATCTCCTGCGCCACGGTCATTGCCAAGGCATCGACGATGGCCAGATGAGCGTATCGGGACGCGGTTGGTTTGTAGATGTCGCTGTCTTCCGGCAGGTCGGTCAGCAGGGCGATTTTTGAGGCATTGGCCAGTCGCGTATTTGGCCGGGTGATGCAGATCGTTGTTGCCCCATAACCGTTGGCGACTTCGGCCGCGGCTACGATTGCGTCCGCTTCGCCGCTGGCTGAGACCAGAAAAAGCACATCCTCGGCCCGCAGAGACGCGGCGCGCATTTGCAGAACATAGCTGTCATTGGTGAAAAAGGACGGGATACCCAGCCGGAAAAACCGGTTGGACGCTTCCTGCGCGACGAAGGACGAACCGCCGCCAATTCCGGAAAACAGGATCTGGCGCTTGTCCAGACAGGCATCTCGGGCCGCTTCCAATGCGTTTGTATCGACCTGACGGCGCATGGTCTCCATGGTTGTGAACATGGCGCCAAGCACCTGATCGATGGCGGTATCCGCGTCCGATCCTGCGTTACCGGGGTTGCCAAACAGGTATTGCGCGCTGACGGCGATGTTCTGCGCCAGACGCAGCTTGAAATCCCTGAACCCCTCGCAGCCAAGGCTGCGGCAGAACCGGACGACCGTTGGCTTGCTGACCGCGCATTGCTCGGCCAGATCGCCAATCGCCATGGCGCTGATGTCGTTCAGGTGCTCTTTGACATAGTCCGCGACCTTCTGTTCCTGAACGGCCAGCTTGATCTGACCGCTGTGCAGGGCCGAAATCAGATCCACAGCGCCCGAGCGCCCTTTGTGGGGCGGGAATTCGTTCTGGCCGGAGAGTTGGTCGTCGTTCGGCACGGTTTGGCCTTTCTGCATTTTCATGAAACTTAGTTACACAATTTCTTGTGAGCAAACAAGAAATGCCGGGGGATCGGGGCGGATACAGCGATATTTCGTAACTCAGTAACATTTTTTCGTTGATTTGGCGTCGATACCCACGCAAAATGAAACTAAGTTACAGATTCGCGATCTTGGGAGGGATGCGAATGTCCAACTGGTTTGCCGAAGCAAGCGCGCGGATAAACTCTGTCATCGAGGGGATCGTTGCCGCGCTGATGCTGGCCCTGGTTCTGGATGTCTGGCTGGGTGTCATCGACCGCTATTACTTTCACTGGCAATTGCCGTGGCCCGAGGTGTTGGCGCGGTACCTGATGATCTGGGCGGCGCTGCTGGCGGTGTCCTCGGGGATCGCGCGGCGCGATCACATCGGGCTTACGGCGTTTGTCATGGTGCTGCCGCGCCCGGTTCGACGCCTTTTGCTGATCGTGATGGACGTTCTGGCACTGGCCCTGTTCCTGTATGTCGCCTGGTTTGGCATCAGCTTTGCCCAAAGCGGAGCGCCGAGGCAGGCCATGATCTTCGGCGCAAGCCTTGCCCCGTTCTATGCGGCCATTCCTGTGGCAGCGGCCTTGTCGGCGGTGCAACTGGTGCTGGTCCTGTTTCGGGATCTGGGTACTCAGATCGACGCACCACCCTTTCCCCATGAGGTGGAGGATATGTCGTGATCGTCGCCGTCACATTCGTCGCCCTCATCCTGTTTGGAATGCCCATCGGGTTCGCCATTGGTCTGGCCGGAGTCGTTGGCCTTATCGACATGGGTGGCACCCAGTTTCTGGCCATCGGGCCTAGCAAGGTCTTCAACGGGCTCAACATCTTTCCCTTTCTCGCCATGCCGTTTTTCATTCTGGCGGGCGAGATCATGAACGACATCGGGATCACCAGCCGCCTTGTGAAGCTGGCGCAGGTTCTGGTGGGCCGGTTTCGCGGCGGGCTGGCCCATACAAACATGCTGGCATCGGTGTTTTTCGCGGGGCTGACAGGCTCGGCCACGGCGGACGCGGCGGCCTTTGGCAGGACGCTGGTGCCTGCCATGGTGAAAGAGGGCTACAGACGCGACTATGCCTGCGCCGTCACGGCAGCGGGGTCGATCATCGGCCCGACCATTCCGCCCTCGGGGCTGATGGTGGTCTACGGCTCGCTTATGGGTGTGTCGATTGCCGGTCTGTTCGCCGCTGGTGTCTTGCCCGGACTGGTGATCTGCCTAGTGTGCATGGCCGTCATCGCCATCGGCGGCAAGCGCGAGAACCTGCCCAAAGCCCTGCGCGGTGCCACCCCGCGCGAAGTCTGGGAGACGTTCGTATCTTCGCTGACCGCTCTGGCGATGCCGGTGATCATTCTGGGCGGCATATTGGGCGGTATTGTTACTCCAACCGAAGCTGCCTCGATCGCCGTCGCCTACGCGCTGTTCATCGGAATCTTTGTGTACCGGACGCTGACGTTCAAAGGCTTCTACCGGATGCTGGTGCGCACGGCGCGTATCACCAGTGTGATATTTGTCATTATCGCCTTCGCGGGCATTCTGGGCTGGTGGATGAGCTTTGAGCGCATCCCGCAGCTGATCGCCGAAACCGTTCTGGGCCTGTCCGACAACCGGTATGCCGTCATCGCCATCATCATCGGGCTGTTGCTGATCGTCGGCATGGTGATGGATATCACCGCGATCCTGATCATCCTCGCCCCGGTTCTGGTGCCGCTGACACAGCAGGTCGGGCTCGAGCCGATCCATGCCGGGATCATTTTCGTGCTGGCCCTGAATATCTCGCTGATGACGCCACCTGTGGGGGCCTGCCTGTTCGTGTTGTCCTCGGTCACGGGTGAACGGCTGGAACGGATATCGCTGAAACTCTTCCCGTTTCTGATCGCGGAAATTGGCATCCTCTTTGTCTTTGCCTTCTGGGAAGACGCGGCCCTGTGGCTGCCCCGGATGTTGGGCTTTGCCCAGTGACGAACTCATCAAAACCAAACCAACAGGAGAAGTAACATGAAGAAACTGCTCACAACCGTCGCGATGACAGCGACCATGATGGCCAGCACGGCGCTGGCCGAAGGTGGTGTCATCAAGTTCGGCCATGACAACAAGACCGACCCGTTTGAAAATCCGGCACATGCCTGTACGGCCGTGTTTTCGAACCTTGTAACCTCGGGCACCAATGGCAGCGTGTCGGTTGAGGTCTTCGGCTCGAACCAGCTGGGATCAGCGGCCGAGCATGTGCAGCAGGTGCGCGACGGGATCATTCAGGCGACGCTGACCTCGACCGGTGCGTTGGCCAGTTACTATCCGCGCATCGATGTGCTGAACCTGCCTTTTGCCTTCAACGGCAACGCCGCGACCTATGAGGTTTTCGATGGCGAATTCGGCGAAGCTCTGGCCGCCGATATCGAGGCCGAACTGGGCGATGTTGTCGTGCTGGGTTTCCCGGATACCGGCGGTTTCTTTGCCGTCACCAACTCGCAACGGCCGATCGCGGACCTGAAGGATTTCGACGGCATCCGCATCCGCACCATGACCCTGCCGTCGCATCAGAAGATCGTGCAGGCGCTGGGGGCCGAGGCTTATCCGCTGTCCTGGGGCGAGGTCTATTCCGGGCTTCAGACCGGCGTGATCGACGGGCAGATGAACCCGGTTCCGATCATCTCTTTCGCCAACTTCGCCGAGGTGCAGCAATACCTGACGCTGACCAACCACCTGTTCTCGCCCTATACTTTCATGATCAACCGCGCGTTCTTTGAAAGCCTGTCCGAGGCTGAACAGGCCACGATCCGCACCGCCGCCGAAAACTGCGTCACCGCCAGCCGTGGCCTGTCGCGCATCATCGAAGCGTCGGATCGCGGGCTTGCGGGGCTGATGGACCAGATTCAGGTGACCGCGCTGAATGACGAACAGCGCGCCGCGATGGCTGCAGCAACGCAGCCCGCGTTCGAGGCGCATGTTCAGGAGAATCTCGACGAAAAGGCCAATGAACTGCTGACCAGCTTCAAGGCCGCGGTCGATGGCGCCAACAGCGCCTCGTATCTCGACTGATCCTCCCAGACTGCCGGAGACAACCGGCAGCACCTTACGTCGGAGGCCGCGATACGGCCTCCGACCTCACCAGCGAATTGGAATGAACATGCGCGTCTTTTGTGCGTCCCTTGCGACCGAAACAAATACGTTTTCCCCCCTGCGCACGGATTTCTCCGATTTTGAGCAGAGCTTTTACGCACCACCCGGCCAGCACCCCGAGACGCCAACCCTGTGCAGTGCCGTGTTCCCGGCATTGCGGAAACGGGCGCAATCCGGTGGGCTGGAGCTGATCGAAGGCACCGCCACCTGGGCCGAGCCGGGCGGTTTGCTGAACAAGGAAACATGGCAGCGGCTAAAGCAGGAAGTGCTGGATCAGGTCAAAGCCGCGCTGCCCTTGGACGGGGTCGTTCTGGGGCTGCATGGCGCGATGATCGCCGAAGGGTGCCTGGATTGCGAAGGTGTGCTGATCGAAGCCATTCGGGATATTGTCGGGCCGGATACGGTTATCGGCGCCAGTTTCGACCCGCACAGCCATCTCAGCCGGAAACGGGTCGAGAATGCGGATGTCATCACCGTGTTCAAGGAATTTCCCCACACCGATTTTGTCGAAGCGGGCGAATCTTGCGTCGACCTGACCCTGCGCGCGATCAAGGGCAAAATCCGGCCCGTCATTTCGGTTTACGATGTCCGGATGCTGGATGTCCTGCCGACCAGTCAGGAACCCATGCGCAGTTTCGTGGACCGGATCAAACAGATGGAGACCGAAGGCGAGGTTCTGTCGGCCTCGGTCATTCATGGCTTCATGGCCGGGGACTCGCCGGATTTGGGGGCCAAGATCATCGTGCTGACCGACAATGACCCGTCTAAGGCGGATCGCATCGCCCGTAATTTGGGGGCAGAGCTGTTTTCCTTTCGGGGTCAGACCAAGCCAGATTACCTAACCCCTGCCGAGGCGCTGTCCAAAGCGGCACAGGCCCCGCGCGGTCCTGTCGTTGTGGCCGATGTCTGGGACAACCCCGGCGGCGGCGTGGCAGGCGATTCAACCCTGATCCTCGAACAGGCCATCGCGCGCAACATGACCTCGATTGCCTTTGGCACGATCTGGGACCCGATGGCCGTGCGCCTGTGTCATGCCGCAGGTGAAGGCGCGGAGTTCGATCTGCGCTTTGGCGGCAAAACCTCCGCTCTAGCGGGCAACCCAATCGACGCCACGGTCAAGGTCCTGCGCAACCAGCGCGACGCAGTGCAAAGCTTTGGCGCATCCGTTGTTCCGATGGGCGATTGTTCGGTCATTCAACTGGGCGGGATTGCGGTCGTTCTGAATTCGAACCGCAGTCAGGCATTCTCGCCCGATTTGTTCACCAATCTGGGCATCGACATTTCGCAAAAGAAAGTGCTGGTCGTGAAATCGACAAACCATTTCCACGGCGCGTTTTCCGACGTCGCAAGTGAAATCATCTATGCCGCCGTCGAAGGCCCCTATCCGAATGATCCAACCAAAACGCCCTACAAGAATCTGACACGCGCGATCTGGCCCATTGTCGAAGACCCCCACAAGGAGGCCGCAGAATGATTTTTCCCGAAATCGACACTCCGGCGGTTCTGATCGATCTGGACATCGCCGAGGCCAATATCGATCGCTTTCAGGCCCATTGCGCCAAACACGGGCTGGCCGTGCGGCCCCATATCAAAACGCATAAGCTGCCATTTCTGGCCAAACGCCAAATGCAGGCCGGGGCCATTGGCATCACTTGCCAAAAGGTCAGCGAGGCCGAAGCGATGATTGGCGAAGGTGGCATCGACGATGTGCTGATCACCTACAACATCCTCGGCGATATGAAACTGTCCCGCCTGCGCGCGCTGGCCGAGAAAACGCGCCTGATCGTTGTGGCCGACAACACGGAAACGGTAGACGGGCTGTCGCGGTTCTTTGCGGACACGGCTGAGCCTTTGGGCGTTCTGGTGGAATGCGACACGGGTGCCGCGCGCTGTGGCGTGACCTCGCCCGTGCAGGCGTGCGAATTGGCCCGATACATCGCGGACAAGCCCGGACTGACGTTCGGAGGGCTCATGACCTATCCGCCGGTTGGGCAGGAAGGCGCGGTTCAGGACTGGCTCAGCACCGCAAAAACCCGGATCGAACAGGCCGGGCTGACGGTCAGTGTGATCTCGAACGGCGGCTCTCCGGGTATGTGGCAGGCGCAGGACGTGCCGATTGCGACCGAATACCGGATCGGCACCTATGTCTATAATGATCGTTCCCTGCAGGCGCGGGGCGTCTGTACATGGGATGAATGCGCACTGAGCGTGCTGGCCACGGTGATCTCGGTTCCCGCGCCCGACCGCGCCGTGATCGATGCCGGGTCTAAGGTTCTGACATCCGATCTGCTGGGACTGGAGGGGCACGGGTATGTTTTGGGCCGACCGGACATTCTGGTTCAGGGCCTGTCGGAAGAGCACGGTGTTTTGAAGGCTGACAAGATCAACCTCAAGGTTGGCGATCGCATTCGCATCATCCCGAACCACGCCTGCGTCGTCACCAATATGGTAGATCAGGTCGAAACCGTTCGCGGCAACAGCCACCTTGGCCCTTTGCCGGTCGTCGCGCGGGGGAAAGTGCAGTGATGCGTTGGGAATGGCGGCGCGATGCGTGACCTAATTTGTCTGGGCGAACCCCTGTTCGAACTGAACGCCCAACCGGATGGCACGTTCCAAAGCGGCTTTGGTGGCGATGTCTCGAACGTGGCGGTGGCAGCGGCCCGGCAGGGTACAAAAAGCGCACTGATCTCAAGCGTTGGTGCGGATCACTTTGGCGAGCAACTGAGGGGTTTATGGTCACGCGAAGGGGTGGATCATACCCCTGTGGCGCAGGTCCCCGATGGTGAGACCGGTATGTACTTTGTCTTCCACGACGAAAGTGGACACAGGTTCGTCTATCGCCGAAAGGGCTCTGCCGCGAGCCGGATGACCCCGCGCGACGTGCCCAATGAAGCCATCGCAAATGCCGGGACGTTCTACACCTCCGGCATCAGTCTCGGGGTGAGCGACGACCTGCGCGCTACAACGCAGCACGCCATCCGCACCGCGCGCGCTGCTGGTGTACCAGTTGCCATCGATCCCAATCTGCGCACCGCCCTGTGGTCGCTGGAACAAGCCCGCGCGGTCACACATGACGCAATGCGAAACTGCCGGATCGCATTACCCGGACTGGACGACGCGCGGCAATTGACGTGTCTTCACAGCCCCTCTGAGATTATCGATTTTTACCATGATCTGGGGGCTGAAATCGTGGCCCTCACGCTGGGGTCGGACGGCGTCGCACTGTCACAAGGCGACGGTATCCACAGCTTGCCCGGATTAAAGGTCGATGCCGTAGACGCCACCGGTGCCGGTGACTGTTTCAACGGCATTTTCCTGTCCTCCTACCTGCGCACGAGGAACGCACTGACATCCGCCGAGCTTGCCAACTGCGGGGCCGCACTGTCGACCACGGGCTTTGGCGCCGTCGCCCCCATCCCTTACCCAAACGAGTTAACAGAAGGAAAAACCTGAATGTCTGAGAAAAAGATCCAACGCCTGGGCGATGACAAAACCGGAGCAGGCGGCCAGCCCTTGCCCTTTGCGCCCGCGGTACGTGCCGGAGATTTCGTGTTCATCTCAGGCCAGGTCGCGATGAAGGAAAACGGCGAAATCGAACCCGGAGGCATCGAGGCGCAAACCCGAAGAACCATGGAAAACCTGATCGCCGCTCTGGCACTTGCGGATTGTACGCTGGAGGACATCGCCAAGGTTGGCGTCTGGCTGGACGATCCACGTGACTTCTGGACCTTCAACAAGGTCTACGCGAGCTATTTCCCCAATGGCGGCCCCGCCCGATCCACTGTCCGCTCGCAAATCATGGTCGACGCCAAAGTCGAGATCGACGCGGTTGTTTATAAGCCGGTTGGGTGATCCGTAGACGGGCCAGATTGCAGGAAGCCGACGTTCACAATACCTTCGCTACTTTGGCGTCAAACTTGAAGATGCACTTGCAATCGCAAAAGCGATTAAAATTTCGCCAAACACGGATGAGCATTGGCACAAGAAACTGGGCGCGTCTGACGCGCCCGGTTTCGTCACGTCGCGACGTGCGACACATCCTTGTCAGGCGAGTATATGTCCAAGATGTTCCAGTGCCCGGTCGTTGGCGTCGGGTTGTTGATCATTGGCACATCAAGCACAGTTGGTTTGCCGCTGGCGATCGCTGCTTCCAATGCGGGTTGCAACTCATCAGCGGCGCTTAGCCTGTGCCCTTCCGCGCCATAGGCCCTCGCGATCTCGGCATAGCCCGGTCCGTTGGCGGGTGTGGCAGCTGATCCGGGGAAGGTTGTTCCATAGGTCAGACCGTAATGCGCCTTTTGCAGACCTGCGATGGTGCCGAAGGCGTTGTTGTTCATCACCAGCCAGATGATGCCCAGATCAAGTTCGACCGCCGTCGCCAGCATCGAGGGGTTTTGGCCGAAACCACCATCGCCAACCAGGCTGATCACCACGCGATCGGGTGCTGCCAGTTTCGCGCCGATCGCGCCCGGGGGGCCAAAGCCCATCGTCGCGAACCCGCCCGGCGTCAGGATCGAACCGGGGCTCAGAATATCGAATTGTTGCCCTACCCCGTTTTTATTCCACCCAACATCCGTGGTGATAATGGCATCCTCGGGCAGGGCCTTGCGCGTATCCGCCAGAATACGTTCGGGCATCATCGGAAAGGCTGTTGAGGTCACCATGTCCAAGTTGCACGCTTTGAACTCCGTTCGGAAGTCAGCGATCTTCTGTTCCAGCGCGGGACGGTTGAAGCCGTCGGGATACATCTCGCGGGCAACGCGGGTCAGAACGCGCAGCGCGGCTTTGGCATCTGCGACGACGCCGATCTCGGTGGGATAGTTGCGGCCGATTTCCTGCGGTTCGATGTCGATATGAATGACCTTTGAGCCGGGAATGTTGAACGTATAACCGGGGTACCAACTGGAACAATCAGCCTCTTTGAACCTTGTTCCTACGGCAAAGATGTAATCCGCATTCAGGCAGGACTGGTTCACCAACTCGGTGCCCCAAAACCCGGTCATACCCAGCACCAGCGGATGGTCGTCCCGCAATGCGCCCTTGCCCATCAGGGAATGCGCGACGGGCAGGCCCATATGTTCAACAAACTCGCGCAACTCCTCGCTAGCCTGTGCCAACAGGATACCGCCGCCGACATAAGCGACCGGGTTTTCGGCCTTCGCCAGTGCTTCGACAGTCTCTCGCGCTGTTTCATCGTCAATCGACGGTTTCTTGAGCGCGCGCGTGTTGTCGCGGATACGGTCGAAACTGTCCGAGGGGATCACCTCGGAGAAGATGTCCATCGGCACATTGACCAGCACCGGCCCGGGCTGGCCGCTTTCAGCCAGATGGAACGCCTTTTCCAAGATTTCGGCCATCAGGTCCGCACGATCCACCCGCCAGGCACGTTTGACGAAGGGGCGATAGATCTCCCACTGGGCGGCGTCTGCGTGCAGGTTCACCTCCTGATGCGGATGCTTGCCGTAGTAATGCGTGGGAATGTCGCCTGCGATCACAACCATCGGGATACAGTCCAGCGCGGCATTGGCGACCCCGGTGGCACAGTTTGTCAAACCCGGGGAGAGGTGTGACAAAACCACCGAGGCCTTGCCCGTCACGCGGGCATATGCATCCGCCGCGTGGCTGGCGATTTGTTCATGGCGCACCGTGACGAAATCAATCGGGCTTTCGGCCAACGCGGCCAAAACCGCGATGTTCGTGTGGCCACAAAGCCCGAACACATGCTTGACGTCACGGCGTTCGAGGAAATCAACGATATGTTCGGCGACGGTTTTGCCGTCCAGTTTCGCTCCGTCCATCATGCGACCTCCTGCCCGTAGAACTCACCGAACAGGTCCGGCTCCGAGGGGCGATCCTCGGGGATCGGACGGCTGACCCAGGTGTAATTCATCATATGTTTCATGGTGACGTTTTCATTCGTGATGTTGCCGCCCCAGATGCCGCAACCAAGGCTGCTGGTCATGGGCATACCGTTGGTCCATGCACCGGCGTTGGCCTTGGACTGAGGCTGCCGCACCATCATGCGGCTGACCGGAGCCAGACGCGCGAGCCGGTCGATGTGATCGTCATTGTGGCTGTAGATGCCGCAGGAATGGCCCTTGCCCCCGGTGTTGTAGATCTGGCGGACTGTATCCAGCGCATCATCGAACGTGTCGAAATGGTAAAGCGCCATCAGAGTTGTCAGTTTCTCCTTAGAGAACTTGTGCTGGGGCCCGATTTGCCCCTGATTTTCGACCATCAGAAACTTGCGATCTTCGGGGATCGAGAACCCGGCAACTTTGGCCGTTTGCTGCGGCGGACAGGCGATGGTCGGGAACGTGCGGTTGCCCTTTTCGTCCCACATGGCTGCTTCGAGCATGGCCTTCTCTTCGTCCGAACACAGATACCCGCCTTCGGCTTCAAGCGCTTTGACCATATCGTCGTAGACCGAGCGCTGGATGATGATGTTACCGTCGGCTGAACATCCCGAGCCAAAGTCGGACGTCTTTGAAATACGCGTATTCTGCGCGGCGATATCCAGATCGGCTGTCTCATCGATGACGATGGACGAATTGCCCGCGCCAACGCCATAGGCCGGACGTCCGGAACTATACGCCGCTTTGACCATGGGCTTGCCACCTGTCGCCAGCGTCAGGTCGCAAATCTCCATCAGATGTTGCGTCAATGGGATCGACGGTTTGCGAATGGATTGAAACAAATCCTCGGGGGCACCGGCGGCACGGCAAGCAGCACGCATGACTTCGACCATTTCATAGGTGGTGTGGGCGGTTCGCGGGTGCGGGCTGAAGATAACCGCATTCCGGGCGTTGGCGGCGGACACGCCAGTTACCGGCGGTGTCATCGCCGGGTTGGTCATCGGGATCAGGGATGCGATCACACCGGCGGGTTTGGCGTATTTCACCAGCCCTTTTTCCTCGTCCACCTCGACGATCCCGGTCGATGGTGTCCGCAAGACATCACGCAAAACCATGTGAATCTTGAACCGCTTTGCAGGACGCCCTTCGCGATCTCCGATACCGCTTTCGTCCACGCCTTGCTGGGCCAGACGCGTGAAGGTCTTCTCATTCCCCGCATACCACGCAATGGCCTGAGACAGGCGGTCCAGCCTGTCCTGATCCCAATCCTCGATCTCGGCCATGGCAGCGCGGGCGCGTGCCAGCATGTCACCCGCCATATTGCGGTCGTTTTCAGTGAGCTCTTTGCCCATGGTGATCCTCTTGGTGTTTTAGAATGGCTGCATCGGGCATACGGCGCTGTGACCGCGCCGCACCGAATGTTCGCTTGGCGTGGCTGAGACAGCGACGCGCGTGTTCTTCATATCCCAACTCGGCAACGCGGCTTTGGTTGGGCAGTTCGATGGAATAGTCGACGGGTGGCATCCGTTCGATGATGCCGGTGAAATCGATCCAGCCCTCGCCGGGATAAAGCCGCGCATCACGGGCCAGCTGGATCATGCCCTCGCGCGTATCGGCGATGCCGGGCAGGCAGTCTGAGATATGCAGGAAGTGAAACAGGCCCGAGGGGACGTGTAGCAATTCTCCCAAATCCACACGACTGAGGTGCAGATAGAGTGTATCGACCAGAATACCGCCATTCGACTGATCGGAAGCGCGGACAATATCAAGTGCCTCGTCCAAGGTACGCAGGCGGGAAAAGCTTGGAAACTCAAGGTCTACGGTCAGCCCATAGGGTGCGGCCAGTTCGCAGGTTTCAGAATAGACGTCGATCAGAAAGTCACGATCATCGCGGGTGTCGGTCCACGCGCTCATGATCATGCGCTTGGCGCCCAGTTCCCCGCCGATCTCCAGAGAAGGCTCAAAACTGCGCGGGTCAACATCTTCGGTGATGCGCGCAATCTCGATATCCAGAACCTTCAGGCCGGTGGTAGAGAGAGCCGTTTTGGTGGCCTGCACCTGCGCCTTGTCGATCGGGGATTGAGTGAATTCACCGGGTACATGCATCGGAATGAAGCGGGGGCTGACGGCATCGTAACCGGCCCGCGCGGCGATATAGACCAACTCGGGCGGCGTACAGCCAATCAGCGTCAGATGCGCCAAGGAATAGAGAGAGGGGCTTGCGCCAGCCTCTTCGGGTTTCACCATGAACGACAGCTCCACGTGTCTGCGAATCTCAAATTCATCACACGTAGTACAAAATATCTGATATTTTTAAAAATATCAACTTTTAATGCAGAGCAGGAGATGGAAACGCCCGGACAACGGCCCGGGCGTGTTTAACCTTTGTGCTGCCAGGGCTTTAGATGGCGACCCAGTCACCTCCGGACTGGTGAGAGCGCACAGAGGCATCAATGAATCGGACGCCATCCGCGCCTTGTTCGACACTGGGATATGTCAGCCAATCGGCGGGAACGGTGACACCATCCCGGCGCGCGGCCACGGCCATGGCGAATTCCGTATAAAGGTTGGCCCAGGCTTCGATAATCCCTTCGGGGAAGCCACGCGCGGTCCGGATCAGTCGTTCCGCTCCGGGGCCGATGCCGTGCCCGTGACCTCGGCTGATGATACGGTCCGGCTCTCCGAACCGATTGAACTTCAGCTGTTCCGAGTTCTCAAGGTCCCACTCCAAGCCCCCTTCGCTGCCGAAGACCCGCAACCGCAACCCGCCCCGGTTTCCGGGGGCAAGGCGCGTTGCCATCAGGGTGCCCGGAACCTCATTTTGATAGCGGGTGAACATGAACACCGTGTCTTCCAAAGGCTTTGGCGCGCCGCAGACATGGAACTCGGCCCGCAGATCGGTCATGGGCAGGCCCGAGACAAAACTGGCAAGATGCGCGGCGTGGGTGCCGATATCGCCGACACAGCTGGTCGGACCAGAGATTTTGGGGTCCAGCCGCCATTTCACATGGGGCGCATCGGCCACATCTTCGGGCGTCATCCAATCTTGCATGAACTCAACATGGATCTGGTTGATCTTGCCGATGCCGCCTTCGGCCGCGATTTGCTTGGCCTGCCGGATGACCGGAAAACACGACATCGCATAACCGACAGCAAAGATGTTTCCCGTGCGCGCGGTGATCCCCTCAAGCCCCTCGGCCTCGGTGACTTCGTTGGTCAGGGGTTTGTCGCACAGTACGTCAATGCCCGCCTCCAGAAAGGCTTTGGCAGCGTCGAAATGAACGTGGTTCGGGGTGGTGATCATCACCGCATCCACACCATCAGGCCGTGCCGCCTCGGCCTGCGCCATCTCGTCGAAGGACGCATAGCACCTGTCTGCTGGCAGGAACCACTCGGCCCCGCGCGCCTTGCTGCGCGCCGCGTCGGAACTGAGCGCACCTGCGGCGACCTCCCACCGGTCGGTCATCCGCGCGGCCGTTGCTTGCGTGACAGAGATACGCCCACCGCCAACAACGCCCAGCCGCAAACGACGAGACAATCGTGGGAAAGGACCGTCAAAATTCAGGGTTTCGGGTAGAAGCCGCTCAGCCATTCTGAACCTCCATGTCCGGGGCCCGTGCGCCTTCGGGCAGGATTTCAACCGCCATGAAGATGCTGGGGGTAATCGTCTCGTATTGATGCCAGGGATAGTTGCCTTCGGCGTCATACATCGGTTTGTGCGTCGTGCCGGGGGCCATGAATTCTTCGAGGTAAAGGGATTCAACATCCCGCTCACGGCATTGCTGCATTTTGCCAAAGCCTACGATCTGCGTATGCACTTCGCGAAACCCCGGTACCGGGCAGAACGGATGATCCTTATGCAATCCGACATTCAGCGGCACCGAGCCCGAGTGGTACATGGTCAGTCCAACGTTACCCACGAAGACCTTTGGCGACATATAGTGGCTGACACCGCGCAGACGCTCTTCCTGGCGAACATCAAAGGCTGAAGGCCATGTATCCTTCACCCATGCGAACAGCGCATTGTCATCGGCATGGGCGTCGAAGCCATGGACAATGACCGCCCGTTCCACGTTTTGGACGGTGCTGTTCTGCACGATCACCGACGAAAGCGGCGCAACCGTCTGATCCTCGACCGCGAGGTCCCTCCCCCCGAGGTTCAGAACAATGGCACGACCCTCGACAGATACTCCATCTTCATCGGTGATGTGCTGGACGCGAAAAAATGGCTGGGCAAAGTCGAGTGTCTCAATCGGCATGGACCAGCTCCTTCCTCTCATCGTTCAGGAAATCGACCGGCAGAGGTGCAGGCGCTTCGCACCGGCTTTCTATTGTCTGGTAGGCACCGAACTTCGGTGCCCGTTCAATCGCGTCCATGACCTCGAACACGTGATAGGCCAGCGCGCCACTTGCACGGGGTTGGCGGCCTTCTTGTGCCGCCAGGGCAAGATCCAACAGGCCGAGGCCACGACTGTCTTCATTAAACCCATGTTTGTTCTCGACCACCTGCCAGTTTTCACGACCGGTTGGACGAGGCTGATGCGACCAGCGCGAGGTGTCCCGCGTTTTCAGCCAGACATCGCCCTGAAAGATGTTGGCACCATGAACCGGGTCAGGGTCGGGGATGCTGATGGTCCCGTCTTCACCATAGATCTCGAACCGGGGCGTTTCGCTGTCCCAGACGTCGAAGCTCATGGTCATCGACCCGATTGCGCCGGATGAGAACTGCAGCAGGCTCAGGGAGTGTGTGTCGACCTCGACATCCATCCATTCACCGTTGCGAGCGCCATTTTCGATCATCCTTTTGTCGAACGTGCGTCGCGCCATTCCGGCGACGCGGTCAACGGGGCCAAGGCAACAGACCATCGCCGTCAGGTAGTATGGCCCAAGGTCCAGCAAAGGCCCGCCACCGGCTTGGTAGTAGAAATCCGGATTGGGATGATGGCGTTCTGTCCCGTGGGTACCGACATGGGCGAAAACCCCTGTTGGATTCCCAATCGCGCCTTCATCGATCAACCGACGAACGGTCTGCCAACGACCGCCCAGAAACGTGTCGGGCGCGCAGCCGACCAGCAACCCCTTTTCCGAGGCCATGTGCACGATCGCCCTTCCATCCGTTCGGTTCATGACCAGTGGCTTCTCGGAATAGACGTGCTTGCCCGCCTCCAGCGCGCGCAGGCTGATTTCGGCATGGGCGGCTGGTATTGTCAGGTTCAGAACGCAGTCAATCGTTGGATCTTCGAACACGTCATCTGGCGTGCAGGCCCTGGAGATGCCGTATTGATCCGCCTTGGCGCGGCTTTCCAAAGGATCGAGGCTGGCGCAGGCCACGACCTCGACGCTCGAAAATTTTGATAGTGTTTTTAGATAGATATCGCTGATACGACCACAGCCGATAAGGCCGACCCGGAAGGATTTCGATGTCTCAATTGTCATCATTCCTGTCTTCGTAGAAGGGTAAGTAATTCGGGGGCATGGGCCCTTTGTTGCGCCCGCCCTGCCCCATCTGTTCCCAGGCGTGGGCGAGTATTCCAACCGAGCGGGACAGGCAGAACAGCCCTCGCGACAGGGGCGCGGGAAAGCCAAGTTCGCAAAAGATCACCGCCGTTGCACCGTCGATATTCATGGCGATGGGCCGACCGCCGCGTTGGCGACCAAGCTCGGCCTGAACCTCTTCTCCGATATCGGCAAAGCGGCCGGATACTGTGCCTTCTGCCGCCGCGTCACGAACAAGCTGCATCAGCCGGGGGGCGCGTGGATCGACGGGTTTGTGAAATCTGTGGCCAAAGCCCGATACGATCTTGCCGTAGGTCTCGCGCCAGCTGTCCAGACCGTCCCGAACCGCGTCATTCAACGCAGCCCCCGCATCCATGCGGGCGGCGATATCATAATACAGCTCGGCGCATTGCTCCCCTGCCCCGCCATGTACATCGCCCAGCATGTTCACCGCAGTCGCCATCGCGTTGTTGAGGCCAACCCCGCAGGTCGCAGCCATACGCGCCGCCGCGATCGAGGGGGCCTGTGGGCCGTGATCCACGCCTGCGACCAATGCGGCCTCGAACAAACGCGCCTGCGCGTCGCTGGGCAGATCGCCCCGCACCATCAGCCAGATCATCTGCGGGAACGAGACGTTCCCGATCAGGTCTTCGATAGGATAGCCACGAAAAGCGATCTGGCCGGGTTTCATGTCGATGATCGAGGTTCGCCACCATTGGCGGACCGCGCGCTCATCGCTTGTCATCTGTGTGGTCATTGCGTCTGCACCTCTTTCACCGCTTGGGTTTTGCTTTGTGCAGCAAGGCGAATGGGCGCGTTGCGCGCGCCGTACCCGGCATAGCCCGCGCGGCGTTCAACAATTTCAAAGAAGAAGCCGTTAAAGATGGGACGGCTGTAGATCTGAAAATACTCGGCACCCGCTGCCCGGTCGTAAAGGATGTTGCCCTGACGCATTTGGGCAATCAGATCGTCATCCAACCCGAAAGTCGCTTGCAGATCGGCGTAGTAGTTTTCCGGAATCGTCAGGCTGGGAAAGCCGGACTTGCGCAGTTGCGCCGAGGTTTCAAATATGTCGTCCGACTGAAAGGCGATGTGCTGAACGCCTGCTCCGAAACCGTCTTCCAGGAATGACGCCGCCAAAGTCCGACGACCAACGGCCCCGTTCAGGTTCAGACGCACTTCGCCCTCGGGGCTTTCGATGGCCTGGCTTTGCACGACACCGGACGGGTCGGCAACGTTCACGATGGGCGACTTTGCCATCTCAAAGGTCGAAATGTAGTAGAGCAGCCAGCTTTGCATCTCATCATGGCGCATGGTCTGGGCCAGATGGTCAATGCGACGCAGACCGGCGGGCTGGGTCGCCTTGGTTTTCGCAACTGGCTCGAACTCGATATCCCAGACTCGATGCAGGTCGGATTTCTCATCGATGAAATGAACGACGTTGCCACCAACGCCCCGAATGGCCGGGATATCCAGCTCTCCGGTCCCCACCGGTTGCGAGAAATCCGGCGCCCCCAGCGCGGTGGCGCGCTGAACCGTCTGATCCGCATCCTTGACGCGCAACCCCATGTCACAGACCGAGGGGCCGTGGCCCAGCAAGGCTGAATGGGCGAAACCTTCCTTTTCGGTATTCACCACGATGTTGATCGCGCCCTGTCGCCACAGCTCGACGGATTTGCTGACGTGCTTTCTCTCCATTCGAAAACACATGGCTGACAGCCTATCTGCCAGCTGCGCGCCGCTTACCTCGTCGGCCGTGAATTCGACGAACTCAAAGCCTGACGCATAAACGCGTTCGGGCAGGTCAGGGATGCCGAAATCGGTTCCCGGCTCGGTCCGCGACACCTCATCCAGAAGGTTCACCAGCGACCTGTAGCTGTCGCGGGCCAGTGTGCGACCTCCGGGTTGGGGGGCCGCCTCGTTGACGCGGGCAATGGACCAAGGCCCCTTGTACCCGGCGCGGGACAACACCCGAACGAAGCCCGCAAGGTTGAGCGCGCCGAGCCCCGGCAAAAGCCCGAAATGCCGTTTGAGCCTGCGAATATCCATCTCAAGCCGGGGCGCGTCGGACAGCTGCACATGAAACAGCCGATCTCCGGGGATGTCTCGAAGTCGGGCTGGTTTGGACCCGTCGGCAAGCGAGAAAAATGAGTTCAGGGCCAACCCGAAATGAGGGCTGTCAATCGCCTCGACAATGCGCAGCGCCTGTTCGTCCGAGTGGATAAGATCGGACCATGGCAAGCCCATATAGGCAAGACGCAGCCCCATCTGTTTGGCGATCTCGGTCGCCTCGCCAAGGTCCGCGATCACCTGTTCTTCGGTGGCATCAGTGCCCACTTCAAACGCGGACCCCACAAGCAAAAGATCTGTGCCCAACGCATCCATCAGATCGAATTTACGCTTTAGCCGGTCAAAGGCGCGTTCCCGCCCCGAGCCGGTCTGACCTTCGAGGTTGTGGAACGGCTGCAGCAGGCAAATCTTCAGGCCGAGGTCCGACGCAATATCGCGGATGTGCGAGGGCGGCCCGGCAAACGCGGTCAGGTCAGGTTCGTGCAACTCGACGCCGTCAAACCCAGCCCCGGCGATGGCGTGCAGCTTCTCTGCCAGATCGCCGGGTATGGAGGTTGTCGAAACCGACAGGCACATTACCCCTGATACCCGAACAGACGCGGCAACCACAGGACCAGATCGGGCATCAACATCATGATCACTAGGGCGAAGATGAGCACAGCAAGAAAGGCCCAGATTTCCGAGATGATTTCACGCAGCGGAATGTCCGTCACGGCGTTGATCACAAAGAGCAGAATGCCATAGGGCGGCGTGATCAGACCGATCATCGAGTTCACGACGACCAGCACTCCGAAATGAACCAGGTCGATCCCAAGCGCCTCGCAGGTGGGAATGAACAGGGGCACGATCACCAAAATGATCGTTGTTGCGTCCAGCACGCATCCCAGCGCAAGGATCAGCAGGTTAACCAGGATCAGGAACACAATCGGGCTGACATCCGACCCCTCCAGCAGGGCCGAGATCGACTGTGGAATCTGTTCCTGAATGACGATGAAGTTCAGGATGAACGCACCACCAATGACCACCCCAACGGCTGCGGAAGACCGCGCGCTGTCGACGAACACCTGATACAGCCCCCGGAAGGTCAGTGCGCGGTAGAACAACGCTGCCAGCAGCAGGGCGTAGAATGCAGCCACGGCGGCGGCCTCGGTCGGCGTGGTGACGCCGCCATAGATACCATAGAGCAGGATCGCAGGCATCAGCAGTGCGGGGAACGCATTGGCGGTTTTTGCGGGCAACTCGCGCAGCGGAACAGGTTCTTCCAGTGCAAAGTTCCGCTTTCCGGCCAGATAATAGTTCATCGCCATCAGGACGATGCCCATGATCAGGCCCGGCAGAATACCGGCCAAAAACAGCGAGCCAATTGAGGCTTTTGAGACCAAAGCGTACAGAACCATTGGGATCGAGGGCGGAATGATCGGACCAATCGTCGCCGAGGCCGCCGTAATCGCTGCAGCATAGCCTCGGCTGTAGCGGCCATCCTTGGTCATCATCTCAATGATGATCTTGCCGATCCCTGCCGCATCCGCAACTGCCGAGCCGGACATGCCCGAAAAGATCAATGACGCCACCACGTTGACATGCCCAAGACCGCCCTTGAACCGCCCAACCGCAGCAACGCAGAAGTTCAGCAGACGGTCCGTGATCGAGCCCGCATTCATGATATTGGCCGCGACGATGAACAAAGGCACGGCAAGCAGGATCGTGCTTTTGTAGAAGCCTTGCAGGATTTTCTCACCCGCAAGCGCGACGTCCAGACCAGCGACACCCAGATACATCAGTGACGCCAACAGGATGGAATAGCCGATAGGTGTCCCGATGCCTGCCAGAACAAAGAGCGTCAGCAGGCAGGAAAGAAGTTCAAAGCTCATTTGCTTGCGTCCTCGTCGTCTTCCACGTCAACGCGGGGATGATCGTCGACCACGTTAAATCCCACGACCATTTCAAGTTCGGTTTTAGGTGGTCCATTGCGCATGATGTCGAAGAACAGCCATGCATAGCGCGCGGCTACGACCAGCATGAACACGGCATAGATCGAAAACACCGTGCGCAGCGGTACCTTCTCGCCCGAGAACGGGTTGCGAACCGTCGCGGTCTTGCGGATTTTCATCCAGTCGATGTAGTCCCATGTCGGCAGAAAACTGTAGAGCATCCCAATAACGATGGCGGCGGCTGCGAGCATCGCAAAGACCTGACGGACACGTCGGGGCACCGACAGGTAGATGATGTCGAACTTCACGTGATCCCGTTCACGTACGATGAAGGCGCAGCTGAAAAAGATCACCCAGACCCAGAGGATGCCGATCAGTTCAAGCGTCCATCCGGCGGGGGTAAAGAAGTAACGCAACAGAATTTGCAGAAGGAAGATCAGGAAGATTGCCGCCAGCATCCCGCCGGCAATCGCTTCGGTCAGTCGGGAGAACCCCTTTATGAAGCCTTTCATGGTGGTTCTCCCTTCCGTAATTGGTCTTAGTTGCCCAGCGCGTTGATTTGTTCCAGAACGCCGTCCGGCCACGACCCGGCAAACTCGCTTTCAAGATACATGGACTGTACCTGATCGCGGAACGCGGCCAGATCGGGCTCATAGACTTCCATGCCCTGCTCTTTCAGGAAGCTGACCAGATCCTCTTCCTTCTGAAGCTGCTTCTGGCGACCCGATTCCGCTGCTGCGTCCGCAGCTTCCTGAACCTTGGCCTGTTGTTCCGGCGTCAATCCGTCCCAGACCTCTTTGCCGATGGCGATGTAGTTCAGGTCAACCAGGTGGGACGTCAGGATTATCTGATTGGTCACTTCGTAGAACTTGGCATCCACCACGGTCGGCAGCGGGTTGTCCTGGCCGTCAACAGCGCCGGTGGACAGCGCAGTATAGACCTCAGAGAAGGCCATCGGAGTTGGGGCAGCACCCAGCGCCTTGCCAAGGAACTGCCACGCATCAGTGCCCGGCATCCGTAAGTTCACGCCTTCCAGATCGGCCGGAGTTGTGACCGTCAATTCATCCTTGGGCTGGCGCAGGTTCACCTGACGACGACCCAGATACATGACCGACAGCAGTTTGACGCCCAGTTCATCCTCGGCCTTTTGCTTGAAGGCATCCATAAGGGGATCGTTGAAGACGGCCACCTGATGCGCTGCGTCCTGATGGACATAGCCGGCGGTAAAGATCGAAAACTCGGGAAAGAACTGTGCCAGTTCCTGCGCCGAGGTGATCGACATCTCCAGATTGCCCCGGCTGATGGCGTCCAGCTCGGTGCCTTGCGCGAAGATGGTGCCGTTATAGCTGGGCTCATAACTTGCGAAATCGGCGACCATGGGCGCAAAAATCTCGGCCATGGCGACCGAGCGCTGGTCGGTCTCCGATCCCGACGTTGCCATTCGAAGTTGCACTTTGTCTTCCGCCAGCACGCCACTTGTTGCGCTGAACAGAACACCGGTTGCGACCAGGGCTGACACAGCAGCCCGGCGGGTAAGATTGGTAATCACTTTGCTCCTCCCTGAGACATCATGATGTTTTTTGACGATTCCGAGTTTTGACCTATTTTGGACATTTTGCAAGATTTTTTACAAAATATCTGATATTTTAGATTACCGAGATCTTAGCCTGCGGTGACTGCTGATAGCTTTCTATCCTAACGGTTTTCCCCGTCCGGCAGGAATTTTGTATTGCTTCAATGACTTGAAGCGTTCTCAGCCCCTCCCACCCGGAGACAATCGGCTCTGCCTTGTGGCGCGCCACGTCAACAAAATGCCTGAGCTGATTGACCAAAGGGTCCGAAGCCCCCTTTTTCAGCGCCGTTGACGAGATCGGTGTCCACCAATCCCGTTGCCCGCCCGGATAATTCCAGAGCCGAAGGTCAGGGACGGATAAGGACCCATGAGATCCCCCGATCATATAGCTGCTTTCCGTGGTTGATGGGTAAATCGGATATTCCTGGGACGTCATCTCCCAACTCCACGGGGCAACGATGCTGTCGGACACGGTTATTGTCCCGATCGCGCCACCTTCGAATGTCAGCAACGCCCCGGCCACATCTTCGTTGTCATACCCGCGTTGCGACGCGGCGGACTGCGCCTGTACGGTCACGACCTCTCCGGCCAGATAGCGCAGAAGATCGACGTCATGGACCAGATTGACCGAGATGGGCCCCGCCCCTGGTTTCTTGCGCCAGGGCGCAGCCTCAAAATACGCGTCTGGCTTGTAAAACCAGCAATTCGCATGAACCGCGCGAACATCGCCGATCTTCCCGTCTGCAATCGCTTCCTTGGCGGACTTGATCAAAGGGTTGTACCGTCGATGATGCCCGACCATGAGCGGCACATCTGCCTTCGCGGCCTCTTGTACCAGCTCAAGCGCTGCATTGGCTTCGACAGCAATCGGTTTTTCGACCAGAACTGGGCACCCGTGTCGGACGCATGTCAGCCCCTGTTCAACATGCAACGTCGTCGGGGTCGCAAGCACAGCGCCGTCCGGTGATTGGTGGGCAAACATATCCTCGAGGGTCTTGTAACACGCGACACCATGCTCGGCGGCATATGCACGGCCCTCGTCGCTGGGATCGACGACCGCCACAAGATCGACATGACGCAACGCCCGGATCGCGTCCGCGTGGCGGCGTCCAACAAGGCCAATGCCGATGATGGCGATGCGAAAGTTCTGAGACACTGTGTTTCCTTCCGGAGGGTTCGGACATCTCCGAAACCTGAATGTTCGACCGAGCAGCGTTGCCCAACTTGACCGCGACCGTATTGGGGTTTTTGCGATTCCGCAATAATGTATGATATTTTTATTTTTACCATACATCAGTTTGGATTGCTGATACCCCTGAAAAATGCTAATTGAACGAAGAAACCAAGAATATCGGGTGAAACGCATGGCGAAGCAGCCGTCTACGATAGGTGCAAGCACCTATCTGCGAATCAAGCGGGATATCATCTTCGGAGAGCTGCAGCCCGGCTCCAAACTGAAGCTGGACGCCTTGAAGGAACGCTATTCGGCAAGCCTGTCGACACTTCGCGAGACCTTGAACAGGCTTGCCAGCGACGGATTTGTAGAAGCCCCCGAACAACGGGGTTTCCTGGTCACGCCGGTCTCTCGCGAAGACCTGACCGAGATTTCAGAGCTTCGGGTCCTGTTGGAATGCCACGCTTTGGAACTGTCCATTGCGAACGGTGATACGGATTGGGAAGGCAACCTCGTTGCCGCACACCACAAACTGCACCTGATGGAACAGCAGCTACTCAAGGGCGACGAGTCCGAGAAAGAAACCTGGAAACGATATGACTGGGAGTTTCACCAGGCGATGATCGCGGCCTGCAATTCCAGGAATCTACTGTCTCTGCACTCGATCATCTACGACAAGTATCTGCGGTACCAGATGCTTGTGCTGACCTATCGCGGCGAAGAGGCCGTCAAAGAGCACAAGGGCATGTTCGATGCGGCATTGGCCCGAGACGCTGGCACCGCCAAGAAGCTGTTGGAAGATCACATCCGAAACGGTCTCGCACACACGCTGGAGGCTATGTAGGGCGGCATACAGATAGCGTGCTTTTACCTCTTCAGGTCGATTTGGAAAAGACTATCTCAAAATTCCACAGCTACATCGAGAAATTTGTGAACGGCCCTAGGCGGCCGTTCGATCTTGCTCGCTAACGTTGCCCGCGCAATCCGCAACAAGGGCATTCGCTCCGCTTGATCGATTTCGGTTGCGGAAGAGGTCAGGACGGCGAGACGGAACGACCGTTCGCTTGGTGACAGCGAACGGTCAGGCTGAAGCGAGACAAACGCTGAATCGCTAGAGCCCCGTGTCGTAGCTGGTCAGTCGAAAGCTCTTTGGTTTGACCAGTTCGCCCATGGCCGCAAACTCGTCCGCCCAGCTTTGTGCTTGCGCGTTCAGGGTCTCCATATCTGGGCGATTGGTCCAATAGTTTACGCAAAGCCAAATACCGTTTTCACCTTGGCCCACGGTACGGTAGAGCAGCGTGTCGTTCTGGTTCATTTTTTGCGTGATGGTCTCAAAAAACGATCGAACATCCGAGGGGTCTGCGCCGTCCGCTTGTTCAAACAAAACGATCTCAACATGTTTCGGCACACGCAGATCATCCGCGCCTACTTTCTGGGTCTTTCCTCCCTTCAATCGCCTGAGTGGCATCTGCAAAGCTGTCGGACGGTCGTCGGGTTGGGCCAGCGGCATGCCGTCAACAGGCCGCGCGCCAAAGTAGAGATGGCCGGCTGAGACATAGAGCACCTCATATTCTGTGGTAGGCGCATTCGCCGCTATCCCCATGACTGAGCATCCGGTTTCAAACACATTCTGCTCATTGCCGACGGACCACTCTTCAGGTCCACAAGCGCCCGTCTCGGCTGAGTTCAGAATCCCCGCGAAGCCTTCCAACTGCGGCGTGATGGTCAGATAGTCGTTGACGGTCAGATCAACGTTACGTGCGCCCTGCGCCACTTCGGATGCCCCGAGGATGTTGACGTCACCGCCAAACTTCAACTCCAGAAGCGGTGCGGAACAGTTGGCATCGGAATAAGTGGTGAAATGCGCATCGATGCGGCCGGGTGCAAACGTGATCGAACGCTTAAGGTACCAAGGTGCGACGCCATCCTGCCCGACCTGTGGGCGCAGTTCGCAAGCAATGCTTTCCCAAGTCCCGTTAAGATCAAACGCGCTACCCTGTGCCAGGGCAGGTGTGGCCAGTACACTGGCAGCAAGGAGGCAAAGTGTTTTCGAGGCCAGTTTCACAGTCATATCCCCTCTCGGCTCATGATACTGCAACGCTGACAGAGCAGATGACATGAATCAAATCGATGAATACAATGCTTGCATGAGCAAGGTTAATGGAAGCCTCGCAGCCCTCGACTTGAACCTGATCACCGCATTGGATGCGCTTCTGGACCGACGATCCGTTTCGGACGCAGCTTACGCCGTAGGTCGCACACAGTCTGCAATGTCGCACAGCCTTGCGAGATTGCGCGACCATTTTCGCGATCCGATTCTTGTTCGTGACGGATGGGCGATGCGGCTCACTCCATTCGCCGAAGAGTTGCATCCCCGTGTAACAGCCGCGGCCGAAGCCGCAAAACTGATGTTCACAACCGATTTCGAGTTTGACCCTGCTACGACCACACGCCGCATTCGTGTTGCGACGCCGGATCTTTGCACGTCGCTGTTCACGGATTTCATCGGCGACATCGCGAACGCGGCTCCGCTCGCTTCCGTTGAGTTCCTTGAAGGGAACATGGCGCGGCAGGCCGTTTTAAGCTCCAAGGCAGACATTGGTTTGGGCTTTGGCCGCCAAAAATCGGACACGAACCTGGTTCTGCACAGAATTGCGCCACTCGAGTGGTGCACGTTCACGCCCGAAACGCATGAATACAGCCGGAATCCGACAACAAAGGTTTGGAGCGCATCTCGACATGTCCTTGTTGGATTAGGTGGTGTGCAAGAAGGGCCGGTCGAAAAGATTCTTCGAAAACACGGCATCGATCGCCATGTCGTTTGCTACGCATCAAACTTTTCTGCTGCGCTAAACCTTGCTTCGGAGACAGATGCACTCATAACGACATTGCGCGCGCCGTTCGAGAAAACAGCACGGCTTTTGGGGATGTTGGCCCAACCAACTCCGTTTGCGATGCCTCAAGCGACGGCCACGCTGATGTTCCGTGCCGATCACGGGAATCCGTTTTCAATCTGGTTGAAGAAGCTCTGCCTGGGCGCTGTTTAGACGGTGTTCGCACACGGCCAACATTTGGTGCATTGGGGTCAACCGGAGTGGGCGCATCAATGAAGTTAAAGCAACCGCTCTCCAACTGCGAAATGGTGGGTAGGCCAGCTCCAATTGTGCGAATTTCCATTGAGGTCGCTTCGCACGAGGCACTGTAAACTTCCTGTGGATTTTACCTGGGGGCAGTTGAAGATCCTCGAACGACGACAGAACCTTCAATCATAAGATCTTCATCGAAAACGTTCTTTCCATCCAGCAGGCGGGTTACCGCTGCGTGGCAAAGTTCCATTGCAGGTTGTGAAACGGTCGTCAGGCGGGGGATTACATGCAGTGCAAGGTCAATGTCGTCAAACCCGACCACTGACAGGTCATCGGGCACTCGTAATCCAAGATCGTTTGCTGTTCGCAATGCACCAATTGCCATCTGATCATTTCCGGTTGCTATCGCACTTGGTCTGGGCGTTTCAGATTGGGTGAGAACCTGCCGCGCAAGTGCCTCGCCGCTGTCATAGTCAAACGTGCCTTCCAGTACATTAAGTGCCACATCGTCAGCACCTGATGCGAACCGTTCGACAGCTTCGACAAAACCCTGCTTTCTAAGCCTGCCAACTTCGGTGTCTTGTGGACCGGCCAGGTAGGCTATCCGTCTGTGGCCAAGATCAAGCAGATAATCGGCCGCTTTTGCGGCTGATGCGGAATGATCGATACTCACAAGTCCCGCAGTGCCGAAGCGACGGTCCAGAGACACGATCGGGATGTCAGAGTTCCCCAGTGTGGCGTTGCTGGAATCGTTTGTTGCGACAATGACAAGCCCGTGCAGCGACTGTTCAAGCAATGCCGAGATCTGACGTGCTTCTGTTTCCGGATCGTCCATGGTTGTTGTCAGCATCACGGTGTAGCCGCGCGCTGATGCCTCTTTTTCGATCCTCATCGCCAGCTTTGCAAAGAACGGGTTGGTTATATCCGGAACAACAAGTCCAATCACATTCACCTTCTTCGTGCGCAATGCGCGCGCGGCCTGATTTGGCTTGTAGCCAAGATCCTCGACCGCCTTAAGAACCTTCTCGCGTCGCGCTGGTTTTACCGTGCTGTCATGCGACAGCACTTTTGACACCGTCCCGACCGAGACCCCCGCAAGCCTGGCCACATCCTTTACAGTTGCCATATCCGAACCCGATTCAGCCTGGCCGCATATTTTACGGCCACAATTGGTATTCTCAACCATTTGCCAAACAGTGGGAATATGACCTTTTCCTGAAACTTTCCAGTTGGTGTTTGAAGGGCGCGGATGTTGACGCCCCGCGCTGCGTGGTTGCAAACGCCGCTGCATCCATTGCGGTTACTATGGCCTGATCGATGGTCTCTTTGGCGGCCAATCCGTGTGCAAGGGCACCGTTAAAGCAATCACCCGCTGCAACAGTGTCGATTGCGGGGACATTCGGCGCGGTCATCTGACCGTGCTCGCCATCAATGCACCAGGCGACACCCAGCCTGCCCATTGTGACTATCGCGCCCCGCCGCACCGAACGACACAGCGCGCGTGCGGCGATGCGTGCCTCATCCAGTGTGGTGGGCAAGGTTCCGAGAATGAGGTGCGTTTCATGCGTGTTAGGTGTGATGATGTCGAAGGCCTTCAGGATCGATTCACTCCAGAACGGAACGGGCGCGGGCGCGGGATCCATGATGACCAATCCTCCGGCTTCATGCGCAATGCGCGCGGCGGCCAGAGATGCAGAGATCGGAACCTCGTTTTGAAGCAGCACAACAGTGCTTTGCCGCAGGGCATCCGCGTTGCGTTCAACCATCTTCGCGTCCATGACAGCATTCGCCCCTTGCGAAAGACGAATGATATTCCCTCCATCGGGTCCAACATCGATAAATGCCATGCCCGAGGACCGATCCGGCAGCTCGGCAACCCGCAATTCGACGCCCGCTGCCCGAATGTCGGCAACGGCGTCGTGGCCAAAACTGTCTTTGCCGACGGCGCCGATCATCGTCACCTGACTGCCCAGCCTTGCAGCGGCCACTGCCTGATTGGCACCCTTGCCGCCAAGTGTAATCTGGGTGCTGCCCGCCGCGACCGTCTCGCCCACTCCGGGCCAGCGCTCGAGATACGATGTCAGATCGACATTGATGCTTCCTACAACAGCAATACGGGTCAAAACGCCACCCCGCACACCAGAATGACATTTGCGAAAGGTGTGGTTTCACCTGTGCGAATGATTGCCTTTGCCTGTGATGTTCGCACCTTGAACTCTGCATGGGGCAGGACGGACTGTCCTACCACCGCCCCATGATTTGCGGGCCAGACGGTCAGCAGGTCAGTGATCTTGCCGGTGACTATCGTGCTGGCTTCGGTCGTAAGTATCGCGTGTTCCACAATCAACTCACTTCCCAGTGCTGTCAGGACCTGCTGCAGATCGGGCACGCCGGCAGTCACAGCGAGGTCGATAACGGCGACGCCCCTAGGGTGTGGCAGCCCTGCGTCAGCCACCACAACTTCATCGAGGTGGCCAAGCTCGGCAACGAGGGCGCTCAGGTGCCGGTTCAGGAGGACGCCGCGTTTCACGACGCCGAATACTTTGCGCGATAATGATCAAGAATGACCGCCACGACGATGACAACACCGGTGATCATCTGCCGCATGAAGTCACTCAGGCCGATCAGGATCAGACCATTGGCCAACACGCCGATGATGATGGCCCCCAAAAGCGTTCCGATGACTGATCCACGACCACCGCTCAGGCTGGTGCCACCAATGATGACGGCCGCAATTGCGTTCAGTTCGAACCCAATTCCTGCAATCGGAGAGGAGATGTTCAGTCGTGCCATATATATGATCGCTGCTATCCCGGCGGTCATGCCACAAATCGAAAAGGCTGCGACCTTATACCAGAACACGGGATGACCGGCCAGGCGCACGGCCTCTTCGTTGTTGCCGATCCCATAGATCAGACGCCCGAAAACGGTGCGGTTCAGCACGAACCAGGCAACTGCGACCAACCCAAGAGCAACCAGAAAGACCACCGGCACGCCATAGATCAGTTTTGAGCCAAACTCTTCGAAGGCAAACGGAAAAGAGTAGATCGTTTGCGCGTCCGAGATCTGAAGTGCTGCGCCCCGGGCAATGTTCAGCATGCCCAAAGTGATGATGAAAGAGGGCAAAGCCCAGTAGGCGCTGATGGCCCCATTCAAAACCCCACACAAGGTTCCCGCCAGAACACCGGCCAATACGGCCAGAATGATCAGCTCTGTTTCGCCAATTCCGGGCAGTGTGATGGCTTTGCCTGCCACAATGGCGGCGAAGGCCATGACGGACCCGACGGACAGATCGATGCCTCCGATCAGGATCACAAAGGTCATTCCAACGGCCAGGATCAGATTGATCGTAATCTGCGTCAGAATGTTGGTGATGTTATTGGCAGACAGAAAATGTTCGCTGGCAATCGAAAAGAAAACCACGATCACAAGCAGGGCCAATCCGATACCTGCATTGTTGACGATAGATCGTAAAGACACAGCGTTCTCCCTTGATGCAGGCGGAATTGATTCAATCGTGCTCATGCCGTTTTCCTTTCAGTGTCGCTCTGCTGCCCGTAGGCGAGATGCAGGATTCGTTCCTGTGAAAATTCCGTCCGTTCCAGGCTGCCCTGAATGCGGTGATTGGCCATGACGAGAATACGGTCCGCCAGTGTAATCAGTTCGGGCAGTTCCGAAGAGACAACGATCATGGACATACCTTCGGACACCAGATCGCGCAGGATCGAGTAGATTTCTGCCTTGGCACCAACATCGACACCGCGTGTCGGCTCATCCAGCAATAGAATGTCGGGATTCCGTGCAAGCCATTTTGCCAAAACGACTTTCTGTTGGTTGCCGCCGGACAGGCTGGAGGCCGCATCCGACAGTTTCCCGTATTTCAAATGCAGTCTAGCACCGCTTTGGGTCGCCAGTCGTCTTTCTTCGGCAAAGTCCAGAAGCCCGCGCTTTGTTACCGAGGCCAGATCAACCAGCGTCGTGTTTGCCGCTATCGGCATATCGAGGATCAGACCTTCTTCTTTACGGTCTTCCGTCACGAAACAGATCCCGGCCGAGATTCCATCTCTTGGGCCCTTGATGTTCAACGGCGCACCGTCGCGGAACACTTGTCCCGACACAGTTGGATCGGCCCCGAATATGGCCCGCAGAACTTCGGTGCGTCCGGCACCCACCAATCCGGCAATCCCAAGAATCTCGCCCTTGTGCAGATCAAAAGAAACGCCGTCGGGCCCGGGATTGGCCATGGTGCGCAGGTTTTGAACCGAAAGGGCGATGTCGCTGCTTTGTTTGACCTCGCGCGCATGCGAGGCGTCGACCTCCAACTCGCGCCCGACCATATACCGGACAACGTCCGCCGATGTTACGTCTGATATGTCTTTGGTCACGACCGTCTGACCATTGCGGAACACCGTGACACGCTCGCAAATGGCAAAGACCTCTTCCAGATGATGCGATACGAACACGACGGTTACGCCCTTCGCCCTGATCCCGGCCACGATCTCGAACAACCGCTCGGTTTCGCGCTCGGTGAGCGTGGCTGTCGGCTCGTCCAGAATAAGGATGCGGCTTTCGCTTTGCAGGGCGCGGGCGATTTCAACCAACTGCCGATGCGCAATCCCAAGTGTTCTTACGGGGGTCGAAACGTCGATGTCACTTAGCCCGATTGCATCCAGTGCCAGCCGAGCCCGGCGCTTCATTTCGCCCCGGTCCAGAATGCCAAACCGTTTGCGCGGCAGATGTTCGATCGAGATGTTTTCCGCGACGCTGAGATCGTTGAGCAGATTGAACTCCTGATGAACCACCTGAATTCCGGCTGTTTTTGCGTCATGCGGGTTTGACGGCTTATACGATTGTCCGTCCAGTTCCACTGTGCCTTCGTCAAAGGGGTGGACGCCGGAAAGCACCTTGATAAGGGTCGATTTTCCGGCGCCATTCTCGCCAACAAGTGCGTGGACCTCGCCCGCGATCAGGTCAAAACTTACCCCGTCAAGAGCATGCACGCCACCAAAGGACTTTCGCAGGTTCTTCACAGTCAGGAGTGAGGTATCAGCGCACATTGGATCGACCTTGTTCAGCCAGAGTGATGGATGCCCGATTAGAGGGGTAACGGGCATCCGCAGGAGTTGCGTCTTATTTGGTAACCAGTTCGATAGGTGTCTTGACCCACCCTTCCAGTTGCGGCCCACCGGCGATGACTTCGAGGGCCAGATCGATCGAATTCGCGGCCATGTCGGCACCAAACTGATCCACCGACGCAAGCAAGCGACCATCCTCGATCATCGGAAGAACCGCTGGGATCGCGTCAAATCCGACCACCAGAATGTCGTCGCGCCCCGCAGATTCCAGCGCCTTGACCACACCGATGGCCATCGAGTCATTGGCTGCCATCACGCCCTGAATATCGGGGTTTGCCGTCAACATGGTCGAAAAAACCTGATTGGCTTCTTCGGTTTCCCAATGCGCAGTGCGGCTGTCGAGCAGGTCAAGCTTGTATTCCGCAACCGAGTCTTCGAAGCCCATGCGCCGCTGATTGGCATTGTCTGCACCGGGGTTGCCTTCGATGATGACGACCTTGCCACCCTCGCCCAGAGCTTTGCCCAACGCATCACCCGCCAGTTTCGCCCCGCCGCGATTGTCCGGGCCGACAAAAGCCAGTTCCACGCCCTGCTGTTCCTTTGCGCCTTCGTCCAGTGCGACGTCAAAATTGACCACAATGATTCCCGCTTCCATCGCGCGTTTCAGCGGGCGGACCATCGCCTTGGAATCTGCCGGGGCAACGACGATTGCATCGACGCCCTGCGTGATAAAGTTCTCAACCGCATTGATCTGGGATTCAAAATCCGTCTCGTTCTGCATCCCGACGGCAATCAGTTCATAGTCGCCACGCTCGACAGCGTGCGCCTCTGCCCCAACCAGCATGTTTTGAAAAAACTCATTGGCCAGCGACTTCATGATCAGGCCAACAACCGGTTTATCGTCAGCCCCCGCCATACCTGCGGACAATAGAATTCCGGTCGCTGCCGCAGCAGCGAATTTCATGAGCTTCATAAGAGCCTCCCTAGGTTTTCAGCTTGTTCGGAAAGGCAGTCTTTCACGCCGATCCACCGTCTTTATACGAAGCCATCGAATCGCTTTTCTGTCAATATGAAACGTTTCATAATTGAATATTGAGGACCCGCCGAAAACACTTACGGCGCGTCTTGGAAAATTTACCTTATTATTTTCAACCGCTTACAGACCGTTCGCCACGCAGCGGATTTATGACGACTAAAAACGACGGAACCAGGGACCAACGCCGAAGCGCAACGATGATTTTCGCAGCCGAAAGGCAACGGAAGCACTTTCCGAACATTTCGTGAAAGCAATGATTCGCCATCGAAACCGTCGCGAAATAAGTGCTGAAACAGCTTTGTTTTCTGGCACCCGAAATCGCCGGTTTTGATACCGTTGCCCCGCGGTTTAGAACGGCCAAGCCGGTTCAGGCAACGTTGATCATGCCTCGCCTTACAGTTCGGGTGTGCACACTGTTTCAGCGCGATGCTCAGCAAACGTATTGGAGAACAGACGATCTCAAATTTCTAAGTCTGCATTTGGCCGGCCTTCAGCGCTGCAAAAATGTATTCGTTTACATTTTTATGTAATCGTATACATTTTGAACAAAGAATCATCGAAACTGGGAGGAAAAACATGAAAAGGTTTGTCACAGCCAGTGCGATCGCTACTGCGATTTCTTTAGTGCCAATAATGACATACGCACAGTCGGAAGTGGTTGTTTGGGTTGCCGGGGAACCCGGCCAAACAAATATCTACGATGATCTCGCCGAAGCCTATAATTCGCAGAATTCGGATGTTACGGTGACAATCGTCAAGAACTCTTCCGACCTGTTTAACCCTGCTTTGATCCCCGCCCTTTCGGCTGGCGAAGGGCCTGATCTTTTCTCGTTTGGAACCGGCCCGGGTCAACCGGCGGCCCTTATTGCGGGCGGTCTCGTTGCAGATCTGACAGATGCCTATTTCGCAAATGACTGGAGCAGCACAATCCCCGAAGGCATCGTGGTGCAGACATCAAGCGACGGCAAGCTTTGGGCCTTTGGGAACGAGGTCGAGACGACCGGTATGTTCTACAACAAGGCAATCTTTGACGAACACGGAATTTCAGTGCCCACCACATGGGCTGACATGGAGGCCGCCGTGGCGAAACTGCAAGAGGCGGGCTTTGATACACCCATTGGTCTCGGTGCTGCCGACAAATGGCCCGTGTCGCACTGGCAGTCGATGATGTTTGGTCGCTACGCGGGTCCCGAAGGTATCGAGGGCGTTCTATTTGGCGACGGCGCATGGACTGACGAGCCCTTTGTGGCTGCCTCGGCAAAACTGCAAGAGATAAGCAAAGCGGGCTGGTTCGGACCGACACCGGTTGCAATCGGATATGGTGAACTGATGGACCGGTTTTGGGCCGGTGAAGTGCCGATGACCTTCACCGGACCTTGGGTGATCGGGGGCGGAACCGAGGCCGCAGGTGATCGCATCGACGACTTTAGCGTCTTCGCCGTGCCGCCACTTGAAGATGGCCAGAAAATCCACCCCACCAACTCTATCGGCAGTGGCTGGTACATTCGCGAAAGCTCTGACAACAAAGACGCCGCGATTGACTTCATGAACTATATGTTCGCGTCGCAAGAAGGTCGCGTCGCGCTGTTGAACGCCGGCACAGTTCCTGTCGGCCCACTTGATCAGGCGCTGAGCGAGGCCCAGATGCCCGCGTTGGCCGTGGACATCTGGAAAGCATCGGACGATCACGCGGCAAACGGATCCGTTCCGGCGTTTCTGGACACCATCACACCGGGAAGCCTGACCACGGTTTCTTATGATGGGCTGCAAGCCCTGCTTCTGGATGTCATGACGCCCGAAGAATTCACTGCGGAAATGCAATCCGCATGGGCCGCCGCGAAGGAAGCCGGTGAAATCATGCTGCCCGGTGGCATCGCCGAACGGTAAGGCCTTTCGGCAAAACGCCGGTCCATGGGCGCCGTGCCTGTGGACCGGCGCACTCCCAAAGAACCACTCGCATTAGTCGAAGGTGGAGCCATGTTTCTCGACCCGGATTCCAAATTAGCGCAGCGCCTGAACCCTGTTCTGTTTCTGCTGCCCGCGCTGACGATCTACATCGTCTTTGCGATCTACCCGACCTATTCGGTGCTGGAATATTCCTTTACCGATTGGGACGGAATCAGCCCCGAGCGGAATTTTGTCGGGTTGGAGAACTATCAAAAACTGTTCTCTGACAAGATCTTCTGGGAGGCTTTTCGGAATACATTTGTCTGGTCCGGCGTGATCATCGTTATCAATGTCGGTCTTGGCCTGGTGATTGCCGCTATGCTCGCGCGGGTTTGGAAAGCGCGATTGCTGATCCAGACATGCATCGTTCTTCCGGTCGTGATCTCTCCGATGGCCGTCGCCACGATCTGGCGGTGGATGTATCAGCCGACAGGTGTCATCAATCAGGTGCTTGAGAATATCGGGTTGGGGGCTTTCGCCACCCCCTGGCTGGGCAGCCCCGATGTGGTGTTATACGCGCTGGCCTTGGCACATAGTTGGTCGACAATCGGGTTGAGCGTCATCATCTTCCTTGCCGGACTTCAGGCCGTTGACGAGGACCTGTACGAAGCCGCGCGGGTCGATGGCGCAAATCCGTTGCAATCCTTCCGCTATGTCACTTTGCCCGCCCTGAGGCCTGTGACGGCTGTGGTCTTTATTCTGACACTCACGCAATCGTTCAAGGTCTTCGACATCGTCTGGGCCACAACTCAGGGTGGCCCGATCCGGTTCAGCGAAATTCTATCGACCTACATGTACAAACGCGGGGCGCTGGAGAACCAGTATGGCTATGGGTCGGCCATTGGCGTCGCGCTGCTGGTGATCGTCAGTATTGCAACGATCATCTACATGCAGATTCAGAACAGAGAGGATCGGTGATGGGACGCTGGATTCTGCTGTTCATTCTGGGCGTCATCGCTGTTGTGATGGTCTCTCCGCTCATTCTGACGGTCTTCACATCGCTCAAGCCCACGACCGAATTGGTGAACCCGCCGTGGTATCCGCCGATCAGCCTGACCTTCCAGCATTATGCGCGCGTTTGGACCGATGGTGGCTTTAGCGTGTATTTCTTCAACACCCTGATCATCTCGGTCGTTGATGCTGTCGTCATGATCTTTATCGCCTCGCTTGCGGCCTATGCCATGGTTTTCATGGAGTTTCGCGGCAAGGTGGTGCTGCAAATCCTGTTCCTGATTGGATTGATGATCCCTGTGACGGCCATTGTCCTGCCGCTGTTTCAAATCGTTCGGTCCTTTGGCCTTCTCAACACCCATCTGGGTGTCATCTTCGCGGACCTTGCCCTGGCCGTGTCGGTTTTCGTCTTCATGTTCTCATCGTTTTTTCAGGGCGTCCCCAAGGCGCTGCACGAAGCGGCCCGGATCGACGGTGCGACCGAGTTTCAGATTTACCGCCGCGTCGTCATGCCGATTGCCACACCCGCAGTGGTCACAACCGCGCTGCTTGAGTTTCTCTGGAGCTGGAACGATCTGCTGCTGCGACTGCTTCTGTTGACCCAGGACGAAATGCGCACGCTGTCGGTGGGTCTGTTGAACTTTCAGGGCACCATGACCCGCGACGTGACCGGATTGTCCAGCGGCACCGTGATCATGGCGATCCCGGTCGTTCTTTTGTTCCTGTTCTTCCAACGCCACTTCGTGCGCGGCATGACCGCGGGCGCGGTGAAGTGAGGCGAAACATGTCGAAACCCCTTCTCATCCTGGATCAACACTTTCGCCAGTTGGAAGAATTATTCCGACCGTCTGCCTACACCGCCTTGGGCGAGCTTTGCGACATTCATGGTGGCGTAAACTGGCCGATGCCGCGTAAGGACTTTCTGGCCCATCTGCCAGAGGCAGAATTTGTGGTGGCAGCGAAACCGGAACTGACCCGACCAGAGCTGGATGGCGCCAAAAACCTCCGGGCTGTGATCGAGGTATCGGGCACCTTTCAAACCGGTCTCGACTATGGTGCGTGTTTCGAGCGCGGTATCGAAGTGTTGTCTTGCGCGCCGGGATTTCGACGCTCGGTCGCGGAAATGGCGCTTGGTCTGATGATCGCAGGCAGTCGCGGCATCGTTGATGAGCACGAACGCTTCCGCGTCGGATCCGAAAGGTGGTTCAACGACAATATCGGCACGGATTTCTCGCTTTACGGTCAACGCATTGGGTTTGTCGGATTCGGGTCCATCGCGCAGGAATGCGTACGTCTTCTTGCGCCATTTTCCCCAAAGATCGAAGCCTATGATCCGTGGCTGAAAGCAAGCGGAACAGTGTTTGACGGTGTCGAATTCTGCGATTTGGAGCAAGTGACCACCAACAACCGCCTTGTCGTCATCGCGGCAACGCCCACCGACGAGAATTATCAGCTTGTGTCCCGAACCCTTATCGAAAAGATGAAACCCGGGACGCTGGTTGTTGTGATCAGCCGGTCTCATCTCGTCGATTTCGACGCCCTTGTTGAGGCCGCCAGCGCTGGCCGCATTCGCGTCGCCAGCGACGTGTTCCCACAAGAACCGGTGTCCAAGCGCGCCGCGTTGCGACAGGTCGACAATGTCATCTGGTCGCCGCACCGTGCAGCTGCCGTGGAAGGTGGCCGCCACCCGATTGGAGACATGATCCTGCATGACGTCGAAGCGATTTTGTCAGGGTCCCCTGAACGGCGGCTGCAAGCTGCGTCTTTGGATACCGTAAGAAACATCATCCGTGCGCCACTGGCGGCCGGGTAAGGGAGGAAGAGATGGCTGGAGTTGAACTCAGGAACCTGTCCAAGGCTTATGGTAATGTCGAAGTGCTTCACGACATCAACCTGTCGATTGCAGACGGGGAATTCATCGTCTTTGTCGGCCCTTCCGGATGCGGAAAATCTACGCTGCTCAGGATGATTGCAGGCCTTGAAGAAGTGACCGGAGGCGATCTGATGATTGGCGGCAAACGCGCCAACGATCTGTCGCCGCGCCAACGCGACATTGCCATGGTGTTCCAGTCCTATGCGCTTTACCCCCAAATGACAGTGGCCGAGAATATGGGGTTCTCGCTCAATCTTGAGCGCCGTTCGAAAGATGAAATCCAAAAGAAGGTGCAAGAGGCCGCCGATGCGCTGAAACTTGACCCATTCCTTGACCGTAAACCGGGCCAGCTGTCCGGTGGTCAAAGGCAGCGCGTGGCCATCGGTCGCGCCATTGTCCGCAACCCGCAGGTTTTTCTGCTGGACGAACCGCTTTCGAATCTTGACGCGGCGCTTCGTTCGGAAACTCGGGTGGAAATCAGTGAACTGCATCAACGTATGGCAACAACGATGATCTACGTCACCCATGATCAGGTCGAGGCAATGACCATGGCGGATCGTATCGTGGTCCTGAACGGCGGCTATATCGAACAAGTCGGCAGCCCAATGGACCTGTACAACCACCCCGCCACCGAGTTTGTCGCGGGGTTCATCGGTTCACCCAAGATGAACTTCGTCAAGGGCCGTTATGCTCAGGCCGTAGGTGCCTCGACCTTGGGCATTCGGCCCGAGCATTTTGCCGTCGGTCAGGCTGACGACGCATGGGAAGGCAAAGTGACTCTGGTGGAACGGCTGGGCCACGACACAATTCTATATGTGCGGGTTCCGGATGCAGGTGTTCTGACCGTAAGCCTTGATGGTCAGCAGAACCAAGATGTAGGAGACACCATCCACTTGCGACCCCAACCGGGATTCATCCATAAATTCAATGACCAAGGGCGGCCGATTGCCGCCTGAATCAAGTTGGAAGAAGATATGAGTTCAAAGCGTCCAACCGTCAAAGATGTGGCTCGCGAGGCTGGTGTCTCGATCGCAACCGTCAGTCGAGCCATGTCGCGCCCGGACGATGTGAAAGCCGCAACGCGCGAGCACGTGTTCGAGATCATGAAACGGCTGGGCTATCGGGCCAATCAGGCGGCAGGTGACTTGCGGCGCGGACGCAGTAAAACCCTGCTCGTTCTGGTCTCTGAGATCACGAATGCCTTTTTCGCCGAGTTCTTCAAGGGCATCGAAGAAGAAGCGCGCGCGCATGGTTACGTCCTTCTCATAGGCGACACCTCGGAAGACGCCGAAAGCGAGCGCGCGTTCTCGGACATGCTGTTGATGAACAAGGCTGGCGGGCTGATCCTGAACACAAACGGCTTTCTCGAGGATTTGTTGCCCAGCGACGCCAACGGCGCCTATTCAGGCCCGCCGGTTGTTTCTTGCGGCGGGCACAAGGAAATTGATCTGCCGACAGTGCGAACGGATGACGTCTTGGGCGGGCGCCTGGCCGCCGGGCACCTCATAGAACTAGGGCACCGCGATATCGCTCAGGTGTGTGGACCGCTACACACCAATGGGTTCGAGCGCCGCTATCACGGCTTTAACCAGACGTTGAAAAACGCGGGCATCCCATTGCAAAAAGACCGTGAATTGATGGGTCAGCTCTCGGTCGATTATGGTCTGGAGGCAGCCGAGCAATTGCTGGCATCGAGCAATCTGCCGACTGCGGTATTCGTTCACAACGATGAAACAGCCACCGGATTGCTGCACGGGCTGGTGCGCGCCGGAGTGCGGGTGCCGGAAGATATTTCTGTCATCGGCTATGACGACATGCCCTATGCCGCCATTTTCAACCCGGGCCTGTCCAGCATACGCCTACCACGCCGCGACTGGGGACGTCTGGCTTGCCGAAAGCTCGTGTCGATCCTGAACGAAGAAGAAGGGGCCGACCAACCGATCATCATCGCCCCCGAACTAATCCCACGTGCAAGCACCGCCGCGCCACGAAACAACCGCTAATCGGAGCCTTTCATCATGATCCGCGCCGTCGTATGGGGCGAAAACGTCCACGAACAGACCAATCAGGTAGTCGCCTCGATTTACCCCCGTGGTATGCATGACTGTATCGCCGGCGCGCTCAACCAAGACCCGGAAATCGAAGCGACAACCGCAACTTTGCAGGAACCGGAACATGGTTTGCCCCAAAGCCGACTGGACGGAACTGACGTGCTGCTTTGGTGGGGGCACGCCGCACATGGCGACGTCTCGGACGAGGTTGTGGATCGCATTGCAGATGCCGTTTGGGGAGGGATGGGCTTGATCCTGTTACACTCGGCGCATTTTTCCAAAATCTTCAAAAAACTCATGGGCACGCCATGCTCATTAACCTGGCGCGAAGCTGGTGAGCGCGAACGCCTTTGGGTGACAGCCCCCGGACACCCGATCACGTCAGGGCTGCCGAACTATTTCGAACTCGAGCATGAAGAAATGTACGGCGAGCCTTTCAGCGTTCCGGACCCGCTTGAAACGGTTTTTGTCAGTTGGTTTCAGGGCGGCGAGGTCTTCCGGTCAGGCCTGACCTACCGCCGCGGGGCCGGTAACATCTTCTATTTCCGGCCAGGGCACGAAACCTATCCCACGTATCATGACGAGACTGTTCGACTGGTTCTCCGCAACGCGGTGAAATGGGCAAAACCATCCACAACACGCATCACCGATGTCCAAGCGGCGCCCAATCGAACGGTTGAAAACGCAATTGAACCTATCGAAGAACGCGGTCCAAAACTGCACTCGGACGGGGAAGATGGGTTTCGCTAGATGCGTCTTGTCGAGAACTTGACTAAAGCCAAGGTTGATCGCCTTTGCCCAACTACTCCGGATATCACTGTTGATGGCAACCGTACCCGCAAATGCTGAAGATGTGTGGCCGAATAGATCCTTGAGCCAAAGCCTGAACCTCTTTGGTTTGGCGAAAACAAGCCAGAAACACCGTTTCGGCCATTCTGGAACGGACTTCGTAACAGACTCTATCGGGTAACAGGTCAATGTCCGGTAGCGCTTTCATTGCTGCCGAGTCAGAGAAACCTCGGCGACGATCAGGTGCTTTTTCTTGGTCTCCGAATCCATCCGTATTGCCGTTTTACACATCATCGACCAGCGCGGATTTTGTGCAAGCCTGTCCAGATGTTTGAAAATGAAACGCCAATACAGGCCGTCCCAAACCTCTGCCCAAGGGCCTTTGCCCCAATGGCTCATCTTCCGGATATAGTTTGAACCCGAAAAATAGGGTTTGGTGGTCATCAGCCCACCATCGGCGTGCTGGCTCATGGCATAGGTGTTTGGAACCATGACCCAGTCATAGCTGTCCACGAACATCTCCATGAACCAGCGATAAACTTCATCAGGGTCGATCTCGCACAGGAACATAAAACCACCCAGAACCATCAGCCGTTCGATGTGATGACAATAACCAGTCTGCAGAATGCGCCCGATTGTGTCGTCAATCGGGTCGATGCCGGTGGTGCCATTGTAGAAAGAGGCGGGCATCTTGCGGCTGTGGCCCCAATGATTGGTGGTCCGCATCTCGACGCCAAGATGTTCATAGGTGGCGCGCATGAACTCTCGCCAGCCAATGATCTGTCGGATAAACCCCTCGACCGAATTGAGGGGGATATCCCGTGTCTGCGCGTGTTCAAGCGTCGCGTCCAGCACTTGTTTGGGCGTCAGCAGCCCGATGTTCAGCGCGGGTGTCAGAACAGCGTGCCAAAGCCAGCCTTCCCCTTCAACGATGGCATCTTCAAAATCGCCGAACTGACGAAACCGGCGTTCGAGGAATTGTTGCAACCAATCCGCTGCGGCCCCATGCGATGTCGGATAGTAAAGCCTGTCCAGCGACCCAGGCGCGTCCGGAAACTCAGAGATCACGCTATCCTTTGCAGCCTGGTCAACGGCGCCATGCGTGGGCCAATCAATCCACGGCAAACTGCCAAGCAGCGCTTTTGGAACCTTTTTGCGATTATCCCCGTCAAAGCTCCACCGGCCCCCCATTGGTTGATCGCCGTCCATCAAGACATCCAGACGACGACGCTGACTTTTGTAGAACTCGGCCATGAACCAACGTTTTCGGCCTGTGATCCACGCCGCGTTATCTGCACCTGTGTTCAGAAAGCCGGGCGATGGACGTATCTCCAGAGCGATACCCACAATCTCTGCGGCCTTTTCGACTCGATTTCGCGCAATGAAATCCACCGGATCCGCCATCACGACGCGATAAATCCCTGTCCTTGCCAGCCGCTGAAACAGACGTTTGCAAGCATCTGTCCGCATTTCATAAGGGTAAATTTCGGCATTCAAACCTTTGGCGATCAAATCCTGCTGGAAACGCGCCATGCTGGCCCGATGGAGCCAGAGCTTTTGCTTATGCATCCGCGCGGGATACCTCGCGTCGCCAAAGAACAATGGATCCTCGAACAAAACCACCAGGTCCGGGGGCTCTGCAAAACCCGGATGATCGGTAAATAGCTGGTTGGGCAGAAGGATTGTGGCAATGGGCATGGTCGTTCCGGCACGTTCTATTTAGAAGCGAAGTATGACACGCCGTACCTTTGGCAAATAATTGTTCTTCTTTTGCCCCGGTCGCCGCCGTTTGCGCGCGCCGGAACGATTCATCGCAACAAGTTCAGATTTGCCAGAATGGTTGGGATTTTCTTTTTCAAAGTGAAAAAGCCGGATTTTGCGTAGGGCCAGGCGACACTATCGTAATTGCGCCTCACCCGGTGCAGCGAAACACCAGCCTCGGCCAATTTGGGTTCGGCTCTGTCCAAACGCGTCCTTACGGGACCGATGGGTGGATAGGCGGTAGCGACGGTTCGCACCCCGATCTGTTGGGCGGCTGCAAGGATCGGTACACTCCAGTCATCGACGGGCTGAGGCCGCATGTCAGAGCTTGCCAGCATGCTGTTCAATGCATCCCTAGCAAATCCGAGCGTCGCCTTACCCATTGGCTGAGGAGACCTGCCAACATCCCCAATACACCTGCCGGTTCGTGCGACATAAGATGTGCGCCGCATAAACGCACGACCTCGTCAACGCGTGTGTAGAGCTGGTCCAAATTAGTTTCGCAGAGCCACGTTTAAAACTGCAAAACGACGGCCAGTGCAGATCCTTCCTTTCAACCACTCGCCCAACTACCTCTCGGAAAAGGACGTCAAAATGAATATGTTTGCCAAGACACCCTGTTTCTCCTCGGCTTTGCTGACCGGCGCTGCGCTGGCCGATCCGTACATGGAAATGAGTATTCCCCTAGAACGGGCACAAACTGCGGCCACAGTCGCATCTCAAAGCTGCGCAGGTATGGGATTTGCCACCACAGTTACGGTCGCAAACCAACGCGCGTAGCCCCGCGTCCAACTGATACGCGAAGGCGCGTTTCCCCACACCGTTCACACCAGCAGCCGCAAAGCAACCACGGCCGCATCACGCCGCGAAGCGTCCTCGGTGATTGAGGCCCAAAATGAGCATGAACCTACGTTAGGTGCTGTCTTCAATTAATTCGGCCTGGTTACCCTCTCAGAGGACATCCCGATCGTTTACGAAGGCGCCGTCATCGGTTGCATCGGAATTGTCGGTTCTCTTGGTGAGGATGCAGATGGCAAGGAATTCGAAGACATCTGCGCCGAAGCAGGTATTGCGGCTATCAGTAAATATCTGAAGCCGTAGTCCAGGCCAATTTGAACTGAGGGGCGTCCCTTGTTGCCCCTTCTCCCTACAACTTCTACAAGGTCTACTTTTGAATTAACCAGAGACTTTAGCGTAGTGTGGGAACAGAGCCGAGACGCCAGCTACATTTGACGATACGCTTTTCTCATAGATCAATCGTCACTTCACAAGCCAAGCCGCCTAAACGTTTCGATGCTCCGAGTTCTAGCTTCGCACCATAAGCAACCAACAAATCCACGGAAATAGACAGGCCCAACCCTGTTCCCGTTACAGAGGTGTCCAACCGACTGCCGGAACGCAGGACCTCATCTCGGGCACTTTCCGGAATACCGGGTCCATCGTCCTCGACGCAAAGTTCGATACCGCTGTCCGTGCGTTTCGCGGTGATTTGGAATGTTGCCCGGCTCCACTTAAGGGCGTTGTCGAGAAGGTTTCCGATCACTTCCTCGATGTCCTGAGGGTCCATTCGGACGCGAAGACCAGCCTCGCAATCCGAGACAAGCGTCTTCCCCTCGCGCTCTGCCATGACCGAGAACAGTCGGGACAGCCGTTCGACCGAATTCGATAGGTCTGTCCTGGAATGCGTCAACTCTCCGGTGTTTGATGCACGCATGCGCGCGAGTGAACGGCTAAGCTGCGCGTCTATTCGGGTCAGGGCCTCTTCCGCGGGCTCGGTATGTGCTCCGGCGTCTGCCAGTTCGGCCAATTCGTTTCGCAATATGGCCGTTGGTGTTTTAAGCGCATGCGCCAGATCCGCCGCCTGCCTTCGCGAACCGGCGACAATTTCGCGATTTCGATGCAGCAATTTATTGAGATCTTCCACCAAGGGGGAAACCTCATCCGGGTAGTCTTTGGGAACCAGGTCATCGCCCTGATCCCAGCGATGGGCCACATCGGCGCGCAATTTCCTGAGCGGGCCGACAATGGCGGACATCAGCAAAAGAGAACCGGCCACGCCGATCAAACCGACCAAGCCGAAGACCGGTAACAAGTTTCTTTGTGCAGCGCTGCGTTCGTTGATCAGTTCGCTTCTGCTTTCGGCGACTGTTACGCCCCACTCCGTCCCGTCTTCGAACGTAATCTTCTGGTAGACGCTGCGAATGGCCTTACCATCCGGGCCCATGGTGTTCCAAACGGTTGTTTCGCCACTTGCGCTTGGAGGTTCGGCAATCGTTTCATCGAAGAGCGAGGCAGACGTATAGATGGCCCCGGCACTGTCCGTTACTTGCCAATAGCGTCCCGAGTAAGGCGTGCCATAGGCCGGGTCGAACACCAATTGTCGCAAGGTTTCAGGGTCATCCGTGGTGGCGCTGAGACCAACGACAAGTTGGGTATGCCGGTCCTGCAACGCTCCGTCGAACTGATCCAGAACGCGCGTATTGATGTAGGAAAACACCACCAACGTACCAACGCCTACCGACAAAGCTCCCGAGGCGATACCACCGAGTAAGGCCCGTTGACGCAACGAGAGCATCAGGTTGGATCGATCATGTAGCCGCGCCCCCTGACGGTGGTGATCAAATCAGAGCCCAGTTTTTTGCGCAGGCGAGTAACGAATACGGCAATCGTGTTGGAATCTCTGTCGCCGTCATATTCGTAGATATGTTCGGACAACTCAGTGCGTGACACCATACGACCTATGTTGTGCGCCAGATATGTCAGAACTGCGATCTCCTGCGCGGTCAAATCGACAGGAATGCCTGCAACACTGACCCGACCGTTTCGTGTATCCAGTGAGACATCCCCCATTTCTATTACAGGGTTCAACTGGCCGCTCTGGCGCCGCAAGATGGCACGAACCCGCGCGGCCAGCTCGGGCATGTGAAACGGCTTTGTCATATAGTCATCCGCGCCGGCATCCAGGCCGTCGACACGTTCGCTCCAGCCGTCCCGGGCAGTCAGGATCAAAACCGGGGTTTTAACGCCCGCGTTGCGCCATTCACGCAGGACCGAGATACCGTCACGCTCGGGCAGGCCAATATCGAGGATGATCATGTCGTACGGTTCAGTCGACCCCAGATGCAGGGCATCCGTACCATTAGTTGCCACGTCGACCACGCGGCCTTCCGCACCCAACAGCTTTTTCACTTGCTCGCAAAGCTGGGGTTCGTCTTCAGCAAGGAGTATTCGCATATCGAGAGACTATAGGTAAAGGGTCGTCAGCTTCACGCTATTTTTTACCGCCGCCTTTTCCGCCACCATTGCCGCCGCCATTACCGTTGCCATTTCCACCGCCGTTGCCGCCCCCGTTTCCGCCGCCATTGCCGCCTCCGTTACCGTTGCCACCGCCATTGCCGCCACCGTTACCATTGCCACCGCTGTTACCGTTGCCACCACCGTTGCTGTTGCCGCCGGCATTGCTGCGACCTGCGCTGTTTCCACGGGTGGCAGAGGCGCTCTGACCATTATTGCTTTTGGATTTGGTTGAATTGCGTGCGGCCTCGGAAATCTCGCGCCCGATACTTGAACGGTTCGAGACGACTGTGCCGGTTTGGGCATTTACGATCACACTGACGATCTTTCCGCCCGGCTTTTTGACCAGAATACGATAGTAAATCTTGTCCGTTTTGAATGCGCGCGCGTCGACTGGCGTTCCACCGAAGGCTTTTTCCACGCCCTTGATGACACGGTTCAGCCGTATTGCGCTGCCGGACAACGTCGCCATGCGCAGTTCAGACTGTTTGAGTTCACGCGCGTCCGCCGCCGCTTGCCCTCCGGACAAGACGGTCAGCAAAGCCACAACCAGAAATAACACTTTGGCTTGCATTACACCCTCAAACACAGTCGACGAAGACTATAAGGCCGGACATGAACCGATGATGAACAAGCAGTTAGCCCTGCGTTCAAGCGACCTCAAGTTTAATGCAGCCCAACTTTGTTGATTCGACCAGGGAACATGCTGCCCGGATACAGCGGCTAAGCTGTGAATGCTGACGGCCGTTGCTGTGAGTTGTGAGGAGATTGAGATGAAAACCACCAATTGCGGACTGCTGAAAGCCTCGACAATCGCAATCGCCTTGCTGGGCTCAACGGCCATTGTCGCCACTGTCGCAACTCCCGATTTTGCCTTTGCCAAGCCAGGCAACGGCAATGGCGGCGGCAATGGCAATGGCGGCGGCAACGGTAATGGTGGTGGCAGCGGCAACGGGGGCGGAAACGGCAACGGCGCTAAGGGCGACAGCGGGGATCGCAGCTCTGCTGGCAATAGCGGTCGCGGGAAAGGGGCCGACAAAAGCCGTGGCGGCAGCAAGGCCGGGAAATCCGGACAGAGTAAAACAAAGTCTCAGTCTGCTCGGTCCGGTCAGAAGAAAGGCGGAGGGTTCTCTCTGAAGGACTTGTTCAAAGGGAAAAGCAAAGCCCGCAAAACAGAATCCACTCGCAAGGGCGCCACGACAACACGTGGAGCGCAAAAGGCCAAGGCGCAAAAAACGGTTCGCGAGACTGTAATTGTGGATGAGTCGAAACGCCCCGTTTCCCGAACCAAAGGCAACCGTCTTGCAGCGCTACTTGGCGCTCATCCCTCGGAACTGGGCGCGCTTAACGCGGCCAATGCTAGCCCAACTGCACTGGCCAATGCCGCACCCAATTCACGGGTTGGCAGAATAGCCAAGTACCGAGACACGGTGCTGGCAGGTGAGCCATTGCGTGAGGAACTGGAAGAACAGTTGGAGGTTCTTGCAGGACTGGAACAACCAGACCGGTCAGTTCAAGAAATCGAGGATGATTTGGAAGCCGCGCTGGGCGACGTTCAAGCCAACCGAGACAAGGTTGAAGAGCTTGAGCAGGCTTTGGAAGACGCGGGTGGTACAGATCCTGACATCGAAGCGCAGCTGGCAGAAGCCCAGGCCGCTTTGGACGACTCGATCGAGGAAGCCCAGGACCTAAATGACGAAAGACAGGCCGCCATTGACTACAATGAAGCTGTCGAAGAGGCAGAGGAACTTGCAGAGCTTGTTGAAGAGCAGGACCTGGCTGAACGTGAAGCCTTGGAAGCAGCCGCCAACAAACCGGTCACCGACGCGGTTGAAGCGCAGGTTAAATCGCTTCTTGGACTATGAACCGAAGCTGATTGCCCATTGTTGACCTCCACTCTTGGACGTCCCGAAAGCCGGGACGGTCAAGGGCCTTTCGACACTTTAAGTGTTGGCTTTCGGCAATCGCGGCGCGCACAAAGAAAACCCCGCCCCAAGATGGGACGGGATTTAGGTACAATTCCGATATTTAGGACGAAATCGAGAATTGTTCGGGGGTCAGCTGACTCGCCTTAGGACGTTTTGGTGAGCCTCGGATAGCCGCTTGTTTTTAATAATCTCTGTCAGTGCATTTTCGACAGGAGGGAAGCGACCATTGCTCGAATTCATCGTGGTTTGCAGACGCTCTTCAACAGATTTACCGGCGGTTAGCATCGCAGCAGCTCTGCTGTCGTCTTCAGTCACAAAGGCAGGCTTGACCATCTTATTCCCCTTGTTTCCACCAAACGAACTAGGTGTCGTTCGATCCAACTCGATCACTATGCCCAAGCTTGGTTGAACGCATTGAGAATACATTGTTCACCTTCGGTTAATGTTGTTTACGAGACAAAAACAAATGAATTGTCTGGCCGCCCGACCCTGCTATTACCCCTCCCGGTTTGACGATTTGGAAGGTCGTTTGGTGAGAATGTCGTGCGAAAAAACCAACGCGGCATAGCACAAGTCGCCATCGACAAGCCATTCTCCGCCTATGGGTTGGCTAAATCCGGACGGAGATCATAACTGGGATATGACGCCAAAGGAGGCAAAAAATGATGAAAACGGCATTGGGATTCGCGGCGACGTTATTCATCGCTCAGACCGCGCCTGTTTCGAGCGCGAGCTTCGACGCTCGTTCTCACAATCTTAAACATATTATCGATATAAACACGGCACTGCAGCCCGTTATGGTGAAATCCAAAGCAAAACATTGCCCACCGGGATTGGCCAAGAAAGCGGTTCCATGCGTACCGCCAGGCCAAGTCAAACGATATCGGGTTGGGGATTACATCTACGATGGGTATGTGCGTATCGACAATCCCAGCCGATATGGACTGCGGCGAAACGGCTATTATGTGCGTGCCGGAGACTATGTGTATCAGGTGAACCGAGAGACGCACGAGGTGTTGAACCTGATAGGTGCCATAGCAGATATTCTTAACTAACTGTCTGCTTCACTGACTAAGTATGCACGGTTGGCCGTCGTTCGGACGCAAACCGAAAACGGAGCAATGGGCTTGAACGGGATATTGGCTCAGCTTTGAGAGTTCTTTGGGGTTCAGATGGTCCAGGGCCCCGCGCTCGGCCAAAATAGTGATCAGATCTGGCCGCCATTGTCGGCTGGAAAGGCGGAGAGCGGATCGGCCTGTTCGGGGCGTCAATCCTGGGGCCAATGATCCTGACGGCAGCCTTGTCACTGGGCGACTTCATTCATACCCGACCGCCTCGCGAGGCCATCCTTGCAGCGCAGTTTTTCATTGGCTGCGGAATTGGTGTGAAATTCGTAGGTGTCACATGGGTCGAACTACGCCGGGTAGTGGCAGCGGGCTTCGCCTATGTCATTGTCCTTGCCGTCCTGGCAGCCGCTTTCACCGCCGTTGTCACCACCTTGGGACTGGGCCAACCTGTCGAGGCGTTTCTGGCCTTCGCGCCCGGTGGGCAGGCAGAGATGACGGTGCTGGCCATCGTCTCGGGCGCGGATTTGGGCTTTGTGATCACCCACCATCTGACAAGGATCGTGTTAGTGATCATTGGTGCGCCCATCGCCGCAAACCTTATTCTGCGTTGGTCCAAACCTCGGGGTTGATCATGTGGATCGGAGCGCCTTCGGCATAGGCGTTCACCTGATCGAAAATATCCGCGAATTGCAGGTCGAACTCATCCTCAGTGACAAAGCCGATATGTGGGGTCGCGATCAGGTTGGGATGTGACAAAAGCGGGTCGGTCGGATCAATCAGTGGCTCGGAATCGAACACATCAATCGCCGCTTTGCCGGGGCGACCGACGTTCAGCGCCTCAAGCAAAGCACCAGGTGCGATCAGCCCGGCTCGCGAGGTGTTCACAAACAGCGCCTCCGGCTGCATCTGTGCGAAATCCGATGCGGTGATGATCCCGCGCGTATCCGGTTTCAAGCGCACATGGACCGAGATAACATCGCTGCTGCCAAAGAACGCTTCACGGCTGGGCGCGACCTGCGCGCCATCCGCCTGCGCACGCGCCCGGCCTTCTACGGATGACCACCAGACCACATTCATCCCAAAGGCCTCGGCATAACTTGCAATGGCGCGAGCAATGCGGCCATAGCCATAGAGCCCCAACTGACGCCCCCTCAGCGTCTTGCCCACGCCCGCCTGCCAGTGCCCTGCTTTGACCGAGGCCATTTGTGCGGGCAAATTCCGCATCCCGGCCATGATTAACGCCCAAGTAAGTTCGGCTGCAGCATAAGACGGCGTCCCGCCATGCATGTTTGAGCACAGCAGCACGTCGTGATCTGTGCAGGCCTCAACATCGACATGAGGATAAACGCTGCGCTGGCTGATCAGTTTCAGGTTTGGTAATTTCTCCAGCAAGGCGCGGGTGACTTTGGTACGTTCGCGGAACAGGACAAGCACCTCTGCGTCCTGCAGTCGTTCGGCCAGAGTGTCAGCGTCTTCGACATGATCCGTCCATACCGTCACCTCATGAGCGGTGAGTTTCTCAAAGCAAGGCAGGCCACGCAGCGTGCCAAACCAGTCATCAAGAATGTGGACCTTCATCGGCTTTCTATACCCTGCTCGGTGTTCAGTTTTCTTGGCGTCGGGACAAAATGCGGTGCGTCAAGGGCGGCCAGAGCGTTTCGGACCCGTTCGCTTTGATCCAGCAGATGGTTGAACTGCTCATCACACCCGGCGATCGGCGTTGGGTATTCTGCCATATCTCGCCGCAAGGCCGCTTGCGCCAGCTTTAGTTCCAGACGCGCGATACCGAGGCATTCCGAATAGTCGACCATCGTGACCTCCTCTTTTGTATACCATGGTATACTTTATGGCTGCCACCTAATCAACTCCCGTCCCAAACAGATTGCGGCACATAAACATGCCCGTCAGCCAACTTGCGCGCAGTTCGAACTAAGCCCGCCGCGTTCACGGTGAAACCTTCGTCGGTAGAGAAATTGACCAGCACGTCTATTTTGCCCGAGGCGTGTTCCAGAACAACTTCGGCTGGGCTTTTAGTGGGGCGATCCAGCAAACCGTCGGCGACGGTTCCGGGCGTCAAAGCACAAGACGCCATGCATTGCGCGCCGGTGACCGCCATGGTCGGGTGGGTTTTCCACGGCATGAAATACCGCACCGCAAGCGTTCCGCACTCTCTGGCCGGAGCAACAAGGCCGAACTTAGGGGTGACCGATTTGGACACATCCCCCATACCCATCCGCTGCCCTGCTTCGATCCTAACGGCCTCCATCCGGTAAAAGAACGCGCGGTTTGCGTCCAGCTCCTTGGCGCTCTCATAGCCCGTCAATCCGAAGTCTGTGGCGCGGGCTATAGCCATCGGCATAGCGACATCCATGCAGGTCAGTTCGACGCCCTGAACTGCATCGCGCAGGTTGCCCGTAGGCAGGAACGCTCCGGTGGCCGAGCCCACCACGCCCATGAAACTCAACTGCACCGGCGCTGAATGACCGGGAACGCCGGCGATCTCCGCATCACCCTCATAGGTCAATTCGCCCCCGGGTGTATTCACCTTGGCCACGACCCGAGCCCCAGTGTTGACGGCCCGAATGCGAACTTCAGTTTCATCGCCCTGCGGTTTGAACAGGCCCATCTCGATAGCCGCAGGGGCAACCCCGGACAGGATGTTGCCGCAAGTCGGTTTGAAATCGACCAGCTTGTCCTCGACCGAGACCTGAGCGAAGAAATAGTCGATATCGGCCCACTCATCCTCACTGACCGACAGCATCGCGACTTTTGTGGTCACCGCCGCGCCGCCGCCGATGCCGTCGATGTTCAGCGACTGCCCGGAACCAAGGGCGGCTATCAGCACCTCGGCCAGCGCGTCCAGATCCTCGGGCAAATCCGAGCGACGGAAATACGGGCCTTTCGACGTGCCGCCACGCATCAGCATATAAGGGATTGCGGTTTGAGTCATTTTGAACCCCTCACTTCAACGGCCAGGGCAGGCTGACCATGTCCTGCAACAGACCCGGCGGGAAATCGCGGTTCAGAGCGCCCGCCATCAGGCACATGAACCCGATGCCGCAGGCGGTCAGGATCAGAGTCATCTGCCAGCTGGACCCGGCGCGGATACGGAGAAAGGCGATCAGGAACCCTATCAGGGCGAGGATGAAGCCCACCACCCACGTGGCCGCGATCAAACTGGCGAACCATGCCAGAGTGGACCACAGACCGTGGGGTGCGCTGGCGTCTTCACCGGCGATTTCCTTGTCGGCAAAGATCGCGTCACCCTCGGGCCGCCGCATCATCTGGATCAGAAGGATCACGCAACAGAACAGCGAGACGCTGCCGATCACCAGCGGGATGATCTTGTCGGTCATATTGTAGTCGGGGATCATGTTGGCGTTGACCAAAGCGACGATCAGATAGGCCATGATCACCAGCAGAAAGATAAGCGGCGCGCGTTTGGTACCGGCCTGAACATCACCCTCGGCCATGATCATCTTGGCCTGCCGGATACCCAGAATGACCGAAACAACCGTGACAACGATCAGGACGATCACGATGGGGCTGAAGACATACTCCATCCCCTCGCCAAAGCTTTTGCGGAACCGGAATGAGGCGATCTGGAACGCCTGATTGGTGAACTTCTCAACCGGGTTCGACAGAACGAAACCGATCAGGAAGGCGGGGCGCGACCAGTCGAAGCGGCGCAGGAAGATGCCGATCAGGCCGATCACGAACAAGGCCAGCAGGTCTTCGAAGTTCTGACCGGACTGGAAGGCCGCAAAGCTGATCAGCATGAACAGGAACGGGGCCAGATAGGTGAAGCGGATCGTGGTCAGCTTGGCGATCCCGCCCGATGCCGCGATGCACAAGATCGTGCCCACGACGTTGGCCAGCGCCAGCAGCCAAACGATTGAATAGGTGATGTCGAGATTGTCTTTCAGCATGCTTGGACCGACCTCGATATCGCCAGACCCCAGCAGGGCCACCGCGCCGATAAAGATCGCCATTGAGCCGGAACCGGGAATGCCAAACAGCAAAGTTGGCACCAGCCCGCCGCCCTCCTTGGCGTTGTTCGAGCTTTCCGGGCCGATGACTCCGCGCACTTCGCCTTTGCCGAAATTGTTCTTGTCCTTGGTGGATTGAACCGAATGGCCGTAGGCAATCCAGTCGACAACCGAGCCGCCGAGGCCGGGTATGACGCCAACAATCACGCCAATGATCGAACAACGCACCGACAGCCATATATTTGCGAACCAGTCTTTGACACCGTCCAGCCAACCGGCGCCCAGTGAGGCCCCTTTGGCAATCGACCGATCTTGACGCAGCAGCGATACGATCTCGGGCACCGCAAAGATTCCCAGGCCAACGATAACCAGCTTCAGGCCGTCCGTCAGATAAGGAATGTCATAAGTCGCCATGCGTAGCGAACCGCCTGCATCCGCCTCACCAATCGTGCCGACCATCAGGCCCAGACCGGCGGCGGCGACTCCTTTCAGCGGGATCCGCCCGGCCAAAATGGCGACCATCGACAGGCCGAGAATTGTGATCATCAACATCTCGGGCAGGCCGAAGGCCAGAACGATGGGCCGCGCGATCAGAATGAACATGGTCAGGAAGGTCGCGCCGACCAGCCCGCCGAAGAGGGACGAGGAAAAAGCCGCCGACAGCGCCCTTGCCGCTTCGCCCTTTTTCGCCATGGGGAAGCCGTCCAGCACGGTCGCCTGCGAGGCCGAGCTGCCGGGGATGCCCATCAGGACGGACGCAAAAGTGTCCGACGTCGGCACCACCGCGACCATCCCGATCATCAGCGCCAGACCAAGGATCGGGTCCATTCCGAACATGAAAGGCAACAGCAGGGACAGACCGGCAATACCGCCAAGCCCCGGAAAGACGCCCACAGCCAGCCCCATGACGACGCCGAGAATGAGATACCCCAGAACGATGGGTTGCAGGATTAAACCCCACGCGTCACCAAGCGCAGGTAGAGCGGTGGCGAAAACCTCCATAGCGGCCGCCTTTCATAAACTGTTTTGTATGTAGAGAAACGCGCGCCCTTGGTTAGGCGCGCGACGACGTGTCAGCTTATTTCAGCTCGACGCCGTAGGCCTCTTTCAGCCAGTTCAGGACGTATTGCTTGGCGTTGTCATCCACATTGGTCGCCGTCTGCAGAGCAGATTTCGAGCCTTCGCCGACAAACACAGGATACTTACCAACGCGCTTGGAAGAAATGTCCGCAAAGTCACCACGCTCGGTCACAGCTTGGAACGCTGCTGTATAGGCATCGACGACCTCTTGCGGCGTGTCACCAGGCAGGAAGGCCAGCTTCTGAACCGGGAAGCCTGCCACGAAGAAGGCTTTCCACGCATCCCAAGCCTCACCACTGGTTTCGCAACCATCTGTGGCCTCGCAAACCTCTTTGAAGGTTGGAATGTCCGGGAATGTCGGGTCGCGCACGATATTGCCATCCGCATCCAACGCGCCCCACGTCATCATCGGAACGGCCTGACCAGCCTCGACCAGCGGGGCCGAGCCGCCCAGATAGCCCGAGGACGTTTGGTAATCGATATTGGCTTCACCACGTTCGAACATCAGGCGGCCATCACCGCGGCCCTTGATGCCAAAGACAGGCTCAACATTCATGCCCAGCATCTGCCAGGCCAGCAGCGGCACAAGGTCTAAACGAGTCGCGCCCTGCGAGCCGTAGATGAAGTTGGTGTCTTTCAGCGCATTGGCAGAACCATCAAACTTGGCTCCATCCTCGGCGTTCAGATAGGCAACGCCACCGGTACCCGACGCCATAACCGGAATCCAATCGTTGTATTCGTAGCGCACACGCGGGTCGCTCAGCAGATAGGGGAATTGTGTTGAACCCGACGTGCCAAACAGCAGGGTGCCATCGTCGTGCTCCTGCTCCTGAAACCAATTCGCGCCCTTGGTCGATCCTGCACCGGGCATGAACTTGACTACCACAGTCGGCTGACCCGGCAGCGCCTCGGACAGAAGCGGGGCAAAGAAGTTGGCCCATTTGGCCGACCCGCCCGTTTCCGAGAACGGAATGACCCATTCGATGGTCTTGCCCGAGAAATCGACCTCGGCAGCGGCAGGTGCGGCGAGTCCGGCGGCGGCAATCAGCCCCACGACGGCGCGACGGGTGAAGTTGGAAATGGCCATTGGTTCCTCCCTGTTGACCAGACAACCACGTCAGCGCCCTCCGCACCACCGTGATTGCAAATAGAACTGTGGGGTTGATTCCCCCTCCCATCTGGCAATCATGGAGCGCCAACCTTGCGCGAAACTTGCAGGAGCCCGAATGCGGATCGTCATCGTCGAGGATAACGAGACCCTCGCCAACGCCATTGCTTACCGCCTGAGGGATCGGGGCCATGCCGCTGATGTGCTGACAGATGGTGTCGCGGCCGATTTGTATCTGGAACAGGAAGGCGCAGACCTGATCGTTCTGGACATCAACCTGCCGGGTCGGTCAGGGCTTGAGATCTTGCGGTCCCTGCGCAACCGGGGCGACAGCGCGCCTGTCATCCTGCTAACCGCACGTACCGAGACCAGCGACCGCGTGTCGGGCCTGGATATGGGCGCCGACGATTACCTGGTGAAGCCCTTCGAAATGGACGAGCTTGAGGCCCGCATCCGCGCGCTGTCCCGTCGCAAGCAACTGGATTATGGCGCGCGCGAGACCATCGGATATCTTGAGTTCGACCGCACCGCCCGGCAGGTGAGCGCAAAGGGCCAAGTTCTCGATGTGCCGCGTCGGGAAATGGCTGTGCTTGAATGCCTGCTGGAACGGCGGGGCAGGATCGTCCCCAAAAGTCAGTTGACCGATTACGTCTACGGCGTGGGCGCCGATGTCGACGATTCAGCCGTCGAGCCACATGTGTCACGACTGCGCAAACGCCTTCAGAACCTTGGCATCCGGATCAAGACCGCCCGTGGCCTTGGATATCTGCTAGAGGTGCTGAAGTGATCCGGCACGGTTCACTCAGGCTCAGGCTTTTCATTCTGATCCTGACGCCATTGGTGCTGCTCGCAATCCTGCTTGGATATTGGCGCTACACCGTGGCCCAGCAAACGGCGCAGGAGCTTTTTGACGACAGCCTGTTGTCCGCCGGTCTGGCCATTTCGCGCGACGTGGCTGTGTCAGAAGGCGATGCCTTGTCGCCCACCACGCGCAGCTTGATCCGCGATGCGTCAGGCGGAGAGATTTTTTATCACGTGACCGGACCCGGCGGAATCTACGTCACCGGATATGCATATCCACCGGCCGCCGCAAACCCGTCAGAGCAGGACGCGTACCAGCCGCAATTTTTCGAAGCAGTTTATCGGGATGAGTCGGTGCGCGTCCTGAAAATGACCGAGCGGGTCACGTTGGACAACTTGGTAGGCGATGCGACAGTGACAGCTTGGCAACGCGTTGCGGACCGCAACGCTTTTGCCAACGAACTGTCGATCCGCGCTGGGATCCTGATGGGTATTCTGCTGGCCACCCTTGCCGTTGTCGTGTGGTTCGGGGTCGCACGCGGGTTGCGCCCCTTGCTGGATTTGCAGGATGCGATCGACCTACGCTCACCTGACGACCTGAGCGAAATCAGACGCCCGGTCCCGGTCGAGGTTCATGGAATTGTTCAGACCTTGAACCGGCTGTTTGGACAGGTCGAGCACAGCATCAACGCCCATCAGGTGTTTATCTCAGAAGCCGCGCATCAGCTGCGAAATCCCGCGGCAGCGGTTCAGTCCATGGCCGAGGCGTTGCGGGACGCAAAAACGGATGAGGACAAGGACAAACGGATTATCGAACTTGTGTCAGCGGCGAAAAACTCCGCCACAGTCGCCGAGCAGCTATTGTCGTTGGAGCGGTTGCGGCAACCTACGCATCAGGATCAGATGGACAAGATTGATTTCCGTGCGGTTGTGGAAGAGGCCTGCGCTGACATGGGCGTTCATATCCTCACAAAAGGGATCGATTTTGAAGTCACATTGCCAGAACCAACAATCTTGGTCTCGGGAGATCGGATCTTCTTGGCAGAGGCTATCAAAAACCTGCTGGACAATGCGCTTAAGCACGGCGGCGCTAAATTGAGGCAAATATCAGTTGTACTGCGTTGTGACGCGAGGAACGTCAAACTAACCGTATCTGATGACGGAACCGGCCTTTCACACGACCAAAGCGAAGCCGTTTTCAGTCGATTTTCGCAGCTGGAATATTCCGAAGGTAGCGGTTTAGGGTTGTCGATTGTCTCAGCTGTCGCGAAGCGTCACGGAGGAGTGGTCGCGATCAACCAAGTCGAAAAAGGAGCAAGCGTTACGATTCAGCTTCCCATAGCCCTGTAGTTTGTTTCAATTTCTGCTCGGAACCCGAAACCTGTCACAATCAAAGAGAGATTTTTCGATTACAGCGAATGACCGGTTTCCGCCAGTTTCATTAGAATAACAACGCGTTCTTGCGCAAACAGTAAAGGCGCAGCCTGCTCCGCTGCACCTGTTTTGGGTCATCGGTATCTGGACAAGCCAAACGCCTCTGGCTGTAAGGGTAAGACGCTGCCTTCCCCCTCGGGCAACCCTATTGGACAACACCGTGTCCTCGGCTGCGCCTGCGAGCCGTACCACTATTGTCTAATAGCATTGCCTCGCCCCCATCCGCGTTCGCCACGTGGCAGATCAGCAGGAACAGGCGCCTTCGGCGACTGATCTGCAAATCAGCCCTGATTTTCCCAAAAAGAAGTCAGGATCAATGAGATCGGTCCAGGTGTTAGATGAAGGAAGTGAGGCGAAAATGGCAAGGTTCTGTCGCTGGTGGCAGAACTATGTGTCGCCTGACACAAGCACTGTAGAACGTCACTGATTTTTGACTCAATCGACAGCCAAAACCTCAATAAATCAGTGAAATCCGTCATTCAATTCTGGCCCAAACGTCAAGCATTTCTGACCTTACTTCATGTCACGGCAATAAAATTGAAACTTTTGCGATCCGGTTGTGAAGCTTCAAAAAAAAATTTTGCACTTGTTTCAGTTAACCCATCTCTCACTGTTATGGGAACTGCCTTGTTAAGGCTCTGATACAGTTCAGGAAACCGCCCCTCAACATCGCGTTCCAATGCAGTCTGACATATTTTCAACAACCGAATAGCTTTCTAGAATCGTTACTCCCTCAACCGATGCCAAAAGAGCCCGCGCGTCAGCGGAGGCGAGATCAACGTACTGACTCTCATGAGCCCCGCACAAGCGTGCACCGCTCGATAGAACAGCAAAAACGCCAAGCGTTCCATCCTTCAATCGCAAATAGGCACCACTCCCGCTGTCTGTTGCGCAGCTATCGTTGTCCCCTGTTTCGGAATGCAAATCCTGAACATAGGCAATTCCTTCCGCTTCACGTATGAAATTGCTGGATATCACTCGACGGGTTTCCTTCCGCGCCTCACGATCCGCTTCGTCAGGCCCAAATCCAGCAAGGTTGATTACCGCACGCTGAGCAGGCCTTGGAACGATATTGGCCTGGGTTACTTTCGCCACAAAAGCACTCGGTATGGCGACCCTCACAACTGCTAGATCACGCACTGTGGGAAACCGACCCTCTCTCTCCATGACCTCACAGTCTTGCTTCAACTGTTCTGGCCCACCAATCGTTTTGACGTCATCTATCATGAACAAAGTAGATGTTTGGCCTGTGCCACCCGAGCTTGTATATAGATAAGCACCATTGGGAGCTTTTATGTATTGGCTTAGAAACCCGCCGGTTTCGGTGCCAAGAGCAATTGCTTGTGGCCTACGACACACACAATGGGCCGCAGTTAATACGGCATTTTGACTAATCACCGTGGCCGAACAATAGAGGTTAACCGGCTGTAGCTCCTCGTCCGAGATGCTAACAACACCTACCGACGGCATAAAACATGCGCTCAATGCTGCCCCTTTAGAGCCGCGACAATCCAAGATTTCGTTCAGTACAGCCAAAGACTTGCCGCCATGTATGCAATGCGACATCACTGAACCATCAGGTTGAACGCACCAATTGTTGAGGAACGCTTGAACAGCGTCACGTGCTGCTTTGGTATCGGCAGTTTCGTTTTGGCGTTCCTCACTACGCATGGTGCACGCCAACCACATTGAGTAGTTGCTGAAGTCTTGCTTCAGGTTGCAAGCTTCTTCGTCCCCCGCGCCAAGCTGCCATCCTACAAGCCCAGCAGCGGAGGAAACCTGCGTTGCTACAAACCAAGATCCAGTTATCGACGGACCCTGACCGTTGTTCATCTCATTAATGGGGTCACGAGAAAAACCAACAGGGTCGCATGGCGCTTCTTGGAACTTTTCTATGTAGTCTCCGCTATTCTGCCACATCGACCTGGGGTTAACTTGCCATTGATAGATTTGCATCTGGTCCACGAAAACCCCATTGGCTACATCCGGATCTAGAAGATCGCGGTTGTCGACTCCGTACCGATCCCCATAGTACTGGACCCAATCACCAGGTTGAGTAACTTGCAAATTGGTGCCACCCAACCGTTGGAAGGGGCCTTGATTGTTTTTCCCAACGAATAGTGGTTCAACGCGAATGGCTTTGTCTGCAGCCAATTGATCAACATTCGCGCTTGGGTACGCATTGCAAGGATTTCGATCAACATTCCAAACAGACACGAAGTCGGCATAGGCTGGCGTTCCATTAACAGGCTCCAGCTGGCGCAAATGATCACTCGCCCAAACAGGCCAGAAGACATTATAAGGGTTTTCTTGCCACGAATATTCGTCTGCGCTAGCCCCACCGCTAGCGAACACTCCTAGCACAAGACCTACCCAGACGCGCGCACTTGCGCTACGAAAAACCCAACCAGCGGCCCATGGTATCATTGATCATCGCCCAGAGGCAGCTTTAGATCGCGACGAGCCTCCATAGCCATATGGTTCAAATCCTGAACTTCAGTGTCAGCATTAATCTCTGAAACGAGCGCTTGTAGCTTTTCAAGCCGCTCTGGGGTGAACGGTGCACCTGGAAAATACTCGACTGAAACATATTCGTCAGAAGTTCGCACGCAGTCCTTCAATAGATCGCAAGGCTGCCCCGGTTTCAGCGTCGTCCAAGAAGCTCCAAATGTGACTACAGCGAGATACATCGCCTTGGCCCTGGCAGTTTCCACATTTTCATCCAATAGAGCGTCAAAGAACATTCGATGAGTGTTCCAAGAGGGGCGTACGCGGTGATCATAGGTTACATAGTGGTCGTGCAACGCCGACGGTCGCTCAAATTCAGGTTCGAACTTTCCTCCGACAACCCACCGCACGTACCACGGGATACTGGCTCCATCCGTGAGGTTGCCTGCCGGCACCTCCCAATTGTCACCTCTGTTGTCTGTGTATCCAACTGCACGGGTGATCTTACGCAACCGATTTGGATCGTCAGCTGTAGTTGGACTACCGTCTTCAAGGAACCAGCCATCTTCATATTCAATGGGGTTGGTGAATGAACCTGCGTTCGCAACCACTGGCGCAATCAAAAGACAAATCAGGCATTTTGGAAATTTCATATTGGTTCTATCCTCCCAAAATTAGAAAAACTTTCAATCTATTAAAGAGTATATGATACTTGTTTTTGGCAAAAATTCAAACAGATCCGACTATTGAGCATTGGCGCTGCTGAGCACAGTGACCGCCCCAGGAAACGCTCCCCCAATCAACTTTGCTTGTTGCGCACTCTTTGCATCAATATGGCTTTGTTGCACAAATGGGTTCAAGGATTCATCTTGTGAATCCAGTAGGGTAGCAACTGTGCATGAGCAGTTGGTCCCCTACGAAGTACAAGACCAGGAACTGGCCTTCGTACAATACGGCGCTGAAACAGCGCGGTTCGCTATCAATCTGGTTTGATCCCGAGATACCTTGGCATGCGCGTCCGACAGGCAAGCGGGGTCATCAGCCTGAGTTCAGTGATGCTGCGATCCAGGTTTGCCTGACGATGAAGGTGCTTTTTGGCATCCCTCTTCGACAGACGACCGGCTTTGTCGAAAGCCTGTTACGGCTGGCCGGGCTTGACTGGAAAGTCCCAGACTTCAGCACTCTGTGCCGCCGACAGAAGACATTGAATGTCTCCATCCCTTACCGCAGTGGAGCGGGGCCACTCCATCTGCTGATCGACGCGACCGGGATCAAGGCCGAGGGTGAGGGCGAGTGGAACGCTCGCAAACACGGTGGGTCGAAGAAGCGCCTTTGGCGCAAGCTCCACCTCGGTGTGGACGAGGACACACTGGAGATCCGCTCTGTCGGTGTCACCACAAGCAACGTCGGCGATGCTCCGATGCTGCCCGATCTGCTGGAACAGATCCCGCCCGACCAGGAGATTGCCACGGTCACCGCTGATGGGGCCTATGACACGCGAAGGGGCAACAATGTGATTGCCGCTCGGGGAGCCGCCGCCATCATCCCGCCGCGCAAGAATGCCCAACCCTGGAAGCCAACCACGGCGGGCGCTGTCGCGCGAAACGAAGCCGTTAGGGCCTGCAAATATCTCGGACGCGCACTCTGGCGAAAGCTCACCGGATATCACCGCCGCAGCCGTGCAGAAACGAAAATGAACTGCGTCAAACTACTCGGCCAAGGCATCATGGCCCGAGACTTCGACCGGCAGGTCGCTGAGCTTCAGGTCAGGATTGCGGTGCTCAACCGCTACACCGCTCTCGGCACACCCGTCACTGAGCCCGTAGGATAAGTCCGTCCGGGGAAAGTGCGTATTCCCAAAAGAATGTCGCTTGAATCCCAATAGCACTGCCGCCCAATCCCAAAGAGAACGTGCATCATGGTAGGTGATTTTGCAGAAAGGGGAAATGTGCCCTTCAACCGATTTGTGCAACAAAGCTGTTACCTCCCATAAGCCGGAAAATCCACATCTTAATCTTTGACTCTTGCAAGTTCGCCACTCTGAATTCGCCATACTTCGTCCAGAAGTACCACTCCCGCATTAACATCAGGGTGATCTTTACTCACTACGCGAAAGAAGTTTTTCAACCTGGCTAAAGAGGTCACTTCAACAGTTTCACCTATTGGGTCGAATAGGTTGTCGAAATGTATGGGGACAACGTGCTTGGGTTTAAGATCGCCCACTACTTTGGCAAGAAAGTACTTGGTTGCTGGGCGCCCTACTAACGAAAGAAAAAGAACGTCGACTCTACCTTGCAAGCCCTCTATTGAATCGCGAGGAATTCCAGCGCTTCCGATATGAAGGATGGTTACTTCTGGGTGAGAAATAAGAAAGTTCAGCACCTCACCGCGGCCGTAGGCGGTGATAGGCGCAGGCACTGAGAATTCAACGTCGACTTCCCGGTCCAGTGGATCAATTAACAAAGGAGGTCTGCCATGCCTTCCATTCAGAACTTCGATTGAAAATAGGCTATCCGTCTGAAGTTTTGTGATCGTCTGACCGGGCTCTACAACCGTAAACTTGTCATAACCATGTGCAAGGACGACTTTTTTCGCGTCGGCAGAGCCAAATACGCGAGCTTTTGTGCAATCCGCAAACTCAGCCACATCCAAAACGTGGTCATAGTGAGTATGCCCCACCAAGATCGTCCTCACGCGCTTGTAATGTGGTTGCATGCATCGATCGATCACTTTTGATTTCTCAACGACAGCGTCTCTTTGCAAGAAAATATCGAACGGTTGGTTCTCACTGCGTGAAACGAATGGGTCGATGAGTACACTTGTTTTTCCGTCATCGATTATGATTGATGCGGCTCCAAACCAACTGAACTTCACCCCTCTTTCGAGACCTTCGTTCGTCTCAGTGAGACGATTTGGTATGTTGGAATCTAGATACTGGGTAACCCCTGCACTAGGCAGCAGCACACATATGAAAATCATCAAGAAAATAAAATAACTTCGCATTGTATGAGTTGCTCCCCAATCTTTAGATTGGTTTCTGCTTATTTAAGTGTAAAATACACGACTTGATCTGACATTTCTGCTCTTCTGGAGCGCAAGCAAGGAGTATCGATCAATTACAAGCATTCAAGAGAAGATGATCAAGCCGAAACTGGGGCTGCTGGAACTTGCTAAGCAACTCGGCGAATGCTGCAGCCCGCTTCAAAGGCGGCTCCTTGATCTGATCGCTGGTGAGCTTGATCGGGCCAAGCTGCCGTGCTGCGCATTGCTCAGCGTCAATCTCCCTGATCCGCCGAATAGCGCGGTCCACCACACCCTGTGTTAAGCTTGCGGCTGCGCGATTGTTCTGACGCAGTTCAAAGATTGCCCGCTCCCACGATGCGAACGATATCCCTTCCAGCCCTTCAACCCTTGCACCCAGCGTTGACCACCCACTGTCTTTGCCGCGCTCTAACCAGACAGAAATGTGCCCCATATCTTCGGGATCGATACTGACTTCGACACTCTGCTGGCCGTATTTTTGAAAGTGTTCTGCCAGACGTTTGGAATGATAGTTCACGCCGTTCATCAAAACGCCGTGCCGACCAGTCTCACGATTGAATTTCAGCCCCAGGATATGGCGAAGCTTGTGCTTGCTCATCGGGGGAGACCAGCCGAACTCGGTGACCAGCTTGCCCCACATGTTGTTTGGTGTTGCGTACTCCAATCCCCGGTGGTTGCGATTGTGGTAGACATCGACCGTGAACCGCACCAGCAACTCCAGGATACTCTCGGCGGTATGCACCGCGTATTTTTCCGATGGGTAATCTCCTCTTTGCTGCGGATTGGAAAATGTGCGCCCGGTCAAATAAGGCATCAACAAAGTCGCCATCGAGCGGAACAAGCGCTCGATAACCCCTCTCAACTTGGGAGCGCCAGCAGGTAGGACAGAGTAGTCGATCGCCAGATCGGAAAGCGCTGCCTTGAAATCTGCGTTTACGAAGGCCGGACCATTGTCGACAACAACGTGATACACATGGCCATGCTGAGACCAGGACGTTTCACACCCCAACTGGGACGCAAGCATGGTCTTGTCTCGCATGGCCATCCAGACAACTGCTTTCGCATCTTCGGCACTTGGCTTGGTCGAGAGTTTGAGACCGAGTATCGACCGGCTGGCGACATCAATGGCGGCGCATACGGGCCGCACGGAGCTATGCAAAGTCTACTTTTGCACCGTTGCTGCCATTGGTGATGATCAGTGCCGCCACCGCAGCGAAGGTCTGCTTGGTGGCCCTATCCGTCAAACGCCACGGAGAGCCCGAAGCTGCCCTCGATCTCACTCCCGCTTTTCACCCTCGCAACAGGTCGCGAATCGAACAAACCGAACACCCGGTTTCGCCAACTGAGAGGCGAACAGACCTCACCCTCGCGAAACTTGATAAATCCTTACTTGTTGAATTGAACAAAGTAGTTGCAACCCGCTGCATTTTAAACTCCCTTGGGCTATTCGACAAACACTCAATAGCTACGGAAGATGGTATGAACCAATCCAACCCAAAGTGCTTTGAGTGCGAGCCTGCGCGCGTCAATGGTAGTGATTTCAAAGGGGAGATTTTGAGCTTTGTCGAATTGCCTTGCGAATAGCTGGGGTGGTATTGCTGACTGCCTCACCATCCTTCCAATCGCATTACCCCCTGATAGCTCTTTCGATTGGATTGCTCCGTTAACCCAGTTTCTTGTGACTTTGCTTGCAGCCGCTTTGTCGTATTTTGTGGCGAGATATACAGTTAAGAAGGCGGCTGAGATTGATAAGGAGAAACTCCGGCTTGAGAGAGCGGATGAGGCTCGCAGCAAAGCGTTGACGGTTGCTATCAAGATCACAAACTATGGTGATCTACTTGCCAACGTGGAACGACATTTCACCAGACAATTCAGGCAAGCAGAGATTGACGGTTTTTTGAACGGTGAGCCTTTTCAGGCAATTAGGCCATCTCAAGGCAGAGATTTTGCACCTGAAGTCGTCAACCCTTCTGAATTATCGTTTCTCGCAGACCTACAAAAGTTCGAATTAATGTCACAGGTGATGCTCCTTTACCGTAGAACCTTAAATGTAATCCATTTGATCACTGTGCATTCCAAGGAATTGGTCGAACTCGAAGAATGGAAGCAACAGCTTCCCGGTTTCAAAGGCAATTTAGACGGAGATATAGCTAGCGACGGCATCCCCATCGAATTCGCCGACGCCTTTAACCGCCGCGCAGCGAACTTGAACATATTGATCTCGGAAATTGTTGAGCAGACCGATGACACCTTGGAGCTTCTTCCTAAAGTGTTTCAGGAGTACGTTCAGGTATGCCGAGCTGAATTCAAAGGAGGTTTTCCACAGATTTCGTTTCAGTACCCCAGAGAACCCATTACTTATGAAGCCATTCGAAGCGCCTGTCTCTCTAGTTCCATTCCGTTCAGCATTAGCACTGCGCAGTCTAGCGAAAATGGCAATGACGAGGATAATACGACCGGTACTGGAAGATGGTCACCTGCGAAAAATACCCCAGAACATCAGCAATGATATTAGGTTCTAGACCGCCAGCGCAATGTTGCTGAGTCTGCTGCCTAAGTATAGCTGCAGTTTGGGAAGATCGGTGCTGCACTAGCAGCGACTGGCAGCTTTGTAGCCTTCGCTACTGCAGCGAAAAACACCTAGACTGAAAAGCAGAAGTTCGCTGCGTATGCGATATGGGTTCTTAAGAATTCGAAAAGCTGCCTTAGTGTCGGGCTCCACAAACTCGCCTCCTCATTGCTAGTAAACGATGTTGGCAATCACTATATAGAGTGTAGCGCGGCGCAGCGATGACAAGAGATAGACGATGAGAAACCCAAGGGGTTCGACATTTCCAAGCTAGGCATGGAAATGAGCGATGAAGAACGCGCGGATACGGACAAACGGCAGCGCCGTAAGTTCAAAGACTCGTCTTCTGGTTTGGACAGCATCGGAGCGGCCCAGAAAGCCGCTCTTGGATTAGGTGCGTCGGGCGTTTTTGCAGCCATGGAACGTCAGTCTGAACTATTGAAGCGCATCGTGGACCCGGTTGGGTTACGCAGTCTGACCATGGGAATAGATCGTGCGTCTTTTGGAGTTTCAACGTCAATTCTGGACGGCCTGGAATTAGACAATCCTTTCAGCCGTTTGGCGGCCGATATGGAGCGGCAATCCAAAATCGTCGACAGCCTATCTCTGGGTGTTGATCGGCAATTAGGTTTGATGCCCAGTATCTTGCAAGACTTCGAGTCCAGTTATGCTCTTGGCATTACGCGAACGCTGGACCTACCGCGTATCGGGGCCACTTTTGCAGCCTTAGATATCGGCAAATATGGCCGCATTTTCGACAGTGTAAATGCATTGCGAGATTTGGGACTCGGTGCAGAGTTCGGGGACCGTTTCAACATCCTTGCCACCGGCCTTACTGAGCAAATGCAGGCTTTTGGCCAAATTGGCAGCATCGCGGCGACGGCGCAGATAGGACTAGGCCTGTCCGGCAGCATCGAAGAAATGCTCGCCCGGACCATCGAAGCGCAAGAGTCATTGGCGGAACAGGAACAAGCGCCGGTCGATGAGACAACGCGCCAAAGGCTCGCACGTCAGTTGCAAGTTCTGTGCAACATCATCACCATTCTGTCTTTCTTCATGATGGTGGCGCTCGAAATAGAAGATCGTCTTTCAGACGATGAAGACGCTGCTATTCGAGCAAACACAGAGACGATGGAGCAAATGCAAGTTTCAATCGACACGCTCACCTCGCAGCTACAGGAAATGACCGCAGCGCAAGAGGCTGCAACAGAACAAGACAGGGCCGCTGACGCGGCTATCGCAGACCTTCTGCGTAAGATTGCCGATAGTTTGGCAAACGGACAGTCATCCGCCCTGACGGATGCAGAGCAGCCTTCTGGCCTGTCAGAGCAAACGGATAGCAGTGGAAGCAAGCCGCCATCGGAGAACTAAAGGCATAATCTGCCTTCTGCCTCAAAGCCGTTTGGATTTTCCCACGAAATAGCTGATGTACTTCCGCGCTTGTCATTCGTAAAGCTGCCGTTAGTAGCGCTTCGCACTGCGACAGCAGCGAAGGTCCGCTTGTGTGGCGACTATTACTTTTTGAAGTTTGACAGAAGGGTTCGATCGCAAATAGCGGTAAGCCCTCTTTCCCATCACCTTCCATTCGTGGGCCAGCGGGATTTGGACAAGCCAAACGCCTTTGGCCGTCAGGGTGAGGGCGCGGCCCTCCCCCTCGGGCAACGCTATTAGACAGGACCGTGTCCTCGGCTGTGCCTGCGGGCCGCACCACCCCTATCGAATAGCATTGCCTCGCCCCCTCCCGCGTTCGCCACGTGGCAGATCGGCAGAAACAGGCAGCTTCGCTGTCTGATCTGCAATTCAGCCCTGACTTTTCATAAGGGAAGCCAGATCAAACAAAACTGTCTGCAGGAGCCTTAAAATGGGAAATATGGGTCAGTTTAAGACGCGAAGGCCAAAATCAATTGTTGTCCAACATCGGGGGTGCCTTCCGGTGTCGAACGTTCACCTCGTTTCTGGTCCAACTGTGACGGTTGGGTCAGGTTCGTGTGACGTTCAACAAGCACCAAGTGGCGGACCGAGGAGGATTCGAACCCCCGACCCCTTGATTCGTAGTCAACGAGTATCTGACATTCAAATGCTTGAATCCAATAAATAAACTATTGATTATATATGTTTTTATATAATTATTGATGACGTACGATGATTGACATTAACGCCTGATAACGTCCATAGACTGACATATTACTGACACGAGGCGCTGACATGGCAATCAAGCTAAGCACCCGCAATCTGGCCGAGGCGCAGGCGGGCAAACTGATCTGGGATACTGAGGTTAAGGGCTTTGGCGCACGCAAAGCCAACAATGGGGATGTAACGCTATTCCTCAATTATCAGGTGCGCGGAACTGGGAAGTATAAGCGCCTAACAATCGGCAAGCTGGGCGAGTTAACGGTTGATGCAGCCCGCAAGAGGGCCGCCCAGATGCGGCTTGAGATACGCACAGGAGCCGACCCCAGCCAGCAGGCCGAGACAGCGACAGCCAAGGCTAAACACGGCGACACCTTGGGCCAGCTTGTCTCGCAATGGCTCGACAGCCCCAAGCACTCTTGGAGTGCCAGCACCCGCGACGGATACGTAGGAGCGATGCGCCGCGACGTTCTCAATTCTGACGCCGCCGAGATTAGAATAGGTGATGTAACACGCGCCGACCTGATGCGCATTGTGGACCGCGCAACCGACCGCAGTGCATCCAGTGGCGCGTTGACTTTCCGCACCCTCAACAGCTTTCTGACTTGGGCCGATAGCCGAGGGCTGACAGAGGTAACTTTGCCCAAAGCCAGCAGAGCCGCACCCACACCTAAGCCACGCACCCGAGTTATGACCGAGGATGAGATCAATGCACTCTGGAACGCCGCCGAGACTATGACGCCCCTTACCGCTATTGCGGGGCGTCTCGTTCTGATGACCTGTGTTCGCACAGGAGCCTTGCAGCAATTGCAGCGCGATTGGATTCGACAAGACGGTATCGTTTGGCCTGCCGAGGTAATGAAAGGCAAGCGCGAGTTTTGGACGCCTCTTACGCCTTGGGCATACGACCAGATACGGCCCGTTCTCGCTCAAGAGGGCGCGGTATTCGGGCAAGGCACGACACGGTTAAAGCAGGCGCTGCCCACATGGCGCAAAGCGGCTGGGGTTGATGCAACAGTAAAGCCGCATGACGTGCGCCGAGCAATGCGCACTTGGGCCGCCGCCAGTGGATACGGATACGAGGCCAGCGAGGCTGCATTAGCGCACGAGGTGCAACGCTCGGCATTGGACAAGGCTTACATGCAGCACGACTATGCAGAGGAAGCCGCCGAGGTTTTGCGCGGCTGGCAAAATCATGTGCAGGAGTTGGTAGAATGAGGATCGACGAAGAGAGAGAAAACGTTTCCGTCAAACATCGATACCGTAACTCACAACAGTCTGCAGAGTTGGTAGCCAAGCACCTTAAGAATGGGAACGTTTCAGACGCTCTTCACTGGTTAGAAAGCCTGAAGAATACGTTCGAAAAAGAAAAGTGGGACAAGCGAGAGTTTGAGTTTGATTACCCTTCTGCTTTGGACATCGTCAATCTAACCGAGCCAATTCGGTTGGCCAAATCTACGAGCCAGCTAGCGTATTCAATGGGGCAAATCTGGCAACTGTGCGATACCGCTTTGCGTCGAGCGTGCGATGCACGGTTTTTAGAAATTGCTGCGGCAAACGCAGGACGCAGAAAACGTGAGGAAACTCAGCGGTTACGCTCTAATTCTGACAATGCGATGTCCGCAGAGCTACAAGCCGTGGGCCTTGCATTAGAGCTGGTTTTGGCGGTGACCGCCAGAGTTAACAGCTTTGCGGAACTGGAAAAAAATGATCGATGACATAACGGCAGCCATAGACAGCTTGCGCCCTCTGGTTCCAGAGTTTGATCGCGCGTGGTATGCGGCCCAGCGTGGCGAGGAATACCCAGTCGCGGACGAACTGGCCGTTGATGTGGTCACGGTACTTGAGGCTCTGGCCCAAGAGGCAGCACCCGACATTATCGCCCTTGGCCTCAACCCAGATTACAGGGAGACGTTACGCAATGGCGTTACGTCTGACGCCGTTGCATTCTACCTTGCCTGCTACGAGGCCCGTGCAACGTTCAGGTATTGGGCTGATGAGGGCGACTTTGACGCCCAGCTAGGAGCCGTTGAACTGGCGGCGCACAAATGGCTGGGAAGTCTCAGTACCAGCCCAGAGGCCGCCGATTTGCGCAGCGCCAAGGCACAGGCCGCGATTGCTGAATTGAAGCGCAGGAGCCAGCAGAGCGGCAACACGCGCAAAGCCGCCAACAGGAAAGCCCGCAAGGCTGCCGCTTGGGCTGTGTTTGGCCTCGACAAGCCGAACGGGCCGAGCCTGATTGCGAGGCTCAATACGGCTACGCCCGAGCAATTGGAACGGCTGGCCGAGATTTACGGCTATAAGGATGCCGTTACGTTCAAGCGTAACGCAGGGGACAGAGATTCCGCATTGCGAAAACAACTGCAGAGGGACAGCAAAAAGTAATTTGGGGGACAAGCATTGTTTGTCCCCTGACAGACCGCTTTTTATGCACACAATGGATTGTCACCGAGAATCACGAATTGTGAGGTGACACGATGCGACACGCAAAGGCTGCGATATCCGAGCAGCTACTGACCGCCAAGGAAACCGCCAAGATACTGGGCATAGCGCACGAGACGCTTGCCAGATGGCGTGCGCAAAAGCGCGGCCCCCGCTGGACGCAAACGGGCCGTTACATCCGTTACAGACGCTCTGACGTAGAGGCGTGGCTTTCTTATAATGATGAGACCGCCTGATGCCTCGACACACCTTGGTCCAAACGTAAACGAGGCGACCACCAGCCGCCCCGCTCAAGTCAGTTATCGTAATCGATTGGAACGCATTCACGATAACGGCCCGAGCGTTATCCGACAAGGAAAACCCCAGATGCACATTGAATGGGTAAACGACAAACCGAACGAGGGATATTGCGGCCTCATCCGTGTTCGTATCTCCGAAGGCATACCGAATGCCACATGGCTGGCTTCTGCCGAGGCATTGGAGAGAGTACCTGGTACCTCATACCTGCGCCCTAGTACCCGTATTCTTCATGAGACTGCGATGAGCGAGGCGCAAGCCAGAGCCGCCGCTGTGCTGCTGTGTGTGCGTCTGATGGCAGATGAGGTGGCGGCATGAATGTGCAGCACATGGGCGACCCTAATGACATCTGGCAACGGGCCTATGCCGAGCGCAACTGGATGCTCTGGGCCATTACCGAGGCGAACCCCGAGACAGGGAAAACGGGCAAATACCCGACGATGCCTAACGGCGTGCGGTATCCGTACACCAAAGACAAAGCCGCCCAGTTTACCCGAGCCGAGGTGCAGCTGCACCTTGAGCTACCACGGCCCGAGAACCTGTCGTCGATCAACGGCGACAAGATCATAGGTTTTGAAACTGGCTATCTGTCACGGCCCGACTCAGTCCTCGTTTTCGGTGATCTCGACAATTGCCGCGACCCCGTAACAGGTGCCGTGTTGCCTTGGGCGACTGAGATACTGAACCAAACGCTTACCTACGCCGAGGCCAGCGTATCTGGAACGGGCGTGCGCGTTGTGATGCAGCGAATGCAGGGCGATGAGCAACACAGCCACCGTGAGGCGAACGATTGCGGGTTTTTCGCCAATGGTAAGCTGGGCGTTGTTCTGACGTTCAAACCCCTTCAAGGCTACAATGTCCAGCCAGCCCCAGCACCAGCCCTGCGCGATGCGATACTTGCCCGTCGCGGTCCTGTAGCCGCCGAGGGTGATGTTGCCACGTCCGAGATTGAGGCCACGGTATCCCCTGACCTTATGGCCGCCATGCTGAACGCCCTGCCCAATGACGGGCCGCCGAACGGCAGTAAGAACAAGCGCGGCCTCACCTATGACGACTGGATAGACGTAGCACTTGCGGTGTGTAACAGCTTGGGACATGCCGAGGGGCGGGTCATGTTCGACGCTTGGAGCCAGAAATCCGAGAAATACGACGCCAAGGCGACAGCTAAGGAATGGCGCGGTCTCAAGCCCGATGGCCGCCTGACACTCGGTCGCGTTCACTATCTCGTAAAGCAGGCCAATGGCGGCACGTTACCGCCCGAGGCGGCGCGGCTCATGCAGGAGCGACATTTAGAACCTCATCTGGCCATTATGCCGCCTGCGCACGTTGCTATGGCTGCCGTGTCGCGGTTGCCCCCGCAACCACAACGATTGAGCGGGTATAAGGGTAAGCGTACGTCCAAGCAGTTTACAGACGGATACGAGCCTTTCGATTACTTACTCGACGGTGTCCTTCAAACTGGACGCGTTCAGGCCCTGACAGGCTTCACAGGCCACGCCAAGACAACAACCGCCCTGCATCTGGCCATTGCCGTTGCACAAGGTGCGCAGTTTTGCGGACACGATACCTTGCAAGGGTCCGTTTACTTTCTAGCAGGCGAGAACCACGACAATACGCGCGTGCAGTTTCTGGCCGCCTGTCACGCTCAAAGCATCGACCCAGCCAAGTTGCCAATCTACTGGCATGAAGGGCCGTTCAATGTTCAGCAGGACGGATGGCAGATCATTGCCGACGTAGCGGGCATAAATGACCTGCGTCTCATTGTTGGTGATACGCACCAAGCGTTCTTTCAGGGCGACAGCGACAACGACAATATGCAGATGCTGGAAGCAGCACGACAGTGGCGGCCACTCACCCAGCAAATCCCCAGCCGCCCGACGGTCATCATTCCGACGCACCCGAGCGGCAAGACAGCGGACAGACAAAATCTCGTGCCGCGTGGTGGCGGTGCATTCCTCAACGAAATCGACGGCAACCTGACGACGTGGAAAGACGACATGTTTATCCGCATCGGCTGGCAGGGCAAACACCGTGGCCCAGACTTCAAGCCCATGACGTTTGAATTGGAGTTGTATAACGATGGCAAGGTTACTGACGCCAAGGGCCGCCCGTTGCAGGTTCCTGTGTTGACCGAGACGACTGAGGGCAAGGTCATCGACAAGGAAGCTGTTGCCCGTGTCGCTGAGTTACGCATTCTTGATTGGTTGGCTGTGTATCCAGACTCTACATACCGACAAGTTGCCGAGGGGGCGGCAATGAGTGTGGGTTCCGCGCACAAACGCATCAAAGGGATGATTGATGATAAGCGGCTCAAGTCGCTGGGGCGTGGTGTGTATCAAGTCACCAAGAAGGGCGAGGACTATAAGAACGCAATACGTATAGACAATGAGGATATAGGCTGATGACGTTCTATGTCCGCAATCCTATACAAAAAGTTTGTTCACTGCCCCAAAAACGGCGTGAACAAAATGTTCAGTTTGTTCGCGAACAAATGGGCGCTGAACACGTGAACAATACGGTATGTTTTCCCTGCGCTATCTAGGGCTTACGCTGCTTGTTGACGATGAACAAAATCACACTCAGACGTTTTGTTCATTCACGTACAGTCCCTAGAAGGACTGTACGTGAACAACGTGGCCCAAAACGGAACGAATTAAAGCGTGCGAACGTCAACGTGTGTGATGTACGGCAACGCACGCAACAGCGTGTGCAGCCATGACTGTTGAGCGTAAGAGCCGACGGCCCGAGGTGGCCCAGCGTAAGCGGTGGTACGGAACTGCACGTTGGAAGAAGCTGCGTGCAAGAGTGTTGGCCAACGATCCTATTTGTTCCGTTTGTCATGCTGCTGCTGCAACTGCCGTTGACCACGTTGAGCATCGTTATGACAACTCGACGTTCTGGGACATCCAAAATCTTCGTCCGATTTGCCAACCGTGTAACTCACGTCTGCGTCACGTTGCTGATGCCAACGCCAAGCGCAACCCGTTGGCCGCCCGCTCTGCTGCTTGGGGAGGGTACCAACAAACTCGCGATGGGGGCCGCTCCACTGATCGCGGGGCAAAGGAAACACACACAGCACCTGTTCGTGACCGTGTGGCCGAGATTTTCAACCGTTACAAGAGAGGTGTGTAACGCCAAATGCCCAATCCAACTACATGCCAAAAATCGCAACTTTCAGCGATTCAGAGCCAAACAGCCGAAACCGCGCCGTTTGAGGTGCCAAACATGCCCGCCAGTCTTAATCCAGCTTACTGGGTCGAGTGGGACGGCCTCATTCGGCACTTGCACAGGCAAGAAGCATGGACATCCGAGAAGGCCAGCGTTGTTGAGGCGTATATTATCAACCTCGCTGCGATCCGCAGCGCACAGATGCGCATGAACTTAGATGGCGGGCCAATCGGTCCAGACGGTAAGGCGCACCCGTCCTCTGCAATTATCGTGCGGCACTCAGGAGCCTTGAACAAACTTGGCGAACAACTCGGGCTTGGTAAAGGCAAGCTGTTGCCCGTCAAAAAGGACGAACCGCAAACACCGGGAAATTCGGTCTGGCAAGCCTGATGAGTTACATCCGCCCCGTAACGCCAGCCAATCCAGATTGGGCGCACGCACCAGACGCCCAGTCGCTTGTGCCTGTACTCGACCGAGACGCAGTTACAGCCGAGCGGTTCGTTACGTTGTGCGGAAAGTTTACGCTCACCCAAGGCCCAGCGGCTGGGGATCGATTAGAGCAACACTGGCTGCCGTGGCAACGCGATGCACTGAAGGCCAGCTTTCAAGTGCGCGAGTCGCTCTGGGTTCTGGGTAAGGGCAGCGGCAAATCTGTAAGCGTGGGTGCCTTTGCTCTGGGCTATGTCATGTTGTCCTCAATTCTCGGGAAAAACACGCGCGGGCAAGTTGTCATAATGGCCGCGAATATCGAAGGCGCAAAGATCGTGTTCAACCACATCTTAGAGGCCATTCTGGCGGATGATGAGTTGCGCCCCCTATTCCGTAGTAACGCCCAGTCCAAGAGCCTGACGCACGTTACAAGCGGTATCGTTATCCAGATTATCTCGTGCAACATGCGTAACGCAGTGGGCCGCCGTCCTGTGTTACTGATCTTGGATGAGTTGCACGAAATGGCGCAACTGAGTGACGCAACCGCCGCGATAAATCAGCTACGCCAAGGCGGCGCGAACTGGGGCCGAGACTTCAAGGTACTCGCCATTACGACAATGTCGATTGAACCGCCCGTGGGAGAATTTAAACGCCAGCTTGCCTACGCGCGATCCGTACGAGGCGGTGACATCCAAGACCCCGACTTTCTGCCCTTGCTCTACAATTTCCCGCTAACCGAGCGGCCCGACCTTGATCCGCTGGACCCTGACAATTGGTGGCGGGGTATGCCCTCGCTGCGCACAGCCGATCAACCCGGCACGATGGATGCCGCCGAGTTAGAGCGCGAGTTACGGCAAGCGGCTGATGCTGACGATCAGGAAACCTTTGCCCTCACTTTGTCCCAGCGCCTTGGGATTGAGCGAAACGAGAGCGCCGCCAATGCGGAAAGCATCCTGCATCTGCACTTTGACAAATGCCCGCGTCTGATACCGAGCGGCCCGTATGATTTCACCGTTGCGGGCATCGATGCAGGCGGGCTTGATGACCCAGCCGCCGTGTGCATTGCCAGACGCCCGAAGGCCGCTCCGCGCCGCCTAGAATTGACCGTGCATCAGTTCCTTACCCAGACGGGTTACGATCGTGCGCCCGATAACCTACGCGACACTTACGACGCTGCCGTAAAGAACAAAACTCTGCACATTCATGAAACGGCAGAGGCGATGCAGGCCGCCATGTTCGATCTGGTGGCCCAAGCTGGCTGTGACGTTGTGGGCGGCGATGAACACGGCCAGACGGGCTTTGCGCAGGCGCTGCGTGACGCCACGAGCAAGAGGTTTGAGGCGATCCCGCAAACTTGGGTATTGGGTGCTGCCCTAGCCAGCCTAGAGGCGCGTCTACTCGACGGCGCGGTATCACACAGTCATTGCCCGCTGCTACTGGCGAATGTGGACAATCTCTTGGTTGAGGAACTGCCGAACGGAAACCGCAGGCTCAAGAAACGCGACAATCGATTGAGCGGCCAAGGTTACGCCAAGATCGACGGCATCATATCCGTAATCAACGCAACGGCCCTGATAGATGAATACGGCCACCGCGCCTTTGATGCTGGGCGACTTATTGGATGACTTATGAACAAAATTACACGCGGTCAGAGACTGTGTTCAGGTTGTTGGCGATGTTAGAAACCATTTTCTATATTTTAGGAGGTGCTTCGTTTTGGCTTTGCTTAACCTGTACCTCATTGATGGTGGGGACTCAGATTTAGTACAGGGGTATATTTATCATGGGAGATGGGTCTCCAATCAGCGTTCGCCGAGAAAAGCGTTGTGTTTGGTTGCGATTATTGGATTTTTGGCGTTTTTGATTTTTTCGGGCAACCTGTTCTAGAAAAGATCAAAATTGCGGTGCCATACTAATCATCGATGCTGCCAGTTACACACAGTTGACGATCTGGTGCATAACGGACCATCCTATGAATATGTCAAACGATCAGAAAACTCAGCCAGAACGCGTAACAAAAAAACCGTCTCGCGAAGAAGTTAAGGCAACGATCAAACGGACGGCCAAAGACATGAAAGACGTGTTGGACCGGCTGGCCGATAAGTAATGATCTATCAGGTCACGTACGATGACATCCTGCTGGTTTATTGCGAAGCATTGCGGGTACCAGATGCCAAACCGTACATCAAAAGCCAACACAGCATTCAAAGCGCTATTGCCAGACCGTATGCGTCATTTGGTGGCGAGAATGTGTATCCAACGTTGCATGAAAAAGCCGCCGCGCTTTTGCACGGTGTCGCCAAAGCACACGGCTTTCACGACGGCAATAAACGTGCGGCTGTGCTTGTCACCATGACCATGATCCGACTGTCGGGATACGATCTGCCGCCTGTTTCTATCGATTTTCTGGACAAGATTGTCGTGCGTCTGGTCGAGGGCAGCATGTCACGCGAAGCTGCGGCATTTTGGTTTCACACAGTCATTGAATGAACTATAGGTAAAAAGCTATGAACCATCATATTTTCGCCATTGGTGCTGCGTGTGCTTTGGGATTTTCCGTATTCAGCTTTCTTAGAGCAATGGACAAGGTCAGTGTGCTGGCCAGCTTCACAGGCGGAACAGTCAGCTCAGCAGGTAAAATCACGCTTGCGTTGTACGCTGCGCCTTACAGCATAGTAGGCGGGTTATTACTGTCTGCCCTATTGTTCGTCGCTGCAGCAGTTATCGGAAATAACAAGTCATGAGTGACTTCGGCGGCCTCATTTTCTTGATTCTAATAACGGTTGCAGCGATCTGGCTCTACATCCTGCCGATCACGATGGCTGGGCGGCGCAACCGATCCGGATTGATCTGGTTTCTTATTGGTTTGGTCGGATCGCCTTTGCTGGCCATCTTGTTATTGCTCGCATTGGGTGACGCACCAGAGCAGCCGACGAGTTAGCGTCATTGAGCCACTCAAACAGTTGACATTAATCAGCCCGAGTTGTTGCCTTGTCTCACTAAAAGTCATTTTTTTGGAAGATTTTTATGAGTTGGGATTTTGAAAAGAAGGTCGAAATAGCTTCCCTCTGTTTTGCTGGATTAGGCTTGATTTTGACCGGGGCAGGCACTTTTTTTGCGGGCTATCAGACTTACCAACTCAATCAATCGCTCAAGACGCCGTACCTGACAAACCTGCAAGAACGGCAGATTGATGCTTGTAGCGGGTATTTGCAGGCCAGTTTCTATTTCACGGTTGAGTATGAGCCTTCGGGGTGGACGATCACCCCTGAGTACCAGTCCATGAAACGTGAGGACTGGCGGTACGAATACGAAGTCATGACAGGGGAGGATATTTTTAATCACATGCTTTCAGATACCGCACTTGGCGATATTGAAGCGTTGAGCCAAGCAACAGGTCAATTGTCCGCGTTTGTTAAGGAAGAAACGCGAAAAGAAATTGAGACAGTTATCTCTCAACTAAATCTGGCCAATGCCCGCGACAATTCGGCTCTAGCTTTGTATGAGGCACCAGACGACGAAACAGATGAAGGTAAAGAACAGCGCAGGAACAAGCGGGAGGACTTGTTTAGGATGGCAAGAGAAGACAAAACAGCGGCAGTCAAAGGAATCAAGCAAATCCAAACCAAATGCCGCGATGTAATGACTGGTGAAAGAACGGGTTTGTTTTAACTGCGTCCAACCGGCCCTTTTTGCACCGACTCAGTCGTCATGGTGTGATCCGAAATCCGGGATCAATACTCATCGCGTCTTCTCTGTACGTCACTGCGGTAGTTTTGATCCTGCTCATAATAGTGACCCAGACTTACTCGGTTCTTGAAGCAGCGGGCTGGGTTTCACCGGACTAGAACGACCGAACCGTTATCGTGATCAGCAGGTAAACAAAAAAGACCAAGAAACCGACGATACCCATCGAGCGGATCGGTTTCTCTTCAATCGGCAAGACGTATTGCAGTGCGTTGAGGATCGGGCCGGAGCGAACCAAAAGGCGGATTATCACAGTTCCAAGTGCTGCGGCCCAAAGCCAGAAGCTGGTGATGAAAGCTGTGAAAAGAACGGCAACACCCATGGGAGTTTGAAAATCCCAGTTCTTAAAAAGACCAAATAGAAAATTTGTAACTAAACTCGGTAGTTCTATTAGGCTCGGTGTATTCAGAGGATCAAGTAGAAGAATATGATAGATGAACCAAACCACCATCAAGGTGGTCGCAAAAACAATGATAATTGTGCACGCAAAGTCCACGATTACAGCCCAATATAGCGAAATTTTTCCATTCAAACTCTTTTGAAGTACGATTCTAGTGACGTACAAAGCTGGAAAGTCACCAAGGCCGTTGAAGGAGGCTCCTAAAAGCATCATCGGTATGACCGACCAATACTCATCTTGTTCAGGTAAAAGAGAACTGCGGACCTCGGGAACAAGGAGAGACATGAACACTAGCACGACGGCAAATGAAACAGTCGACAAAACAAACGATCGCCAGAAGCACTTCCAACTCCAATGCCTTTCCCCAAACACCTTTTCAAACATCGCTAAGACTGACTGAGCGACAGGGCTGTTTCCAGGTGGTGGTTTGAGCAGTATGAGCCAAGCGGCTAGATCGTCCCGAAACTCTTTCGAGATACAGTCGTCGCCTTTCCAGAATACGGCAAGAACAGCCAGAATGATGGCTGAACCGCCCAGAAGTTCGACAAGATCACCCCACGGCAAGACTAAATTCCTTTGTGTAAATGTGGTGCCATCTTACCTGGTAGCGGGGATTTTCCAATTTAGAAATCTGTTGGTTTTCCGTATTGACGGCTGAGTCTCACCTCTGGATCAAAGCGGACACCTACCATCCGCTTTGCAGCACCATGTCACACGATAGATGCTGCTCGTCATAGATGGCAGCCTGACGATCAAAGCGGACCCGAACGGAAAGTGACGGATCGCAGGACGTGCGGATCGGCCAGTGATTGACATTACCGGGGCATCACTTGGCCGAATTTCACAAGCGCAAACCGTGACTATTCCCTATGTCGAAAGTGGTGGTGAACTGACCGTAGAGGGGAATTGAGAAATGACCAAACCAGCAGCACACAGGTTTAATCGCAAACCGTACGCTTGGACCGTTGAGGTTAAAGGTATTGGCACCGTCCCGGTTTTCCACGACACCTGCTACACCGCGCCGAACTACTACCACGAGTCCAAGGCCGATGTGGCCCGTTTTAACGCTCGGATGGACGCGCTGGAGGCAACCAGCCGCATGATCCTGCAACGCGACACATCACCCACCGACATCACTTGTGCGGGGTATGTGGGCGGCAACAGCACGACCGCGGTGCGGGCAACCGTGTTCACCGTGGACAACGTACAGATCGACCGTGACGCATTGACCGTTGCGTTCAGAGTTACGGGGCTGGCGTGATGGTGCGGACACTGACACTGGCCACTTGCGCGGCCCTGATCGCTGCGGGCGAAGGCTGTGACGAATGATCATCATCTGTCTGATCGCGGTCCTGATTTGCCTGTGGCGTCGGGCGTGGGGTTGGCTGGTGTTCTGGGTGCTGATCTGGATTATCTTTACGTAAGGAAACTGACAACATGACCAAACTGACCGCTGCCATCGTACTGGCACTGACCGCTTCGACCGCGACCGCACAGGTCGCCATAGCTGCGGACGACAAGACGATCACGATCGCCAGTGCTGATGGTGTGAAGGTCGTGCGTTGGCTACAGGAACGCGACAATACGGTGGTGGAAATCATCGCAGCCGACGAAGACATCAACCTTCAGTGCATTGCGCTAGATGCTGCTGGAGAACCGCTGGCCGCTTCGACCACCATCGGTGCGTTGGGTAAGGCCCGGTTCGATGAACTGGACGCATCGACCGTTGCCGATGTGATCTGTCGTGAAGGATGACCAATGATTATCAAAATTGCTACATTGATCATTGTCGTTTTGGTCCTGTGGGCGATACTTCGGGTGATCTTTCGACCGAAGCGCTGAACTAAGATGCCGATCAGGACAGCACAGCACCCAAAACCGCGCCGATGATTACCGAAACAACAGCGACAGCGGCGGACCAGTAGGTGGTTCGCTTGGCGATCTGTTCGTTAAGTTCCGCTGCGCGTCGGTCCAATTCCATTTGTGATAACGTTGCCGCCTGCACAATTGCGCGTTCGTTGGGTGACAGTCTTGCCTGCGCAATCTCAAGACGCAGTTTGAAATCGGATTTTTCGGCAAGTTCCCGTTTGGCGTCCGCCTCACTCAATACAACAACGTCACCACGTTCACTGAAAATTTGATAGTCGCCAGATTTCATAAATTTTCCAATCTAGTGAATCACTTAAATTCCTCTTGTGCGGCAGCGGCCTCGTGTGACATCGCTGTTTCAATTCTGGCGGCATTCAGCCGAGAATATCGAAACGAATGCTTTGTCTGGTGCATTTGGACCGCTGCGCGAAACTACAATAGTTTTGAAGTCCTTCGTAACCGCCAACATGTAGTGGATCACCGCGTTGTTGCTGGGGTTTGTCCAAAAATTGATGCACGTGTAGGTGTGGTGAGTGTCGTTACAATGAAAGACAGAAGTGGTCTTCTCTTGGCTGCTAGGGTCTTCAATGTGCAAAAGTCCGCGGTCACCCAAAATGACTAACTCGTCCTTCTTGGTACCTTCCTGATAAAAGGTGCAATTGATCACGCCTTCTGCAACTGCAATTGAAAAACTTACTACAAATAAGAACGCGGAAATGAGTACAATTTTCATCGTTCGGTCTTCTCACATATTTTCAAATCGTCCCACCCTTCTTTGTTACGACAGTTTAAGCCGCATTCGTAATCACCAGAATTAGACCAGCCATTGCTTTGCATAGTGTTCTGAGCCGCCGCTCTGCATTCCTGCAACGATGCGAAGGTTCCGATTTCGATGTGTTGCAACAAGTTGCTTCGGTCGGGATATACAAACCCCTCCCATTTATCCTCTTCGAGACAGCCTGACAAAATCCCCGCAAGTGCGAGTAACTTTAAACCATCCGCACTACGCAAGTGCCTAAATTTCAAGTCCACAAATCAATCCCGCAAAATCATTCTTAAACTTTTGATAATTGCATCGTTATCCCATGTGATGCATTGCCTCAATCCTCGACCGAAGTTTGGCAGAAGTAGACAACGACCTAATGCTTGGTCCTAACATGTTGGGCGATGAGAAAAAGCACGGCTGGGCTGAAACTGGCCAAGCGAATCTTACGGGATGGATCGAAGCGCCGTGACTGACACCAGACTGACACGGCCCTTTTTGCCAACTACCAATTTTCCGCCAAGTGATTGATTTTAATGGCGGACCGAGGAGGATTCGAACCCCCGACCCCTTGATTCGTAGTCAAGTACTCTATCCAGCTGAGCTATCGGTCCGCGTTGGTGAGGCGGTATTTAGACCCGGGGCGGTGGACGTGCAAGTCGATTCTTCAAAAAACTTTCAAAAAGTCACGTCGCCGCGGGGAAGCCTTATTTCAAAGGTTGTTCCGCTTGCGCTGGTGTCTTTCAGAAGCAGATCTCCGCCATGGCCGCGCACCAGTTCCTGTGAAATCGCAAGGCCCAGACCCGAGCCTCCTTTGCGGACGCCGCCCTGAAAGGGTGTGAACAGATTCTCGCGCGCCTTTGGCGGCAGACCGGGGCCCGTGTCGCTGACTTCGATGCACCAGCTGGTCTCGAACTCGCATCCGGCGATGGTCACGCGGCCGGGTTGGCCTGATGCGACCAGGGCCTGTCTGGCATTGCGCACAAGGTTCATGATGACGCGGAACAACTGCTCGGGGTCGGCGCGTACGACCAGGTCCTCGGGGACTTCGTTGACGATTTCGACGTGGGCATCCGCAACGGCCAGTTGTTCGCTGGCCGCCACATCCGCCGCCACGTCTCGAACCCGGACCATTGTCAGGGTCGGCGCGGGCTCTTCAGCGCGGCCGAAGGCCAGGGTGCTTTCGCACAGTGAGACGGCCCGGGTGATCGAGTTGACCAGTTTCGGCGCCAGACGACCAACCAGCGGGTCATCGCTGGATTCGATCCTGTCGGTGAACAGCTGCGCCGAGGTCAGGATGTTGCGCAGATCATGGCTGACCTTGGCGACGGCTCCGCCAAGTTGCGCCAGACGCTCGCGCTGCTTCAGGGCCTGGGTCAGATCGGTCTGCAAGGTTTTCAGTGCCTCTTCCGCCTCGCGCAGTTCCGTGACTTTGGAGGCAGGTGCAATGATACCCCGCGCGTCCTCAGGCGCGCTGGCGTAGCGCTGCATGTAGCCGACAACGCTTTTGATCGGACGCACAAGGACGACGCGAACCGCCAGAAACAAAAGCGACGCCGTGATGATCGAGATTACAAAGGACAGGCCGAGAATCCGAAGGCCGTAATCCACCATCGCCATGCGCAAAGGCGCGCTGTCGATGGTCACCTCGATCAACAGCCCGGCCCCTTTGACCGGCTCTCCGATCACGCGAACGACTTCGTTTTCGACCGTGAAGATACGGTTCACCGCGTCGCGGATCAGAATCCAGGGGCCCGCATCGCGCAGATCATAGGTATTGGTGATCTGCTCGGGGATGGGCGAGGACAGCATCAACTGCCGCACCTCGTCACGCCGCAAAACCACGTTATAGACACCGGCATTGGCCAGCAGTTCGGCCTCAAGCTCATCGGCCAGCATGTCGTCGGCCAGCAACGCAAGCGAGGCGATCTGCGCACGCTCAAGCCTGTTCAGCAGAAAGTCTTCGCGAAAGCGCGCAATCGAGGGGACAAAGATCAGGATTTCGGCCAACATCACGAAGACCGTCGTCAGGATCAGGAAACGGCCCGAAAGCGAGTTCAATTGGCGCTCCTTCTTTAGGTCAGGGGATCCAGCGCTGGACGAACCTGACCACTCGTTTAACTGTCTGATTCTCAAACAGCCTCGGCGAGAAATAAGCACCCGCCACACGTTTGTTAAGCTCTCCTATCGTCGGATAGGGGGAAACCATCGCGGCGATCTGACCCATCTTAAGGTTATTGGCAAGCGCAAGAGACCACAAGTTGATCAGTTCCCCGGCTTGATGCCCCACGATCGTTGCACCGACAGGTCGGCCTTTTACGACCATAACCTTGATAAACCCTTTCGTCTTGCGCTCGGAAATGGCGCGGTCGTTGTGGTGATAATCGAACCGGGCGATTTCCACCTTGTCCCCATGCTGTTCGCGCGCCTGCGCTTCGGTCAGGCCAACCTGGGCCAGTTCCGGGTCGGTATAGGTTGCCCATGGGATATGCGCGGTCTTGGCCTTGGATGGCAGGCCAAACAGAGCGGATCGGATGATGATACCGGCATGATACCCGGCGACATGGGTGAATTGCAGCCCGCCAGCGACGTCGCCGATGGCATAGACCTTGCGGTTGCTGGTGCGCAGAGCGTCATCGACCCTGATACCCGTCCGGGTGCGGTCGATCCCCGCCGCCTCGAGGTTCAGGCGTTCAACGTTGGCCTTGCGTCCGGCGGCCATAAAAAGGTGGGTACCGGCAAAGACCTCTCCGGTTTCTGTGACAACCTCGACCGCGCCGTCTGCGCCCCTGATCTCGGCGACCATCGCCTGTTCGCGGATATCGACGCCTTCCGCCTTCAGGGTATCCAGCACGATTGCGGCGGCTTCGGGATCATCCTTGCCCAGCGCCTTCAGGCCCTCGATCACCGTAACTTTGCAGCCCAGCCGGATATGCGCCTGCGCCATTTCCATACCGATGGGGCCGCCGCCGATGATAAGCAGGTGATCGGGCTTTTCACGCAGATCAAAGATGGTCTCGTTGGTGTAGAACGGTACCGTCTCCAGACCCGGTATCGGAGGCACAAGCGGCGATGAGCCCGTCGCGATCACCACGCGGCGGGCGGTGATCACATTGTCCCCCGCCTGCACCTGCGTTGGCGACAGGAAGGTCCCAAACTCGCGAAAGACCTTCACGCCGAAACCTTCGAACCGGTCCTGACTGTCCATCGGTTCGATCTGTGCGATTACGTCGTGCACGTGGTCCTTGGCGGCACCATAGTCCACCTGTGGGACGACATCCGACACCCCAAAGGGTGATGCGTGGGCTTGCGCATAGGCGGCCTTGCCACTGGCAATCAGCGCTTTGGACGGGACGCAGCCGAAATTCAGGCAATCGCCACCCATCTTGTGACCTTCCAGCAGAATCACGTCGGCCCCCATCTGGGCGGCCCCCGCAGCCACGGACAGGCCACCTGACCCGGCACCGATCACCAGGATATCGGTCTTCAGTTCGGTCATGAGTCAGGCGTCCTTTTTGCCACGCAGGGCTTTGATCACAATCGGCAGAGCAGCCAGCACACACAGACCAATGATAGGCCCGATCACAAACGGCTCCCACAACAGGGACACGTCTGGGGTTTCACCCCGGTCGAACACCCCGCCCAGCCCGACGCCGATCCAAGTGTAGACAATGCCGCCCGGAATGATACCCAGCGCGGTTGTGATCAGGAAGTTGCGGAACTTCACGCCGACCAGCGCGGGCACCAGATTGGCGACAAAGAAGGGAACGACCGGAACCAGCCGCAACAGGAACAGGACCGAGATCTCATTCTCACGCAGCCCGTCTTTCAGCTTTTTGACCGTACCTTCCGAGGATTCCAGCCGCGCCGTCAGCGACTCGCCCAATCCCCAACGCGCAGCCAGGAAGATGGCAGATGCGCCAACGGTCGCTGCAAAAACGTTGAATACCGTGCCCGCGAACAGGCCGAACAGGAACCCGCCGGTCATGGATGCCACAGCCGCGCCGGGCAGCGAGAATGCAACGATCACGATGTAGATCGCCACAAAAGCGGCCGCCATTGCCCAGTAATTTGCATCGCGCCAGGCCAGCAGCGCCTCGCGATTGTCGCGCAGGGTCTCGAAGCTCAGGTAATCGCCAAGCGTAAAGAACCCGACCGCAGCAGCGGCAAGGATAACAAGCAAGGGGATATGACGCGCAATTCCGCTGCGCGGTGCCTGGGTCGTTTCGCTCATCTGGCCATCCGGCTTTGTCTGTTTCATTCCTGACCCAACATGCGCTGCCCGAAGGCCAAGCAACAGGGCCCTCACGCGGCCTTGAACTATGTGGCAGTGAATGTGAGGGTTTCGGGCGCAAAACCCGAAATTTGAAACCTTTTCCGGGGCCGGGATACAGAATTGTTGCAAAAGGCGTCAAAACCCCGGTCTTGGGGTTTGACTTACCCCCCGCTTAGCAGTAGAGGACGGGCTTCGAACACTAGGGCCAGGCGAATCCGCGCCGCACCCGACCGCTATAGATTGGAGACGGAGCGATGAAACGCACCTATCAGCCTTCGAACCTGGTTCGCAAACGCCGCCACGGTTTCCGCGCGCGCATGGCCACCAAGGCCGGCCGCAAAATCCTGAACGCACGCCGCGCACGCGGTCGCAAATCGCTGAGCGCATAAGCCGCTCACCGATCAGGTTGTGAACATGACGCCGCCGGAGGCCCCTGAGGATGGTAGAAACCACCCCCGGGAAACGCCCCCGGCGGCGTCCGTTTGCGCGCCTGTATCTCTGACGGTTCTCAAAACCCGATCGGATTTCCTGAAAGCGGCACGCGCGCGCCGACAGGGCACGTCGTCGATGATGGTGCAGGCCCGCAAGCGCGTGCCTGACGAAGCCTCGGGGCTGCGCGTTGGGTTCACCTGTTCCAAGAAAGTGGGCAACGCGGTCGCCCGCAACCGCGCCAAGCGACGCTTGCGCGAAGCGGCAAGAGCCGTTTTGCCACAACATGGACAGGACGGGTGGGATTACGTCCTGATCGGCCGCGCCAATGTCACGGCAGATCGCCCATTCGCGGCGCTGCTGGATGATCTGAGATACGCGCTGCGCAAGATACATGCGCCGCGCAAGTGACCTTTCTGTCCCATATCATTGCGCTGCCAATCCGGGCATACCGGCTGATCTTCAGCCCATGGGTCGGATTCAACTGCCGCTATCAACCGACCTGCTCGGCCTATGCGCTGGAAGCGCTTGAAAAGCATGGCCCGATCAAAGGCATATTGCTCGCCGCACGTCGCATTGGCCGGTGCCACCCCTGGGGCGGCGATGGCTATGACCCGGTGCCCGAAAAGACCACCAAACCGTCCGACTAGAACAGCGCCAGATTGCCCCGGTCAGTGAACTTTCGGGTCGGAATGACTTCGCGATCCAGTTTGCCCGTCAGTGTGTGGTGCAGGTCTTCGTAGAACCGCGACGAATCGAAGTACCAGCTATGGGTGGCCGATGGGCCGTCCGGATAGTCATCGCGATTGTCTTTGAAATATGCGCCGCAATACAGGTTCACGGCCTTTTCCGGATGATCGTCCGGCATGCCGACACGCCCCAGCCTGCGCGACACGCCGACCCGTTTGACCTCGGACACTGACAGCACCTCATCAAACGGGCTGTAATAGCATGTCAGCCGTGTGCAGTGGCGCATCAGGGACGAGGTTTTGGAACTGCCATCCCGGAACGACTTTGCCGACACATCCGCCGCGACGAAAGCGATCTGGCTGGTCATCCAGCTGTGCTGTGCGATTTCGTGGTCATCATCGGCAAAATCCATCGCCTCGCGCACCAGAAACGTCCCCATGGAATGGGCAAGCACATGAATGTTGTATCGGCAATCCGGCGTCTGCATGCGCGACAGACGTCTGATCCCATGGGTAAACAGCTTGTCTGCCGAACGCCGCGCGTCGGCCCGGTCCGAACTGTAGCCCAGCACCGATCCGTCACTGGGCCAGTCAAAGCTGACAAGCGCGCCTTTGAAGCCATGTGCCTCCAGCCCCTTGCGGATTTTCCGGTGCCGCTCCAGCATCTCGAACTGTTCGGTGTTGAAGCCGTGCACAAAGATGACGATGTTGCCCTTCTCATCATCCGTCGCACCGGCTTCGTCCTGAACTTTTCCGACCCATTGCGACACCGGAACTTCGTGTTTTCGGGCCGGTGTCTTCACGTTCGACGGAATCGCCAGATACCGCGCCGTGCCCAGTTTGTTCGAATAGTGATCTCCGCTGCGCCCGCGGACCGAGAAAAAATAGTCCATTACTAGCTCCAACTCCAAATCCCGCGAAGATAGCATAATCGGGGTGGTTTCCCAAACCGGCGAACGCGCAACACCTTGCCCGGACCAACGGTCCGCTGTAACCACGGCCCATGTTTGATGATGCAGACGATATCCACCCGCTCTTCGCCGGCGCGCCCTCGACCACCGAGTTCAAGAAGCTGCGCAAGCGCATCGTGCGCCAGACGCGCGAAGCGATCGAGCAGTATGGCATGGTGGACCCGACCGCCCATGACAAGGACGGCAAGCCGCCCCGCTGGCTGGTCTGCCTGTCGGGCGGCAAGGACAGCTATACCCTTCTGGCGGTTCTGTATGAGCTGAAATGGCGCGGCCTGTTGCCCGTGGATCTGCTGGCCTGCAATCTGGATCAGGGCCAACCCGGCTTTCCCGCAACCGTCCTGCCCGAGTTTCTGGAGCGTATGGGCGTGCCCCATCGGATCGAGTATCAGGACACTTATTCCGTCGTCATGGACAAGGTCCCGCAAGGCCGCACCTATTGCGCGCTATGCTCGCGCCTGCGCCGCGGCAACCTGTACCGCATTGCCCGCGAAGAGGGATGCTCGGCCGTGGTGCTTGGCCATCATCGCGACGACATTCTTGAGACTTTCTTCATGAACCTGTTCCACGGCGGGCGTCTGGCGACCATGCCGCCGAAACTGGTGAATGAAGAAGGCGACCTGTTCGTCTATCGCCCCCTCGCCCATGTGGCCGAGGCGGATTGCGAGAAATTCGCCAACGCCATGCGTTACCCGATCATCCCCTGCGATCTGTGCGGCAGTCAGGACGGGTTGCAACGCCAGCAGGTCAAACAGATTCTCGACCAATGGGAAAAGAACAGCCCCGGTCGCCGTCAGGTGATGTTCCGCGCCCTGACCAATGCCCGCCCCTCGCATCTTTTGGACCCGAAACTGTTCGATTTCGCCAATCTTGCGCTGAAACCGGACGAAAAAGCCGAAAATTCGGATGAAATTCCTCGGCTGCGTTAACGACTGACTCAGACTGATTTCCTACGGTTGGCCCGTGCGATCACTGCCAGGGGCCAAAAGACCGATGCGGAACCGACCTTCACTTGACCGTCTGGCGCGTAGCCTGACGTCCCTTCTGAATAGCTCTTCCGCTTTGGCATTTGTCCCCGCGCTCAGCCTTGGTGCGTTCTGGATCGGGGGAGAGCGTGCTTTGGTTGCGACGGCACTTGGCCTTCCGCTGCTGATCGCCGGGGCCAGCACGCTTGAGGCGAAAGCCGGGCGCGGGCAACACTCGGGCGGTCTGCTGACCAATGATCGGTTCGACATTGAACTGAGCGGGATATTTGATCGCTCAAGGCACAGCGGCGACGTGTCGGCCTGCCTTGCCATCGCGCTGGATGACCACACGCAGATCCTTGATCTGCACGGGCAGGCAGCGGCCAATCATATCATGGAACAGATCTGCGTGCGCGTCCTGTCGATGATCCGTGGCCAGGATATTGCAACACGTCTGGGCGACAACAGGATCCTGATCGCCCTGCGCCCGTCGCAACATTTGGACCTTGAGGCCTGTATCCAGATGTCAGGGCGCATTCAATCCGCCGTCGAAGACCCTGTCATGCTGAATGGCACAGGGATCTATGCGTCCTGTTCTATCGGATTCTGCCTGAGTTCACGAGAGGCGGACGGTGAAGCCGAAAACTGGAAAGAGGCCGCGATCAGCGCCTTGATCGAGGCGCAGCAAAACGGCCCCTCAACGATTCGCGCCTTTTCCTCGGATACCCGTCGCCGGTCGCGCATTCGCACCAACCTACGGAAAGAGTTCGACGCAGCCCTGAATGGCGGCAAAATCCGTCCATGGTTCCAGCCGCAGGTTTCGACCGATACAGGCCGCGTCACGGGGTTTGAGGCTTTGGCCCGGTGGGAACATCCCCAAAAAGGCGTGCTGGGGCCGCATGTGTTCCTGCCCTTTGCCGAACAGGCCGAATTGATGGAACGCTTTGGTCAGGCCATCCGCCACCACGCCTTTCAGGCCATGCGCGATTGGGACCAGGCCGGGGTCATCGTGCCCCGGATCGGCATCAACTTTTCATCTGACGAGTTGCGCGACCCCGGTTTGATTGACCGCCTCAAATGGGAACTGGATCAGTTTGACCTGACACCGGACCGTCTTGCCGTCGAGGTTCTGGAAACCGTGTTTTCCCGCCGACCGGACGATGTGATCACCCGCAATGTCACCGGCCTTGCGGCGCTGGGATGCTGCATTGATCTGGATGATTTCGGCACCGGCCACGCCTCGATTGCGTCAATCAAACGGTTCCACGTGTCCCGGATCAAGATCGATCGATCCTTTGTCGCGAAATCCGATCAGGACCCAAGCCAACAGCAACTGGCCAGCGCGATCCTGACCATGGCCGAACGGCTGAAAGTGGAAACTCTGGCCGAGGGCGTCGAGACACCGGGTGAACATGCCCTGATGGCACAACTGGGCTGCGATCACGTTCAAGGGTTCGGGATCGGAAAGCCCATGCCGTTTGAAAAAACGCTGGACTGGATTGCCGCACATGGCAACAAGGTCAACGGTGTTCCGAAGATTGGGCGCCAAACGGGGTCATAAGGCGAACTTTAGGCCGATCAGACCCCTGCCGTGACGAAATAACAACCGATTCCGCTTGACCTTTGGGCCTGCACTCTGTTGAACCCTGCGGGTGTCTTTCACTGCTCAAGGTGGCTGTCCCAGATGGACGATCAGAACAAGAATCTCATCCTCGCAACCGCGCTCAGCTTTCTCGTGATCCTGGTCTGGTTCGTGCTGTTCCCCCCGCCGGAACCCACACCTGCCACCGATCAGACCGAGATCGCCGCCACCCAAGAGTCCGAGATTCAGACACCCAGCGCAACAGCGACCGGTGCTGTGGGCGAAGCGACCGCCGCCACCGAAGAGACACTGCCCGAAGAACAGGCCCCGCGGGTCGCGATTGACACCCCGCGCCTGAAAGGCAGCCTTTCGCTGTCGGGCGGACGCATCGATGAGCTGTTCCTGAAAGACTACAAGGTTTCCATCGAAGACGGCGCGCCCATTGTCGAGTTGCTGGCCCCGGTGGGATCAGACTCGGCTTATTACGCGCTGTATGGCTGGGCTCCGGGCTCGGGCGTGACCGGCACGGATGTCCCCGGCCCCAACACCCTCTGGACGCTTGAGCAGGGCGCAACATTGGGCGTGGACACTCCGATCACGCTGGCTTGGGACAATGGCAACGGCCTGACCTTCCGCCGCACCGTCTCGGTCGATGAAAATTACATGTTCTCGGTGACCCAATCGGTTGAAAACACCACCGCAGCCGAGGTCAGCATGGCCCCCTATGGCATTCTGGCGCGGCACGGCATTGGCGAAGATGGCGACCTTCCCGGCCTCAAGAACTTCTTCATCCTGCACGAAGGCGTCATGGTCATGGCCGACGGCGTTTTGGATGAAATCGACTATGGCGATGTACGGGACTTTGACATCGACCCCAACGAGCGCGCGCAGGCCGAGGTGTTTCAGGTCAAGGAAGGCGGTTGGGTCGGGTTTACCGATCACTATTGGATGACGACGCTGATCCCTGCGGAAGGCGCAACGTTCAAGGCAGCCGCCAAATACGACGCCCGCCGCAAGATCTACCAAACCGAAACCGTGCTTCCGACCCTGACCGTCGCGCCTGGCGCGACCGAGCAGGTGACGACGCAGCTGTTTGCCGGTGCCAAGGAATGGGACACCATTCGCGAATATCAGGCGGAAGGCGTGCAGAAGTTCATCGACAGCATCGATTGGGGCTGGTTCTACTTCCTGACCAAGCCGATCTTCTGGCTGCTGCACAACATCAATGTGCTGATCGGCAATATGGGTTGGTCGATCATCGGTCTGACCCTGATCATCAAAGCGATCCTGTTCCCGCTTGCGTTCAAATCCTACGTCTCGATGGCGAAGATGAAGGAATTGCAGCCGCAGATGGAGGCCCTGAAAGAGGCCGCTGGCGACGACCGTCAGAAGATGCAGCAGGGCATGATGGAACTGTACAAAAAGGAAAAGGTAAACCCGGCTGCGGGCTGTCTGCCGATCCTGATGCAGATCCCGATCTTCTTCTCGCTGTATAAAGTGATCTTTGTCACCATCGAACTGCGTCAGGCCCCATGGTTCGGCCCGTTCCGGGACCTGAGCGCACCGGACCCGACCTCGATCTTCAACTTCTTCGGCTTGCTGCCCTGGGCGGGACCTGCACCCGAAAGCCTCATGGCGCTGATCTTCATCGGTATCCTGCCGCTGCTGTTGGGTATCTCGATGTGGCTGCAGCAAAAGCTGAACCCGGCCCCAACCGATCCGACGCAGGCGATGATCTTCGCGTGGATGCCATGGGTCTTCATGTTCATGCTGGGCGGGTTTGCCAGCGGGCTGGTGGTCTACTGGATTGCGAACAACACAATCACCTTCACCCAGCAATACCTGATCATGCGCAGTCAGGGCTACAAACCTGACGTGTTCGGCAACATCAAGTCCGGCTTCAAGCGGACGCCTAAGACGGACGGAAAATGATCGGGACAGTCTCAGCCCTTTGGCGGCACCCGATCAAAAGCCATGGGCGTGAAGCCCTGGATCAGGTCACAGTAATCCCCGGGCAGACCATGCCCGGGGATCGCGTTTGGGCCGTCGCGCACGAGGCGGCGAAGACCGATGGCACCGAATGGGCGCCTTGCGCCAATTTCAGCCGTGGTTCAAAGGCGCCCAAGCTGATGGCGATCTCGGCCCGGATGGAAGGGGACCGCGTCACCTTGCATCACCCCGAACGCCCGGATCTGAGCTTCGCGCCCGACACGCAGCAGGATGTGTTTCTGGATTGGGTCAAACCGCTGATGCCTGCGGATCGCGCAGCCTCCGCCCGAATTGTCCGGGTGCCGGGGCGTGGCATGACCGACAGCGATTACCCCTCGATCAGCTTGTGCAACATGGCCTCGCACCGCGCGATCGAACAGAAACTGGGCCGGGAATTGTCACCGAAGCGCTGGCGCGGCAATATCTGGTTCGAGGGCCTGCCCCTATGGGAAGAATTCGACTGGCTGGGTCGCGACGTGCAAATCGGTCAGGCCGTTTTCCACATTCGCGAACGCATCACCCGCTGTCTGGCGACAACTGCCAATCCCGAAACGGGTGAGCGGGACGCAGATACCCTGGGCGCGCTCAACAGTTGGGATCATCAGGATTTCGGCGTCTATGCCGAGGTCATTCAGGGCGGCGAGATCCGCCTTGACGATAAGGTTAACCTGCTATGACATCGCTGCCCTTCCCGCTTGCCGAAGACCCGGACGAGTTCGCGCAAGAGCGTGGGCGCAAGCTGTTCGCCGGGCCTTCGGAATTTGTCAAAGGGGTCGTTGCCATGAACGGCCTGCCCGCCCCCGACCGGCTTGAGGTCTGTTTTGCCGGGCGTTCCAACGTGGGCAAGTCCAGCCTGATCAACGCGTTGACCGGCACCAAGGGTCTGGCGCGCGCGTCGAACACGCCGGGCCGCACGCAGGAAATCAACTTTTTCACCCAAGGCCCGGAACTGTATCTGGTGGACCTGCCCGGCTATGGCTACGCCAACGCGCCGGTCAAGGTGGTGGAGAAATGGCAACGGCTGCTCAAGCAATATCTAAGCGGCCGACAGACCCTGCGCCGCGCCTTTGTGCTGATCGATTCGCGCCATGGGGTGAAGCCCGTCGACGCCGAGATCATGAAGCTGCTGGACACCAGCGCCGTGACCTTTCAATGCGTCATGACCAAGGCCGACAAGGTCAAAGCGAATGATCGCCAGAAGGTTCTGGATCAAGTGCGCGCTGCGCTGTCCAAACACCCTGCGGCCTTCCCTGAAATCGTGCTGACTTCGTCCGAGAAAGGCGACGGAATTCCCACCCTGCGCTCGATCATTGCGCATCTGGAATAGCTTGGCCCTTGGCAGCGCCGTGCAAACCTCCTAACACGGAACGCCAGAGGGACTTAGCCATGAAGACACGTGACATGAACCGGGATTGGATCGCCACCGCCGCCACCTTGAACAGTGCCCTGCCCTATCTGCAGCGCTATGACGGGGCCATCGTCGTCATCAAGCTGGGCGGTCACGCCATGGGCAGTGACGAAGCGATGGAAAGCTTTGCCCGCGACGTGGTTCTGATGCGGCAGGTGGGTGTGAACCCGGTGATCGTGCATGGCGGCGGACCGATGATCAACGCGATGTTGGGTCAGTTGGACATCCAGTCCGAATTCGTGAACGGCAAGCGCGTCACTGACAAACCCACTGTTGAGGTGGTCGAGATGGTGCTGTCCGGCCTTGTGAACAAACGCATCGTGCAGGCGATCAACGGTCAGGGTGGCAGTGCCGTGGGGCTCTCCGGAAAGGATGCCAACCTGATTGTCTGCGATCAGGCCGATCCGTCGCTTGGGTTTGTCGGATCGCCGTCCGAGATGAACCCGAAAATTCTGCACGATCTGTTCTCACATGATGTGATTCCGGTGATTGCACCTCTGGGTGCGGGCAAGAATGGCGAAACCTTTAACATCAACGGCGACACCGCAGCCGGGGCGATTGCATCGGCGTTGAAAGCGGATCGCCTGCTGCTGCTCACCGATGTATCCGGTGTGAAAAACGCAGGTGGTGAGGTTGTGACCGAGTTGAAAGCCGGTCAAATCCGCGAGATGACGATGGACGGCACCATTGCGGGCGGCATGATCCCCAAGACCGAAACGGCGCTGGACGCGCTGCACAGCGGCGTGCGGGCCGTGGTCATTCTGGACGGGCGCGCACCCAATGCGGTCCTGCTGGAGCTGTTCACCGAGCACGGCGCGGGTTCGCTGATCCGGCCCGACTGATCCAATCTGCGGAGGAGAGATGACCGGATATCCCCCACCCTCCTCTTACATGGCCGCAATCAGCTTTGGCTGGGTGGGGCGCGTTGCGCATCAATCGGGTCTGATCGTCATGGGTGCGACCCATCCACGGGTCAGCGGCGCCAAAGGGCTGGACGGGGGGACTCTGGTCTTACTCGGGGCGGGTTCGGCTTTTTGGCCGGTTTTAAAAGCGTCTCCCGAATGGAAGGGTCCTGATCCGGTGGACCGTTGGTCCAGGCGTGTCATCGGCGGGATGGCACAGTCACTGGGCGCAGAGGCCCATTTCCCATTCGGCGGACCGCCTTACGCCCCATTCATCGACTGGGCGCTGAAATCCGGACGCACCTTCAGCAGCCCGGTTGGCGCATTGGTTCATGACACGGTCGGCATGATGATCTCGTACCGTGGCGCGCTGCATTTTGCGCAGGAATTCGACATCCCCGAGGTCAACGCCGCCTCGCCCTGCCTTGCCTGCCCAGCCCCCTGCACGACGGCCTGCCCGGTCGGGGCGCTGAATGCCGAAGCCTTTTACAGCGTCGATGCCTGCCATGACCATCTGAATTCGCCCGAGGGGCAAAGCTGCATGACCGGCGGATGCCTTGCCCGGCTGGCCTGCCCACTTAGCAGCGGCGCGGGCCGCGACCCGGAACAGTCCGCCCACCATATGAAAGCGTTCCACCCGTCATGACCCGCACTCTGATCCTGACCCGCCACGCAAAATCCAGTTGGGATTATCCAGCGCTTGACGATCACGACCGCCCACTGAACAAGCGCGGGCGCAAGTCGGCCCCGGCGATTGCCGGATGGCTGCGCGAAAACGGGTGGCTGCCGGATGAGGTCATCAGCTCCACCTCAGCCCGGACCCGCGAGACATGGGACAGGATGGGCCTGCAGGCCGCCACGGTCGGCTTTACCCGGACCCTTTATCATGCCGGGCCAGACGAGATGCTGGCCGCTCTGTCAGGCGCAACAGGGGAAACGGTGCTGATGCTGGGGCACAATCCGGGCATCGCGGGTTTCGCACAGCACATCGTGCGGCAAGGCCCAGATCACGCCAGATTCTACGATTACCCCACCTGTGCGACAGCGGTTATCCGGTTCGACATCACAAACTGGGCAGATGTAACATGGCGCAGCGGGGCGGTATTGGGATTCACCATTCCGCGTGAGTTGCTGGAATAAAAAAGGCGAGGCCAAAGCCCCGCCTTTTTTCGGATTTCAACCGGTTCAGTGCCCCAGAATCTGGCTGAGGAACAGCTTGGTCCGCTCGCTCTGCGGATTGTTGAAGAACTCTTCCGGTTCGTTCTGTTCCACGATCTGACCGGCATCCATAAAGATCACGCGGTTGGCGACCTGCCGGGCAAAGCCCATCTCATGCGTCACACACAGCATGGTCATGCCTTCCTCGGCCAGTTCGATCATGGTGTCGAGCACCTCTTTGATCATCTCGGGGTCCAGCGCCGAGGTCGGTTCATCGAACAACATGATCCGCGGCATCATGCACAGGCTTCGCGCAATCGCCACGCGCTGCTGCTGACCACCGGACAGCATACCGGGATACTTGTCGGCCTGTTCCGGGATCTTCACCTTTTCCAGGAAATGCATCGCACGCTCTTCGGCCTCTTTCTTGGGCGTCTTGCGCACCCAGATCGGGGCCAGCGTGCAGTTTTCCAGAATGGTCAGGTGTGGGAACAGGTTGAAGTGCTGGAACACCATGCCAACCTCGGACCGGATCTTGTCGATGTTTTTCAGGTCATTCGACAGCTCGATCCCGTCCACCACGATCTTGCCCTGCTGGTGTTCTTCCAGCGCGTTCAGGCAGCGGATCAGGGTGGACTTACCTGACCCCGACGGCCCCGCGATCACGATCCGCTCGCCCTGATTGACGGTCAGATTGATGTCGCGCAGCACGTGGAAGGATCCGTACCACTTGTTCATGTTGTTGATTTCGATGGCGACCTCGTCGCTCACCTGCATTTTCGAGCGGTCGATTTCGCGTTCTACTGCAAGTTCAGACATGTGTTGAACTCCTTAACGATGATCCGTGGCAAGGCGACGCTCGAGCCACTGGGAATATTGAGAGATGCCGTAACAGACGACGAAGAACAGAAGCGCGGCAAAGCCCAGAAGCTCCCAATAGACGCCGTTCCATTCGGTTGACGCCAGGATGGGACCCCGGATCATGCCCACCAGATCGAACATCGAAATGACCGAAACCAGTGTGGTGTCCTTGAACAGGCCCACGGCCACGTTCACGATCCCGGGGATCGAGATCTTCAGAGCCTGCGGCAGGATGATCAGCCGCATCGCCTGCGGGTAATCAAGGCCCAAGCTGTCTGCTGCCTCGTACTGTCCACGCGGAAGCGCGGCCAGACCGCCGCGGATCACCTCGGCGATATAGGCGGCCGAGAACATGGTGATCATGATCACAACGCGCAGGAACAGGTCGACCGTGCTGTCAGGCGGGAAGAAATAGGCCAGCATCACCGAAGCCACGAACAGCAGCGTGATCAAAGGCACGCCACGGATGAATTCGATGAAGATAACGCAGACCCACTTGATCAGCGGCATGTTGGACTGACGGCCCAGCGCCAGGGCAATGCCCAGCGGCACCGACAGCGACACACAGGTCACGCCCAGCATCATGTTCAGCATGAAGCCACCCAGGTCACGGCTGGGAACAGCCGAAAGCCAGGCGTTTTCTGACGCACCTTCCGGGATCAGCGCCCCGCCGACATTCCATATGATCAGCGCTACGACAATCGCGCCGAAGAACCCGGCGGCAAAGCTGTTTTTGCCCAGTTTCTGGAAAACGGCACCTGCTGCCACACAGCCCACCAGCGCGACCAGTGGCGCAAGGATCGTACCCCCCCAGATCAGCCAGAAGGCGATGAACGGGTACAGGCCGGTAAAGATCAGCAGCTTGCGGGGCAGATCGAAGAACAGCACCGGCGCAAACGCCACCAGCATCAGCACAAAGGCCAGATTCGGGCGCCAGTAAGCTTCAGCCGGGTATTTGAACCCATAGATCAGCTGCGGCCAGCGTTCCGTCAGAACCGCGAAACAGGCCCCGGTCTTGCCCGCCAGAATCTCGCGGCATTCCGCCAGTGAGTTTGCGTTCCAGACCCCGTTGAGCATCCATGGCAGAATGTTCTTCAGCAACAGATAGATCAGGACCAGCGACAGCAGTGTCAGGATGGTGTTTGTGACGCCCGAAAACAGGTTCTCGCGCAGCCATTTGATGGCACCCGTCTGGTTTGCGGGCGGTGGCGAGGGCGGGATTGTCCCGTCAGCCACAAAGGCGATCGGATTTGTTGATTGATCGGCCATGGCTCAGCGCTCCTTCAACTTGACGGATGCGTTGTAGATGTTCATCACCATCGAGATCGTCAGCGACGCCGTCAGGTAGAACAGCATCAGCAGCAGAACACATTCGATCGCGCGACCGGTCTGGTTCAGGGTGATACCACCCAAGGTCGCGGTGATATCTGCATATCCCACCGCAATGGCCAGCGACGAGTTCTTGGTGATGTTGAGGTACTGCGAAATCAGCGGCGGGATGATCACCCGCAACGCCTGAGGCAGAACCACCAGGTTCATGATCCGACCCGGACGCAGGCCAAGGGCCGCAGCAGCCTCGGTCTGACCTTTAGAGATCGCCTGAATACCCGCCCGCACGTTTTCAGCGATAAAGGCACCGGTGTAGATCGACAGCGCGAACCACAGGGCGATCAGCGGGCCACCGACCTTGATACCACCGCTGAAGTTGAAACCCTTCAACTCGGGGATGTCCCAGGTCAGGCCCATGAGAACCATCAGAACGACAAGCGGACCCAGCCAGATGGCCAGTTTGATCATGAACGTCTGGGGGCGCTCGCCAGTCTGTTCTTGTTTCAGCGTGGCGCGTTTTTCGACTTCGTGCGCAGCGAACCACGAACCCACCAGACCGGCGATTACCAGCAGCCAGTTCAGAATTGTCGCGCCAAACAGCCCGTTGGTGAATTCGGGCCGCGGGATATAGACACCCCGGTTGGTGAATGCGAACGCATCAAACAGCATGGTCGAAGACGGGTCTTCGCCCCGGAACGCCCTTGGCCCCGGCAGCACGGCCGTCATGATCGTAAAGATGATGATGATCCAGATCAGAACCGGGATGTTCCGGAAGATCTCGACATAAACCGCCATCAGTTTCGACACGAGCCAGTTGTTGGACAGTCGCAGAACCCCCGCGATCACTCCAAATATGGTGGCCGTGATACAGGCCAGAACAGCAACCAGAAGCGTATTGAGAATACCAACAATCGCCGCGCGTCCGTGCGAGGATTGGCTGTCATATTCTATCAGTCGCTGGTTGATGTCATACCCGGCTGAGTCGCCAAGAAAGGTATAAGAAATATTGAGCCCTGCGGCTCGAAGATTCTGGATCAGGTTATTGCCAAGATACCAGATGGATAGCGCAATAACGATGGCCGCAATCACCTGAAAGGTCAGCGATCTGTAGCGGGTATCGTTTATGAGCATAGACAACCGAAAATCAGCTTTCGGTGGGTCAGTCATAGTCGACATGTTTTGGGATCCCCGTAGCTTGTGGACTGTTTTTACCCCGGCGAGGTTGTCCCCGCTCCGTTCCTGTCCACAGCAGTTATAGTAGAAGAGGGCGCAGGTTGCCCTGCGCCCTCTCCCGTTGATGACTTAGCGGAACGGCGGCGAGTACAGCAGGCCGCCTTCGGTCCACTGAGCGTTAAGGCCGCGTGCCAGACCGATCGGAGTTTCTTCACCGATGTTTTTGGCAAACACTTCGCCGTAGTTACCACCGGCTTTGATCGCCTTAGCAGCCCAGTCAGCGTCCAGACCCAGCATTTCGCCCAGGGTACCTTCGGTGCCCAGCAGACGGTTCACTTCCGGGTTGTCAGTGCCGCTCGACAGTTCGTCGATATTGGCCGAGGTCACCCCCAGTTCTTCAGCCGAGATTAGCGCGTTCAGGGTCCAGCGGACAACATCGCCCCACTCGTGATCGCCGTGACGGACCAACGGGCCCAGCGGCTCTTTCGAGATGATTTCGGGCAGCAGGACGTGATCACCGGGATTTTCGAACGTAGCACGTGTCGCGGCCAGGCCCGAAGCGTCGGTGGTGTAAACGTCACATGCGCCAGCCAGATACTGCTGCTGCGCTTCTGCGTTGGTTTCGATCGGAACCGGCTCGTAGCTGATGTTGTTGGCACGGAAGAAATCGGCCAGGTTCAGCTCGGTGGTGGTGCCAGTTTGGATGCAGACAGTTGCGCCGTCCAGTTCCTTGGCCGAGCTGACGCCCAGTGCCTTTGGAACCATAAAGCCCTGACCGTCATAGTAGTTCACACCGGTGAATTCGAACTTCAGGTCAACGTCACGGCTGAAGGTCCAGGTGGTGTTCCGGGCCAGCATGTCGATTTCGCCAGACGCCAGCGCGGTAAAGCGAGTCTTGCCGGTGGTCGGAACGAATTCAACAGCGTTCGCATCGCCTAGAACAGCAGCAGCTACAGCACGGCATAGCGAAACGTCAAAGCCCTGCCATTCACCATTCGCGTCGGGTGCCGCAAAGCCAACCAGACCGGTGGTCACACCACAGTTCAGAGTCCCACGCGCCTTGACGTCGTCAATGGTACCCGCCACTGCTGCGCTTGCGGCCAGACCGGCAACTGTTGCCGCGCCCAAGATTACGGATTTTTTCATTTTTACCTCTTCCTGATTTTCCGCCCTTTGAAAGGCGGCTCTGTCCGGCAAGTGGATGCCGGTAAGGTTACCCCAAAGGTGTCTCCCCTTTAGTGGGCATGAGTTTGGGCGCAATCATAAACAAACGTCAAGGGCCGGATCAGTGAAAACGATGGATCTGGCCCGCTGGTTCATGCACTTACGCCCAAAAATCAGGTTGTGACGGATCAAACTGACAGGTCGAAGAACCTCTTGGCGTGCAGAAAGGCGGCTTTCTTTACCTCACTGGCTGCATGGGCCTCGTCGTCGTGGCCCCATTGCTCGATTTGCCAGTCCTCATCCAGACGCGAAATGCGCCATATCTCGTCCGGATTGCGCCAGTTCATGGCCGCAGCAAAGCCCAGGACCAAGGACCCGGACAGGCTGACCAGATCGTGGAACGCCGCCAGCTGGAACGCATCCATGTCATGCACGCGGGCGCGCAGATGCTGCAACGCCTCTGGCGATTGCGGCTTGTGCAGGACACCCGCGACGGGGATCAACCGGGCTGACAAATGTTCAGCGGCCCAGTCCAGCGCCGGGTCCCATTCCGTGGCCTGACGCATCTGCAGCTCTTGCGGGTGCGTGGCGCGGTAGCACAGCAGATCAGAGTCGCCGTAATCCGCCAGCATATCCGCCACTTCGCCGTGCTGAATGCACACCTTGTCGATGGCGGCATTGGCCGAGCGGGTGAAGGGCATGGTGGCAGGGTCCACCTCTTTTTCCTGTGCCTCCCATTCGGCAGCCACGGCCTGAGCCATCGCATGTGTCGGCAGGATCAACGCCGCTTTGGCCGGGGTCTTGACCCGGCGACCATCCAATTCGACCGTGTGGCCACCCTCGGCCTCGACCACGGTGCTGTTTGTCCAGAAGCGTTTCGGTTTCCAATCGCTCATGTCTCAGGTCCAAATCGTGTCCAGCGCGCGGGGCAACTGGTCGAAGGTTTCGATCATACAGGTGGCAGAGGTCAGCGCTGATGAATCGTGATAACCCCAGGACACACCGATCCCGGCAACTCCGGCAGCGGCGGCCATGTCCATGTCATAGCTGGTATCCCCGATCATCACCGCGTTCGCCGCCTCGACCCCGGTTTCCGCCAACGCGGTCTGCACCATCGAAGGATGCGGTTTTGACGGGTGATGATCGGCCACCTGCCGGGTCACAAAGTAACGCTCCAGCCCATGCGCCTCGATCAACGCGCCCAGACCGCGCTGAGATTTGCCGGTTGCGACACCCAAAAGGATTTCGGGCACCGCATACAGGGCTTCAATCGCCGCGCGCGCACCAGGATACAGCGGCGAACTGGCGGCACCCAGGTCCAGCCGGTGGGCGTGGAAGGCTTGCTTGTAGCCCTCGACCAATTGCGCCTGCACCGCGTCGGACTGATCCGGCGCCAGCCGCGCAATGGCCTGTGGCAGGGACAGGCCGACGATCGACAGAATCGCCTCTCGGGGCGGGACAACAACCGAAGCCGCCTGAAAACTGGCGGTCATGCAATGGACGATGCTGCCCTGACTGTCGACCAGAGTGCCATCGACATCGAACAGAACCAGCCGCAGGGGTGCGCTCATTGCAGCTCCTCAAACGGGTCGTCGGCGGCAAGGTCTTCGGTCCAGCCGAACGTGTCCCAACTGTGCTTCATATGCTCAGGCAGGGGCGCTTCGATGGTGATCGGTTTGCGCGTCATCGGGTGCTGAAAAGACGCACGCCGCGCGTGCAGGTGCAGCTTCTTGCTGATGATCCCACCCAATTGCGCGCCCCAGCCATCGCCGAGGTTTTCCTGACCCGATCCGCCGTATTTCCCATCCCCGATGATCGGATGCCCAATCGCGGCCATATGGGCGCGCAGTTGGTGGGTCCGGCCAGTGATCGGCTCCATTGCCACCCAGGCGGCGCGCCCCGCCACACGGTAGAGCGTTGCGTAATGCGTATGGGCGCGTTTTGCACCCGGCGTGCTGTCGATGTCGCCCATATGCACCGGGATCATCTTCTCGCCCTCGCCCTGCTTGCCATGGCCTGCGGCCTTGACCAGACCGGTCTTGATCTCTCCCAGATAAGGCGTGGGCACACCTGCGACCAAGGCCCAATAGATCTTGCGCGTGTCGCGGTGCCGGAAGGCGGCGGTCAGCCCTTTGGCGGCCTCGCGCGTCCGCGCCAGCAGCAGAACACCGGATGTGTCCTTGTCCAGACGATGCACCAGACGCGGGTTTTCGTCATAGCCAAAGCGCAACGCTTCGGACAGGCTGTCCACATGACGTGTCTGGCCGCTGCCGCCCTGCACCGGCAGGCCATGCGGCTTGTTCAGTGCCAGAACATGATCGTCGCGGTAAATCACGCAGGACTGGATCATCTTCGCATCCGCGTCGGACACGCTCCGCTTGACCTCGGCTGGTTTGTGATCCGCGTCGGGTAAGGGTGGCACGCGCACGACCTGCCCCACCTCTAACCGGGTCGAGGCTTTGGCCCGGCTGCCATCCACGCGCAACTCGCCCTTGCGGCACATCTTTTCGATGCGCCCCTGGCTGACATGCGGGAACAGGCGGCGCAGCCAGCGGTCTACCCGTTGATCTCCGTCGCCGTCTGCGACCGTAATCATCTGTACGCCACTCATGCCATTGCCCCTTGCGCGGCGCGGCTGACCCGCCCGGATTGCGCTATTGCCAGTGTCCTAGAAAACATGCGCGTCTGTCGCCCGCAACGGCGCAAGAGTCAAGCAATCAGCGGCCCGTCAGATGTTCCGGAAATCTCCGTGCCGCCCGGCCCCGTCCCGGAACCGCCCCGCGCCTGCGGTGCCTTCGCGGCGGATCGCTTCCAACCCGTTGGCCCATTCGAGCTTCAGCCCATCGCGCACAGACATCCCGCGCGTTTCGATGATCGAGCGTCGGTCAGCCCGCACCGCCTCTTGCGGGAAACGCGCGATGTCATGGGCCATGGCCTCGGCAGCGGCCCGCGCCTCGCCATGGGGCACAACCTTCTCGGCCAGCCCGATGCGATAGCATTCCTCGGCCTCGACCTTGCGCCCGGTCAGCGCGATTTCCAGCGCCTTGCCCTGCCCGACCAGACGCGGCAGGCGGACTGTCCCGCCATCCATCAGGGTCACGCCCCAGCGGCGGCAAAAGACACCTTGATAAGCGGTTTCGGCCATCACCCTGATATCGCACCACAAGGCAAGCTCCATCCCGCCCGCCACGGCGGCCCCCTCTATCGCACCGATCACCGGTTTCGACAATTCCAGACGCGATGGCCCCATTGGCCCCAATGTCGACGGGGCTGATCCTATGGGAAAGCCGTGTCTCTCGTAATACGCTTCACCCAGTTCCGGATCGGCCAGGGTTGCGGCCATCTTCAGGTCCCACCCTGCGCAGAAATTGCCGCCTTTGCCCCAGAACACCGCCACCTTGGCGTTGCTATGCTCAAACTCCAGAAAGGCATCGGCCAAGGCCTTCGCGTGATCGGCATCCACTGCATTGCGGGCCTCGGGCCGGTCATGAATGACGGTCCAGACATCCTCGGATTTTTCGATTGATACGGGCATGACGCGTCCTCCCTTGCAGTCACTGACCCAAGGGAAACCCGAGTTGCGCCACCTGTCTCCTGTGACGCCACGGCAGCAGCGGACCTGACCCTGCGTTACCCGCTGTTTCGCTGCGACCGCAGCTTGGCAAAGTAATCCAGTCGTTTCTTCAACTCACGCTCGAACCCGCGCTCGACCGGTTGATACAGAACGGGCCGTTTCATCGTCTCGGGAAAGTAGTTCTGGCCTGAAAAACCATCTTCGGCATCATGATCATATGCATAACCTGCGCCGTAGCCCTGATCTTTCATCAGCGAGGTCGGCGCGTTCAGGATATGCTTGGGCGGCGGCTCGCTGCCCGATTGCTTGGCCAGCCGCATCGCCGCCTTGTAGCCCACATAGGCCCCGTTCGATTTCGGAGCCAGCGCCAGATAGACCAGCGCCTGCGCCAGCGCCAACTCGCCCTCGGGCGAGCCGAGCCGTTCGTAGGTTTCCCACGACTGCAAACAAATCGCCTGCGCCTGCGGGTCGGCCAGACCGATATCCTCGACCGCCATACGGGTGATGCGCCGCGCCAGATAGCGCGGGTCTTCGCCGCCGGTCAGCATCCGCGCAAACCAGTAAAGCGCCGCATCGGGGTCTGAGCCGCGCACCGATTTGTGCAGGGCCGAGATCAGGTTGTAATGCTCGTCCCCCGACTTGTCGTACTTGGCCGCGCGGCGCATCAGACGTGTCGACAGCGCATCCGGGTCCAGCGGTGCATCGACGTTCCAGGCGGCGACTTGCTCGATCAGGTTCAGCAAGGCACGCCCGTCGCCGTCGGCCATTTCCTGCAGCGCATCGCGTGCCGCCGGAGTCAGAGGTAGGGTTTTGCCCAGTTCCTTCTCGGCCCGTTGGGCAAGACGCTCCAGATCTGCAAGGCTCAGACGCTCCAGCACCAACACCTGCGACCGGCTGAGCACAGCGGCGTTCAACTCGAAGGACGGGTTCTCGGTCGTCGCCCCGACCAACAGGATGGTGCCATCCTCCATATGCGGCAGGAATCCGTCCTGCTGGGCTTTGTTGAAGCGATGGATCTCATCCACGAAAAGCAAAGTACCCTGCCCGTTCTGACGCCGGATCTTTGCCGCCTCGAACACCTTTTTCAGGTCCGGAACCCCGGTGAAAATAGCGCTGATCTGAACGAAATGCAGATCGGTTTCCTGCGCCAGAAGCCGGGCGATCGTTGTCTTGCCGACACCCGGCGGCCCCCAGAAAATCAGGCTGGACAGGCTGCCCGAGGCCAGCATGACACCCAAAGGCGCATCCGGTCCCAGCACCTGCTGCTGCCCGATCACCTCGGCCAGCGTTTGCGGGCGCAGCCGATCCGCCAAAGGGCGATGAGGGGCCGGTGCAGGCTCGGTCGCGCCGGTGTCGAACAGGTCGCTCATGGCGTTACAGCCGGAACCGCAGTGACAGGGTGCGCCCGCCGCGCTGGATCGTCATCTGCACCCGACGGCTGGGATCGGTCAGCGCTTGCACAACGTCGCGCGGGCGTTCAATGGCGGCACCGTTGATCGCGTCCAGAACATCCCCGGTGCGCAGTCCGGCGCGCGCACCATATGGCCCGGGATCAATGACCACGACCCCGGTCTGGGTCAGGCGCAGCCCCAGCTTTGTGATAACCGCCGGGTTGACCCCTGATACCTTCAATTCGGGCAGCACCGTACGGTCGTCCAGAGTGGTTTCTTCAGCGGCAGGTGTTTCAGGCGCTTTGATCAGAGCCACTTCCACATCTTCGCGATCCTCGCCGCGTAACCGGGTCAGAACCGAGGTTCCACCGACCCCGGCAACGGACATGCGGAATTTCATCTCGGCGGGAGAGTTCACCTCATCCCCGTCCACGTGCGTTACCACATCGCCGACCCTCAGACCGGCCTCGGCCAGTGGGCTAAGGTCATGCAGATCTGAAATCACCACGCCCAATGGGATGGCCAGACCCAGCGACTCGGCGATATCCGCGCTCATGTGCTGGCCAGTGATCCCCGCCCAGGGGCTGACGAAACTGTCATTGCCGGCCTGCGCCTGCCGCAGAAACTCGGCCACCAGATTGGCCGGAATGGCAAAGCCGATCCCGTTGGACCCACCTGACCGCGTCAGGATCGAGGTATTGATCCCGATCAGATCGCCATTCACATCAATCAGCGCCCCGCCCGAGTTGCCCGGATTGATCGCCGCGTCGGTCTGAATGAAATACCCTCGCGCATTGCCCGTGGCTGTCCCGGTCCGTGCCAGACCCGAGATAATGCCCGATGACACCGTCTGCCCCACGCCAAACGGGTTACCGATGGCCAGCGCAAGCTCGCCCACCTCAACCTGATCCGAGTCCCGCAGGTTCAGGTATGGCAGGTCAGACGCATCCTCCAGCCGCAGAATGGCGATGTCGCTTTCCTCATGCCCCAGAACGACTGTCGCCGAAAACTCACGCCGGTCGGTTGTCACCACGCGGATTTCGGTCGCCGAGCCCACAACATGGTAATTCGACACCACATAGCCGTTATCGGACAGGATCACGCCCGAACCCAGCGAGTTTTGCACGCGCGGCTGCGGGGTGCCAAAGCCGCCACCAAAGAAATCCTGAAAGAACGGGTCCGAGAACAACGGATTGGCGCGCCCCTGCCGGACGATCTTGGCATAGATGTTCACAACCGCCGGAGCGGCTTGTTTGACGACCGGGGCAAAACCCAAGCTGATTTCAGCCTGGGACTGCGGAACCCGTGTCTCCGCTGTGGCAAGTGATGCCGACAAAATGGAGAAAGCTAAAACTGTCGCGCGCAGCATTCCGACCTCAATCTTCAGAGACCCGTAGGATATGCGGCCACCGGGCCGGTAATGCAAGCGCGGCACCCGTGACCGCGTTCGGGAAAAAGAAAACCCCCGCGTCCGGGACGCAGGGGTTTGCCAGTCAGATCGTCGGATCGACTTATTCTTCTGCAGCCTCTTCGGCAGCAACGCGGGCCTTGTCGGCCGCGCCTTTGGCGTCGACGTCACGATCAACGAATTCGATTATCGCCATCGGCGCCATGTCACCATAGCGGAAGCCAGCTTTCAGGATGCGGACATAACCGCCCTGACGCTCGGCGTAGCGGGGGCCCAGAACTTCGAACAGCTTTGCGACGTCCTTGTCTTCTTTCAGCTGTGCTGCGGCCTGACGGCGGGCGTGCAGGTCGCCGCGCTTGCCCAGAGTGACCAGCTTTTCGATGATCGGGCGCAGTTCTTTTGCCTTGGGCAGAGTTGTTTTGATTTGCTCATGTTCGATGAGCGAGCCAGCCATGTTCGCAAACAGCGCCTTGCGGTGCTCATGAGTACGGTTCAGGCGGCGGTAACCACGTGCGTGACGCATTTTTCAGTTCCTTCTTGCGTTTTGCTTTGTCTGGCACCCGATGCGTGTCAGGCGCTCTCCTTGGGGCATCATTGCCCTTGTTGTCCCCGGCAGTCCGGGCATTTTCGTGGATGGGTGAAATCACCCATCCTACTGGGGTTCGTCATGTAGGATGGGTGCTTGCACCCATCTCACCTCAGAACGCGTCTTCGAATTTCTTCGCCAGATCTTCGATGTTGTCGGGCGGCCAGTCCTCGACATCCATGCCAAGGTGCAGACCCATGCCGGACAGCACTTCCTTGATCTCGTTCAGCGATTTGCGGCCGAAGTTCGGGGTGCGCAGCATCTCGGCTTCGGTCTTCTGAATCAGATCGCCAATGTAAACGATGTTGTCGTTCTTCAGGCAGTTTGCCGAACGGACCGACAGTTCCAGCTCGTCCACTTTCTTCAGCAGAAGCGGGTTGAACTCCAGACCGTCGTCCTCGTCCTGGCGGCCAGCCGATTCCGGCTCGTCGAAGTTGACGAAGATCGACAGCTGATCCTGCAGGATGCGCGCAGCATAGGCCAGCGCGTCCTCGGGCGTGATCGACCCGTCGGTTTCGATCTTCAGGGTCAGCTTGTCATAGTCCAGAACCTGACCTTCACGGGTCGGCTGAACGTCATAGGCAACCTTTTTGACCGGCGAATAGATCGCGTCGATAGGGATCAGGCCGATAGGCGCATCTTCGGGCTTGTTCTTCTCAGCCGAAACGTAACCCTTGCCAGTGTTGACAGTCAGTTCCATGAACAGGTCGGCGCCATCGTCCAGGTGGCAGATGACGTGGTCGCGGTTCAGAACCTCGATACCGGCGCTTTCGCTGATGTCGCCAGCGGTGACAACGGCGGGGCCTTTGGCATTGATCGACAGACGCTTGGGGCCTTCGACTTCCATGCGCAGCGACACGCCTTTGAGGTTCAGGATGATGTCGGTGACGTCCTCACGCACGCCCGCAACCGAGGAGAACTCGTGCAGGACGTTGTCGATCTGAACGCTGGTGATGGCCGCGCCTTGCAGCGAGCTCATCAGAACGCGGCGCAGGGCGTTGCCCAAGGTCAGACCAAAGCCACGCTCCAGCGGTTCAGCAACCAGGGTTGCCTGACGTGCAGGGTCGTTGCCCGGCTTGCCGTCCAGCTGTGTCGGCTTGATCAATTCTGCCCAATTCTTGTGGATCATGTAATCCCTCCATTCCTGTCCGCGCCCCATGACCAACAAGGTGCAGACGCCCGAGGTTCAAAATGACGTGCTGGGGCCGTGCAAAAACACTGGCCCCAGCTCAATTCAAAATCGCTTAGACGCGGCGACGCTTCGGCGGGCGGCAGCCGTTGTGAGCAATCGGTGTCACGTCGCGGATCGACGTGATGTTGAAGCCCACGGCAGCCAGCGCGCGCAGAGCCGATTCACGACCCGAACCGGGGCCCTGAACTTCGACTTCCAGCGTCTTGACGCCATGTTCCTGCGCCTTCTTGCCTGCATCTTCAGCAGCCATCTGAGCGGCGTAGGGGGTCGATTTCCGCGATCCCTTGAAGCCCATGGTACCGGCAGACGACCACGAAATGGCGTTGCCCTGTACGTCCGAGATCAGGATCTTGGTGTTGTTGAAGGTCGAGTTCACATGGGCGACGCCCGATGCGATGTTCTTGCGCTCTTTGCGCTTAACGCGAGTCTTATCACGTGCCATCAGTCAGACCCTCCCTTATTTCTTCTTACCAGCGATGGCCTTTGCGGGGCCTTTGCGGGTACGAGCGTTGGTGTGGGTGCGCTGACCGCGAACCGGCAGGTTGCGGCGGTGACGCAGACCGCGATAGCAGCCCAGGTCCATCAGGCGCTTGACGTTCATCTGAACTTCACGACGCAGATCACCTTCAACGGTGTAGTTTTCGTCGATGTATTCGCGAATTTTCAGAACTTCGGCGTCGGACAGTTCGTTGACGCGACGGGTCGCTTCAATGCCCACGGCTTCGCAGATCGCTTTGGCCGAGGTGTTGCCGATACCGGTGATATATGTGAGGGCGATAGGTACCCGCTTGGCAGTCGGGATGTTTACGCCGGCAATACGTGCCACGTGTCACTTTCCTTTTTGTTGCGGTTCCGTAACTCCGGAACCTTTTTTCACAACACTTGATCTTGGCAGTGACGCCAGAGGATCCAGCATTATTTCGAGGTAGTCGGGGCAAACGGAACGAATCCCGCTTGCGGTCTTGATTCCCTATAGGGATGGGGGTCGATATGGGCTTTTCCTGTTCAGGTCAAGCCCATAAACGGTTCAACCTTTTCAGGCGTCCAGAACCTGCGCGATCGAGCCCTGAACCTCGGCAATCTCGCCCAGCCCGTTCACCTTGGTCAACGCACCTTTGGCATAGTAGTAGCCGATCAGCGGCGAGGTCTTTTTGTAGTATTCCATCAGACGGGTCTTGAGGCTTTCCTCATTGTCGTCGGCGCGGCGCTTGAAGTCGTTTTCCTTGCCGCAGTTGGTGCATTTGCCATCTGCAGGAATCGGCTTGGTGATGTCGTTATAGACTTCACCGCAACCGCCACAGGTCGACCGGGCCGTGATGCGCTGGACCAGCGCGGTATCGTCGACCTCCATCTCGATCACCGCGTCCAGGCTGTTGCCGGTGCTGTCCAGCAATTCACCCAGCGCGTCCGCCTGCGCCAGCGTGCGCGGGAAACCGTCAAAGATGAAACCACCCTCGGCACCCTGTTCCAGCTTTTCGCGGATCAGGCCGATGACGATCTCATCGGTGACCAGCTCACCCTTGGCCATGACCTCGGCCACGCGGTTGCCCATCTCGGTGCCGCTGTCCTTGGCCTCGCGCAGCATGTCACCAGTGCTCAGCTGGACCATGCCGCGTGTTTCGACCAGGTGACGCGCCTGCGTCCCTTTACCTGCCCCCGGGGGGCCAAGAAGAATGATGTTCATCGACGAGCGGGTCCCTTCCTGCCGCGTTTCTTGCTTTTGCCGCGCAGTTGGGACTTTTCGATCAGCCCTTCGTATTGATGCGCCAGCAAATGGCTCTGAACCTGCTGGATCGTGTCCATGGTTACAGAGACGATAATCAGAACCGAGGTGCCGCCGAAGTAGAACGGGATGGCAAACTGGCCCCGAAGGATTTCAGGCAACAGACAGACCGCTGCCAGATAGGCCGAGCCCAGAACCAGCACGCGGTTGACCACGTATTCCAGATATTCGGCGGTTTTCTTGCCCGGACGGATACCGGGAACAAAGCCGTTCTGCTTTTTCAGGTTATCCGCCACATCATCCGGTTTGAACGACACGTTGAATGTGTAGAAATAGGCGAAGAACACGATCATCGAGGCAAAGAACAGCAGATACAGCGGCTGTCCGGGGCCAAAGTTGGCCAGCATCCAGGACATGATCGGACCGTTGGCCGCCCCCGACGAGAAGGTCGAGATCGTCACCGGCAGCAGCAGCAGCGAGCTGGCAAAGATCGCGGGGATCACGCCCGCTGGGTTGACCTTGACTGGCAGGTGGCTGGATCCACCCTCGTACACTTTCATACCAGCCTGACGGCGCGGGTACTGAATGTGGATCTTGCGCAAGGCGCGCTCCATGAAGACCACAAAGGTAATCACGGCAATGACCATCACGATCACGCCCACGATCACGGCAGGGCTGATCGCGCCGCTGCGGCCCGAGGCAAAGAACTGCGCCAGCGCAGCCGGAACCTCGGCAATGATGCCGACGAAGATGATCAGGGAAATCCCGTTGCCGATGCCGCGCGCGGTGATCTGCTCACCCAGCCACATCAGGAACATGGTGCCGCCGACCAGAGTGATCATGGTCGAAAACCGGAAATACAGCCCCGGATCGGTCGCCAGATCGCCCGATTCCAGCGACACGGCCAGACCATAGGCCTGAACGGTGGCCAGCGCCACGGTGCCGAAACGGGTGTACTGGTTGATCTTCTTGCGCCCCTGCTCGCCCTCTTTCTTGAGCTGTTCGAGCGCGGGAACCATAGATGTCAGCAGCTGCACGATGATCGAGGCCGAGATATAAGGCATGATGCCGAGGGCAAAGATACCCATCCGACCCAGCGCCCCGCCGGTGAACATCGAAACCATGCCGCCGATGCCCTGCCCCGCCTGTTCCATGAACTCGCGCAGCGCCTGTCCGTCAATGCCCGGCACCGGAATGAAGGTGCCCAGACGATAGACGATCAGCAAACCCAGCGTGAACAGGATGCGGTTGCGCAGATCGGTGGCTTTGCCAAGGGCAGCCCAGCTTGTATTGGCTGCCATTTGTTCTGCTGCTGATACCATAAATCGGTCTCTCTTATGCAAACGCCGCCCGGAACCGTTTTCCGGCTCGGACGGCGTCTAGGAAAACTGTGAGGTCTATGTAAGCGGGTCTGGGCCCGCTCACAAGCGCTTACTCTGCCGCAGCAGCTTTTGTGACCTTAAGTGAGCCGCCCGCTTTCTCGACCGCTTCGACAGCGGCTTTCGAGGCACCGGTGACTTCCAGGTTCACCTTGGCGCTGATTTCGCCCTTGGCCAGAACGCGGATGCCGTCCAGCTTGCGACGAACCAGACCGGAAGCAACCAGCGCGTCTTCGGTGATCGCAGCTTTGGCGTCCAGCTTGCCGGCATCGACGAATTTCTGGATCAGGCCCAGGTTGATAACGGCGAATTCCTTGCGGTTCGGCTTGTTGAAGCCACGCTTGGGCAGGCGCTGGTACAGCGGCATCTGGCCGCCTTCGTAGCCGTTGATGGCCACACCCGAACGGGATTTCTGGCCTTTGATACCACGGCCACCCATTTTACCTTTGCCGGAACCCGGACCACGGCCAACGCGGGTGCGTTTCGGTGCGGCGCCAGGATTGTCGCGTAATTCGTTCAGTTTCATTTCGCTTCTCCTTAGCCGGATGTGACCCCCGAAGCGTGATGGGCCAAACACGGCGTTTCTTGGTTTTGATTCTCGTGGACGGAAATCCACCGGAGCGCTCTACAGCGTTGTGCCTTCAGTTGCAAGGTTTGTTGTCGACTGCCGCCAAAAAGCAAAAGAGGCGCCCGAACGGCGCCTCTTTCACTGTGAGTGGTGGGGTATTTTACGAGCAATATGCATGCTCACGCGCGATATCCGCGATATCGCAGCGACGAACGCCGATGTCGTCCAGTTCGCGGTTGCTCAGACGCTGCAGCTCGGAATAGGTGCGCTGGTATTCCGCCGCTCGGGCACGGGCTGCCTTGATGCGTTCAACCAAGGTTGCAACGCGGGCGCTGAAGTTGAATCCGGTGTTCGAAAAAGTAGCTGTGTTTGCCATATCTCATTTCCTTTCTGTATTGGGGCGTATTCCCCAATGTTCGCTTGTTTGTTCCTTGCTTGGACAAGGCTCAGATAGGCGCGGCTGGTAACGCTAACAACGGAAGTTTCGGTCTAGCCGCTATGCGTTTCGGGAATGGCAGGATCCTGCGCCATTTGACCGAGACCCTCTGGCCCGGCAAACCAGTATTGGCCCGGCCGCTTCTCACGTTTCGCAAAAATTGGTAGTCTTGCGCAGAAGTCAGCGCAGGATGCAGGGTGCAAAATCATGTCATTGGATCTTTTGACCAAGGGGGAAAAGTACTTTCTTCTATACACGGGAACCGGCACCGATCTGATATTCAACCGAGGCGTCGAGCTGCCGGGCTTTGCGTCATTTCCCCTGCTCGAGCATCCGGACACACGCGCAATTCTGGCTGACCAGATGGTCGAACTGGCGCAACTTGCGGGGGAACTGGGCCTGGGATGCATTCTGGACGCGCCCACCTGGATGGCAAACGCCGATCGCGCAGCCCCCTTGGGATATGACAAAGATCGACTGGATGCGGTCAATCGGGATGCAGTGTCCTTGATGGATGAAATCCGTCGGTCAGCCGGTCGTGACGACATTCTGGTATCCGCCTGCATCGGACCTCGTTACGATCCATATGCTGATATTCCCGCCATGCCAGAAGATGAAGCCTGCGCGTATCACACTGCTCAGCTGGCCACACTGAAAGAAACCAGCGTTGACCTCGTCACCGCCTACACGTTCAACCGTCCCTCCGAGGCGATTGGGTGCATTCTTGCAGCGCGGCGTCTGAATCTGCCTATCGTGATGTCATTGGTTGTGGAAACCGACGGTCGGCTGGCCAGCGGCCTGAGTCTTGCCGAAGCGATAGACCAAATAGATGAAGCGACAGATGCGTCAGCGCTGTTCCATATGGTCAACTGCGCTCATCCGTCCCATTTCGCGAGTGCCATGGACAATCACCCCCGGTTGAAAGGGGTCGTTGCCAATGCCTCAAGCTGCTCGCACGCCGAACTCGACGAGGCCGAGTATCTTGACGAAGGCAACCCGTGGCAACTGGGACGGGAAATTGCCCAAATCGTGAAAGAAAACCCGTCTGTGCATGTATTCGGCGGGTGCTGTGGGACAGATATGCGACACCTGCGTCGTATGGGTTCGGAAGTGAACGCTGACGTGATTTCGATGAAGGAAACGAAACTTTAGACTCGTCAAATCGAAACCCTCAAACGAAAAACACCCCCGAAAGTTCCTGACGCATTCCGTGCGGTGGGACATAAGACTGTGGCCCTTCGCCTCCTGTTCTGTCGTCAGGACTATTGAGCCGTAAGGCAGCATCTCTTTCAGCAAGGCGAAGTGCGCGCCCTTGGTGTAGATGTCCCGGGTAGTTACGCCTTTGAACGATCCCCGCTCATCTGTTTCGTCGAAGGGGAAGCCAAACCAGCCTTCAGAAATCTCGCGGATCTTGGTGATCATGCCGTCGGTGCGGTTCATGATCTCTTTGCGTTCGTCCTGCTGTTCCTTCGTCCTCTTTGGCATTCGCCGCTTGGCACGTATCTGGAACGCTCGAATCTCGTTCACGCAGGCTCCAAAGAACTGGCTCTCATGAAACCGACCGGTTGGACGCTGCCAGGAAAACTTCGGCGCCGATGCGACCTTACTACCGGGATATTCTTGTGAGAGGTTTTGGGGCTGTCCGTCTTCGTCCAGATACGTCGAGTTGAAAACGTCGAAGGGGGCAACCCTGGGATCAAAATCGACGTCGAGCCGATAAACGTAACCGCTGCGTGCATCGGCGGTGACCGCGCAATTCAACTGGGTATTCCGTCGGTCAGCCGCGGTTTCCCAGTTCACCGTCAGAACCATGTCATCATGGCTGAGGCGATGTTCGATCAACTCGCCGCTCTTTTCGACTTTGGACTTCCAACGGCGCAGCATCTCGCGCTCGTAGGCAAGGTAGACCTCCTCGAACCAAGCGATGCGATCGTAGATACGGGACATGCCGATGCTTTTGCCGGTCGCAATGCTTAGGGTTCTCTGAATATCAATGATGCCTGCACTGTTTAGGACTGCGCCGAGGATGCGAAGGTTGTCCGCGGTGTTTTTCTGCCCAGCATGAGGCAGGGACACAGAAAAGCGCGCCCCTTTCTTGCCCTTGCACGGCTTGTGCACCACTCGAATAGATTTTGGAGCGGCGTTTCTCTTTGCAGGCTTGCCGCTCCGGTCCTTGGTTCTTTCATGTGCGCCATTCAGCGCAAACTCGTCAGGCTTGTCGAGAAGACGCACACCGCAAGCGCCGCATGAAGGTCCATCGAGGACGCCATTGTAGTTCCGCAACCGGTCGACTTCTTCCGCAAGATGGACGGGGGAGAGGATTGAGAACCCGGAATTGCATGGTGAACCATCCCGAGTTTGACCGAGACAGCGAATGGTTCTCTGATCCGACCACTCGTGAGGATTATCCTCAAACTGGAATGCGGTGGAAACGCGCAGATGTTTTTTCTGGGAGCCAGCGAGCTTGTATGCGCCAGGACCATTGGTCTCATAGAGCTTGAACTGTCCCGGGGTGAGGTCCGGCCGCTTTGACCGCCAGAGTTCCCGCCGCTCTGCGCGCTCCGTCATTGGATGACCGAAGTTGGAACAGTCGGGATTGCCACAGGTATTGATTTTGTGCTCGCCGGCGCCCGGATAGAGCTGCGAGAGCTTGAAGTTGAAAGTAGCCAAGCCTGACATCGGAACCTCGAATATGCGCGGTTCCGCCTTGAGTCGTTTTTTCGACCAGAAAGCAGAAAGCGCGCGCAATTTGGAGTGGTCACGGAAGAAAATCCGTGGATTCCGCACCAATGCGAACATCAAGCTTGTGGCCGAAAGATATTGGCTCTATTTTGAGAACCAGAAGCGAAAATATTTGGTTTGATTGAACTTTTTTCGCGCCGAGTGACCGTCTGAGGTGCCCGAGAAAATTTTCTCGGGATTTTGGCGTTATGGCCCTGTGATCTGCAAATCAATTTCCCCTTCAAAATCAAAACCCTGCCGCGACTTGCGCGACAGGGTTTGTTGTTGGCGTGTCCCACCCCACGGAATGCGTCAGAAAGTTCCGGGGGTGTTTTCTGTTTGAAGTTCAATCGCGCTTAGTCGCGCTCTTCGATGATCTCAACCAGATGCGGGATCTTGTTGACCATGCCGCGAACCGAAGGCGTATCTTCCAGCTCGCGGGTGCGGTGCATCTTGTTCAGGCCCAGACCGATCAGGGTTGCGCGCTGTTCGGCGGGGCGGCGGATCGGGGAACCGATCTGCTTGACGACGATGGTTTTTGCCATGGGTCGCTCTCCTTATGCTTCTGCTTCAGCAGCAGCTGGTGCTTCGTCCCGCTTGGGCAGGATGTCAGCAACTTTTTTGCCACGACGTGCGGCAACCGAACGCGGGCTCTGCTCTTTCTGCAGGCCGTTGATGGTGGCGCGGATCATGTTGTACGGGTTCTGCGAGCCCAGCGACTTGGACACAACGTCCTTGACGCCCAGCATTTCGAACACGGCACGCATCGGACCACCGGCGATGATACCAGTACCTTCAGGTGCGGTGCGCATAACCACTTTACCGGCGCCGTGACGGCCCTCGATGTCGTGGTGCAGGGTCCGACCTTCGCGCAGTTGCACGCGGATCATCTGACGCTTGGCTTGTTCAGTCGCCTTACGGATGGCTTCAGGTACTTCTTTCGCTTTACCCTTGCCAAAGCCGACGCGGCCTTTCTGATCGCCGACAACCACTAGAGCGGCGAAGCCAAAGCGCTTACCACCTTTTACGGTTTTCGACACGCGGTTGATTGCGACCAGGCGATCTGCAAATTCCGGTGCTTCTTCACGGTCGCGGCCACGGCCCCGACGGTTTTCACGTTCTGCCATTTGGCATCCCTTTTCTCATGTGGCGCTTGTCGCGCCAGTTTTCTCAATCGAAGTGAGCCACGAAAAAAATCCAGGCCCCCCGATCATCGAGGCGGGCGGACCCGCCTTCAAAGCAAGATGGGTGCAAGCACCCATCCTACGGTTCTTTGTCGTGTAGGATGGGTGCTTGCACCCATCGCCACATCAGATCTTCAGACCACCTTCACGCGCGGCGTCGGCAACTGCCTTCACCTTGCCGTGGAACAGGAAGCCACCACGATCGAAATAGGCCTCTTCGACGCCTGCCTTCTTGGCACGCTCGGCGATGGCCGCGCCCACTTTGGTGGCCGCTTCGACGTTGTTCTTGCCAACAACACCCAGATCTTTTTCCAGGGTCGAGGCCGAGGCCAGGGTCACGCCACGAACGTCGTCGATCAGCTGAACGCTGATGTTCTTGTTCGAACGGTGAACCGACAGGCGTACACGGCCGGCGTTGACTTTGCGAAGTTTGTTCCGAACGCGCAGGCGGCGCTTCAGAAACAGGGTTCTTTTGCTGTTTGCCATTGTTTGCGTCCTTACTTCTTCTTGCCTTCCTTGCGGAAGATGAACTCGCCCTTATAGCGGATGCCCTTGCCTTTGTACGGCTCGGGACGGCGCCATTCGCGGATTTTGGCCGCGACTTCGCCCACCTGCTGCTGGTCGATACCTTCCACAACGATCTCGGTCTGCTTCGGCGCGGTGATGGTGACACCTTCCGGAGCAGTGAAATCAACATCGTGGCTGTAGCCCAGGTTCAGCTTCAGGGTGTTGCCCTGCATCTGAGCCCGGTAACCCACACCCTGGATCTCCAGCTCTTTTTTGAAGCCAGTCGTCACACCGGTCACCAGATTGGCAACCATGGTGCGGCTCATGCCCCACTGCTGGCGGGCACGCTTGGACATGCCACGAGGGTCGATCTTGACCACATTGTCTTCAACCGACAGCGTAACATCGTCGGTGGCGGTGAAGCTGCGGGTGCCTTTCGGACCTTTCACTTCAATGGTCTGACCCGACACAGAGGCGGTTACGCCGCTGGGCAGCTCGACCGGCTTTTTACCAATTCGAGACATTGCAGACCTCCTTAGAAGACGGTGCAGAGCACTTCGCCGCCAACATTGTTGGAGCGAGCGTTTGCGTCCGACATCACACCTTTCGGAGTGCTGACAATCGACACGCCCAGACCCTGACGGACCTGCGGGATGTCATTGACGCCCATATAGACGCGACGGCCGGGCTTCGAGACCCGCTTCAGTTCGCGAATGACAGGGGTGCCTTCGTAGTATTTCAGGCTGATTTCGATGGCCGGATGACCGTTTTCACCGGTCGTCTTTTCATAGCCACGGATGTAGCCTTCGTCCGCCAGCACATCCAGAACCCAACCGCGCAGCTTGGAAGCCGGGGTGGAAACGGTGGACTTGCCGCGCATTTGCGCGTTGCGGATACGGGTGAGCATATCGCCGATAGGATCATTCATATCTATGTCTCCCTTACCAGCTCGATTTCACCATGCCGGGGATCTGACCAGCAGAACCCAGCTCGCGCAGCGCGATACGGCTGACCTTCAGCTTACGGTAGTAAGCGTGGGGACGACCGGTCAGCTGACAACGGTTGTGCAGACGGGTAGCCGAGCTGTTGCGCGGCAGTTTCGCCAGTTTCAGACGCGCTTTGAAACGCTCTTCCATCGGGCGGCTCTCGTCATTCGCGATTTCTTTCAGCTCGGCACGCTTTGCGGCATATTTGGCCACCAGGCGTTCGCGCTTCTTCTCGCGTTCGATCATTGCTTTTTTAGCCATGTCTCAATCCTCCCGGCGCTTACGCGTTGAACGGCATGTTGAAAGCTTTCAACAGTGCCTTAGCTTCAGCGTCGGTTTTCGCTGTGGTGGCAATTACGATATCCAGGCCCCAGACCTCGTCGACCTTGTCGAAATCGATTTCCGGGAACACGATGTGCTCTTTCATGCCCATGGCAAAGTTGCCCTGACCATCGAAAGACGGCTTCACACCGCGGAAGTCACGAACGCGCGGCAGCGCGATGGTGATCAGACGATCCAGGAATTCGTACATCCGGTCACCGCGCAGGGTCACTTTCGCGCCCAGCGGCATGTCCTCCCGGACGCGGAAACCCGCGATCGACTTCTTCGCCTTGGTTGAAACGGCCTGTTGACCAGCGATTGCAGTCAGATCCTCGACAGCGGCTTTCGCTTTCTTCGAGTCCTTGACCGCCTCAGCACCACAACCGATGTTCAGAACGATCTTGTCCAGCTTGGGCAGCTGCATGTCGTTCTTGTAGCCGAACTCTTCTTTCAGAGCGGCACGGATGGTTTCAACGTACTGAGCTTTCAGACGCGGGGTGTAGGTTGCGGAATCAAGCATCGATCACGTCCCCTGTGGTCTTGGCGAAGCGCACCTTCTTGTCACCTTCCATGCGGAAGCCAACGCGGGTTGCTTTGCCGTTCTTGTCCAGCAGCGCCAGGTTCGACAGCTCGATCGGGTTTGCCTGAGGCAGGCGACCACCTTGCGAGTTCTGCGACTGACGGGTGTGGCGGATGGCGATGTTGATGCCATCGACAACAGCTTTACCGGCTTTGGGGTCAACCGAGGAAATGGTTCCCTCTTTGCCCTTGTCCTTGCCGGCCAGCACGACGACCTTGTCGCCTTTGCGGAGTTTAGCAGCCATGATTACAGCACCTCCGGAGCCAGCGAGATGATTTTCATGAAGTTCTTGCCGCGCAGTTCGCGAACAACGGGGCCAAAGATACGGGTACCTACGGGCTCGTTGTTGTTGTTCAGGATGACGGCGGCGTTGCGATCGAAACGGATCGCGGTGCCGTCTTCGCGACGGACTTCCTTGGCGGTGCGTACGACGACGGCCTTGCGGACGTCCCCTTTCTTTACGCGGCCGCGCGGGATGGCTTCCTTCACCGAGACGACAATGATGTCGCCGACGGAGGCGTATTTACGCTTGGAACCACCCAGGACCTTGATGCACTGAACTCGGCGTGCGCCGGAGTTGTCAGCGACATCCAGATTGGTCTGCATCTGGATCATGTGGTTTCTCCCGACCTGTGGGGGCTGGTCTTGTTAGATCCCCCAGGGTTTCGACAAATGGGAAAATCCCGGAGGCTTACGCCTCCAGCACTTCCCAACGTTTCGTCTTCGATTTCGGCGCGCATTCGATGATGCGGACTGTGTCACCGACCTTGAAGGCGTTCTTTTCATCGTGAGCCCGGTATTTCTTGGACTTACGGATGGTTTTCTTCAGAACCGGATGCGTAAAGCGGCGCTCGACGGATACGGTTACGGTCTGTTCGTTGGCGTCGCTGGTCACGGTGCCTTGCAGGATACGCTTGGGCATCTGATTACTCCTCGGATGCCGCGGCAGCGGCCTTTTCGTTCAGAATGGTTTTGACACGGGCAGCATTGCGGCGGGCCGCTTTGATACCGGCTGTGTTTTCCAGCTGACCGGTTGCCTGTTGAAAGCGCAGGTTAAAGCTTTCTTTCTTCAGGTTGGCCAGTTCCTCGCGGAGCTGGTCCGGGGTCTTGTCACGCAGTTCTTGGGCGTTCATCGCCTTTTTCCTTTGCTCAAAACACCAGAAGGCCCCGTACACGGGTCACCTTTGACCTGGTGGATGAATGATAGACACACGAATCGCCCGACAATGCCGGGAGATCACAGGATGCCGCCGTATAAGGGTTTGGGGGGTGGGTGGCAAGAGGAAGTTTAAGGCTTTCCGTGTATGGGAGTTTAGCGATCATCCCAAAAACAAAACGTTGCGTAGTCGTTCACCCAACAGGCTTCTTCACGCTGTAGGTCACGCTGGATTCCGTGAGCGTGAGCGGCATAGGGTTCGCCGTTCCACGCAACTACGCCGGTCCCATCATCCTCGACATAGAAACCGCCCCAATACTTACCGTTGTAGGTTTTGAAATCAAAGGAGCCGAAACCATCGGTCGGGTCAAATTCGCATGGCCCATCAACCTTGGTTTCCCCATATTCAATAATAAGGCATGAAACCTCTCTGGCCTGCCCTAGCTGTGCAAAAGAGGGTGTGACAACACTAAGACTGCCGATCAATGCAAAACAGATCTTCTTCATTTCTCTCGTTACTTCTTGGTTGTGGAACTAAGTCGGCATTTGATTTTAAGGGAACAATATGCAGGCGACTCGTATGATCCGGTAAACTTCTACTTCCAGTTAAGAACACTAATAATTCTAGCAAGCTACAATCAGGGCTCCGCCCGTTCGCCCCTCAATCGCTCCACCGGAGCGATTGCCGCTGCGCGGACCGGGGCTCACTCCCACTTATAATTGAAACTCACCGAAATCCGCTCGTCCTCGGCCATGTTCATCGGCACCTCGTGGCGCAGCCAGCTTTCCCATAGCAGAACGTCCCCCACCTTCGGCTTCATATAGATGAACGGCTGCAAGTCCCGCCGCCCGCCTTTAAGACGTGTCGGCGCGGCCATCATGCGGCCCGAGCGGGGGTCTTCCAGTTTCAGCGCGCTCGCCCCTTCGGGCATTGCCACGTAGGTCGTGCCTGAAATGACGCTGTGCGGATGCAGGTGACTGGAGTGCATCCCGCCCTCGGGCAGGATGTTGATCCACAGATCCTCAAGCTTCAGCGCGCCCTCACCCAGATCGAATTCCAGATCCTTGGCAAAGGCCGCGACGTGCTGGTCCAGCGCCTTGACCAAATCGGCGAAGATCGGGAAGCGCCAGGGCAGATCGGTCAGCGAGGCATAGCTGGTATAGCCGGGATAGCCGTTCTCTTCGCACCATTCCTGCCCGGCCTCATCATCCTCGGCGATGACAAGGCAAGAGCTTTCCAACTCATCCGCGTCGATCTTGGGATCGAACTCAGACAAGGCGGCGCGGTAAAGACGGGTAACGAAGAGTGATTCAATCTGTGCCATGCCCTGGCTATAGCCCAGCCGGGACGCAAGGGCGAGACCAGCCGCCTTAGAAAAGCGGCTGGTCGGGTGCGACCAATCGTTTAGCATTTATTGTGTATCGAAATGCGCTGCCTCGACCTTCGGTCGAACGCGCCTTCCGATGCTTGCACTCGGCAAAAAGCCAAACGCTTTAATACAAACGCTTAATAGAAGTAGCGCAGCCAGATATAAACGTTGGCGATCATCAGGGTCAGGATCATGATCGGGAAGGCCATGATCGCGAACTTGACGAAACCGATGGGCTGCTTGGCCTTCTCGGCAAAGGCCGCAACGGTCAGGTTGGCGCTTGCGCCCAGCAGCGTGCCGTTGCCGCCCAGACAGGCGCCAAGGGCCAGCGACCACCACAAGGGCTCGATCGCCTCGGGACCGCCAAACGTGTCGGCGGTGGATTCGATCAGCGGGATCATCGTCGCCACAAAGGGGATGTTATCCAGAATGGCCGACAGGATGCCCGACGCCCAGAAGATGAAGAACGCGGTCCACATCATGTCGCCCTCAGTCAGTTCCAGAACCTTCTGGCCGAAGAAGTCCAGCAGACCCACGTGTTCCACACCCGCGACAATCACAAACAGGCCGCCGAAGAAGAAGATCGTGATCCACTCGACCTCGCCAAAGATGTGGTGCACGGATTCGGATTGCTCTTCGCCGTGCTGGTGACCATAGGCCAGCAGCATCAGCAGCGCCGCACCCGCCAGCGCCGAGGTTCCGGGCTGGACGCCATAGCTGTGGCCCAGAGTGAAGCCCAGCAAAACCAGCGCCAGAACGAACAGGGATTTGATCATCAGCCGGACATCGGTGATCGCTTCGTCTTCGTTAAAGCGCATGATCTTTTCACTGGCGGATTTTGGAATGGCGGCCAGCGTGCGGCGGTTCATCAGATAGATGATGCCGGTCAGAACAACCAGACAGATCGCCGAGATCGGGGCCAAATTGACCACAAATTCGTTGAAGCTCAGCCCTGCGGCCGAGCCGATGATGATGTTGGGCGGGTCACCGATCAGCGTGGCCGTACCACCAACGTTCGAGGCCAGAATTTCGGCAAAGAAGAACGGAAAGACCGGTGTTTCCAGCGCATCCGTGATCAGCAGGGTAATCGGCGCGATCAGCAGCACCGTGGTCACGTTATCCAGAAGCGCGGAAAACACCGCCGTGATCAGCGTCAGCATGATCAGGATGCCGGTCGGGTTGGCCTTCACAAGTTTTGACGCCTTGATCGCCACATATTGAAACAGCCCGCATTTGCTGGTGATCCCCACAATCACCATCATGCCGATCAGCAGTGCAAGCGTGTTTGCATCCACCCCGGCGACGGCCTGTTCCTGATTGAGGATGCCAAACAACACCATCAGCGATGCGCCCAGCATGGCAAGAATGGCGCGGTTCACCTTTTCAGTGATCAGCACCGCGTAAACGGCGACAAGAATGCCAGTGGCAATCCACAGAGGATCAACCCCCAACAGTTGAGGAACGGAGAACGCGTGTTCTCCATGCGAAACAGAATGATCGGTCACAATTTTGGTCCGGTATTTTAGGGGTTAACTCAGCGCGTGATCTATCAGCGAGTTCGGGCTGACAGTGCCGACAAACCGTTTGGTGTCGGGCTCAACCAGGAACACATGGCGCTTGAATTTGTGGATCAGGAAGATGCCCTCCATCACCGGCGTATCCGGGGCGGTCACGGGGATATTGGCCGGGTTGGACGTGTGATCGCCGACCCGTTCCTCATTCAGGCGCGTGACCTGTTCGCGGAAATCTTCCTTGGTCAGATCCATGAAGCTCAGGTTGCTGATTGGCACCCGGCTTGTTTCCGAGCTCATGCCGATCAGTGCGGCCTTGGGCAGGATCATCTTGATCAGGGTCGGTGCGGTAAACACACCCAGAAACTTTCCGTTCTCGTCGACAACCGGAAGAAAGCGCACCCGGCTGTCCCGAATGATATCGAACGCTTTTGCGACAGTGTCATCCGGATGTATCGTTTTCTGCGTTTCAGGCGAGACCATCACGTCCCGGCAGGTAAGGCCCATCGTTTTCCTCGGCTTTCGAACTGTATCGCGGCGCTCAGCTGTTTTTGCTGGTTGGCGAAAGCACACTTGCACACTTGCCAAACACCGAGCCCGCGAGAGAATGTCGTTGATGCGGGCGTCATTTCACTAACCGGTGGGATTGGCCAGACTTCAAATAGATTTTTTTTCAGGACGTCGGGTGAATATCGCGCCCGGCACGCGTTTTGGCGGACGGAAGCGCCCAAAGGCTATTGCTGCAACAGGTCAGGCCAGTACCCATTCGCCTTTGCGATATTCTCATCGATCCTGTTGGCCCAGATGCGCCGGACCTCGATACTGTAATTCAGGTAAAGTTTGTCGTCCCAGATACGCCACGCAATCGGGTCCACGTCCGCCACCGCATTCTGACTTGCGGCATAGGCACAATAGCCGCCGAACTGAGGTGCGAACCTGTCCGGGTCAGACAGAAACTCCTGCCGGTTTTCGTCGTTCAGAAATACCCAGGTGGCCCCATTGTATTCGGCACTGATCTCGGGATCGCCTTTTTGCGGATTGCCGCCGCGCCAATAGCTCATGACGTCGTAGCCGTTCATGGCCAGACCGTTGAAATGGCCCAGGTTCACTTCGGGTGAGGCCGCCCCGAGGGGTGTCGCGCTAAACAAAACCGCAAAAGTCAGGAACACAGACACCACGACGTCGTGGATGGTTCGGACAATGGTTGTCATGGCGGTCCTTCCCGGCAAAGCTACCGTTAACACTGCCACGTCTGACGCCACAATGCCATTCAACTGTGGGTGCGCATGACCATAGCGCAACAGAACGCCCCGCCGACCGCCCGGCAGGGTCGGTTGTTTCAAGGCCGGGTTTTCAGACCGCCCCCTTCTGGCCGAGACCCGCTTTGGTTCAGGTCTTAATCAATGATGCGCCCCTTGCCGCAGCGTGGCGTCGGGCGACCGCCATCGGCATAGGCCACACATAACACCACCTCATCCGGCAAAGGCGCGTCAGATATGGTCAGGGTCATCGTATCATAGTGGTTGATCGACCATGGATCGTCCTTGTGCCCCAGCGGCAAGTCCAAGGCGCAACCCGGCGCGCCCAGTTTGGCGTTTGACGGAATGACAGCTTCGCCGCCGCCAATCGCCGCGCGCATCGGGGCACCAAGCTTGGGGTGGATGAGTGCTCCGCCATGCTCGGCATCTCCGCTCAGGCCCACAATCGCGGCCTTTCCGTATGAGATCGGCGCAGCCTTCAACTCGGCAACGGCATCAGCCACCAATTCCGCGCCCAATGTGCCGCCAATGTCGAACAACGCACTCAGATCCTCGGAAAACACGCCCGCCAAAGGGTTTTTGAACACCGCCACAGCCGCGACACGGGTGATCGGCGCGCAGGGCTGGCCCATCTGGTCAGAGGTAATCACCTCTTTGAAAAGGAGTTTCTTGCGCAGCTGAACCATCGAGGCCTCCTGTTGTTCCGACAGCAAATCAGGGGCGACTTTGTGGTTCATCAACCAAATACGCAATCCAAATCCAACGCCATGACACAGAAATGAAAAACCCCCGCCGGTATCCCGACGGGGGTCAAATTTGTCACGAACGGGGTTACCCCCGGGTCGCTTACCAGTCTTCGCGGACCACGACGCGGGTCTTGATCGGCAGCTTCATCGCGGCCAGGCGCAGGGCCTCGCGGGCGATGTCGTCATTGACGCCGTCGATCTCGAACATCACGCGGCCAGGCTTGACCTTGCAGGCCCAGCGGTCGACCGAACCTTTACCTTTACCCATACGAACTTCGATCGGCTTTGCAGTGACCGGAGTGTCCGGGAAGATGCGGATCCAGACGCGGCCCTGACGCTTCATGTGACGCGTCATGGCACGACGTGCAGCTTCGATCTGGCGTGCGGTTACACGCTCAGGCTCAAGAGCTTTCAGGCCGTAGGTGCCAAAGTTCAGATCAGAGCCGCCCTTGGCGAGACCCTTGATCCGGCCTTTGTGCATCTTGCGGAATTTAGTACGCTTTGGTTGAAGCATATCTTTCCCTCCTTAGCGACGACCGCCACCAGCACCACGAGGTGCAGGGCCGTCCTGGAGTTCCTGTGCTTTACGGTCACGTGCCTGCGGATCGTGCTCCATGATCTCACCTTTGAAGATCCAGACCTTGATCCCGATGATCCCATAGGGGGTCATCGCTTCGGCATGTGCGTAATCGATGTCGGCACGCAGGGTGTGCAGAGGCACGCGGCCTTCGCGGTACCACTCGGTCCGTGCGATTTCGGCGCCGCCCAGACGACCAGCGACGTTCACCCGGATACCCAGGGCGCCCATGCGCATGGCGTTCTGAACCGAGCGCTTCATTGCGCGGCGGAACGAGACACGACGCTCCAGCTGCTGAGCGATGGACTCGGCAACCAGCTGCGCGTCAAGCTCGGGCTTGCGCACTTCGACGATGTTCAGGTGCAGTTCGCTGTCGGTCATACGAGCAAGCTTTTTGCGCAGAACTTCGATGTCTGCACCTTTCTTGCCGATGATGACACCGGGACGTGCAGTGTGGATCGTGACGCGGCACTTCTTGTGCGGACGTTCGATGATCACACGGGCAACACCGGCCTGCTTGCACTCTTTGTTGATGAACTCACGGATCTTGAGGTCTTCCAGCAGAAGATCACCGTAGTCCTTGGTGTCGGCGTACCAGCGGCTGTCCCAGGTGCGGTTGACCTGCAGGCGCATGCCGATCGGATTTACTTTATGACCCATTAGGCTTGCTCCTCAACTTGACGCACCTTGATGGTGATCTCCGAGAACGGCTTCATGATCTTGCCGAAACGGCCACGGGCACGCGGGCGACCGCGCTTCATGACCAGGTTCTTGCCAACCCATGCTTCGGCGACGATCAGTTCGTCAACGTCCAGGTTGTGGTTGTTTTCGGCATTCGCGATTGCGGATTGCAGGCACTTCTTGACGTCCTGCGCGACGCGCTTGTTCGAGAAAGTCAGGTCGGTCAGAGCCTTCTCGACTTTCTTGCCGCGGATCATCTGCGCAACCAGGTTCAGTTTCTGCGGGCTGGTGCGAAGCATACGGGTTTTCGCCATTGCTTCGTTTTCAGCCACGCGGCGGGGGTTCTTTTCCTTGCCCATGACTTACTTCCGCTTCGCTTTTTTGTCTGCGGCGTGGCCATAATAGGTACGGGTCGGCGAGTATTCACCGAACTTCTGACCGATCATGTCTTCCGAGACGTTGACGGGAATGTGCTTCTGGCCGTTGTACACACCAAAGGTCAGACCCACAAACTGGGGCAGAATGGTGGAACGACGCGACCAGATCTTGATGACTTCGTTGCGGCCCGACTCGCGCGCTGCTTCGGCTTTTTTCAGCACGTAAGCATCGACGAAAGGACCCTTCCAAACAGAGCGAGACATGGATTAACGTCCCTTCTTCTTGGCGTGCCGCGAGCGGATGATCAGCTTCTGGGACGCTTTGTTCTTGTTGCGGGTTCGCTTACCCTTGGTGTCCTTACCCCACGGCGTAACCGGTGTACGGCCACCCGATGTACGACCTTCACCACCACCGTGCGGGTGATCGATCGGGTTCATTGCAACACCACGAACCGACGGACGAACGCCTTTGTGACGCATACGGCCGGCTTTACCGAGGTTCTGGTTGCTGTTGTCGGGGTTGGACACGGCACCAACGGTGGCCATGCATTCCTGACGGACCATGCGCAGCTCGCCCGAGCTCAGACGGATCTGAGCGTAGCCGCCATCGCGACCAACGAACTGAGCGTAAGTACCGGCCGCACGTGCGATCTGACCGCCTTTACCAGGCTTCATCTCGATGTTGTGGACGATGGTACCGATGGGCATACCCGAGAACGGCATTGCATTGCCCGGCTTGATGTCGGCCTTTGCCGACGCGATGACCTTGTCACCAACAGCCAGACGCTGCGGAGCCAGGATATATGCCTGCTCGCCGTCTTCGTATTTTACCAGTGCGATGAATGCGGTCCGGTTCGGGTCATATTCGATCCGCTCGACGGTTGCCGCTACATCAAATTTGTTCCGTTTGAAGTCAACGATCCGGTAGAGACGCTTTGCGCCACCGCCGCGGCGGCGTGAAGTGATCCGTCCGGTGTTGTTCCGGCCGCCCGATTTGGTCAAACCCTCTGTGAGAGACTTGACCGGACGTCCTTTCCAAAGCTCCGAACGGTCGATCAGCACCAGCCCGCGCTGGCCCGGCGTCGTCGGCTTGTACGACTTGAGTGCCATGCTTTCTGTCTTCCGTTTAGCAAGTGCGAGGGGTTCCCCCGCTATGTGATAGGCCCCCGTAGGTGCCAAGGGTATAGGGCCCCGAAGGTCCCCGGTTACAAATATCACAGGCCCCGGAACGAATCCGAGGCCGCAAGATTGGGAGCGTGTAACAGATCAATTGCACACCGTCCACAGCAAAGGCGCACTTTTCTAAGCAGCGGAGCCGATTGCCCGAAACAAGGCGCTAGTCCAACCAATGTTCAGGTTTTCGTTCAAGCAACCAAGGCGCCGTGTTTCGGAGGGCCCGAACAAACCGCGCATTGAAATCTTCGGCAATTTCTTTTCCGGCGTCTCGCCCAATCGTTGTGCCTTGCTGCGAGTCCCTGCTCATGACCTCGTCAAGCCGACTAGGATCCACTTCCAGTTCCCCGACTTCCTGCGCGATCCTCTCGGCTTGCCGCAGCGGATCAGCAACCAGTGCCCCATAGCTTATCACACTTATCTTCAGACCACGCGCTTTTGCCAGACGCATGGACTCAACCATGTCACTTAACCGCCGGGCCAAACCTACAGGTCGCCCGCCCCACAGCCTGTGCCTGGACCTGGCCCAGGAAACGGGATCTCGTACCAGGAATAAGCATACCGATTCCGGATGGTGACTGCACAGGTCTTCACAGAATGGCGTCACGTTTGACCGCAGCTTTATGCCCATGCTTTTCTGCCCTGCCAAGCGGGTTTTATCCGCGATATCTGCAAGAGCGACCCGAGTCAGCATTCGGAAATCCGCAGGCTGATGATGCAATTTCGGGTTGCCCGCGAGATTGGTTAGAGCGTCCGGTTCAGACCAGGTCAAAAGACCAGCCGCATCACATATCTTGGCAAACAGCGTCGATCCGCAGCGACCAATCGAAAATATGAAAACCGGTCGCGCCGTCAACGGCCGTTGCCAGGATCCGAGATTGCCAAACTTAACCGCGTACCCGTCAGTCGCATTTTGTCGAATGCCCTGATAGTAAAAGCTGTAGCCGGACAGCGAAGCTTCATCCTTTACACGACACCAAAACACCTCGGAGTTTTCTGCGTCGATATGGTGGATATGCAGGTTCGCGAAAGCCTCAGGGCTGAGTGTCACGGGTCCTTCGTCTGCCAGCCGAAGAACATGGCGCGAAGACACAGCTGTTTTCGACTTTCGCGTACCAACGACCCGATACTTCTGGGCCGGGATAGGCGCTGCGTTGTCGGCCTGCTTTACCGTCTGAGAATCTCTGGTCATTCTGCGCGTTTTGTTTTCATTGTTGTCACTCGGGTCTTTCAGGCTGTGGCGCAAAGTACTTCTCTGTGAACTCTATAAAAGTCTCACAATAAAACCGCAGAATATCCTGCGAAACGGGCTGGTTCTCGGAAAAAAAACTCCATACTGTGGTAAACGCCCGGCCTCGTGTCGAAAACCACGTCCACGCCCGCGTTGCGCAGCGCTTCGACCATTGCTGAGGTCTGGGCATGGACCAGATCGCATTCGCCAACAAAGGTGAAGGTTGGCGGCAGGCCGGACCAATCTTTCGTGCGGATTGGGGCCTCATAGGCCGTTACATCGGCACCGCCCCGTCGCCCTGCCCCCAAAAGCCGGTCCCATCCAAACCGGTTCAACGATGGCGGCCAACTCTGATCGGCCGGTGCGACTGGCGTCCAGTTGGCCTCGTCGTCATCGATCATCGGGCAGATCGGGAACTGGAACGCGACATTGACCTCACCGCGGTCACGCGCGCGCAGTGCGGTGGACAGGACCAGCCCACCTCCGGCGCTTTCGCCGCCGAGAATGATCTGGTCGGGCCGTCCGCCGATCTCGTGGGCATTGCGGGCCGCCCACACCAACGCGTCATAACAATCGTCATGCGCCGCCGGGTAGGGCATATCCTTTGCCAGCCGATAGTCGGGAACCACAAATACGGCGTCCGTCGCTTTCAGCAGATTGGCGATCGGTTTGAGCGACGAGCTTTCCGGCGTCCCGATCAGGTATCCGCCGCCATGTAGATGCACGACAACAGGCAGGGGTTCCTTCTGCGCTTTAGGCGAGATCACAAGGGTCCGGACCGAGCCCGAGCCGTCGCTGCGCGGAATCTGAATCTCGCGGCATTGATACGTCTCCGGAAGCGGTGCTATCGGGTGTTTCGACAGGGCATCCAGCAGCCTGACCGCCCACAGTTTTGCGGGCCAGTTGCGCAACAACTTAACAGCAATCCGCCCGACCCAGTCACTGACCGTCCGGTTGCTGAAGAACGCCCCGTGCCCGCAATCATGCTGGATCGCAAACAGGCGCAGCAAAAAGGCCGCATTGAGGACCGAGATTGCAAAAGCCAGCCAATAGCTGACCGACAGAAGCGCCCAGGACAAAGCCCATAGCGCAAAAAATGGAACTATGCTGACGCCAAGCTCGAATGCGCTGCGCATCTGGTTCGGCTCACGGTATTTGGCCAGCGTCGTCACCCAATCCCGCGCTGCGGCCATTTCCGGTTTTCCGGGGTCGAATCTATGGGTCGAGTCATACGCCTGCCATTTTATTACGTTTGCAACCGGATAGAGGAACACTCCGGCATCGCAAGCGGTTTATGGAATTGCCGCGACGTCGCGAGATCAATTTCCAGTGTCACCGCCATACGAAAAAACCCCCGCTCTCGCGGGGGTTCTGTTCTTTTCCAAAGACGTTCCGATCAGAGACCGGTGGATACGTCGATGGTGTTGCCCTCTTCCAGGGTCACATATGCTTTTTTGACGTCTTTCCGACGGCCCAGCTGGCCGCGGAACCGCTTGACCTTGCCTTTGGTCACGGTGGTGTTCACCGCTTTGACCTTCACACCAAACAGCGCCTCAACGGCCTCTTTGATCTGCGGCTTGTTGCTGTCGATCGCCACTTCAAAGACAACCGCGCCGTTTTCGGACGCCATGGTCGACTTTTCGGTGATGATCGGCTTGCGGATCACGTCGTAGTGTTCTGCCTTCGCGCTCATTTCAGACGAGCCTCCAGTGCTTCGACAGCCGCTTTGGTGAGCACCAGGGTGTCACGCTTGAGGATGTCATAAACGTTTGCACCCATCGACGGCAGGATATCCAGACCTTCGATGTTGCGCGACGCCTTCAGGAACCCTTCGTTCACGGTCGCGCCGTCGATGACCAGAGCGCGTTTCCAGCCCAGGTTTGCAACCTGTTTGGCCAGAGCGGCGGTCTTGCCTTCGGCTTCGGCGTTCTCGATCACAACTAGTTCACCTGCCTTGGCTTTGGCCGACAGAGCGTGGCGCAGGCCAAGCTTGCGGAACTTCTTCGGCAGGTCGTGGCCGTGCGAACGAGGGGTCGGGCCCTTGTAGATACCACCCTTGCGGAAGATCGGCGCGTTACGGTCACCATGGCGTGCGCCACCGGTGCCCTTCTGGCGATAGATCTTCTTGGTCGAGTAGCTGGTTTCCGAGCGGGTCTTGACCTTGTGGGTGCCGGCCTGCGCGTTGTTGCGCTGCCAACGGACCACACGGTGCAGGATGTCCGCGCGCGGCTCGAGACCGAACAGATCGGCGTTCAGCTCGATGTCGCCGGCTTTGCCGCCGTCCAGTTTGATTACATCAAGTTTCATGCTTCACCACCTTCCGCGGGCGCTTCTTCCGCAGGTGCTTCGGTTGCAGCCGATTTCACAGCAGCCGGGAAAGGCAGGCCTTCCGGTGCTTTCTTCTTTACGGCGTCCTTGACGGTGACCCAACCCGATTTCGGTCCGGGAACGGCGCCTTTGATGAAGACCAGACCACGGTCGGCGTCGGTTTTGACAACCTCCAGGTTCTGGGTGGTGACACGGGCAGCACCCATGTGACCGGCCATCTTCTTGCCTTTGAACACCTTGCCCGGGTCTTGACACTGACCGGTCGAACCGTGCGAACGGTGGCTGATCGAAACACCGTGCGAGGCGCGCAGACCACCGAAGTTGTGGCGCTTCATCGCACCGGCAAAGCCTTTACCGATCGAGGTGCCCGACACGTCAACTTTCTGACCTTCCAGGAAGTGTTCTGCCGAAATCTCGGCGCCCACTTCGATCAGGCCATCTTCGGAGACGCGGAACTCGGCCAGCTTACGCTTGGGCTCGACCTTTGCAGCGGCATAGTGACCGCGCATGGCCTTCGAGGTGCGTTTTGCCTTGGCAGCACCGGCGCCCAGCTGAACGGCGGTGTAGCCGTCTTTGTCAGCGGTACGCTGTGCAACAACCTGCAGGTTGTCCAGGTGAAGAACGGTCACAGGAATCTGCTTGCCGTCTTCCATGAACAGGCGGGTCATGCCAACTTTTTTTGCGATAATACCAGAGCGCATAATCTATACCCTCCGATCTTACGACTGCAGCTTGATCTCGACGTCCACACCAGCAGCGAGGTCGAGCTTCATCAGCGCGTCAACGGTCTGGGGGGTCGGATCAACGATGTCCAAGAGACGCTTGTGCGTACGGATCTCGAACTGGTCGCGGGATTTCTTGTCAACGTGAGGGCCTCGGAGAACCGTGAACTTCTCAATCTTGTTCGGCAGCGGGATCGGGCCGCGCACGTTCGCGCCGGTCCGCTTGGCAGTGTTGACGATCTCTTGCGTGCTGGCATCCAGAACGCGATAGTCAAATGCCTTCAGCCGAATACGGATGTTTTGGCTTTGCATATTAACAGCCTTTTATCAGGCGTTGAGGTTGAGAGGAGGACAGACGCGCATCGCCAACCCTCTTCGAACCCAAAAGGCGGGAATCACCCCGCCTTGACGTTCTTGTTGAGAACTCGCGCGTATTAGTGGGGTTGGTGGGGTTTGGCAAGGGGGAAATGGCTGTCCTTGACAAACCGATGGTCACCAAAACAGCGCGCCTCAGATGTAGCCAGGCTTTTGCAGTCTTTCATAAAGACCAGCGGCCAAGTTCATGTCCCAACCATCTGAGGGTACCGTCCGCCACTCGTTGTCTTCTGACCAAACCCCGTTCCGGTACTGGACAAATAGAATTCTGAGGAAGTCTGGCTCAAACGAGCACGTTTTTCCTTTCAGTGTTTCCAATGTCTGTACAGGCAAATTTTCGAGTGCAGCGGCGATACTTTCATCATCTGCAGCTTCATATTCTGACAGTCTCCAGCAATGCTCATACACTAACCAAGGCCCGAACGAGTCTGTCCAAGCCCAGCCGCGTCGTGTCCTTTCCATGTAGCCGCAAGCACAGAAGGCCTCGCATATTCTTGTCGTTGAGTTGTTTTTGGGCACTACGGGCACGTAATGGTCAGCAAACTCGTCTGCGTAGTGCGAATTACAAGCGAAAGCCTCAAGCAGTTCGTCAAGATCATCACGTCGATAGTCTGTTGGCAGCTCGATGCTTTGACCGGCTTCCCAAGTAAGCAAGCCGTAGATTCCCTCATTGCGCATTAACCCCGCCCGGGTCAAAGCGCTAAACCCCTTTTCAAAGTTGGACTGCCCACCGGCGTGCAAAAGCGTTGGTGCTGGTGACATGTGCTGCGAGCGCCAAGACATCTCATGAGCAAGCCAAGGAAGAATGGATAATGCCAAAGACCGCTCGTTGGAACTAAGCTCTCGATTCATTTGGGAAATACCGTGCTTTGCAATTGTGTTTGTGAGACCAGTTACCAATCTGACTGCGAGATTGTCCATCGGTAGAAACATGATGGAAACCTTTCGACCAAAAAGGCCGCCCCTTGTGGGAGCGGCCTTCTTTAGTTCGACGGTGTGGGCTCTCATTGCTCATTCAGAGCAACTGCCGCCCACCGCTTTCCAAAATTATTCAATAATTTTGGAAACAACACCCGCACCAACGGTGCGGCCACCTTCGCGGATGGCGAAGCGCAGACCGTTTTCCATCGCGATCGGTGCGATCAGCTCAACGCCGAACGATACGTTGTCGCCGGGCATGACCATCTCGGTGCCTTCCGCCAGGGTCACGGTGCCGGTCACGTCAGTTGTACGGAAGTAGAACTGAGGACGGTAGTTCGCGAAGAACGGAGTGTGACGACCGCCTTCTTCCTTGGTCAGGATGTAGGCTTCGGCTTCGAACTTGGTGTGCGGTGTAACCGAACCCGGCTTACACAGAACCTGGCCACGCT